>JBEEKM010000100.1:0-3038 GCA_041168645.1 Bacteroidota bacterium | reverse complement strand
AAAGCAGATGTGTATCCGCGCTTTGCACCTACTATGGAATGGGATATCGCGGCAGGGCAAGCCATTTTAGAAGCTTTAGGCGGGAGTGTAGTACATGCCGAAACTGGCGAACCGTTGTACTATAATAAAGCCAATTTGGTCAACCCGTATTTTATCGCACGTACAGCGTTGTTTCAGTAAATAATTGTGTTGATTTTTTAGCGCTTGGCCAAGCAATCAATTTCTACAATCGGGCCAACCATGCAAATGCTGGCACCAGCAACTTCATGGTATTTCACCCAAACTTTCATGCCGTCAGTTGGCGTAATATTGAAACCATTCAAGTTCATGGGCTCGAGTACTTCACCTGTTGTCAATTTTATAACCAAGCCACAGCCATCTAGGCCAGTATAATCTTCAATAGTGGCAGCTTTAGCATTTTCACAAGAGCTACCTTCACAGGAGCTGAAAAGAAGTAAAAAGGCACAAGAAAAAAGAATTGCTTTCATTGATTTTAACTTTATTAAGCTTTCTTCACAAACTCAGACTTCAAGCCCATGGCGCCAAATCCATCAATTTTGCAATCTATGTTGTGATCGCCATCGTTGAGGCGGATGTTTTTCACTTTAGTACCCGCTTTAATAACTGGTTTTGGAGCGCCTTTAACCGGTAAGTCTTTGACAACAACAACCGAATCGCCGTTTTGTAAGCGTGCGCCGTTGGCATCTAGAACAACTAATTCATCGGAAGCAGCAACGTCGGCTAAGTTCCATTCAAATGAGCACTCTGGGCATGTATATTGTCCTTCTCCACTCTCGTATCCATAGGGTGATTCACACGAGGGGCATTTTTGTAAATCTTCTGACATGTATTGAATTTTAAATAAAGGTAAGTAAATAATCAGAGCGCTTTTTACTTACTTCTTATAAAGACTTTCGTACATATCAATCCATTGAGCTGCCGTCATTTTTCCCATAAGCTGACCAAGGAGTTCAAATGGAATTTGTTCGGGTTTTTTAAAGCGCATACAGCTCTTTCCCATATCAAGTTTTTGGGTGCTGTGTTTAGGGTATTCGGCTAAAAACCAATCCATCAGTTTTGGGTCAGCATAAATCCCCATATGATAAAAGTTGATCGAATTTTTTTGGGAAGCAATCCAGGCTAAAGGTAGCGGCTCAGAAGGTTTGCAATGATAACCTGCTGGATAAAGCGAATGCGGCACAACATAACCTAAGTTTCCATAACTAAGGCCCGGCTCAAGACCTGCTGGTAAGTGATCAACAATGATTTGATGCAGGCGCTCAAAGGCCTCTTTTCTTTCCTCCGGAATATTTTCTAGTATAGTTTCAACTGCAGAATTGTTTGGTTTCATATGAAATCTAAATGATTAAACATTAACCCCAAACAAGGTTCCAACACCGGCTGATAATGCCATTGCGATGGTTCCCCAGATGGTAATGCGAGTGATTGCCTTTATGATATTTGAACCACCTGTTTTTGCTGCAGTGGCACCCAAAAGCACCAAAGATAAAATGGTAAACCCATAGAGCCAGTATTCCATTCCCTTGAGTGGTACAAACAAAATGACCAACAAAGGCAAGACGCCACCAACAGAAAACGCGGCACCAGATGCTAAAGCAGCTTGGATAGGATTGGCTTGTGTTATTTCGTTGATGCCAAGTTCATCTCTGACGTGTGCTGCTAAGGCATCATGGGCTGTTAGCTCAAGCGCCACTTGCATGGCAGTTTCTTTTTTGAGTCCGCGTTGCTCGTAAATTTGAGCCAAGATTTGTAATTCTTCTTCTGGCATAGCGGCCAATTCTTGCTTTTCTCTTTCGATATCAGCATGCTCGGTATCCATTTGAGAGCTCACAGAAACATATTCTCCGGCAGCCATGGAAAGGGCGCCCGCAACCAAACCAGCTACCGTAGCTAAAACCACAGGCTCACGGGTTGTACTTGCCGCTGCCACACCAATGGCCAAACTCGAAACTGATATAATGCCATCGTTGGCACCTAAAACCGCCGCACGCAACCAGTTACTTCTGTGAATGTAATGGCTGTCTAGATAGTTGTCAATATTGATGTCGCTCATAAGTGAAGATGAAAGTACAAAAAAAGAAAATAGCTAAAGTGCAGTTATTTCAATTTAAACTTCAAACCAAACTGAATTTCACTGCCACTTCCATTGATACAGGTTTTTATCATTGCACTTTGATTGTTCAGATAATCGGTATATAGAACATCCGATTCAATGACTTTTTTGAGTCCGAAATTGTATCGGTATGCAAAACTTAAATACACACGATTTAACAACCTGAAGTCTTTAGACAAACCCAAATAGATTGAACCAATATAACGCGAAGTCACAGCTGATTCTGTTAAGGCACTAAAATGAAAAGGTTCATCATTGGTAGCGCCGTTATGGCTAGAAAAACTCATCTGATAAGCACCCAATTGGGCAAAATGGAATCCGGATGTAAGGCCCGCGTTGATATTTATAACATTGTACTGATTTGGCAAAATCCAACGGTATAATGCGCCACAAGAAAGTTGAAATATTCGAAAGCCACTATAACCAGAAAGCGAATAGGGCATTGAATAATATCTTTCAGTTAACCAAATTTGACTCGTTTGAACACTACCTTCTATGTAGAATTGCTGGCCTAAACCCGTCTCAAAACTGATCTGAGGAGTAAAATCGGGCATACTTCCAGCTTGCATCACGTTTAATGGGTCTTCAACAATTAGCGTTTTCATAAATGTTGAACCTGCACTGAGTTTTAAAAAACTACTTTTTGGATCAATATATCGCAGTTGTTTGCGGTAAGCTTTTTTGGCTGCTTTACGGTCATAGTTTTCCTTACTTTGCAAATGCTGAATCGTAGCAATTTTCTTGGAACTATTAAAAGTATAGGCTAAACCTATATTTAAAAATCGACCTCTATTATGAAAATCACCGAGGTTCGATTGGTTGTATAACGAATATGAACCGAGGAAAATATTAGAGAATGAATGTTGGTAATTTAAGTTGATGGTAAGCTCGTTCTTATTGGGCA
>JBEEKM010000099.1:0-3099 GCA_041168645.1 Bacteroidota bacterium | reverse complement strand
CACAGTTCAGCTGCTGGCACTTTGGCGGCATTAAAAAATGCACATCCGCAAAAACGTATAGGCGTCATTTGGATTGATGCGCATGCCGATATTCATTCGCCATATACCACCCCATCAGGTAATATGCACGGTATGCCTATTGCTGCAGCTTTAGGTCTAGATCATCAGGATATCGCTAAAAACCAATTGGATACTGAAACTCAACAGCACTGGGACGCCTTGAAGTCTCATGCTTTTTCAGCTCAAGACTTAGTTTATATTGGTGTGCGCGATACGGAGGAAGAAGAAGACCATGTTATGGCAGCATTGAAGCTTCGCAATTATAGCGTTGCAGAAATCAGAGAAAAAGGTCTATTGGTTTGTCTTGAAGAGATCAAAAATAAACTTGAAGCTTGCGACTTGCTTTACGTATCTTTTGATGTAGACAGCATTGATCCGATTGAGACATCGTACGGTACCGGAACACCTGTTGCCAATGGCATTAGTTTTCAGGAAGCTGCTACGATGTTAGCTTATTTTGCGCAAGACCCAAGGTTATGTGCATTAGAAATTGTCGAGGTGAACCCTTGCCTCGATGACGAAAAAAACAAAATGGCCGAACAAGCCTTGAATTTAATTGAGAATACCTTAAGCCACCTTCAATAATACATGGAACAACTCATCCGCAAAGCCTTAATCGAAGCCGCTCCTGAACTTTTCGGGACGAGCATTTCAGAATCGCTCATTCAGTTTCAACTGACGCGCAAGGATGTAGAAGGGGACCTCACTTTGGTGGTTTTTCCGTTTGTGAAAATATTGCGCTGTTCGCCGCAAGAGGCTGGTGACAAACTCAAGACCTGGATTGAACAAAATATTGCCGGAGTATCGCATTGTATTGTCATTAACGGGTTTTTAAATATCGTACTTCAAAAAAGCTATTGGGTCAACGCACTCAATCAAATGCAGGAAAATCCGCAATTTGGTTTACAAGCGCCCAATTCAAAACCTACGGTAATGGTGGAGTATTCTTCACCAAATACCAACAAGCCTTTGCACCTTGGTCATCTCCGCAATAACTTTTTGGGCTTTTCCGTCGCAGAAATCTTAAAAGCAAATGGACACAAAGTGGTGCGTACCCAAGTAATCAATGACCGCGGTATTCATATTTGTAAATCCATGTTGGCCTGGGAAAAGTTTTCTCCTTTGAATGACAAGGGCGAACGAGAAACACCAGCAAATACAGGTATGAAAGGCGATAAGTTGGTGGGTAAATATTATGTTGCCTTTGATAAAGCCCTACAAGCAGAAGCCAAAGAATTGATGGCTAAATGGGCTGAAAAAGATTTTTCCGATACGCCTACAACAATTCAAGAAGCGGTATTTAACTTTGAAGCGGCAAAAGCTGGCAAGGATGAAAAGGCCTGTGCGGCCCTTGACGATAAAATCAAAGAACTCGCTAAAAATCAGACTGAAATTCTCAAAGAAGCCAAAGAAATGTTGGTGAAGTGGGAGGCGCGTGATCCTCAGGTTTATTTACTCTGGACCACCATGAATGGTTGGGTTTACGCTGGTTTTGACCAAACGTATGCCAAAATGGGTGTCAGTTTTGACAAATTGTATTATGAATCGGATACCTTTCTTTTAGGCAAGGACCAAGTCATGCAAGGTTTAGCAGCTGGTGTCTTTTATCAAAAGCCAGATGGTTCAGTCTGGATTGACCTAAGTGCAGATGGACTCGATGAAAAACTCGTGTTGCGCTCAGACGGCACAGCTGTTTATATGACACAAGACATCGGTACGGCCATTGACCGTTTTGCCGATTATCCGGATTTACACGGCATGGTCTATACAGTTGGAAATGAGCAAGATTACCATTTTAAAGTCTTGTTCTTAATTCTGAAAAAACTCGGCTATACTTGGGCAGACAACTGTTTTCACCTCAGTTACGGCATGGTTGACTTACCAAGTGGTAAAATGAAATCAAGAGAGGGTACAGTTGTAGATGCCGATGATTTAATTGACGAAGTAACGCTTGCCGCCAAAGAAATGACCCAAGAACGCGGTCATTTGGAAGGACTTAATGACGAAGAACGCAACCAGTTGTATAGTCAAATTGGTTTAGGTGGCTTGAAATACTATTTGCTCAAGGTTGATCCGAAAAAACGCATGTTGTTTGATCCTGCTGAGTCTATTGATCTTACGGGAAATACAGGGCCTTTTATTCAATATGCACATGCACGCATTGCTACACTTTTACAAAAGGCTGAATACAAATCAATGGCGCTTAGTACAGATCTTGAATTGAAGCCTGAGGAGCAAGAAATTATTAAGCATTTGGCACAATTCCCAAATATTGTAGAGGAAGCCGCTAAGCAATACTCACCTGCGGTTGTTGCCAATTATATTTACGAATTGGTAAAGCTCTACAATACTTTCTATCAAAGTGTAAAAATCATTATTGAGCCAGATGCGCAACTGAAGCAAATGCGTTTGAGTCTTAGTGCACTTGTGCAACAAACCATTGCACATGGTTTAAATATGTTGGGCATAGAGGCGCCACAACGCATGTAAAATGATTTAATTATTGAAAATCACTTGGTCAGTGAGTTCACGGACCATCACAAATAACTCTTCCTTGAAAGTTTGCGCTTCATAGGTGCCGCGTTCAATCATCCTGAGTTTGTGTTCCCATTGCCCGGTTAGTTCTGGGCTTTTTAATAAATCAAAAGAAATTTTATCAATAAGTGCCACACCTGTTGGGGTTGCAAACAGATTCTTCTTTTTCTTTTCAATGTATTGGCGCTTGAATAGGGTTTCAATGATGCTAGCGCGTGTAGATGGCCGCCCGATGCCATTTTCTTTCATGACTTCGCGCATCTCTTCGTTCTCCACAAGTTTTCCTGCGGTTTCCATGGCCCTGAGTAGCGTTGCTTCTGTGTAGGGTTTAGGTGCACTCGTTTTACCTTCATGAATAAAAGGTTCGTGTGGGCCAGTTTCACCTTTTGTAAAAAGCGGCAAGATTTTATCTTCAGGGTTGCTTTGCTGCGCCTTCAAATCTTCGTAAACAACACGCCAGCCCTTGTCAATCACTTGCTTGCCCGTGGCCTTGAATTCAAGTGT
>JBEEKM010000098.1:0-3175 GCA_041168645.1 Bacteroidota bacterium | reverse complement strand
TGTTGTTTGGCCAGTTCAAAAGGGCGCTTGGTAATCTGAACCATTCCGCCAACTGGCATTGCTGGGCCTTCATTGAGTTCGAGCTGTGCAATAATATTGAGCATGGCAGGTGCTAAATAAGGAGAACTGCCATTATAGGTAGCCAGGCGATCAAAAATTTGGACCGTTTTAGGGTTGCGAAAATTCTTTTTGTTTTGTTGGTGCATCGTGAGGTGCAAACCATACTTAAACAGACGCCCCAGTGCTTTAAACAAAGGTTTGGCAAATAGATGCCCAAAGCGATGTAAAGAAATTTGAATAAATACCGGATAGATGGCTTTATAATTAGCCTCCATGCGGTCGAGAAATTGAAGGGTTTTTTCTTGCGATTCTCCAAACTCAGTTGCCATTGTTTTGGCCACCGCATCTTTGTGCACAGGTAAAACGACCTGTTGGCCGTCATTATAAAAGTAACGACAAGATTCTTGGAGTTGGTGATAAGGAAATTCAGCCTGCGGATCTAGTTGCTGTAAAAGCGCCGTTAGTAAGGCTGGTTCAGTAAACACAGAGGGGCCCATATCGAAGCGGTATTGCCCCAGGTGTTGCTCGATAATTTTTCCACCAATTTGATCATTGGCTTCAAAAACATGCACCTCTAAGCCCAAACGTTTGAGTTCAATGGCACTTGCAAGCGCCCCGATTCCGGATCCGATTATTCCTACCTTCATATTCAAAGGACAAAATTCAGCTAAAAAAGTTCTAAAACCTCAGTGCAGACGGGCATTTTAGCTGGCTTTATCAACAAAATGGCCATTTTTTCAACATTTTTGCACTTTTTTTGACCTGAAACCTTTACCGGCATTGATATTCGGATATATTTGTTTCGATAATTAATTTCTAACTAATTAAAACTAACTTATTATGAACAAGGCTGAATTAATCGACGCAATCGCAGCGTCTGCAGGATTGTCAAAAGCTGATGCAAAACGTGCATTAGACGGATTCGTAAGCGCTACAACTGGTGCTTTGGCTAAAGGAGATTCTATCTCTTTAGTAGGTTTTGGTTCTTTTGGTATTTCTAAAAGAAACGCACGCAATGGTCGCAACCCTAAAACAGGTGCTGTAATCAAAATTGCTGCTAAAAACACAGTTCGTTTCAAGGCTGGTGCAGACCTTTCTAAAAGCGTTAACTAATTGAGTTCAACTCAAATAAAAAAGGGCCGTCTCTTAGAGATGGCCCTTTTTTTATGCAGTTAACTTTTAAATCTTAAGTAGCACTTTGTCTAGGAATGATTTTCCAAAAAAGTGCAGGCACAAAACGCTTCAGATAAACAGCAAGCAGTTCTTTTCTGCCGATGAGCACCTCTCGTTTTTGTTGGGCCAAAGCCTTTAACATTTGAGCAACACATTCGTCAACTGGCATTCCGCCCGCTTGGTTACTATCCATCTGACCATGCGCCGTTCCTTCAGCTGTTAGTGCGCTTTTTGAAATGGGCGTATTGATTTTTCCAGGAAAGGCAAGCGTGACTTTAATTCCATGACTTTCTTCTTCCATGGCTAAGCTTTCGTAATAGCCCACCAATGCGGCTTTTGAAGCGCTGTAGATTGACCTCAAATGAAAGCCAAATTTTCCGGCAATACTACTCACTACCAAAAATTGACCACTGCCTTGCTGTCTAAAAATCGGCAAGACTGTTTTTGCTAGTGCAATATTTCCGAAGAAATTCACCTCCATCAGTTGCCTATTTACCTCCATTGAAGTTTCTAAAGCAGACGCGCGCTGCGAAACACCACCATTATTAATAAGGATATCTATGCGGCCATATTTGGCCATAATCTGCTCAATGTACGTGAGTTCATTGCCATTTTTACCTAAATCGAGTGGTAAAACCAAATGACTTGAATGATTTTCAAGCGTTTCAGCAAAAGCTTCTAACTTCTGTTGATCCCTGGCTGACAAAATGAGCTTGGCGCCTTTTCTTGCCAATTGCTTTGCTAATTCGGCACCAATACCGGAAGAAGCACCTGTTATCCAGATGACTTTGTGTGCATAATAATTTGCAGTATTCATGAACCAAAGATAAAATAAACCATGCGCCTATGTGTGCATATTGCTTACTTTTGAAAAAAAAAGCAATGGATCAGCAACTCATTTGGAAACAATTTCAAGAAGCACAAGAAGTACTTCAAGCGTTTCAAACGCCAGAAAACATCTCTAAAATTGAGCAAGCTGTTGGCATCATGAGTACTGCGCTGCAGAATGGAAATAAAATTTTAAGCTGCGGAAACGGTGGCTCTATGTGTGACGCCATGCACTTTGCCGAAGAACTCAGTGGCAGATTCAGAGCTAATAGACCTGCCTTGGCAGCACTTTCTATTTCTGATCCGTCGCATCTTTCTTGTGTTGCCAATGATTACGGTTACGATTACGTTTTTTCAAGATATATCGAAGCTATGGGGCAAAAAGGCGATGTTTTGCTCGGTATTTCTACTTCTGGAAATTCAAAAAATGTGATTTTAGCGGTAGAAGCTGCCAAAGCCAAAGGAATGCATGCCATTGTTTTGACAGGTAAAGATGGCGGTGCTTTGGCAAAATTAGCTGATCTTGAAATCAGGGCACCCCATAGTGAATTTGCAGACCGCGCTCAGGAAATCCATATCAAAGTCATTCATTCTTTGATTTTAGGTATCGAGCATAGTCTCGGTTTCTAATAGCTTAACTCGCCTGATTCAATTTGGAATTTTTACGGCTATACCCGAAGTAAATAACTAGGCCAATAACTAGCCAAATTCCGAAGTAAATCCAGTTTTGAAGCGGGATTTCACTCATCATGTACAAACAAGAAAGCAAACCTAATGCGGGTATCAAGGACAATTTCTTTGGGATGCTAATAATCGTTAAAAACAGCGTGAAGGTCCAAAAAATAAGTGCTGGGATTTTCTGACCAAAATCTGACCAACTCTCAAAAGCGAGGAAATTATAAATCGCATTGAATACCGGATTGCCTTGAAAACCTAGGGTCAGGGTATAAATAAGACCCAATCCAAAAGCAGCTGGCAGAACAATTCCTGCATTCACATAAGGCGTTTTGAATGAGCCGCGTGGCACATCTGGTTTATTTTGAAGCACCAAGACGCCACCGCAAACCAAAACAAAGGCAAACAAAGTTCCGATTGAGCAAAGATCGGTTACCAT
>JBEEKM010000097.1:0-3272 GCA_041168645.1 Bacteroidota bacterium | reverse complement strand
CGGGTACAAACTTTATCTATAAAGGCATTGATTTTGCGCCTGCTGCTGCACCAATAGTTCCGGTGGTTGCACAAGTAGAACAACCCACTTGTTTGGTGGCGCATGGCAAGGTGCATTTAAATGGCTTGCCTGCAGGTGCCTGGAGAGTAACCGGAGCGCCTTTTGGTTCCAAAACCGGTAACGGACCAAGTGCCATTATTGATAATTTACCTCCGGGGCACACTTACACTTTTAAAGTCAGCAGTTTTACAGGTAGAACCTCCGAGTGGACTACTTCCGTTCAAATCAATCCGGCACCAACCGTTCCACAAACACCTACGGGTGCTCAATTGCAAAAATTGTGTCAGAATGCAGTGGTGCAAGACCTCAGTTTAAATCAAGCAGGCATTGTTTGGTACCCTGATGCCCAGAGTCAAATAGCACTTGCTCCTCAGGCGCTACTTGTTCATAACGCGCAATATTTTGCCGCACAAGTACTGCAAAATGGTTGTCAGAGTTTGAACCGTTTGGCAGTTACAGCGCAAGTCTTGAATCCGGGACAGTGGAAAGGAGCTGCAGTAGGCTCATGGAAAAACCAAGCCAATTGGTGCGGTGGCGTTCCGGTTGCTGCTGCTTCAGTAGAATTACCTACTGCCACCACCATCATTTTAGACTCAGCCATAATATTATCTAATTTATACATTCCAAGTGGTGCGCAATTACTTGTTGCTGCTCAGCAGCAGCTTACCTTAGAAGAAGATTTACTACTTGACGGTGATTTATATTTAAAAAACGGTGCAACCTTGGTCCAACACCCAAATAGTTCTTGGATGGGCGTGGGTAACGGGCACATGCAACAGTATGTTACTGGTTCTGGCGGTTTGTTGCCTTCAGGTAGGTTTTGGTACTTAGGATCTCCAAATCCAAGTGCTTTAAGCGGAAGTTTCTTTGCCGAGGGCGCAAATGTCTTGAAGTATTATGACGAGCCAAGTGCTGCCTGGATAGAGCTCTTTACGGCTTCAACGCCTATTGTAGCAGGCCGTGGTTACTTCTTGCGTATCGGTGCAAACGATACGCTTAATTTCAGCAGTATTCAAATGAACAATGGTAGCATCCAACTCAATTGTACGCGCACTCCAGGTGTTGCTTTTGAGGGTTTTAATTTGGTCAGCAATCCTTATCCGTCTTACCTCAATTGGGATGAAGTGATCAAAACAAATATTGGCAATACCATTTGGTACCGTTCACACGATGGCGCAAATATGGTCTTTGACACTTATGTTGCAGGTGCTAACGGCGGTATTGGCACGAGTCTTAACGGACAAACAATTTCAAAACTGCTACCACCTTTGCAATCTTTTTGGGTGCGGGTCAATGCAGGTAGTTCAACAGGGAGTTTGACGCTCAACAACTCCATGCGTGCTCATTTCAGTTCGTATGGCGGTAGTACGGCTGGTTTGAAAACCATGGAGCTTGGGCAGCGTCTTTTCTTGCGTATGAATTTATTGCAGCAAGATAAAAAAGACCAATTGATTCTTTACGTGAATCACGAAGCGAGCAATGCTTTTGATGCGTTTGACGGCGAAAAAATGATGCAAACCTCCGGTTTACAATGTTATACAAAGGTTGGGGCCAAAAATGTGGTCATCAATGGCCTCAATGCTGCAAAGCTTAAGCAAGAGGTTCCGGTTATTCTTGAAATACCAACATCCGGAATATGCAGTTTTTCTATTGAAAATCTTGAAGTTGACAACGGCCTAGTTTGGTTAGAAGACAAGCAAGAAAACATCACGGTAGCTCTAGATTCAGGCCTTGTTTATGAGTTTTATGCCAATGCAGGTTTAAACACAGAGCGCTTTGTTTTACATTTTGAATTGATCCACCTTGAGACAGAAAACTCCCATGATTTAGTTTCAGATACCGATTTCTGTGAGAAAGGCCCTAGTGTTTATGCCGAAGCAGCTGGCGTTGTAGTAATAGATGTATCAGCAACAACGCAACGTGTCACCGCTATCGAAATTAAAGATGCATCAGGAAAAGTGGTTTATTCAGGCGCGCTTACAGATCAGCAAACCAAAATACAACTACATCAAGCCAACGGCATTTATTATGTTTCCTTAAATACCGAAAAGGGTATGGAGGTGCATAAATTATTTGTACAGCAGTAAGCGAACATAAAATAAAGAAAGATGAACAAGCTCAAAAATAGCCAAGCACAGAAGATGTCAACCAAGAAGCAATACATTGCTCCAAAAGTTGAAAAAGTACAGCTCGATTCAGAAATCTCAATGGTCATGATGTCAGATCCTCCTATCGAAGGCCTTCCAACCAATGATCCTTTGATTCAAGCGCGTCGTTTTCGCTTATTCCATTAAGCCAACCTCTCCAAAAAAAAGCCTCATGCAAAGGGGGCTTTATTTTTTTCTAGTAAAATGTTTGAGGCGATAAATCCATGCACTCAAATAACTGCGGTTCGGCGCGCCATAAAGTAAATAGCGCTTAGAAGGAAAAGCCTCATGAAATAGCAAGGGCAATGTTTTCCAAGAAAAGGAATAAAGAAACAGACGTGGGAAAAACTTATAGCGCAGCGTCTGGATAAAAGTGGGTTGCAGCGTTTGTAAAAAGAATAACAAGTAGAAAAAATAACGCGCTGGTGCTTTTTTTCTTTGCGGCAAAAAATGCTCTTCAAGAAGCCCAAGCCATACCATGCAATCGATGACATATTCAATTTTTTCTTGAATAGCCGTCGAATACTGTGCTTTTTGGGCTGGGTAATTCAATTCATGAATGGTCCGCTGCACATCGATGAAAGAGCTCATTTTAAAATGATTGCCTTTATCAAGATGTACATAGAGATGTAATAAGTTGAAAAGGGAAGCATCACTTGCTGCTAACACGTAAGTTTTTTGTTGGTTCCAATCGATGGGTTGGCGTTTGCTCAAGAGGTCCTCAGCATCAATTTCAAAACCTAAAAAGGTATCAAAAAGCATAACATGCACATCGATGTTGAGTCCGTTCAAACTTGCTTGCAACGGGGCATGCAATTGAAAATGCTTTTCGTGAAAACTTGATTTATCGATGCTTTGCTTGCATCTGAAACCAGCATTTTCGAATATTTCAGTGACGCGCAAAAGATCTTTGGGTGCAATCAAGACATCAATATCAGAAATGTGGCGGATGCCTTCTTCGCGGTAGGTTCTGAACAATAAATCGAGGCCTTTGAGTACGGCAAAAGGAATGTTGTTACTTTCTAAAAGTTGCACCATTTGTTGATGCAAGGCTAAGAATTGATG
>JBEEKM010000096.1:0-3338 GCA_041168645.1 Bacteroidota bacterium | reverse complement strand
GTTGGGATGGCCGCTACAAAGGCAAGCGCGATGTGCAGCTTGGCCTCTACAACTGGAAGATCGTCTACACTGATAATAAATCTGTTACCCGCACTTTAGCCGGGCATGTTAACGTACTGAGATAATGCCAGAAAAACCAGTTGTCAAGGTTCAAGATTTAGGTCTCATAGATTACAAACAAGCTTGGGATTTTCAAGAAGAGCTGCTCAAAGAAGCGGTCGATCTGAAAATCTCGAATCGAAAAAACGATACTAATTTTATTCCTAAACAACACTTGTTGTTTTGCGAGCATCCGCATGTATATACGCTCGGAAAGAGTGGCGCCCAAGAAAACTTATTGCTAGACGAAGCGCATCTACAAGATATTGATGCGCAGTTTTACAAGATCAATCGTGGGGGAGATATTACTTACCATGGCCCTGGGCAGTTGGTGATGTACCCAATTCTAGACCTCGAGCAGTTCTTTACGGACATTCATAAATACATGCGTTATTTGGAAGAGGCGGTGATAAAAACGCTCGCTCATTTTCAAATTACAGCTACGCGATACGAAGGTTTAACAGGTGTTTGGATTGATGCTGAAACCCCAAGAGCCAGAAAAATATGCGCGATGGGGGTGAAGTGTTCAAGGTGGATCACCATGCACGGAATTGCATTAAATGTGCACCCAGATTTAGGTTATTTTGGTAATATTGTGCCCTGTGGCATTCAAGATAAGGCAGTCACATCCATGGCACAAGAGTTGGGCCGTCAAATCTCTATTCAAGAGGTACAAGAGGTCTTATTGAAAGAAATGTCCGCAGTATTCAATTTTAGTATACAAGCATGAGAGAAGAGTTATTAGGCCCAAAAGTTGAAGGCGTATCATTGGCACTTGTTGAACTTCCTATTGAAGGCGGTGAACCAGAATATGTAGTTTTTTTATTGAGTAACCGCGACGACATCATGGAAGGGATCATTGTCGCATCCACGGGTTTTGGAACAGATCCAATAACGGGTCAGGAAATCAAAACTTCCACTTTGCGCAAAGGCATTGAAGTGATGCTACCCGAAGAAGCTGCCCGAATTGAGCCGATCATGCCTGATCTTTTTGGCATCAATAATGAGTATTGGGTGAGTTTTTGGGTCAATGACACCATGTATGACAAGCGCTTCGTTTTTGAAGCTGGTACCATAAAGCCAGAAAAATTCAAAGAAATCCCTCAACTCAAAGCTAAAGGGATCGTTTTAGCGTAACCAAACACTTTCCATTCATTTCTGAAGGGATTTCCAAGCCCATTCTGCTCAGAATCGTTGGTGCAACGTCGGCTAAAATTCCGTTTTCTAGGTCAAGCGAATGATCTTCAGTTACTAACACAACAGGCACCGGATTCAGGCTGTGTGCGGTGTTCGGGCTTCCGTCAGGGTTAATTGCATAGTCGGCATTGCCGTGGTCGGCTATCACTAAAAATTCATACCCCAGCTCTTGGCCACAACGCACTACTTTTTCCAATTGTTGATCCACGGTTTCAACGGCTTTCATGATAGCCGAAAAAACGCCGGTGTGTCCTACCATGTCAGGGTTCGCATAGTTCAGACAAATAAAATCGGGCTGTGCTGTTTGCATGTGCTGCGTAATGGCCGCGCCAACTTCATGCGCACTCATTTCTGGTTGGAGGTCATAGGTTGCTACCTTAGGAGAAGCAATTAAGAGACGTTCTTCCCCGGTAAAAGTTTCCTCACGGCCGCCGCTAAAAAAGAAAGTTACATGCGGATATTTCTCAGTTTCGGCAATGCGCACCTGCGTTTTCCCGGCTTTAGAAACCACTTCTCCGAGTGTCATTTCAAGGTTGTCTTTGTCAAAAATGACTTTTACGTTTTTGAAACTGGCGTCGTAGTTCGTCATGGTGCAAAAATGCAAATCTAACGGATGCATGTTGTGCTCATGAAAAGATTCTTGGCTTAAAACCGTTGTGAGCTCTCTGGGTCTGTCGGTTCGGAAATTAAAAAAGATGACTGCGTCGCCTTCTGAAATCTTTCCGTTTTCATCGATGAGTTGTGGCAAAATAAACTCATCGGTTAAGCCCTCTGAATAGGCCGTTTGTAATGCTTTGCTGGCACTTTCTACTTTTTGACCCTCCGCATTGACCATTAAATGGTAGGCCTTTGCGACGCGTTCCCAACGTTTGTCGCGGTCCATGGCGTAATAGCGTCCAATGAGGGTGGCAATTTTGCCGTTTTGCTGACTGAGGTGCTGTTCTAATTTTTCAAGACAGCCGAGGCCACTTTTTGGGTCGCAATCACGGCCATCAGTAATGGCGTGGACAAAATAGTTGTCAAGCCCAAATTCTTGAGCCATATCTAAGAGTGCATGCAAATGTGCCTGGCTGCTATGCACACCACCTTCAGAAACAAGCCCAATAAAATGGACTTTTTTACGGTTAGTTTTAGCGTAGTTGAAGGCCTCAAGAATGGTAGGGATTTGTTGAAACTCGCCATCCCGAATGCTTTTATTAATGCGGGTTAATTCTTGATAAACAATACGGCCAGCACCAATATTGAGGTGCCCCACTTCTGAATTTCCCATTTGGCCATCTGGCAAACCAACGTCTTCTCCAAAAGTGCGCAAGGTGGCATTTGGGTAGTTAGCCAAGAGGCTATCCATGAAAGGCGTATTAGCTTGAAAAATGGCATCTGAGGGGCCGTGGTCACCTAAACCCCAGCCATCGAGAATGATGAGTCCGAACTTTTTATTCATAAGGCAAAATTACCTCAAAAACACATCCCCTCGGATGATTTTCTTGGCAACGCACCTGCCCCTTGTGTAAATGCACCAATTCGGCGACTAAATAAAGCCCTAGGCCGCTTCCTGAGGCCTTGCGGGTGTCTTCATTCCCAATTCTGTAGAACTTCTCAAATATATGTGTCCTTTCGTTTGCCGCAATACCTGGACCTTCATCGCTAATGGTTAGGGTGATGAAACGATCAAGTGGAACGGCTTTGATGGCAATTTCTTGAGTAGCACCACCGTATTTAATGGCGTTTTCAAGGAGGTTGACCAAAATGGTTTCCAACATATTCGGATCAGCCTTAAGGTTAAGCCCGTCAGGAATAGCTATTTTGAACCGTAGACTTTTATAACGCTTCTGATAGCGTTCAGTGAGTTGCGCACTTAACAATGAAAGATCGATGGTTTCTTTATTGAGCTCAAAGGCTTTATTTTCAGCTCTAGACGTATTGAGAATATTTTCGATGAGTTGAACCAAGCGTTCATTTTCACTAAGAGCGCCATCTATTATGCTTTCTTTTTTTTCTTCAGTAAGGTTGTGCTTTTGTAATGTTTGAAGGTAAAGTTTGAG
>JBEEKM010000095.1:0-3391 GCA_041168645.1 Bacteroidota bacterium | reverse complement strand
GCCTTGATGACTAACGCAAAAAAACAAGGTGCCGCAGTCATGAATGGTTTGTCCATGCTGCAGCACCAAGCTTTGAAGTCTTATGAAATTTGGTCGCGCTGAGTAGTTGCTTTTTCAGCAGTAAGGTTGTACCAGTCTATTTTTCTTGAGAAGTACATGACCAAGCCCAGAATGATAAATACGCCGATACTTCCGATCAA
Source organism: Bacteroidota bacterium (assembly GCA_041168645.1). Classification (GTDB taxonomy): domain Bacteria; phylum Bacteroidota; class Bacteroidia; order Flavobacteriales_D; family Crocinitomicaceae; genus UBA952. Next base: position 3,191 of record JBEEKM010000095.1, on the reverse strand, counting down.
TAGCGCCAAGTCTTCAAGTTGAATAATTACAAAAATGAAGATGTAAAGCATGCTCAAGAGCCCTGCTATAAATAAACTCATTTTTACAGACCTGAGTATAGCCCTCACATACATACTGATCAGCAAAACAGTTGCCAAAGCCGAAAGTAAGAAAGCAGAATTAAAGGCAATATGCTCTGAGAAAGCCAATAATAAGGTATAGAAAACTACCAAAGCGATTCCGACTAAAATGTATTGAATTGGGTGAATACCAGCCGATTGGAAAATTTCAATGAAGAAAAATACCAAAAAGGTAAGACCGATAAATAGCAGTGCGTAATGAATCGTGCGATGTGACTTCTGGTAGTTGTCTACGGGTAATTTGAGGTCTACACCAAATGAAGATTCGCGTAATTTATAAGAAGAACCTGTCCAGCTTTGTGGGTAGTTTCTGTTGAGGTTCAAGACATTCCAATGTGCTTTAAAGCCACTTTTGTCTGTCTTGTGCTCGTCTGGCAAGAAAGCGCCATCAAATTTGGGCGTTTGCCAATCAGAATTGAGCACCACATCTGTTTCTTTTCCGACAGGCGTAAAATAGAGTTGCTGGCTTCCTTTCAATTCGATATCAAAGCTGAATCTGTAAAGGTGGTCATCGGTAGGTGAAATATTCACTTTCGCATTAATTCCTGAGTAGAAAACATCAGAATTCGTAACACCAGGATTGAAAGACACTTTTTGGCCATCCCAGTTTAATGAAATTTGTTTTTCAATCCCACGAAGGTCATCAATTCCGGCATTTAAAACCGCTTCGTTGAATTTGAAAACATGGCCCTTACTTTCAAGGTCTTTGAATTCTAATTTGGTAAATTCTCCACTGACATGCAGCATCGAGTTGTAAACAACAATGTCGAAAATGCCACGGTGTCTCCTATTTGGATTGACATTGGCTTGAATATTTAACTTACTCGGTAAAATGTGTAGCCTTTCGGTAATCTGTACTAATGTTTCTTTTCCGGTTGCTTTGTTGATTTCCTTCACATAACGCGTGTATGGAATTGTTAAAACAGGGCCTTGTAGGGTTTGCTCGCCCCCCCATTTTTCACTCACTTCATCAATTGCCTCTTGCTGCGTTTGTTCGCGTTCGTAGATGATACTTTTGATCATGCCTGTTGGGATGAGTAAAAGCAAGGCGATCAATACAATGCCGCCAATTTTAAAATAAAGGTTGTTTTTGATTTTAGACATGCTCGTAAATTTTCGTACAAACGTAGTAGACGCAATTTTATTGAATCAGTTGGATAAATCATTGAAAATTAAAGTTTTTTGCGCCGTTCAAAGTTCCCCTCAATTTTTATCCGACACTAAGTACTTAATAACCGAATAAGCAAAGGCCTCCTGCGCAACTTTGAAACTCAATATTTAAACTTTTCAATTATGAATGCATTAAAAAACAAAGTGAGTTTGATGGGTCGCCTAGGTGGTCAGCCCGAAGTTGTCAAATTTGAGTCTGGCCGTTTGTTAGCCAGATTTTCTTTAGCAACCCATGAAAATTTCAAGGATAAAAATGGCGAATGGCATGACTTCACACAATGGCACACCATCAATGCCTGGGGTAAAATTGCCGAAAAGGTCGGTGAGAAACTTGAAAAAGGCATGGAAGTCGTGATCGAAGGCAAGTTGGTCAATCAGCAATATGAAAACAAAGCTGGTGAAAAGCGCTTCGCAACTATCATCGAGTTGTATGACTTCATTATGGTTCAGCCTAAAAAACAAAGCAATGAGCAAGCCCGCACCGAAACTGCAGCCTGAAACCATTGACAACAATGCGCTTTTGCACATGAATCACGTCAATCTAATTGGCTATATGACCGCTCCTGCACAAACCGTTGAGCTCCCTGATGGCAAACAAATCACACGCTTCACGCTAGCTACCAAAGAGCAGTACCTCGACGCCGACGGCATCATGCGCAAGCGCAGCCAATGGCACCTTCTTTCTGCTTGGGGCCGCTGGACAAAAGTCCTCGAAACCTATGGCGCAAAAGGCGTTCATCTGGCCATCGAAGGCAAACTCGTCGGTCGCTTTTACCGCGCCGGCGGCCAGCGCCGCTTCGTCACCGAAGTCGAAATCAATGACCTCGTTGTACTACCCTAAACAAACCTACCAACCAAACGATCCAAAAGGCGGCCGCAGGCCGCCTTTTGTGTGGAATTTAAATAATAAATCAGTAGCAAATGCTAAATCATGGAACTAGAACTCATCAAAAACAGCATCCTCGACCTCAGAGGAAAGAAGGTCATTCTCGATTATGAATTGGCGAAACTTTACGGTATTGAAACCAAGCGTTTAAAAGAATCAGTACGTAGAAATTTAAGACGATTTCCCGAGGACTTTATGTTTGAGCTTTCTCAAGAAGAATGGTTCAACTTGAGGTCGCAATTTGCGTCCTCAAGTTGGGGCGGAAAAAGATATTCACCATTCGCGTTCACGGAACAAGGTGTAGCAATGTTGTCAAGCGTATTAAATTCTGACAGAGCAATAGAAGTAAACATCTCCATCATGCGCGCCTTCGTCCTCATGCGCCAGTGGGCGCTCGAATACCAAGATCTTCAAGAAAAACTCTCCGAACTAGAGCAGCGCTTCGGCCAAAAGTTCACTGGCATTGAGCAAGTGCTCAACTACCTCATTCAAAAAGACCAGAAACAGGTGCAGCAGGGTGGAAGGAAGAGAATTGGGTTTTGAAAAAAATACAAAAATGGAATCATCATGGAACTAGAACTCATCAAAAATAGCATCCTCGAAATTCGAGGAAAACGCGTCATTCTCGATTATGAATTGGCGAAACTTTATGAAGTAGAAACTCGTGTCTTGAAACAAGCCGTCCGCAGGAACATCGACCGTTTTCCAGAAGACTTTATGTTTCAATTAACAAAAGAAGAATGGAAACTTCTAAGGTCACAATCTGTGACCTTAGAAATAGGAAAAGGGCATCATCCCAACTACCTCATTCAAAAAGACCAGAAGCAGGTACAGCAGGGTGGAAGGAATAAGATTGGGTTTTGAAATAAAGACAAAAAAGAAATCTCAGAAAGAGTTCAATCAATTATCTTCGTTCAGTAAGCTGAAATACATCTATGAAAACAACCATTTTACTTAGTTTCATCGCACTTCTTTTTGTAGGGAACACTTGTTCAAGTTGGGCACAAAACAAACT
>JBEEKM010000094.1:0-3501 GCA_041168645.1 Bacteroidota bacterium | reverse complement strand
GCCTTTTCAAGGAAGTAAAGCACGCGAAGTCTTGTTCTCGGATATCGAGAGCCTTGACGAATTCTTGAAAGTAAAAGGGCTTATTTAACCCGATTTAAGCCCAGCGCTTTCAGTAAAATCTTAGGTAGATGCTTCAAGGCTTTGCCTTGCTTCAGATGGATGTACCAGCCCCATTTTTTCATGACCGGCACTTTGTGCGTCTCGACAAATTCAATCCAGTAACCATCTGGATCTTCAATGTAAGAAAAACGACCTGCTGCTTCACCCATGTCAAATGAATTGGCTGAATCTACTGTAAAAGGTGCACCGAAGTTTTCACAGCGTGTTTTGAGAGCATCCATGCCTTGGACGTCAAAGCACAAATGAATAAAGCCCCAATCTCCCCAGAAACGATTTTCAAAAATAGCTCTGGCCACATTTGGTGTCTGAAGCTCAATGAGTTCTATTTCTGTGATCCCTAATAAATCTGCAAAATATCCTTGACGAACTTCAGGATGCGTCAGGAGAACACGGCGGAAAGCCTCAGTTCCTCGCGGCATGAATGCATATTCAGCATGTTGGCCCTCAACATCATAAACGCGTTGATCATAAGCCAATAAATCTTGGTAAAAAGGCAAGCTTTTCTCCATGTTCGAAACGCCTATGACAGCACCTGCAACACCGCCGCACTTTGAAGGATGTTTACTTGCTGTAAACCAAGAAGCTCCTTCAACAATTTGAAAATAATTTCCGTTTGGATCTTGAACATAACAAGTCTGGCGCCCGGCAGGATCCATACTGAGAGGACTCACATTGGCACCCATATTGCTGAGGTGTTTTTGAGTATGTGCGACATCAGCCGATTTGATTTTACAGATGTATACGCCGTAATCGCCCAATTGAACCTCAAAGTTGGCTTTCTCTGTATTTCTTGAGGTAAATTGCCAAATTTCAAAACCGCCACCACCGGCCATATTTAAGGCAAGTGTTGCCGTACGATGATGAACGACATCGCCGGTGTAGCGTGTCATGAGCGGCGCAGGAGCGGCTTCTTCAAAGATTTTGACATCGAGGCCGAAAGCTTTGCGGTACCAAGACCAAATTTCCGGGACATTTGGCACGCCGATGCCCATTTGTTGTATGCCGTTGAGGTGATAAGATTGTTTCATCATTTTAGCGTATTGCGCGTTCGTTAAATAAGATATAACCAAACCCTAGCTGAAATTGTAAGGGTTGTGCATACTTGGGTAAATAGTTAAGTGTTGCCCTCACGGGGCCAATTGGAGAGTGATAAATAAAGGATGTGGAGGCCAAGATGGTTCTTCCTTTTAGCGGTTTGGCGTAGGAAAAAGTGCCATCTTGGTTTTGTTGCAATTGAATAATTGGTAAAAATCCGTAAGCATCTAGTCTGAAGTCAATATGCTTAAAGGGGCTGAAAACAAACTGAGTCCCCGCACAAACGTACTGAGTAGAGCGATAAGGCGCAATGAAATAGGTCTCGAGGTCGGGTAAAACATTTAAACCAGGAAGCGCTAACATACTTGCGGTATAGTTCGCAAATAATGATTGGCTATTGAGTACGGACTTCAAATGAAAGCCTATACTCAGCATTCTTTTCTTTTCGAAAGGAAAACTCAAAAGTTCCAATTGTAAACTCAGCCATTGATGTGCTTTTTGCACGGTATCGTTGTTCAAGGAAGTAGAGCCAGGAAAAGTCTGTTCGTCACCTAAAATATATTTAGCTTTGATAGAAATAAGCGTTCCGTCACTTGCAAACTGTTTGCGATTGAGTGTGTTTCTAGAGTATTCCAAAGAAAAGGATTCTCCGTAGAAGGTGGTGTAATCAGCGGTGTCTTCTTTAGTAAAGGATGAAGTTTGATAATATTGGTCGTCGAGGAAAAAATACCGCGCATTGGCTGTCAATTTACTATGCGAACCTAAAGGCAATTTGAATTGAACCCCGCCATAACTTTCATTTTGAATCAGATAAGATGGCTGCACATCTTCAAAGAAAGTTGCAAAACTGCGAAAGTAGTCCCAGCGATTCAAGGTAAAATATGCTGAAAACGAAAAAGGCAACCTTCCCGGGAAATTCAGTTCATATTGTGCTTTCCCTGAACCGTAAAACTTGCCAAAGTATGAATTAGCTGAAAAAGTCTGCCCTACGCGTCCTAGCCTTCTATAAGCCAAAGATAAGTAGCCCGTGTTAATAGCTCTTGATGAATACATCCCACCAAAGTCTACCCTAAAGGCATTGGATTTATTCACTTTCAAACGGAGGATTAATGTTTCATCCTTTTGCTTTGAAAAGGTAGGATATACAAAGCCTAAATAAGGGGCAGCTAAAGTTCTGTAATAGCGTTTCTCGAGTAACGAACTATCTAAAATATTTTTTTGCTGTTTGGGTAGCATGGAATTTCTGACAAAACGCAAATCTTGTTTCTTATCCGAAAAGGCTTGAACCGCACTTATATTCATTGGGAGTAATGCCGCCTTGAATGCTTTTCTTTTCTCATTCAATTCAACGGAATCTTGTTCAAATCCGACTAAGGACTCAATTATTGGCATTTGAGCTAACGTAGCAAGATATCCATCTGCAATAGCTTGCTTCACCGCTTCAAAGTCAAAAGTTCCGACATTCGTGTTGGGTTCAATGATCAATCCTTCAGGACAAGGTAAATTATAGTTAGTTGGGGTGGTCATCATGCTAGTAAGTAAGCCTAGGAAATCTCGCTCTGAAACGGGTGGCAGGTTTTTTGACACATTGCTACCAATGATGACATCCGGGTGGAAATCACGGTAAAGCACATCGATGGGAAAATTATTATATAAACCTCCATCAAAATACAACACATTTTGAATGCGTATTGGGTTGAGATAGAGAGGGAAAGTCATGGAGGCCCTCACTGCTTGATTCAGTTTGCCTTTGGAAAACGTCACACTTTCTTTGGTCTCCACGGCTGAAGCCACACTGCGATACGGGATGAGCAAGCGATTGAAGTCTTCACCAATGCTAGCACTAGTTCGGCCAAATATTTTGAGCATTTCGAAGTCAAAATAAGTGGGGTCTACAAAAGATAATGGCAGAGACTTACTCAAAACACTATCTTGAGATAAAGTAAAATTAAACATCGAAGCTTGCTGATCTTCCTGGTAGAAAAAAAACTGCTTGCCTTGCTCCTTTTGACCCTTTGCCATCAATTGAAAAGCATCGGATAACACATAAGCCTCGATTTCAGTGGGCGAATATCCACAGGCATACATTGCGCCAACCAGCGCACCTGCAGAAGTGCCCACAATGTAGTCAATTGGGATATGATTTTCTTCTAGTGCTTTGAGTACACCCACATGTGCCACACCTGAGGCTCCTCCTCCACTCAAGACTACTCCTACACGTGGTCGCCCTTGAGCCAATAATATTTGGCTGAAAAAAAGGAGGACAAAGCAGGTGCTGATCTTTAACAAATTCGTTCTTTTGTACAAATTTAACGAATCCCAAAAGAATGCATTCAAAAGACACAG
>JBEEKM010000093.1:0-3510 GCA_041168645.1 Bacteroidota bacterium | reverse complement strand
TACCTAAGATTTTACTGAAAGCGCTGGGCTTAAATCGGGTTAAATAAGCCCTTTTACTTTCAAGAATTCGTCAAGGCTCTCGATATCCGAGAACAAGACTTCGCGTGCTTTACTTCCTTGAAAAGGCCCAATGATGTTCATGCCCTCAAGTTGATCTACAATTCGGCCAGCTCTGTTGTAGCCGAGTTTGAGCTTGCGTTGCAATAAACTTGCTGAGCCTTGCTGGTTGATCACCACAATGCGCGCTGAGTCCACGAACATCGGGTCAATTTCGTTCATGTCAAAGTCGCCACCACCTTCTGAGCCTTCTGGTACATATTCAGGTAAAATTAAGGCCTCTGGATAAGCGCGTTGCGAACCAATGAAGCTACAGATTTCTTCCACTTCTGGCGTGTCTACAAAACCACATTGTAAGCGCTTCATGTCTGATCCTGTCGAAATAAGCATGTCTCCGCGCCCAATTAACTGATCAGCACCTGAAGCATCCAGGATGGTTCTGGAGTCAATTTTAGAAAGTACCCTGAATGCAATGCGTGCAGGGAAGTTGGCTTTGATCATCCCGGTAATGACATTCACAGAAGGTCTTTGTGTGGCTACAATTAAATGGATACCAATGGCACGGGCTAACTGTGCAATTCTGGCAATCGGATGCTCAACTTCTTTACCAGCGGTCATGATGAGGTCAGCAAACTCGTCAATGAGCACCACAATATACGGTAAGTAGCGATGTCCTTTTTCCGGATTCAGCCTTCGGCCAATAAACTTAGCATTGTATTCTTTTATGGTTCTAACACCTGCATTTTTAAGTAATTCATAGCGCTCGTCCATTTCAATACACAATGAATTCAGTGTATTGACCACCTTTGAGGTGTCTGTAATAATGGCATCTTCTTCTCCTGGCAATTTGGCCAAGAAGTGGCGCTCGATTTTATTATAAAGTGTGAGTTCGACTTTTTTCGGGTCAACCAAGACAAATTTTACCTGAGCAGGGTGCTTTTTATAGAGAATAGAAATCAGGATGGCATTTAAACCCACTGATTTTCCTTGCCCTGTTGCTCCCGCTACTAAAAGGTGGGGCATTTTGGTTAGGTCAAACACATAGGTTTCGTTGGTAATGGTTTTTCCCATCACAATAGGCAATTCACCATCAAAATTTTGGAACTTATCTGAGGCAATCAAGGAGCGCATAGAAACCATCTCTGGGTTCGAGTTTGGCACTTCGATACCAATTGTTCCTTTCCCTGGAATTGGGGCAATGATACGAATGCCAAGTGCAGACAAGCTAAGAGCAATATCGTCTTCAAGGTTTTTAATTTTAGAGATGCGCACACCCGGCGCAGGGACAATTTCATAAAGCGTTACTGTCGGGCCAACCGTTGCTTTGATTTTAGCGATGTCAATTTTGTAGTGGGAGAGTGTTTCAACAATGCGGTCTTTGTTGGTCTCAAGTTCTTCTTTACTTACAGAAACCCCAGTGGTCGCATAATCTTTCATGAGATCAAGCGGTGGCAACAAATAACCATCTAGATCTTTAGTTGGGTCGTATTCACCATATTCGCGCACTAGGTTTTTGGCGATATTTTCTTCCTCGCTTAAACTGAGGCTTGGCGCACTCGCTGCAGCCATTGCTGGTGCTACTGCTTCAATTACAGGATCTTCACCAAGTTCTATCTCGAAAGAATCATCATGGGTTTCCAGGCTGAATTCATTTTCAGCATCATCTTCAATAGGCTCATTTACTATGGGCTCGTCTTCTTTGATGCTCACAATCAATTCGCTTTCTTCTTCAAAAACATCGTCGTCGTCAAAATGTACGGTCTGTGAAACGTCGTCGGCTTTGATTTGATCTTCTCTGATCGTATTGACCACATAAAGATCGTCGTACGGAGCAGCACTGTCCTTGAACTCTTGGGCTTGTTGATCTTCCGGATGATTTCCAAACAAGCGGTCAAAAAGCGCTCTGTAATTTGGATTAAACAGCAAGGTTGTCACCACAAAGAAAGCGACCAAATACAAAGTGAGTGCCCCAAAATTACCTAAGGTCAGTTGTAGCCATTCATTGATGTAATAACCAAAAGTTCCGCCGGCGTAACTTACTTGGGGGCTAAAGAAACCAAGAAACATGGAGGCCCAAATCAAATATGCAATCGTGATCGTGGTTGCCCTTTGAAGTGGGAGCAGAGCAGTATTGAATAAAACCCTAACTCCAACTAAAAACATGATAAACACAAGGCCAAATGCGCCAATTCCGAAGCCATCATAAATCAATAGGTGAGAGCTCCAGGCCCCGAATTTACCAAGCCAATTTTCTGCAGCAGGAACGTCTTTGTTAAATATATAGCCCAGTAAATCGCGGTTTAGTAAGTGGTCTTGATCTTGTGTCCACGTAAAAAGGTAAGAAACGCAAGCAAGTAAAAGGTAAATACTAAGCAGTGAAAGGGTAGCGCCTAATACCAACTTAACCTTGGTCAAATCAAAACGATTTTTAAGTGCCTCCACGTTGCGCGCCTTCTTTTCTGCCTGAGGTTTGCTCGGGTTCGCAGCCGCTTTTTTTACCTTAGGTGCAATGGGTTCTTCCTTAGGTTGAAAGGAATTTGCGCTTGATTTTGGGATGTATTCGTTGTCTTCCATGGTGCTTTTGCGTCTAATCAAACGAAAATACGCCAAACAGGTACATCAAATGCCGAAAAACGATAAACCTATAAACACTCAGGTGTTAGTTCGATTTTAACAAGCTTAAGTTATTGTCCGTTAGACCATTGTAGAAATGCATCAAGACTCATAACCTTGTATTTTTTATCGGGTATAAAAAGGCTGTGAGGAGGGGTGCGCTCATCTATCTTTTGCAATTCAAAAGCCATATAGCCGTTTTCAGTCGGGATTTTCCCTTTTACTGGAAGTCCTGGGCCTGAATTAAATCCTACAAAGTAGCGCGCCGGAATATTTTTATAATAAAAAAGTTGAAAATCCCCCTTCTCAAATTCTGCATTTGCCTCCCTACAACGCACACCTGCTATGCGCTCCCAATTTAAATTTTTGTGAATGACGCACACTTGTTCATTACGAGTTGTATCTCTAATTTGGATAGCCATGAACTGACCGTTAATTTCAATAAGAGAAAGCAGCTTTCTTTTTTCCAGATGATGAATGGTCTCTTGGCTTTTGCCATCCGCAAACAGATAATTGATCCTGACAATCGAATCACGGGCATAAATAAAGAGCTTGCCATCGATGGTATCTTTCATGACGTAATCAACCGTCGAAATATTATACTCTAAGCTTCCGACAAAGGGTTTTTGTGCTTTGCTAAAAAAGGAAAGCCAGCAAAAAATGGCCAAAAAAATGGTGCTGCGCATAAACAAAGCTAATAATTGTTTGAACCCTAGCCCAAAATCGACTCTCTTTTTGCCGATTTTCATCTTATCTTTGCCCTAGCCCCTAAAGGGTCCTTTATGCCAAAAGCAATACACTTTATTTTTAATCCGTCAGAGATTGGTGCTGGTACACGCG
>JBEEKM010000092.1:0-3533 GCA_041168645.1 Bacteroidota bacterium | reverse complement strand
TCATGCCACTCATTTTACCAAAAGTGTCTTTGTTGCACTGCGAGCACAACCCTTCTTTTATGGGTACTGCTCCTGAACCTATTGCTAAAAACCTTCAAGAATTAGCACAAACCATCAAAAATCAAGGGGACATCGCTTGTGCATTAGCCACCGATGGCGATGCCGACCGCATTGGCCTTTACAACAGCCACGGTGAATTTGTCGATTCTCACCACATTATTTTGCTTTTGATTCATTACTTGGTCAAATACAAGCAAATGAGTGGCAAAGTAGTGATCGCTTTCTCTGTCACACCAAGAGTTGAGAAATTGTGCAAGCACTACGGCCTTGAACTCGAGGTTACCAAAATTGGCTTTAAAGAGATCGCTGCTATCATGATCAAAGAAGATGTCTTGTTAGGTGGCGAAGAGTCGGGCGGCATTGCCGTCAAAGGACACATTCCAGAACGCGATGGCATCTGGATGGGGCTCATCATCTGGGAATTCATGGCTAAATCTGGCAAAACTCTCGACCAACTCATTGACGAAGTGTATGCTATTGTTGGGCCTTTCCAGTTTGAACGCAATGACCTACACATTACAGAAGAGCTCAAGCAAAAAATCATCGTTAATTGTAAAGCCAACAACTACAAAGCATTTGGCAAATACCAAGTGCAAGAAGTCCAAACCATTGACGGCTTTAAATACTTCTTTGATGACAAGCGTTGGGTCATGATCAGACCTTCTGGCACTGAGCCTGTATTGCGCACCTACGCCGAAGCACCAACCCTAGAAGAAGTTAGAGAGATTCTAAAAGCTTGTGAACAAACCATTTGTTCTTAAGCATTTAACACTTCCTGAATTACTGAATAGCCTCCAAAATTGGGGGCTTTTTTTTGTTCAGTTCATTAAAACTGCCTAATTTTATATTTATATTTCATAAATATGCAAGTCTTCACTAGTTCACTTCCAGATACTTTATTCGAGGCCCTATCAAATAAGGCTTCCGAACTCAAAGTGCCTAAAAATAAACTCATTGAGAAAGCGCTCATGCTTTACCTAGAGCAACTCAATAAGGCGGCTTATATCAAATCCTATCGACAAATGTCAGAAGACACCGATGTTTTGCAATTAGCCGAAGAGGGTATGCAAGCTTATTATGCACAACTCAATGGCCTTGACCAAGATGAAACAAGGTGAAATCTGGATGGCCAACCTCGATCCTACACGTGGCAGCGAACAAGCTGGTTTTCGGCCCATCCTGATATTCAGCGGGGATCTCTTTAATACACATACGCCACTCATCATCGGCTTGCCACTCTCTACAAAAATCAAAAACTACAAAGGAAATCTTGTTCTTGAACCTAGTCCTGAAAATGGACTCAAAGAAAGATCAGAAGTTTTTACATTTCACATTCGATCTATATCTAAAGAAAGGTGCGTGCAAAAAATTGGACGCATCCCTAGCAAAGATTTAAAAGAAATTAGAAAAGCGCTTGAAGAAATTTTAACTTACTAACCCAAGGCGACATCTAAGATCATCATGACCAAGAAGCCACCAATGAAGCCTAATACGGCGATGTCGGTGTATTTATCGCGCTGGGTTTCTGGGATCACCTCTTCCACCACCACAAAGATCATCGCACCTGCTGCAAATGAAAGTGCAAAAGGTAAAATGGGTTCCATGTAAATGACAGCCACAGCTCCGATCACGCCCGCTATTGGCTCTACAATTGCCGAAAGCTGCCCGTACATAAAGCTTTTCATTCTGCTGGCTCCGGCGCGTCTGAGCGGCATCGCTACAGCAAAACCTTCTGGGAAATTCTGAATGCCAATACCTATTGCTAACGCAACTGCCCCAGCAATGGTGGCACCTTCCATACCATTGGCTGCGGCACCAAACAAGACACCAACTGCCAAACCTTCTGGAACGTTGTGTAAGGTAATCGCAAGAACTAATAAGGTTGTTTTGTGCAATTGCGTCTTTACCCCTTCTGTTTCATTTTCGTTGAAATTGATGTGTAAGTGTGGTAGTTTTTTATCAAGGAAAAACAAAAAGAGTGCGCCTGTCAAGAAACCAATTGCAGCCGGCATCCAGGGTGCAGTCGGGTACAAGCGCTCAGACAATTCAATTGATGGCATTAACAACGACCAAAAACTTGCTGCAACCATGACACCACCAGTAAAACCAAGCATGCCATCGAGCAAGCCACGGTGCATATTTTTAAAAAAGAATACCAAGCTAGCCCCAGCCGCTGTTACTAACCAAGTGAAAACGGTAGCTAAGAAAGCAGCAAATACAGGGTCAATGTGTGTAAAAAAGTGTTCGATTTGTTGCATAGTACATGCAAAGTTAATCGAATATAGCTATAATTCGAAAGCGTGAATGGCTAGCTTATAAGCATCGAGACCAAAGCCAAAGATACAGCCCTTGCACACTGGGCTCAACAAGGATTCATGACGAAAAGATTCTCGGGCAGCAATGTTTGAAATGTGAACTTCAATGACAGGAATTTGAATGGCACCAATGCAATCTCGAAGGGCAACGCTTGTGTGCGTGTAGCCGCCGGCATTTAAGATGATGCCGTCTGCCTGGGCAGCCTGTAAACAATCAATGAGCTCTCCTTCAACATTTGACTGAAAATAGGTCAACTGATGCTCAGTATTCGCTTTCAAATCAGCAAAAAATGCATCGAATGTGACATTCCCATATATTTGTGTTTCTCGGGTACCGAGTAAGTTTAAATTTGGGCCGTTGACAACGAGTAAGTTCATAAATGATACATTGGGAGCGCTATATTAAGGATTTTGTTTCATACCTAAAAATTGAAAAGGGTTTGGCTGAAAATTCTATTTTAGCTTACCAACGCGATGTCAGCCTGCTAGCAACCTTTGCCGAAGATACAAAGCAAAAACCTGAGCAGCTCACCTACGAACAACTCAAAACTTTTGTAGCCCATTTATATGACCTTGGGCTCAGCGCCAGAAGTCAAGCACGCATTATTTCAGGCATCAAGCAATTTTATCGCTTCCTTTTACTTGAGCAATATCTGACCGCAGACCCTTCTGAACTGCTTGAACAACCTCGGTTAGGAAAGAAACTTCCCGAAGTATTAGAGATCGATGAAATTGACAACATGTTAGCAGCAATTGACCTTTCCAAACCTGAAGGGTCAAGAAACCACGCCATGATTGAAACATTGTACAGCTGCGGACTGCGTGTTTCAGAACTGATTCATCTGCGTTTTGCAGACCTCTATTTTGACGAAGGATTTATCCGGGTAATCGGAAAAGGAAATAAAGAGAGATTAGTCCCGGTTTCTGAAAGCGTAGAAAAAGAAATTAAAGCCTATCAAAATTCAATTCGGGCACAATTACCTATTCAGCCCGGTCACGAACAGTTTGTATTTTTGAATCGACGCGGAGCACAACTCACAAGAGTGATGGTTTTTACCATCATCAAGCAATTAGCCGCTCAAATTGGCCTGAAAAAAAATATTTCGCCACATACTTTTAGACACAGTTTCGCTACGCATCTAATTGAAGGGGGCGCTA
>JBEEKM010000091.1:0-3570 GCA_041168645.1 Bacteroidota bacterium | reverse complement strand
ACCCAAGATGACTCCCGCGATGACCTCGTAGCCCATGTCTATGACATCACTTACGGTTCTGTTCGCCGCGGCACTGATAACCTCATCGTCATCGACGACAGCATCGTACGCGGCACTACGCTGCGCCAAAGTATCTTGCGCATCCTTGACCGCCTCGGCCCTAAAAAAATTGTGGTTGTTTCTTCGGCTCCGCAAATCCGTTACCCTGACTGCTATGGTATCGACATGGCCAAAATGGGAGACTTCATCGCTTTTGAAGCAGCCATTGCCTTGTTGCGCGAAAGCGGGCAAGCGCAGATCATTGATAACGTTTACAAAGCAGCCCTCGAGCAAGTACAATTGCCGAAAGAACAAGTCAAGAACGTCGTTAAAGAAATTTACGCACCCTTCTCAGACAAACAGATTTCTGCGCAAATTGCCAAAATGCTCACACCAGCTGGCATCAATGCCGAGGTAGAAATCATTTATCAAAGCGTTGAAAACTTGCACATCGCATGCCCTGGCCATCTCGGAGATTGGTATTTCACCGGTGACTACCCTACCCCTGGCGGTAACAAGGTAGTGAACCGTGCCTTCATCAACTGGATGGAAAAACGCAACGAACGCGCTTACTAAGAAAGTAAACGCTCAGAAATGTGCGCCTTCAGGTCTTGCACCTGACTCATCATTTGGTTTTTTTGCTGTGCATCCCACTGCTCAAAGTGTTTCAAGCCATTTTCAAGCTCTGTTTCATTGCAAACTTCTTTTGCAAAACCTAAATCGATCAATTGTTGCGCTTCCGGAAATTTGCTGTGCTTTGGGCCAAACAAAATAGACAAGCCATAAGCCGCCGGCTCTAATATATTGTGTAAACTCCCACTAAAACCACCGCCTACAAAAGCGATGTCACCGTATTGATAGGCCGCACTGAGTTGGCCAATGGTGTCCAAAATGAAGATTTTTGTCTCGCTTAAAATGGTATGATTTGATGAGGAGAAGGAATGCTCAAAGAAATCAGAATAAAATACCGCACTGGGGAATTTTAACTTTAATTTTTCCAAATGAGCACTCGACAGATCGTGAGGGGCAATCAATATTTTATGTCCAGTAGTCGGATGTTGGTTTTCAATTGCTCTCAAATAAGCAGCCAATATACTTTCCTCTTCAGGCCAACTGCTGCCAAGGATTAATAAAGGTTGTTCGGCCTTGAAACTTTCAATAATGGGGTTGGCTAGGGCCTTTTCTTTTGCTGCAAAAACACGGTTCCAGCGCAAATCTCCGAGTAGTTCAATTTGTGGTGCTGCAATACCTAATGCTAAAAGCAATTCTTGAGTGGCCTTGTTTTGAACCGAAAAATGGGACACATTTTGGAGTGCTTTTCTAAAAATACCACCGTACCATTTGAAATAGACTTGCGAAGGGCGCAAAATTGTTGAAACAGCCAACACTTCTAGTTTTGCTTTTTTCGCAACTGCCAAAAGACTTGGCCAAAACTCATATTTTAATAAATAGAGCCGATCTGCTTCAATGGCCTCCACAAGCGCCTTCATCTGCCCCATGGTATCTGCCGGCAAATAAAAAACCGCAGTGGGCAAAAAACCACGCTTGTGATAATGCTGCATCCCAGATGGCGAATAAAAACTCACAAAAATCTCGAGCTCAGGATTTGCAGCCTTGCACGCCTCAATGAGCGGCAGCGCCATGTCGTATTCACCTAACGAGGCGCAATGAAACCAAAAGCGTTTATTTGGACCTTTCGGAACTTGCTTCAAAATTCCAAGTGCCTGCTTTCTGCCCTCCACCATGCTTTTGGCTTTTGGATGCCAAAGCGCTACCAACTTCAAAAGTTGGGAGTAAACAAAAATAGACAGCTGATAAATGAAGCTCATAAAAGGAATTGAAGCGAATTTACTCGAATTGTATCGATATCTGAACTTTGCCGCCCAAACCTAATTATAATAAAACTCTCTGGGTTCAGAAGAATAAAACGGAATGTACCACCCGATGCGAAAGCCTGTTTGGAGGTCGAGGCGTAGGGCTGTGGAAACTGGGATGTCGGGTTGGTCAAAATTGATGCTACGGCGGTTATGGGTGAAGCCTTGCTGAAAATAGAGGCCTGCATAAAAACTGTAGGAACCTTTGTTGTTCAAGAAAGAATAGCCGATAAATTGTTGGGTATTGATGCCGGTGGTAAGGCGGTCATAGCCCTTTTTGTAATCGAGTTCTAGAACTGGCACCACGTTGTCGTTGGTTTCGATGCGCAAACGATGCAACATATAGCCTGCACTGAACTGAACCAAGATGCCACTATTTTGATTGCGCTCATTGAGTGGGAACAAACGCCCCACATAGCCGTTGGCATGTACGCCACGTGGATACACGAGCACAGAAGCTGGCATCCCGAGGTCATTGGTAATATTTCCGAATTCATCGAGTAAATGATCAAACAAGCCAGTCATTCGGACATTTTCAGAAAACCAAAAGTCAGATTCAATACCAAAACTCCAGTTACTTTTCAGCTTGTAGCCTGCCGTTAGGCCAACTCGGTTGAAATAACCATAGCGCTCTGAAAGATCACCGCCTGAAAACGCGCCGCCGTAATGCACGCCCACCACAGGAATGCCAACTGGGCCCGAGCCTGAGACTTGGGAGAAGGAAAATTGACTAAAAAGTAAAAAGCCAACTAAGATTTTTAATGTTGAAATTTTATTCATTTTCCATTTGAATAAATGTCCTAAAATTAGATCTGTCAATTTTATTAATTTGTGCATCCGGATAAGCTGTGGTAAATGTTTTAGGTACTTTCCATTTTGCTGTCGGATTCCATTTGAATTCAAAAGCATTCAATTGGCCGTTGTAATCTTCGAGGTAATCAATTTCTTGCTGACCCGATGTTCTCCAAAAATAAGTATTGGCACGCAGCAATTGGTAATGATTTTTCTTTTTTCTTTCCGAAACAAGAAAATTTTCCCACAAGGCCCCAATATCATTTCGGGCCGCTATTGGATTAAAATTACCAATGATTGCATTTCGAATACCGTTGTCAAAAAAATAATATTTTCTTTTAGCCTTGATTTCGTTTCTCAGATTTCGACTAAAACTAGACAGCGGAAAAATCACATAGCTCTTAATGAGCAAGTCAATGTAGTTAGTAATCGTTTCATTATCGGCACCTACTAATTGTGCAATTTCGTTGTGTGAAACTTCATTGCCTATCTGAAAGGCTAGAGCTTGTAAAATTTTGGGTAAAAGATCGGGGCGTTTAATCTTGGCGCCCATTAAAAGTAAATCCTTATAGAGATAACTTTCACTGAGTTGCAATAAAATTTCTCTTTCCTGACCTACTTCTGTAATGACCTCTGGATAAAACCCGTAAATAAGACGTGTCTCTAGTAGCTGTTCTGCTTTCAAATAACCTACATATTGCTCAAATTCGGACCAAGCTATTGGAAAAAGTTGATACTCCCATTTTCTACCTGTTAAGGGTTCGTTCGTGGCATTTTTTAACTCAAATGCCGAGGAACCACTGACTAACAACTGACAAGAGTTGATTTGATCGGTAATTAATTTTAGGGTGAGTCCGATATTTTC
>JBEEKM010000090.1:0-3765 GCA_041168645.1 Bacteroidota bacterium | reverse complement strand
AATGCTTTTGGCTCCATTTTTTCACATTGAATCGGCAGTTTCTTTGTCAATAGTGCTTGGTGCCTTATTGCTTTCAGTATGCGCTTCAATAATCTGGAGAGAAGAAAGCGAAGAACAAACAGCTTAATTTTTCTGCTATTCTTATACTATAAACGAAGCGCCATCCTCGCTTTGACTCACTGAAGAACGAAGGTTCGCAAACAATTCACGACCAAATAAGAAATGTTGTTTGTTGTCTTTTTTCTCAAATGTTCTCTGCTGCACTGCTGCTTCATTGAGTACTTCCAAAATACCATTTTCACTGTCTAAGCGCATAAGGTCGCCGGTCTGAATTTTGGCAATAAGCCCACCGTCATATGCTTCTGGTGTCAGGTGAATTGCTGCTGGTACTTTTCCGGATGCACCAGACATACGGCCATCAGTAACCAAACCAACCTTGAAGCCTTTTTTCTGAAGTACAGTTAAGGTAGGAGTGAGGCTATGTAATTCTGGCATTCCATTGTATTTCGGACCTTGGAAGGGCACGACTGCAATAAAATCTTTATCGAGTTCGCCTCTTTTAAACGCAGCTATGAGGTCGCTTTGTTCATGAAAAACGATGGCTGGAGCTTCGACAATTCTGTGCTGTGGTTCAACAGCGGCAGTTTTGATCACAGAGCGTCCTAAATTGCCTTTCAGGAGTTTGATTCCACCATCTGCTGTAAACGGTTCAGAGGCAGGTCTGATGATGGAGGTATTTAAGGAAGACTTGGCACCTTCGGTCCAGGTTAACGAACCATTTGAAATTTTAGGTTCTTGTGTATATTGCTTTAAGCCATGACCAATAATGGTATTCACGTCTTCGTGTAGTAAGTTGGATTCTAGCAAGGTATGGATGACAAAGCCCATACCTCCAGCTGCATGGAAATGATTCACGTCAGCTGCTCCGTTCGGATACATTCTGGTAATGAGTGGAACCACAGCTGATAAATCGGACATATCTTCCCAATTGATGATGATACCTGCCGCACGTGCAATCGCAATAAGGTGAATGGTGTGGTTGGTTGATCCGCCTGTGGCAAGCAACCCGATAATTCCATTGACTACTGTTTTTTCATCAAAAATTTGAGCCAGACTTCTTGATTTTCCGATGCGGATATTTTCTACTAAAACACGCACTGCTTCTTTATTGAGTAAGTGTCTGAGTTCGGTATTTGGATTGACGAAGCTTGATCCGGGTAGGTGTAGGCCCATGATTTCCATCAGCATTTGATTGCTATTGGCGGTGCCGTAAAACGTACAAGTTCCTGGTGAATGATAAGAGTCCGATTCTCCTTTGAGCAATTCTTCACGGCCAATTTTGCCTTCTGCAAAGGCCTGACGAATCTGAGACTTCTCTTCATTGCTGATTCCGCTAGGCATTGGCCCACCAGGCATAAATATTGTCGGGAGGTGTCCAAAACGAAGTGAGCCCATTAATAGCCCTGGTACAATTTTATCGCAGATGCCTAAACACAAAACACCGTCGAACATATTGTGAGATAGGCCTACAGCGCTTGAAAGTGCAATGACATCGCGGCTATATAAAGAAAGTTCCATTCCGGGTTGCCCTTGCGTAACGCCGTCACACATAGCGGGAACGCCGCCAGCGACCTGAGCTACCGCATTAAATTCATGCGCAAATTTTTTGATGTCTTTGGGGTAATCTTCATACACTTGATGTGCTGAAAGCATGTCGTTGTAGGCAGTAAGGATGCCTAAATTTGGCGTAATATCAGCAGCTAATTCTTGCTTGTCGTGGGCATTGCAGGCCGCAAAACCATGAGCAAGGTTTCCACAACTGAGTGTGCTTCTGTGCACGCCATCTAAATAGGCTGCATCCATTTGCTGCAAATAGGCGCTGCGCGTTTCTTTACTTCTTTCAACAATTCTGGCTGTAATTTCAGCAATCTTTGTGTGTATCATAAGGCTGAGTAATAGATTTGATCGATGTGTTGCTGAAACGCAGCAATTGGCAAATTTGCTTGTGACGCATGTTCATAGACGTCTAGTTTTTGTGCACCGGTGAGCATTAAGAGTAAGTTTCTTGAACTGAATAGCAAAGATGCTGAACAAGTGATTCTTTGCGTGGGGTGAGCGGGTGCATTGGTATTGAATATCAATTGCTTGGTTTCTCTTGCTGCCACTTCAGAGGCCGGGTCATTGGGGAAGATCGAAGCCGTATGCCCATCAGGGCCCATTCCCAATAGCGAAACATCTGGTTCAGTAAAAATACGGTATGCAACTTCAATTTCTTGAAGATTTTTCTGGTAGTCGTTTAGGTTGCTTACCATAGGCACAAATTGGGCAACTTGCGCCTTGTTCTGAAGTAGTGTATTTTGAAGGAGTAAGTGATTTGAAAATTCACTATCAGGCCCAACATAGCGTTCATCTACGAGACCTACAACTACTTTGCTCCAGTCGAGTTCTACTTGTGAAAGCAATCGGTAAACACCGCCGGGTGTACTACCGCCAGATAAAAGCAAGGTCGCTTTACCACGCTCAGCAATGGCTGCTGTTAAATGTGCGGCGATGTCATGGGTTAGCTGCTGCTCTAATTCAAGTTTTGTTGCAAAACTGATCATTCTCTCCAAGTTTTGGTGATCCAAGTTTCGTCATCATGTAAAATATCGTCTCCAGGGCCCCAGGTACCTGCTTCGTAAAGCACATTTGGCATATTCGTTTCCTTCCATCCATTGGTAACAGATTCAATGAAAGTCCAGGCGGCTTGAAGTTCATCTTGACGCATAAATAGCGTTTGATTTCCGCGAATGACATCGATGATCAAACGCTCATAGGCCTCTGGGAAGCGCTCTTTAAAAGAATCGTTGTAATCGAGTTTCAAGGCGATAGGCTTATATCGATAACCTCCTGGGCCAGGAATCTTGGTCATCTGGATCAATTCAATGCGTTCCTCAGGTTGTAAGCGGATGATCAACTTATTGTTATTGAGCTTCTCTTTAGATGGGAAAATATTGTGCTTGACTTCACGGAAATTAATCACAATTTCAGAATAACGTTTGATCATGCGCTTTCCGGTTCTCAGCAAGAACGGAACACCCTTCCAACGCCAATTGTCCACGTATGTTTTAATAGCAACGAATGTCTCTGTTTTGGATTCGTATTTTTCAATGTCTTCAAGGTAGCTATTGACTTGCACACCATTTGAAACCCCTCTTGTGTATTGCCCTTTTACGGTGTCTTTAAGAATGGATTTTTTATTGAGTGGGCGTAGGGCTTTTAAGACTTTGAGTTTTTCGTTGCGGACTTCGTCTGCTTCGAGCGCTACCGGTGGGTCCATGGCCACTAAACAAAGCAATTGCAACAGGTGATTCTGCACCATATCGAGTAGGGCACCAGATTGATCGTAATAAGAAGCGCGTTTTTCTACGCCAAGGCTTTCTGCCACCGTAATTTGCACGCTTTCAATGTTTTCGGCATTCCAGGCGCGTTCAAACAAATTGTTGGCAAAACGCAAGACCATAAGGTTTTGAACCGTTTCTTTTCCTAAGTAGTGGTCAATGCGGTAAATCTGGTGTTCTTCAAATGCTTGCGTAATTTCTGCATTGATTGCATTGGAAGAGTCAAGGCTGTGGCCAAGCGGTTTTTCGAGTACGACCTTACTGCTAGCTGTTACTAAGTCGCAAGCTTTTAATGTTTGCGTAATGGGGCCAAAGGCCGAAGACGGAGTCGAATAATAATAAATGTTTTGATAATCTGGGAATTGCTTTAAAAAAGCCGCTAAAT
>JBEEKM010000089.1:0-3821 GCA_041168645.1 Bacteroidota bacterium | reverse complement strand
CCCTTAACGCAACAAATTCATCTCTTTATTCGTCTTACTCTATTGTACTAGCCTATTTTCATGAAAAAACTCTTACCTCTTCTCCTTTTTCTTTCGTTTAGCCCTCTGTTTTTTGCACAAAATGTGAAAGTGACTGGGCGTTTGGTGGATACCAGCGGGACGCAACCCATTCACGAAGCCAGCATCATGGCGATTCGCCTGCGCGATTCAGTACTGATCAAATATACACGTAGTAACCCAAATGGGGAGTTTCAGTTGCAAGGTTTGCCGATTGACTCTTTTCAGGTGGTTGTGGAGCATCAAAATTGGACGCCAAGAAGTATCTACATTATGGCCTCGAAGCAGAAAACCACATTCGAACTTCCCGATATTCGCTTGTTTCCTAAAATTCAGGAAGTCAAGGATATTGTGGTGACGCGCAACCGCAATGCCATGTATTTCAACGGAGATACTTTGGTGTTTGTAGCTGACTCTTTTAAGGTGGCTGAAAATGCGGTTGTGGAAGATTTACTCAAGAAATTGCCAGGAATTAAAGTTGAAGACGACGGATCTTTGACTTCACAAGGAAAAGAAATCAGTAAGGTATTGGTTGATGGCGACGAGTTTTTTGGCTCGGACCCCACAATTGCTACCAAGAACTTAGCCGCAAAAGGCGTCGAATCTGTACAGGTTTACGAAAAGAAAAATGAAGATGCTGCAGCAGGTCAAGACGACAAAATACAAGTGCTTGACCTCAAACTCAAAGACGAAGCCAAGAAAGGCTACTTCGGGAAAGCAGCTTTGGCCACTGACTTCAATCAAGGATCTTCTGATAAAGCATTTTATGAAAGTGAGCTGCTTTATAATAAATTCAACAAGACCCAAAAGATTTCAGTTTTTATGCTGGCTTCCAATACGCCTAAATCTAATTTTGGCTTTGGAGACATGAATAAATTTGGCCTCGATAACGAGCGCAACGATTCGGGGCTCAACTTCTGGGATCGCGATTCTCGTGGTGACCGTTCCGGCATTCCTCAGACTTTAAAGACGGGTGTTTACTACAATGATCGCTTGTCTAAAAAAGTAAAATTAGGGCTCAATTATGCTTATTACGAAAGCCGTTTGCAGGCAGTCTCTAACAGTCAGTCTCAGTATTTTCTGGCAGACAGCTCTTATTTTACCAAAGATTCTACAAATAACCAGTCATTGAGTAGCTCTCACCGTTTGAACATGACCCTCACGGTTGACCTCGATTCTCTGACCAAATTAGAATTGAAACCGAATTTGAATATCGATGCTGGCGAGCAAGACAACACAGCATTCAATCAGTTCTTGAATAACGGCTTTAATCCATACTTGACCACCAACATCAATAATACCTATGTGTCAAAAGGTATGAGCAGCCGTTCGGAAGCTACTTTAAGAAGAAAATTTGGTAAAGCAGACCGCGAACTTGAGCTTAAGTATATATTGAATGCCAATGAGAATTCTTCGGAAGGCGGCCTTAAAACCTCAACGGTGAATCTGCTTTTAGATACACTCATTGACCAAAAGAAAACCAACGGCAATAATTCAACCACGCATTATTCAACGCTAACCTACACTGAACCATTATCAAAAAGCTGGATTCTCACCTCTGAGTACTATTTTGAATATGGCAAGTCAGGACAAGAGCGTTACACTTATAATCAAGATTTACTGACCAACCAATTTACAGTAGTCGATAGTCTTTTTACCAATGACTTTAGCAATGACCGCATTCAGCAGCGTGGTTTGGTAATGTTAAATTACCTCTACAAGAATCATAAATTCATGGGTGGAATGGGTTACCGCAATATTCAAATTGCCAATACCAACCAATTTTCGGGCTTGGTCATCGATCAGAATATTTCAAATTTCTTACCTACGTTTTCATATCAGTTCAAGCCAAGCATGGCCAAGCGTTTTTATTTGCGCTACAACACGTACTCTGCGCCGCCAAGTGCCAATGACTTGCAGCCAGTGCGTGACAACACCAACCCGAACCGTATTCAAGAAGGTAACCCTGACCTAAAACCCAATTATCAGCACCAACTCAACTTCAATGGAAACGTTTGGCAAGCGATGTCAGGCCGTTATTTTTGGTCGGGTGGTAATGCCACTTTTACCCAAAATGCTTTTGCCAATAGTACTTATTTTGATGCCCTCGGACGCACAGTTTCAAAAACTGTCAATGTAGATGGAAATATGTTCGCGACCGTTTATGCTGGTGGTGGCTATCCAATCTTGAATCGAAAAATCACCTTTGAGCCAAGCCTCAACGCCACTTACATTAAGTCAAATAACTTCATTAATGGTTTAAAAAACACGACACAAACTACCACTGTTAATGGCGCCTTCTCTATTGAATTGTCTTTGGATAGTTTGGAAATGAGCGTAGGTGCAGACTACACTTATGTGAATCCTTTGACCTCCTTGAATAGTTTCTCTAATCAACCCTACTCGACTTTGAACTATTCCACAACTGGTGACTGGCATCTGCCTGCTCATTTCAGATTCAAATGGGAATTAAATTACACCTTGAACCGTGGGCGCGCTGATCAATTCAACAAAGATTTCTTAATCGTTGACCTTGAATTGCAACGCAACTTCTTGAAAAATGAAAACCTCATCTTAGGCCTCTCTATCAATGACCTTTTCAATCAGAACCTCAACTTACAAAGAACGGTTTCGAGCAACGTGATCACAGACAACTATACGCGCATCATTTCAAGATATTTCTTAGTGCGCCTTACTTACAAATTCAATAACAACAAGACCCGTGAAGAAGATCTTCGTATGTGGCATTAGTGCCTTGTTGCTCAGTCTGCAGGCTTGGGCGCAAACTGAATACATCCATGCTGGTAAAATTACGTTTGAAAGACGCACCAACTTAGAAAAGCGTTTTACAGACCAGCGTATGAAACGCTTTGTTACCGAAGAAAACAAAATTCGAATAGAGCCTTTTTACCTATATTTTAATGATACCGCATCCTTATTTCAGGTAGCCGAAATGAACCAACCCGAGGAAATGGCTTGGTTAACCACTAAGAATGCCTACGCACAGAATTTAGCACAGTCTCAACAACTCATGATGCTGGCTGTCTTTGGTCAGAATGTCTATGTTCAAGATAGTTTACCAGAGCGCACCTGGAAAATCACTGACAGCAAAAGATCTATTTGCGGCTATGAATGCAGAAAAGCTATTTATGAAAAAAATGACTCTACACGGCTCTATGCCTGGTATACCCCGATGCTGACCCCGTCCGTTGGACCAGAAGGTTTTTGCGGTTTACCCGGCACCATTCTCGGACTCGCAACAGAAGATGGTGGCATTGTTTACTTCGCAAAAAAAATTGAAACCATTGCGCCTAAAAAAGAAGAACTCGTTTTGAACCCCGGAAAGAATAAAATATTTACTTTGAACGAGTTAAGGGCAAAAATTGAAAAGGATTACGGTTCAACTCCTTGGGGGAAACGCCTCTTTGATGACATCTTCAGATGGCTTTAAATAAACTTTTTTTCAGACCTAGTGTTTTGATTCTATGACAAATTTGGAGAAATATACGCGCCTCATTGAAGAAGCACTTCAAGGTTTAACACTACCTCATGAGCCAGCTAACCTCTATGACCCGCTCCGATATTTCATGACACTTGGCGGTAAAAGAATGCGCCCTATCCTGACGCTACTTGCCACAGAAGCCTGCGGTAAAAATGCAGAAGAGGGTTTAAAAGCTGCACTTGCCGTTGAATTATTCCACAACTTTTCCTTGATTCATGACGACATCATGGATGCCGCACCATTACGAAGAGGCATGAGCACC
>JBEEKM010000088.1:0-3986 GCA_041168645.1 Bacteroidota bacterium | reverse complement strand
ACCCTAGAGCAAAAGGCCATTGATGAAAGTTGCAACATGTTGGCACTAGATTCTTATACATCCAACTTCAAAGCACATAAATTCTTTTATAATCAAGGATACGGCCCCAAAGGATTTCACTTTGTGAAGCTATTAAATGAAAAGGCAGTGCGTTGAGCACTGCCTTTTTTAAATACACTTATTTATTTCGAACGGCGGCTTAATGACCCTTTGCTGCTAAATAGCGCTCGGCATCTAGTGCTGCCATACAACCAGTTCCGGCTGCAGTAATGGCTTGACGGTAGGTTTTGTCAGCAGCATCTCCTGCAACAAATACGCCCGGCACATTTGTCTGGGAAGTTCCAGGTTGTGCGTATTTGATATAACCTGTTTCATCGAGGTCGATGTAGTCTTTAAAAACTGCCGTATTTGGTTGGTGCCCAATGGCAACAAAGAAACCAGTACATGGAATTTCCGTTTCTTGTTGGTTGGCATTATTGAAAGCTTTTACACCTGTCACAAGCTGGCCATCGCCAAGAACCTCGAGTGTTTCGGTGTTATATAAAATCTCGATATTAGGCGTTTTTTGAACGCGCTCCGCCATGATTTTAGAGGCTCTGAATTCATTTTTGCGCACCAACATGGTTACTTTGGTACATAATTTTGAGAGGTAGTGCGCTTCTTCGCAAGCTGAGTCACCAGCTCCTACAATGACTACTTCTTGATTTCTGTAGAAGAAACCGTCGCAGACTGCACAAGCTGAAACACCACCACCTAATTTGAGGTAGTGTTGTTCACTTTCTAAGCCGAGGTATTTAGCAGAAGCACCAGTAGAAATGATGATAGTATCTGCATGTATTTCATGACCATCTTCAGTCCAGCACTTGTGGACAGGGCCAGAGAAATCTACTTTGGTAATGAAACCGCTGCGCACATCAGTTTCAAAACGCTTGGCTTGCGCTTCTAATTGCAGCATCATTTCTGGGCCAGTGATACCCTCTGGGTAACCTGGGAAATTTTCAACTTCATTGGTGGTAGTCAATTGACCCCCAGGTTGCAAACCTTGGTACATGACAGGTTTCATGTCAGCACGAGCTGCATAAATGGCAGCGGTATAACCTGCTGGTCCGGATCCGATAATTAAGCAAGAAAGACGTTCAATTTGACTCATGTGGTTTTATTTTGATTCACAAAATTAACCCTTTGTTTTGCTTTGCGTGTAACCTTGTTTACATTGTTTTGAACGATTTCTCCACATTGTAACTTTTCAACAAGATTTCCAATGGCAAAAAAAAAGCGTATTTTCGTTTTCTTAAATTATTAAACATGTCTAAAAACTTTATTCTCCTTGCCTTTGTGAGCTTCACAAGTCTTTCTTTTGCTCAAAAAAGCGAAACTTCAGGACCTGAAAACTTAAATTGGTACCTCCAAGAACCAAAAGCTGATGGCGTATACGGAACAGGTGCGACCAAAGCCTATGAAATGTTAAATGCAGCAGGCAAAAAGTCAACTACGGTTATTGTTGCCGTGATTGACAGCGGCGTTGAAACAGATCATCCAGATCTACAAGACGTGATCTGGGTTAATGAAGATGAAATTCCAGGAAATGGCATCGACGATGACCGCAATGGTTATATCGATGATGTCAATGGTTGGTCTTTTTTAGGAGGTCAAACTGAAGACATCGATAAAGAAGCACTTGAATTGGCTAGAATGTATTTAACGGAGTCCAAATATTTTGCTGGCAAGAAAGCCCAAGATATTCCAGCCAATGAGCGCGCGCGTTTTGCCACCTATGAGAAAATCAAAATGGCATTTGAGCAAGAACTCAATGAAAAACAAGCTTCTTTGAAAAACATCCGAGCGTTCAACGAATATATACTCAGAGTTGAGGACCAAACGGGTAAATCATTTAGTAAAGAAGCAAATGACACTTATGTTGCTAATACTGAGATTGATAAGAGGCTGCAAAGCAGAATGAAAGAAATTCTAGATATCCTTCCTGCGGAGCAGTTAGGTCCAGAGCTTAAGTCTGCAGAAGAGTCTATTGCGAATTCAATCGCGATGTCAAAACAAAACGCTGATTCTATTCGTACGGCAATCGTTGGTGATGACCCCAACGACCTCAGTTCTAAAATTTATGGGTGTAACCGCTATGAAGGCCCAGATGCCATGCATGGCACCCACGTTTCTGGAATCATTGCAGCTACACGTAACAACGGAATGGGCATTGACGGAATTGCTGACAACGTGCGTATTATGGTTGTACGTGCTGTTCCAGACGGAGACGAACGCGATAAAGATGTGGCGAATGCCATTATTTATGCAGTTGATAACGGCGCAAAAGTGATCAATATGTCTTTTGGTAAATACTGGACCCCTAACAAAGATTACGTAGATGCAGCTATCAAATATGCGCAAAGTAAAGATGTACTTTTAGTGCATGCAGCGGGTAATGACGGTAAAAACAAAGACGTCGAAGATTCTTACCCAACACGCAAATTGAACAACAAAGAAGTAGCACCAAACTGGATTGAAGTTGGGGCAAGCAGCAGTTCTAAGAGTTCAAAAACTTTAATTGCAGATTTCTCAAACTACGGTGCAACATCAGTTGATTTCTTTGCACCAGGTGTAGATATCTATTCTACAGTTCCTGACTACAGCTATGAAAACGCAAGTGGAACTTCAATGGCTTCTCCAGCAGTAGCTGGTGTTGCTGCCATGATTCGTAGCTATTTCCCAGAATTAACCGCTGTACAAGTTCGCGAAGTACTCATGGCAACTACAACTAAGTATAATAAAAAGGTAGTTGCTCCAAATGGTGAAAAACTCAAAATGACAGAGTTGTGTATCACTGGCGGTTTTGTCAATGCAGCAAATGCAGTCAATTATTTGCTCGAGAAAAAATAATTTTAATGACGCTTTAAGGGAAAGCCACATGTTCGCATGTGGCTTTCTTTTTTATTTTTGCCAAAACATCTTTTATGCAGGTCAATCCTTGGTTAGTCGGAATTTTTGTGGTGGTTATTTTTACAATGTTGCTCATTGATCTTGGGCTAGTCAATAAGAAATCCCATCAAATCACCAACAAAGAAGCCTTGCGCTGGACGCTCATCTGGATTTCCCTTTCTATGGGCTTTAGTGCAGTAGTCTGGTGGCAACTCGGATTCGCCAAATTTGCCGAATATCAGTCCGCTTATTGGATAGAGGAGGCCTTGTCAGTTGACAACATGTTTGTCTTTATTTTGGTCTTTAAATTTTTCAAGCTAGATGGTGTTTTACAACATCGGGTCTTGTTTTGGGGCATCATTGGTGCTCTGGTTTTCAGAGCCATTTTTATTTTCTCAGGTATAGGTCTCATTAAAATGACTTATCTGCCTGCTTTTGAATTGTTTGGCTATCAGTTTAGCCTTGATCAAGGAGCGCATCCTCAGCCAGGTTTCTTCTTCAGACCAAACCTGATTTTAACCATTTTTGGTGCGTTTTTAATATACGCGGGTATCAAATCATTATTTGATGCTGACGACGACGATCAAAAAGACTACAGTAAAAGTTTGGGTGCGCGTATGGTACGTAAGATTTTTCCTGTGACCAAGCATTATTACGGCGAACGTTTCTTTGTCAAAAGAGGAACCAAAAGATTGGCTACAAAATTGTTTTTGGTTTTAGTAGTTATTGAAACGACCGACCTTATTTTCGCCATAGATTCGATTCCGGCGATTTTTGCCATTGCGCCCAATGACCCACTGATTCTTTATACTTCAAATATCTTTGCAGTACTTGGTCTGCGTTCCATGTATTTCTTGCTAGCCAATTCCATCCATATGTTCTCAAAGTTGAAATATGGCTTGGCCTTCATCCTGAGTTTCATTGGCGTCAAAATGCTTTTGGCTCCATTTTTTCACATTGAATCGGCAGTTTCTTTGTCAATAGTGCTTGGTGCCTTATTGCTTTCAGTATGCGCTTCAATAATCTGGAGAGAAGAAAGCGAAGAACAAACAGCTTAA
>JBEEKM010000087.1:0-4053 GCA_041168645.1 Bacteroidota bacterium | reverse complement strand
TTTTGGGTTATGCCGATTGGCGCAGCTATGTGGCGTCTTTCAACGAACCCCCCATTGCTTATATTGGGGCCATTGTAGGGCCCATTGCCGGGCGTGTTGCCAATGCGCAAATTCCATGGAAAAATTCGACTTGGAACTTTGAACCGAATGAAGGGAAGCATTTATTGCACGGTGGCAATACTTGTTATTCAAACGTCAACTGGAGTTTAGCAGCAATCGAATCTGAACCACAGCCTAGTGCCACCTTTGTACTTGAAAGTCATGCTGAGATGCAATTACCTGGGGCACTCTTGACCAAAGTTAAATACACTTTGTTTGATTTTGAACTACGCATAGAAATCGAAACAACTGCACATGAAGCTACCCTTTCAAACCCTACCCAACATGGTTATTTCAATCCGAATGGTCATGACGGTAGTATTTTGGATGCCGATGTTTGCATCCAGTCAAGAGCCTTTCTCGAATTAAACGACGATAAATTACCTACGGGTGAAGTTTTAGGATTGATGGGGTATTTAGAAGAAAAAGAAAAGGAATTGAAATTAGAGAAGAAAGAGAAAGATTTGAAAAAAGCGAAAGCTGAAAAAAAAGAATATCATTCCCTAAAACCGCTTTATTCGACCCTGGACCACGCTTTCCTTTTAAATGGTCAAGTTGAACAAGCCATCCTTCAAGCAAAAGATGGTTTTCAGCTGAAATTCACAACGAATCAACCTGTATTTCAAATATATGTGGGTGGGCAAACAACTGCGCTTGGAAAACATAATGAAACGTATCACCGCTTCTCAGGAATTTGTTTGGAGCAACAGGCTGAGCCAGATGCGCCGCATCACGAGAATTTTAGCGATATTTATCTGTCGAAAGGGGAAATACGCAACAATACGCTCTCGATCAATTTTCAGCAACATTAGCCACTTATACTCATGAGAAGTCTACTTTCTATTTTATTGCTCTTGTCTTTTTCATTTACGCTCAGCGCTTGCAAGGAAAAACCCAAGCCTAAGCCGCCAGTAACTCCTCCGCCTACTTCTTTTTTCAGGGGTGCTGATGTCAGTTGGTTGGCACAAATGGAAGCCACGGGCTATGTTTTTTATGATGAAAATGGTAACGCAGCTGACTGCCTTGATCTTTTAATGGCTCGCGGCATCAATAGCATTCGCTTACGTGTTTTTGTGCACCCTAGCTCAGATAAGATCAGTGGGCACTGCAGCCCTGAAGAAACTGCCGAGATGGCCGCCAGAGCCAAAGCAAAAGGCCTAGAGGTGATGCTTGATTTTCATTACTCTGATACTTGGGCTGATCCTGCGCATCAAACCAAACCAGCTACTTGGGCCTCTGTGCCTTTTGCTGCGCTCAAAGATTCTGTTTATGCTCACACTTACTACACCTTGAATTTACTCAAGCAAGCAGGTGTTACACCAAAATGGGTCCAAATTGGCAACGAGATTCCGTCTGGTATGCTTTGGCCGAGTGGACACATCAATAATCCACAGCAATTGGCTGAACTCATCAATAGCGGAAATCAGGCCGTGAAAGACATTGATAACAAGATACAAACGATTGTTCACATTGATCAAGGCAATGACAACGCGCGTTTTAGGTGGTTTTATGATTTAATGCAACAAAACGGTGCACAGTTTGACATCATAGGCGCTTCTTATTACCCGCATTGGCTGGGCTCTGATTATACGGTTACCATTGATGATCTCGGCAATAACCTAAAAGACATGGTGACGCGCTACAACAAACCCGTCATGGTGGTTGAAGTTGGAGGCGATTACTGGGAAGTTGCCAACTCAAAAGACTTACTTATTGCTACGATCGGTGCCGTAAAGGATGTACCTAGCCAAATGGGTCTCGGTGTATTTTATTGGGAGCCGCAAGGCGCAAAACCTTGGAGTGGTTATCAGCTCAATTGTTGGCAAGACAACGGGCGCCCCTCGCCTGCTCTAGATGCATTTTTGTATTAATAGAAACGAATGATGTTTTGCCATAAATAAATGATTGATTAGTAATCGTTTGATTTTTGAAAAGTCTATAACCCTATGAAAAGCTCGATCATTTTAATTTTCATTCTTTTTTCCATCTCATCTTGGGCGCAATTGAACCGCACCTTGTTCAATGACAATTGGGAGTTTTATCTGAAACCTTCAGACCCCGCTACAATTGTTAATTTACCGCATACACCGAGATTAGAGCCCTTGGTAATGAAAGGTCAGTTTTTGGGTGAAGTCGTTTACAAAAAGTACTTTAACTATAAACTAGATCCAGGCAAGCAACTCTTCATCGAGTTTGAAGGCGCGATGCATACAGCCAAAGTGCGTTTAAATGGCCAAGAAATTGGTTCGCATGTAGGCGGATATTTGCCATTTAGCCTTGACCTCACTGCTGCCCTAAAAGATTCTTTTAACCTGTTAGAAGTCGTCTTAAACAACCAAGAAGACCCGACTATTCCACCCGGCAAACCCATCAAAGACCTCGACTTTTATTACCATGCAGGCATCTACCGCAACGTTTGGCTCTATGAAACTGGTGGAATTGAATTAAAAGCACCCTATTTTCAGACGCTACAACTGACGGGGCAAACGGCAACGGTTCGCATTGATGTCGATGTGAAATTTA
This sequence comes from Bacteroidota bacterium, assembly GCA_041168645.1. GTDB lineage: Bacteria > Bacteroidota > Bacteroidia > Flavobacteriales_D > Crocinitomicaceae > UBA952. Next base: position 1,431 of record JBEEKM010000087.1, on the reverse strand, counting down.
ATAGCGAATTTTCGAAACTCCCGATTGAGGTGAAGGCCAAATTAGGAGCAAATACCTTTAGTTTAAAGCCAGCAAATCAGGTGTCGGACTCAACAAATAACCAATCCTATTTTTCAGAAAACAAATTGATGTACCCTGCTCTGTGGTCCATTGACAAACCTCATTTAGAAACACTTGAAATTTATGCCATCCTCAAAGGCGACACATTGGCTCGGCAAACACTAAAGGTCGGGGTTCGAAAAGTGGAATTGAAGCCCGATGGCTTTTATTTGAATGGGCAAAAAACGTTTTTAAGTGGAACCAACCGTCATCAAGAATATCCTTATGTGGGCTATGCTGTTCCGGATAATGCACAATGGCGCGATGCTTACCTGATCAAAGCAGCAGGTTTTAATTTTGTGCGCTTGTCTCATTATCCACAAGCACCCGCTTTTTACGATGCCTGTAATGAGCTCGGGATTATCGTCATGGATGCCATACCTGGTTGGCAATTCTTTGGGCCAGCTCCTTTTGAACAACGCATCCAGCAAGACCTGCAAGCGCTCATTATCAGAGACCGCAATCATCCGAGTGTCGTTTTCTGGGAAAATTCTATTAATGAAACAGAAATGTCGGAAGCCTTTATGCAAACCATGAATGACTTGGCCAAACCCTTGATCAAGGGGCAAGGTTTTACAGCAGGTTGGCAAGATCACCCCAGCTATGATTTGTTCATTCCGGCAAGACAGCACGCCAAAGCACCAGATTACTGGAATAAGTACAAAAATACGAGCCGCCCGATCTTTATTGCTGAATATGGCGATTGGGAATATTATGCGCAAAATGCGGGTTTCAATCAGACGCAATTTGCAGATTTAAAAACATCAGAGCGCAACTCCAGGCACCTGCGCAGTGCTTCTGAGGCAGCACTTTTACAGCAAGCTTTTAATTTTCAAGAAGCGAGCAATTCAAATCGCAAAGGCCCCAACACGATTGGTGAAGCCAATTGGCTTTGCTTTGATTACAACCGCGGCTATAGCCCAGATCTTGAGGCCTCAGGGGTTTATGACATTACGCGCTTGCCCAAATGGTCTGTTAATTTTTATGAGAGTCAACAAAAATTGACTCCGAAGACAGCAAATATCACCATTGCCACCAATTGGACACCAAGCGCCTCTCCTCAAATTACGGTCTTTTCTAATTGCCCCAAAGTGGCACTTTATCTAAATGGTGAGCTCGTTGCAACACAAGTAAAAAAGCCAGATGTTGCAAGCGACAAACTGCTCAATCCGCCCTATCATTTTAATTTGCCCAACTATCAACCTGGTAAATTAGAAGCCATTGGTTATGATGACAAACAAAAAGCACTAATTACCCACATTGTTCGAACTCCTGAAAAGCCACAGCAAATCATTTTGTATCTAGATACGATGGGGCGTTCAATTGATACAA
>JBEEKM010000086.1:0-4148 GCA_041168645.1 Bacteroidota bacterium | reverse complement strand
GCGAAAGCCAGAGCGTTCTTGAAAGCCTAACGATCGAATGAAAAGTTCATGTTGAGAACCAGCACTTTTGATGTGATCCGCATCGAGTTGTAAATTTTTAAGCTCGATATGATCGTAATCAACACCAAAATCAAGGGTATCTTTTCGAAAGTCATGATAGCTAAATTGAATGTCTTTAAGTCGAAGTTGACTTAACGAAACTTCAATAGGTTTGGACGGTTTTTTAGATTTTTGTGCAGGAGAAAAATAATCGACTAAGAACTGAAAATTATAGGTGCCATTTTCTGCAGATCTACTTAAATTTACACTCCCATTAGCTAAGCTTATTTCCTTGATTAATAGCTGTTTATTAATTAATTTAATGCGATCTAAATCTATGTTAAGATGCGCTAAATGCAGTAATTTTGCTTTTTGAAGATCTTGTATGAATATATTCTTTAGGTCGATGTGTTTAAACAACACAATATCAACCTTTTCTATGGATATTTTAGTGTGTAATTCTGCCGAAAGATAAGCTGTTGCTTTGTTGGCTAGAAAACTCTGAACAGAAGAACTTCGGATGGCAAAAACGAGCACAAAAACCAACAGCAAAAGCAGCTCGAATAATAGCGAGATGCACAGGCCCGTGATTTTAAGTACCTTTGTCATGTTTGTTACAAAATTAGCAATCTTTTGACAGCAAAAACCAAGATTATACTAGGCATTGAATCTTCCTGCGATGACACTTCTGCGGCCGTGCTCGTGGGTAACCAAATTCGTGCCAACATCATTGCAGGGCAAGCAGTCCACGAAGCCTTTGGAGGCGTAGTTCCAGAACTCGCTAGCAGAGCGCATCAAGAAAACATCATACCCGTTGTCAGTAAAGCACTTGAAAGCGCTCAAATCAAGTTAAATGATCTCGATGCCATTGCTTTCACTCAAGGCCCAGGCCTCATGGGCTCGCTCACCGTCGGAACTAGCTTTGCAAAGGCCTTAGCTTTAGCACTACAAATTCCACTAGTTGGTGTGCACCATATGAAAGCACACATCTTGGCTCACCTCATCGATGACGCCTCTGACAACAAACCTGAATTTCCATTTTTGTGCCTAACCGTTAGCGGTGGACACACCCAAATTGTACAAGTCAATGCACCGCTCGATATGCAAGTTTTGGGTTCAACCATCGATGATGCAGCAGGCGAAGCCTATGACAAAGCCGCAAAAATGCTCGGTCTACCCTATCCAGGCGGCCCGCTCATTGATCAGCATGCGCAACTCGGCAACCCTACAGCTTTTCAATTCGCCAAGCCACAAATTCCCGAGCTCAATTTCAGCTTCAGCGGACTCAAAACATCTATTCTTTACACCCTACAAGCTGCCGAAAAACAAGACCCTGACTTCAGAAAAAACCATTTAAACGATCTTTGCGCCTCTATTCAAAATAGCATTGTCTCCATCTTGTTACATAAATTAGATAAAGCCGTACAACAAACAGGCATCAAAACGGTAGCTATTGCAGGCGGGGTTTCAGCGAATTCTGAATTGCGCAAGCGCTTACTTGAGAAAGAAAGTAAAGGTTGGCAGGTCTCAATTCCCAAAATGAGTTATTGTACCGACAACGCCGCAATGATCGCCATGGCTGGTTCGTTTTATCTAGCCGAAGGTCAAACCGTAGACCAAGCAATAGTTGCAGACCCACGCCTGAAATGGTAAGTCAGCTCGGAAATACGAGCCGTTTTTTTTTGTAATTTCGAGAATTCAAAGGTAATTATCCATGCGAGCTGCGCTACTCACTCTTGTATTTTTCTCGTTTTTAAGCACTTGGGCTTTTGGGCAGGAGAAAATCCAATGGAGTTTTGAATACGTTGCTTTTCCGTCTTCGATTCAAATCAGTGCAAAAATTGAAAACGGTTGGCACCTCTACGCCCTTGATTTAGATCCAAGTATTGGTCCGATACCTACACAAATTGTTCTTGAAAAAAACAAACTCGTTAAGGAAATTCATCCTTTCGAAGCCACAACCATTGCCAAAAAATCCTATGAGGCCAATTTTGGCGCAGAGGTTTCCTACTACGAGCAAGAATTTCACGCAAACAACCGAATTTTCGTCAAAAAACCGACTACTGTCAAAGGTGAACTCACCTATATGCTCTGCGACGACAAGCGTTGTTTACCTCCTCAAACAGTGCCTTTTGAAATTAAGGTCACACCCTACAAATTAGAAAAACCAAATTAAAACCAATGAAAGCTTTCCTCCTTAGCCTCCTCTTTTTTGGCCTTACCCTAAGCGCCAACGCCCAAGACCTCATGAATCAATTTATCAAATGGTCGTGTTCGATAGAAAAAATTGACGAAAGCCATGCCAATTTGGTTTTCAGTGCAAAGTTGGTACCTGAGTACCACATTTTCTCTCTGAAGCATGACCCAATGGCCGCAGACGGTACAGGCATTGTCCCTGAATTCAAGTTTAAATCTGGCAAAAACTTCAAAACCATTGGTAAACCATTCGAAGTTGGTTCACCTTTGGTTCAAAAAGATGAATTAGGAACTTCTCTTTACTTTGAAAATAAAGCAACCTTCAAGCAAAAAATTGAAATCCTGAGCAACGATCCTTTCAGCGCAAGTTGCAACCTTTTCTTCCAATTATGTAACCATGAGGGCTGCCTCCCTCCTTTTGACTACACCGCTAATTTTAAAGTAAGTGGTTTCAAAGCATCGGGCGCACCTATTACTGCCATAGACACTGCAAGTCAAGAAAATACAGCTAACGCAGCCATTGAAAATGCTGATGAAACGAAAATGAAGCCAGCGCCGGCGCCAATTCAGCAAAAGGAAAAGAAAAAAGATTCAAACCTCGTTATTTTCATTGCTGGTTTCTTGGCTGGGCTTGTTGCACTCATTACGCCTTGTATGTTTCCCATGATTCCTATGACGGTAACCTTCTTCACAAAACAATCCAAAACGCGTCGAGAAGGCATTTTTAAAGCGTTGGTTTATGGCTCGTCAATCGTCTTGATTTATGTCAGCTTTGGCCTCATCTTTACAGCAGCCATGGGGCCTTTAGGACTCAACGATTTATCCACCAATATCTGGATGAACCTCATTTTCTTCAGCATTTTCGTCTTGTTTGCCTTTTCATTCCTTGGCGCTTTTGAAATTCAATTGCCAAACTCTTGGGTCAACAAAATGGATAAGCAAGCAGATCGTGGTGGTTATATCGGCATCTTTTTTATGGCCTTTACGCTTGGTTTGGTTTCTTTCTCATGTACGGGCCCAATCATCGGGACCTTATTAGTTGAAGCCTCAACCTCTGGCTCTTATTTAACGCCAGCAATTGGCATGACCGGCTTCTCTTTGGCACTAGCCATTCCGTTTACCATTTTTGCCATTTTCCCAGGCTGGCTCAATTCTTTACCACAATCTGGTGGATGGTTAAACTCTGTAAAGGTGGTTTTAGGTTTAGCCGAATTAGCGCTAGCCTTGAAATTCTTATCTTCTGTAGACCTCGCTTACCACTGGGATTTACTCACGCGTGAGTGGTTTGTGGCCATTTGGTTTGTCTTGTTTTTCATCATGGGTATCTACCTACTCGGCAAGCTCCGTTTCTCCCATGATTCACCATTAGAAAAATTGAGTGTGCCGCGTTTTATGTTTGCGCTCATGGCCTTGACCTTTTCTGTGTATTTATTTACAGGAATGTTCGGCGCTCCGCTCACCTTAATTGACGGCATTGCCCCTCCAAGAACGCACTCAGAAGACAATTTCCGCTGGGTCAACGGCGGCCTTGAAACAGGCTTAGCAAACGATTCAATTTCAGCACAGTTCGCGGCAGACATGCATCCTGTCGGAGATGGTTCAATTTTGGTTTTCCACGATCTTGACAAAGGAACGGAATACGCCAAAAAGAAAAATCTACCTATTCTACTCGACTTTACAGGCTATGCTTGCCAAAATTGCCGCAAGACTGAATCTACGGTCTGGACCAACGACGAAATTCGTCCGTTGTTGCAAAAGCAGTTTGTCATTGTTTCTTTGTACGTTGATGACCGCACACCACTACCTGCAAACGAAGTGCGTGTTTCCAAATTAAGCGGGACCATCAAAACTGTCGGTAACAAATGGGCTGACCTCGAAATGCAAAAGTACGGTAGCTTCCAACAGCCATTGTA
>JBEEKM010000085.1:0-4236 GCA_041168645.1 Bacteroidota bacterium | reverse complement strand
CCATCTACACCTGCATGAATTGATGCGACATAAACCCGATTTGGATTAGCTTCATGCAACTGATGTGCGAGATCTGCGGCTGCAGGGCAAAAAATACACTTGTGACCTGTAAAGTCTTCTATTAGGATATTGCGGTCCGTATTGGTGTTTTGAGTAAAAGTAGGCCATTCATTAGCCACGTAGTCAGACCAATTACCAGGATACAGCGTAGTGTCTAGTTCTAGGTTAACAACTGGCGGGTACGGATTGCTCACTCGGTCACAAGATGGCAGCATCAAGAGACCAAAACTTACTACAAAAGCAAGAAAAATTGCAGTTATTTTCATCTTAAAAACTATGCGTTAAATTGATCATTAATCCGTTATTGGCCGGAACTGGGCGGCAAACCCCGCCCACACAGAATAAACCTGCACGCTGACGACCATAAGAAATGGTCACACGAGTAGCATCTTTGATATATCCACAAGTAATGATCGGATAATTGACGCGTTTGCTCTGATCGGCATTGCCATAATTATATTGGTTCATGACAGAGAAAAACCATCCTGGAGAGATGGTATACTCTACCAAAGCCGTCGCCCAATTGCCTTTGTCGTTGATTCCTTCATCATTTTTTTGAACCCACATGCCTTGCAATTCCCAGCGCAAAGCGTGGTGGGTATTGATTTTATAAGTTCCCTCGAGCACAGCAATTCTAGCATGAATAATGCCTTGAGCATCACTTACTTTAACAACATCATTGTTGATCTTGATGTCGTAATAACTCAAAATTCCACTCCATTTCTTGTTGAATTTTTTCGTGAGGTTAAAGTTGATGTCTTGCCAATACAAACTATCGCTTAAAGCAAAAGGACGCGTATGATAAACGACTCTTGAAGAATCATTGAGGTCAATGCCGTTGAGTGTTTGCTCGGGTCTGTAGGTCGTTGAATAATTGAAGCCAACAGTGGTGCCATATTTTCCGCCTAATTTGGAGCCCTTCTTAAAGGTATATAAAACATCGGCCTGATAGGCCACTTCGCCTAGCGGTTGGGTTGCATAAGGATACAAAGTTGCCACCAAATTATAGGTGTGTGTTTTGTTCAAAGAAGGCAAAAAATTGATGAGTAGGTCTTGTAAATCTTTGGTGCGGTCAGAGCGAAAACTCATGTTGTCAACAGACTTACCTGAAATCAAGATTCCTAAGCCTTTTTGGGTGTAGCGCAAATTGAAAATGGCAGCATGCCCATGGTTGTAGATGTATTGGTTGTCTGAGGAAGGGTCTTGCTCTTTGTGAATAAACTCTGCATCGGCATAAAAGTTTTTGTAGCCGAGTTTGATACGGCCACCATAAGCACCTGTATTTTGAGGTAAAATCCAGTCTGGGTTGTCGTCTTCTTGAAACTTACTGACAAATGACGCGCCTAAAACGACATCAAGTGCCTTATCTTTCATGAAAGAAAAACCTTCATTGAGGTGAAATTCACCGTCAATTCCTCTTACGAGGCCTGCACCGTGAACAATTTGTCCTTGCTGAAAAGATAAGCGCTGCGTACCATACACACCTTTAACGACAAATCCTTTACCTGGTCTTAAAATGATGCGTGCACCATCTAAAAGATTATCATAACCTAAGTTGCGATCTTCGTAAGTGCGCAGTGCTAAACCTGTTCCAAATTGCTCGTAAAATGTTCCTAAAGTTACATCTACAAATTCATTCTGATAACCTACATAGCGCATGCCGATGCCCGTACCATCAAAACGATTTGGGTAGCCTTGAATTCTCGGTAAATAAGACTCCAGACGCATGCCTGCCTTGAAATTTCCTTGGGTGTAAAATACATTCATGTAGGAATTCATCAAGCCCTTTTGGATAGGTTGCTTGGCATTGATAACGCTGTCTTCGTTGAGATACTGGAACGTGGTTTCCATGTTGCCAGTAATGTTGCCTTGGGCCTGTGCAAATTGGAGCGCACATGTAAACCCAACAAGGGACAAGAAGTATTTCATGGGTTTATTTTCCGCTCAATTTGAGCAATTCTTGATATAATTTTTCTTCGTCGCCAGGTGCATAATTGTTGTGCGAATAAACGATGTTTCCATCTTTATCTACCAAAAACGTGTGCGGCACATTATTGACGCCCATTGCGCGTTTGAAATCCCAATTTGGATCCATTAAAACAACGTAATCCCATGCTTTCCCGTTTACATAAACGGGCACTTGGCTTTTTGTTTTTTCATCGTCAATGGCAACAGCCACCAGCGTAACACCTGTTTCTGCAACCCAATCATCATAAAGTTCGTGGACCGTATTAAGTTCTTTTTTACAAGGCGCACACCAAGTAGCCCAAAAACTAATAATAACAGGGCCGTTCGCTGTTAATTCAGCTGTGTTAACGGCTTTTCCTTTCATGTCAACTAGCTTAACAGATGGAACTTTTTTTGCAACGTTTGGATCAGTATGAACATCCTGAGCTGACACCTGTAGGGAAAACAAGGCGACAAAAAGATAAAATAGTGCGTTTTTCATGTATGAATTTTTGAGTTGTTGACAAATACCTTGCCGAATCCAAAAGTATAAAAAAAGCGCCGATGGAAAAAATGGCTTAAATTTTGTAGACTGCCATGAAAACCTTACATTTGAACAAATACGCATACGAAACATGAAGGCCTTATTTCTCTCTCTCTTCTTAACTTTTAGCCTAATTGCGCTTTCGCAAGACGGAATCGTTATTCATCTCGATGGTCAAACTGCTGATATCTCTGGGCAGTCACACACTGTAGCCGTAACAAGTGGCAGTGCTTTTGATATTCAATTTCACGTAATCAATGAAACTGGACAGAATGTCAATTGGCGAGTTTCCCGCAAAAAATTAATCACACCTAACAACTGGGGCGAACAACTTTGTTGGGGACATGCTACAGATCCTTTTGGTGGAACTTGTTATTCATCGTCTCAGATGAATTCAAACCCCTGGACTACACCGGCAAATCAAGGAGCAGTTGCATTATTACCATCAGAATACGCCAAACTTAAAATCACAACAGACCCAGAAGACAACACCTATGGTCAGGCTCACTTCAGATATTATATCACCACAAACGGTCTTTCTATGCTTGACTCCGTTGACCTCATCGTTGATTATACAGCGAGCGCAAAACCTATAGTGAAAGACGAACTCAATATAACTGTAGCGCCTAATCCGTCTACTGAATACGTCAATATTTCTTTTACAGGAGCTGAGCAAATGCAACTTAAAATGATGGATGCCCTAGGCAATGTCATTTCCAAAGAAGTTCTTACTGGAAATCGCAAGTTGAATGTCAGTGATCTCAATAGTGGCGTTTATTTTTTGGTTTTTGAAGCCCCTGGTTCTAAAACCATCACACGCAAACTAGTTGTCAGACACTAATGTCCAAACGAAAATCTAAACCCAAGCACAACCCCAACGAAGCTCCCAGAAAAAAAGCCGGCATCACCAGCCTTGTGATGCGCGTTTTTGAGCAAAATCCTGGTGTTGAGCTGACCCACAAACAAATTGCTACCCTTCTAGATGCCCGCGAGCCCAGAGCTCGGCAGCAAGTGTTCGATTCACTTTCTGTGTTAGCTTCCAAAAAGGCCATCCAAAGAATCAATCACCACACTTTTAAATTAGGTGAAGCTGAGAACCTTCTTGAAGGCACCATTTCTGTTACTCAAAAAGGTGCTGGGTTTGTTACAGTAGAAGGTTACGAGAAAGACATTTATATTTCACCTAGTAATACAGGACAGGCTTTGAACGGCGACCGCGTCAAGGTTCGTGTATTTAAAAAAGGGCCATCCAGAGACGAAGGTGCAATTACTCAGGTTACTGAAAGAGAGCGCGTTCAATTTGTTGGCACCATTCAAATTCGTCAGAACGACGCCTTAATGGTCCCAGACAACGCAAGAGCTGGTATAGAAATTAAGATTCCTACCGAAAAATTAAACGGAGCGCTTCAAGGTGAAAAAGCACTTGTAAAAATCACCGTTTGGCCACAATCTTCAAATAAACCTTATGGTGAGGTTTTGGTGAGGCTTGGTAAGTCAGGCAACAACGAAACCGAAATGCTTTCGATTCTTTACAATCAAGGGATTAATCCGGTTTTCCCAGATGCTGTGATGCACGAAGCAGAACAAGTTGGTCTTGAACTCGATGCCCAAGAAGTGGCTCAACGCCGTGATTTTCGCGATATCTTGACTTTTACGATTGACCCCTTTGATGCCAAAGATTTTGA
>JBEEKM010000084.1:0-4343 GCA_041168645.1 Bacteroidota bacterium | reverse complement strand
GAGCAACTTGAATTTGTAGGGCTCGCAGGCCGCGAAAAAGATAAAGTATCAGGTTTTTCGCACGGCATGAAGCAAAGACTTGGTATTGCACAAACCCTGTTGCATGAGCCAGAACTTATCATTTTAGATGAACCAACCACCGGTCTTGATCCGCAAGGAATCATTGAGGTAAGGGAACTCATTTTAAGGCTGAAAAACGAGCAGCAAAAAACGGTCATCCTTTCTTCGCATCAGTTGTCTGAAATTGAATTATTGGCCAACCGCATGGTCATTATCAATCGGGGTGAGTGCGTCATTGAAGGGCAGGTTGCTGAACTCATGAATGAGCAAGAAACAACCTTGCACATCGAGCTCGCTGAAAACGCACAGGCAGCTGCTGCATTCATTGCCAATCTTTATCCTGAAATAAAACTTAAAATCGAAAGCCCTAAAACTTTAGAATTAACTATTGAAAAGCACTTGATTCCGGGCTTAAATGCTGGGCTTGTGGCGGCAGACTTTCAGATTATGGCCCTCGAGCCAAAAAGAAAACTCGAAGATTTTTTCATTCAAATGACCCAATCCTGATGCTCAGAAAAAACATCACCAACGAATTCATCAAGATTCTCGCCAAACCGAGAAGTTACATTGGCATTGCCGCACTTACCTTGCTCATCGGCATTATTTTATTTGCCATGAAGGCAGATGGTAAGATGTATATTTCTTTTGTGACGGCTTCTTTTGAGCAGACGCTATCTTTTAATGGGCATATCCTCAATGGCAATTTAATCGCATTTATTGTTTTGCAAATGCTCATAGTTCATATTCCCTTGCTGGTGGCGCTCGTAACCGGTGACTTACTTTCAGGAGAAGCGGCAATGGGTACGCTACGTATGATGCTGACCAAACCCATTACCCGAACACAAGTCGTGTTGTCCAAATTAGTTGCCGCAGCTACTTACACTTTTATTTTGGTACTCTGGATGGGTTTTTTAGCCTTGTTTGTCGGGCGTTGGCTTTTTGGCTCAGGTGATCTAATTGTATTGAATTCGGATGGTTTGGTCATTTTACCAGATGCCGATGTGCTTTGGCGCTATGGTTTGGCCTTTTTTGTGGCTTATTTGGCCCTGCTCACCATTGCTACACTTTCAATTTGCTTGTCAGCTTTTGCAGATAATTCCATTGGCCCAATTGTTTCGACCATGGCCATTATCATTTTGTTTACCATCATTGGTTCTTTAGATGTTTCTGTTTTCGACCACATCAAACCTTATTTGTTTACTACGCATATGGCTTCTTGGCGCAGCTTTTTCAATGACCCTGTTCCGTGGTCGGCAATCTGGGAATCAGTCTGGATACTTGTTGTGCACAATATTTTATTTGTTGGCCTAGCCATTTTTCAATTCAATCGAAAAGACATCACCTCATGAAAATATTTAATTTACTATGCGCGCTCATCTTGGTTTGTGGTTCGACTTTAGCGCAAGACCCCAATGCACTACTCAAAGAAGTGCGTCTAAAATTGGAAAAAGTCACTGACTACAGTGCCCAAGTTCATATTCATGCGGATATTCCCATGATCAAAATTGACGACGTCAATGCCAAGGTATATTTCAAACAACCCAATTTATTCAAGGTAGAATCTAAAGGAATTGCCATTTTACCCAAACAAGGCATGGGCGATTTAACCGCCTTTCTAACGGATGAAAAAGGCTACACGTGTGCCTTGAATGGTCCAAAAATGTTAGGAAATGTCAAGACGCAAGTCATTTCAGTATTACCACTTAAAGAGGGTTCAGATTTGATCCTAGTGAAGTTGTGGATTGATCCACTCAAAGATGTCATCATGAAGGCGCAGGTCACAAGTAAAACCAATGGCACACTAGAGATCGATTATTTCTACACGGACCAACTTAAAAACGGCTTGCCGAGTAAATTGGTTTTTACAATCGATGTCAAGAAGTTCAAATTGCCCAAAAGTATGGCTGCTGATTTGCATCAGACCAAGAAAAAAGCTTCCGGAACAAAAGAAGCACAAGACGGAAAAATTACCTTAACCTTCACGAATTACCAAGTAAATAAAGGTTTAAAGACACAATTCTTTAAGCAATAATTTTAGGTTTAGGCTAATACAGGACCTCTATTTGCGCTGTGTCAAATGCGGTTGTATAGGCCGTTTTAAGCCCGTTATTAGGTGTATTGAGCTCCCAATAGAGCAATGAGTAATTCGTATTTCCCTTATTGATGCAGTAAAAAGTAGTATCTAGTGGGCCGTAGAAATCTTGTGCCGTACTTGGGCAACACGTTTCACAACCAGCAAATCCTTCTTGTTTGATGTATCTAAAATGATCCAGATTACTTGGGTTGTTATTTTTGAAATGAACTTTTACCCAGGCCATGGCATCTGTATTGAGGTCAATAATTTTGGGCTCTTTGATACTGAGTTCTGAATAAAATATTTCTTTCTCGATAGGAAAGTAATTGGTTTTGAAAATCTTGATGATGTATTTCTCGGCTTTTTCACGCGGAACTTCAAAAGAGTAGGCACCATTTGCAGGAAGAGTGACAACCGAAAGTAAAATTTCTTCAGAGGTGCCAACCGGAACTTTGTAAAAGGTAAGCTCGGCTCCTGCAAGGCCACCAGGAAATGTGTTGTCAGTTACCGTGCCTTTAATGACAAAAGTACCTGTGCCTTTTTCACAGGCACTTGTGAGTAGCAAGACGAAAGAGAGCAGTTTAATTAAGCGTTCCATTGGGCTACTAAATTTTCTTTTTCAGTTGGGATAAAAAGGTAGTCCCCTCCGAAATGTACTGAATTTTCTTTTTGACATTGTTGTCCGTTAAGTCCATAACGTTGATAGTTGAGTTGGCTGAAAAATTCAAACAAATGCGTTTCGTTTTTTGGGTCAATTTCTAGTTGTACCACCGGGCGATGCTTGGCCAGTGTGTCTTTGAGTTGTTGAAAAACCTCCCATTCGTGTCCTTCGATATCGCATTTGATGTAATCAATGCGCTCAAAGGTCTGAAAGAAATCTGAGGTATTGACCATCTGAACGTCTTGAATTTTTTCCTGGGTTTGCTCTTCTCCGGGTCTGAGGACATGCGGTAAGCCTGTGCGCATCATGCCATTGGTTTGAGGTAATACCATTCTGATGATACCCGTATTTTGACCTAGGGCCACGTTGTGCAATTCTACATTTTCCTGATGACCAATGAAATGATCTAATATTTGATAGAACTGAGGTAGCGGTTCAATAGCTACCAGTTTTCCTTTATAGGCAAGCTTTGAGAAGGTTTTGGCAAAATAACCAAGATTGGCACCGATATCGATCACGACAAATTCTGGCTTGATGATTTTTTTTACAAAATAGTGGAACTTAAAGGCCTCTTTATTGCGCAATAACCCAAGATTGTAGAACAAGTAAAAGAACCGATGCAAGGTGAGGAGGTAGTTTCTTTCAGATAATAGTATGTAGAGTAATTTCTTCATGCAGATTCTTTGAATCAAAAGTACAATTATTTCTATTTTTAACGCATGAAAATCCTCTTGTGCTTTGTATTTGTTTGTTTGGCGAACAACATACTTTTCTCCCAATTAGATCTTGGTCAAATAATGAAGGGGCCAGGTTTTATAGGTGCCTTGCCTGAAACACCTGAGTGGTCTATAGATGGCCAACAGATTTACTACACCAAAAAGTTTCCTGACTCAATCCAAACGACCTATTACTGTTATGCGCTTGAAACGGGTCAAACAAAGGTTTTAACACCAGAAGCTTGGGAAACACGATGGGTTTGGAACCCTGGAGCGGGCCCACTTAATTATTTGCGCATTCAGCAACAGCAGTTGCAATTTTATGATCTCAAGACAAACAAAGTCAAATCATTTCCTTTGTTTACCAATGAGTTTTGGAATCTACAATTACTTCAGCAGCGCAATCAGGTTGTATTTCAGCAGAAGCAAAGTCTTTTTAAATTTGATTTAACAACAGGGCTTGCACAGCCACTTGTGACTTATCAAAAACAAGTGCGTCAAAAAGATAGCCAAGACGGATTCTCAGCAACTGAGTTGGAGTTATTTGAAAGCGTTCGTAAAAAGCAGCTGCAAAGTACGAAACTCGATGAGCCCTACATCTTCAGCTTGCCTTTTGAACCAGCTGGTGCTTTTCAAGTAGATCCGAGTGCACATTTTGTAGTTCTCAAACACGAAATAGAGCAGGAGGGAAGATTGACAGAAGTTCCGCATTTTATTGCCTCTGATGCGCATGTTTTCAATGAAAAAGCACGTTCGAAGGTGCAGAATACCGAACCCACAGCTCATTATTACTTGCATGATATTCAAGACAATTCACTTGAAAAACTCAACT
>JBEEKM010000083.1:0-4441 GCA_041168645.1 Bacteroidota bacterium | reverse complement strand
CAGCTCTTGACGAACTACTTCAGCTCGAACAACAAGGCCTACACAGCGCACTTATTTGTACAATTGGTAAACGCGCCGACGATGACAAATACCAACATTTAAAGAAGGTCAGAAGGCCTATAAATTCACTATTTACGAAGCTTTAACTGCACAAAAATGCTTATATTTGGGGATGCGCTTCGTTTTTTTAATTTGCTGCACCTTATTACTTTCAATAGCTAACCTTAGCTGGGCTGCGCCCAAAATGAGCAACAGTGATCGTCAAGAAATAGAACAAATTCAAAGCTTTCTATTGAGATCAAAAGGTGCTGTAAACCCGGAGCTTGTAAAAAAATACCCCATTTATAACATAGATGGAAGATGGTATCTTTCAATGCTCGCTAGAAGCAATGCACAATTTACTGCAGAAGAATTGGTTTGGCAACGTATTCTCTTCACTGAACCTTTACAACAATTTTTGAGTGTAAAGATTCCCTTGCAAAAACTTTCATGTATCCAAGAGCTCAAAGGGCTAGAATACCTTGAAATTGCTGGTAAAATCAACCCAAACCTAGACAAGGCCATCAAAGACCTTCGCGCCGATTCAGTACACCACGGCTATGGCTTGCCGCAAGGTTACACCGGAAAAAATGTGCTCATTGGCGTGACCGACTGGGGTTTTGACTACACGCATCCTGTCTTCTATGACACCCTTCTTCAAACCAACCGCATTTTTGCCGCCTGGGATCAATTCAAAACCAACGGTCCAGCCCCTAACGGGTTCAATTACGGAACCGAATATGCGACACCAAGCAGCTTACTTGCTGCGGGCTCAGACACCTCCAATATATATAGCTACGGTACGCACGGTACACACGTCGCCGGAATTGCAGGTGGCGCAGGTGCAAATACTGCCTACCGAGGCGTTGCCTATGATGCGCAATTTCTTTTTGTCACTTTTCTTGTAGACGAAGGTGCAGTGCTAGATGCTTGGCAATGGATGTATCAAAAAGCGCTTGCCGCCGACAAACGCTTAGTCATCAACATGAGCTGGGGCCTCTATCATTTCGGAACCCTAGATGGCACCTCTTTACTGAGCCAAGCCATCGATGCCTTTAGTAATTTAGGCGTTGTTTTTGTCAATTCAGGAGGCAATAACGGCGCGGTTAATTTTCACCTCAAAAAAACCTTTAACAACGATCTGCTCAAATCAAGAATTGAATTCTATGACTACAGCGCCAACCCAAATATGTGGGGCCAGAGCATCCACGCCTGGGGCGAGGCTGGGCAAGCATTTGAAAATGGTTTAATCATTACCAATAGTTCTAATGTCCTTTTGGCCGAAACTCCTTTTTACAGTACCGCAACCACAAGCAGTTATATCGACACTTTTCTAGTTGTCAATCAAGATACCATTTGGTACAATATTTCTGCCGACGCTGCACATCCCTTAAATGGCAAGCCTCAAATGCGTTTACGTGTGAAAAACACAAATACATCCTTGCGTGTTCAACTGAAATCTCAAGCGAACGCAGGTACTGTTCATTATTGGAATGTCACCGAACTCACCAACGATGTCGGTAACTGGGGAATGGATTTCTTGGCAGCCGGAACAGGAACAACGGCCGGAGACAACCAAAACGGAATCTCAGAACCATCTTGTGCAGACCAAGTTATAAGTGTGGCTGCTTACGCCACCCAATATGCCACGAATTCTGGCTCCTTAGTAGGTGGTGCACTCGCTAATTTCTCGAGTCGCGGCCCACGCTACGACGGCGCCATGAAACCTGATATTGCGGCACCAGGCGTGGCTATTGCTTCAGCTGTGTCATCATTCACCAATGCCAATTATACCTCTGTTGGCAACACGACATTTAACAATACAACCTACCATTTTGCTAAGTTTTCTGGCACATCAATGGCCTCGCCTATGGTTGCAGGTGTCGTTGCCCTTATGCTAGAAGCCAATCCGTATTTATCGGCTAGCCAAGTCAAAGAAATCATTATGAATACGGCGCGCCAAGATAACTACACCGGCGTCATTCCAGCCGGAGGCAGTCCGTTATGGGGAGCTGGAAAAGTCAATGCCTATGCGGCAGTTAAACTTGCGTTGCAAACACTCGGCACCCAAAATGCATTGGTATCCACAGACTGGAATGTGTATCCAAACCCCGTACAAAACTACTTGCACTTTACCATCGTTGAATTGCCAGAATTTGCTGAGATCATTTCCCTTGACGGCAAACGCTTTTTGTGCCCGATACTCAACGGGAAAGTAGCTGTACAAGATTTACCGCTTGGCTCCTACTACATCAGGTTGCACATCAACGGCAAAATCCAACAAGCACCCTTCGTGAAAATTTAAAATGGAGATTCGAAAGGCCCAACGCCATGAGTTGAACATTCTAGAAAAATTAGCGCGTGCCATTTGGCCAAGCACCTATTCCGATATCATTTCAGCAGCGCAAATAGAATTCATGTTGTCTTGGATGTATGCTGAACAAACACTGCAGTCTCAATTCGATGAAGGGCATGAATTTTATATCCTCTCAGAACAAAACTCAGACCTCGGTTTCCTTGCCCTAGAATGGATTTCCTCCGCTACAGACCGTAAGCAGCAAACACTCAAGATCAATAAGCTCTATATATTAAGCCAACAACAAAACAAAGGTTTCGGAAAAGCCCTCATTCAAAAAGCAATACAAAGAGCCTCCGAAACTAAGGTTTTAGAAATCATTTTACAGGTTAATAAAGCCAATAAAGCCAAAGATTTTTATGCGCATCTTGGCTTTCAAATCAAAGAAGAAGCCATCTTTGATATTGGCCATGGCTTTGTCATGGATGACTACATCATGAGCTATAAGCTCTGAGCTTTTTTGTATTTTCGCCACACGCTAAAAAAACACCCCTATGCTTAAGATTGACATGCACAGCCACATTTTACCCAAAGAAATGCCCAATTGGACGCAGAAATTTGGTTACGGCAAGTTCATACACCTTGAACACCAGCAAGATGGCAGTGCAGACATGATGCAAGGAGGGCAATTTTTTAGACGCATCCAAGAAAATTGCTGGGACGCCGAGCTCCGCATCAATGAGTATCAAGATTTCCAGACCCAAGTTCAGGTAGTTTGCACAATTCCAGTCATGTTTTCTTATTGGGCCAAGACTGCCGATGCACTCGAGCTTTCTCGTTTTTTAAATGACCATTTAGCTGAACTTGTTTCGCGTTATCCAAAACAATACATCGGCCTTGCTACTATCCCGATGCAAGATCCTGAAGCCGCAATCCAAGAACTGGAGCGCGCAAAAAGCATTGGTTTGGTTGGCATCCAGATCGGCTCTAATATCAATGACGAAAACCTTTCTGAAGAAAAATATTTCTCGATTTTTGAGGCCTGTGCCAAATTGGGCATGGCGGTCATGATCCATCCGTGGCAAATGATGGGCTTTGAAAGCATGAAAAAATATTGGCTCCCATGGTTGGTTGGCATGCCTGCCGAGACCTCAAGAGCTGCCTGCTCCTTGATTTTTGGAGGGGTTTTGGAAAGACTACCTGAATTAAGAGTCTGTTTTTCTCATGCCGGCGGTTCTTTCTTGCCTACTTTAGGGCGCATTGAACACGGCTTTAATTGCAGGCCCGACTTAGTAGCCATCGACAACCCGCACAACCCGCGCACTTATCTTGGAAAATTCTGGGTTGACAGCATTACCCATGACATCGATGCATTGGAGTACATCCTCAAAATGCAAGGTTCAAAACGCGTTTGTTTAGGAAGTGATTACCCCTTCCCACTCGGCGATCTTGAAATCGGTAAATTCATTGAAGAAAGTGCACTTAGCCCTCAAATAAAAGAAGACATCTTTAGCAATGCCACATTGGAGTGGTTGAATCTGGATAAAGAATTGTTTACTAGCTAATCTATGGCATATTTCAAGCGTATTGTTACGCTTGCAGTTTTGCGTCTTGAGCTGGTATTGAAGCTTCCGCCCCACTCATATTCTTCAGAAGAATTTTCAGCCGTAATCTGAAAAATACCCATATCGGCGTACATCAATTTACCTAAAGAACCTCCGCCGTTTTCTGCAATTTTTTCAGCGCGTTCATGCGCATCTTTGGTTGCTGCCTCGATCATTTTAAGTTTCAATGTTGCTAATTTCGTGTAATAATATTGCGGCGCAGCAGATTTGAGCTCAATACCTGCATCAATAAGTTCAGAAACCTGACGCGAAGTGTTTTCAACCAGATCTACTTTCTTTGAACTGATCTTCAGATTTTGCTCAAGCGAATAGCCCTCAAATGTGGTTTCTTTTATATTCCCTTCGTCATCATAAACGTTTGACCACAACTTTTCAATGCCAGCGGCTTCAAACACCATTTCATCTTCAGTGATCCCTTTTGATTTCAAGTAAGCTTTTACCCTACGCAAATCTGAGTTCAGTTGTGCATAGGCATCTTTTA
>JBEEKM010000082.1:0-4715 GCA_041168645.1 Bacteroidota bacterium | reverse complement strand
CAAAGACAATTCCAAAAGAGCTTATTTGCAAACAGCAACTATGCTCAACAAATTCAACTTGAAGATTACGATAAGGTCTCCGTTACCGACATACAAGCTTTTCACCAAAAGAATTACCTCAAAGGCTTAGTAGAAGTTTTCGTCGTCGGAGATTTACAAGACACTGATTTTCAAGGACTCCAAGATTTATTAAACACCTATCAGAAGGCTAGTTTTTCAACAACAGACTTTGACTGGCAAAATGAACAAGGTGCCATCCACCTAGAACAAGAAAATGCCTTGCAAAGCGCGCTTAGAATCGGACGCCCCTTGTTCAATAAAACACACCCAGATTTCTGCGACTTTAGTATCCTAAACACCATCTTAGGTGACTATTTTGGCAGCCGTCTAATGAGTAATATCCGCGAAGACAAAGGCTATACCTATGGCATTGGTTCTTATCTGGTTGAACATCAAAATTACGGTTACTTCGTCATTGGTACCGAGGTTGGTGTTCAGACAAGAACCGCCACTTTTGAGGAGATTCAATACGAATTTGATCGACTAAAAAATGAACTGGTATCACAAGAAGAACTAGCTTTAGTTCAGAATTATATGTTGGGGCAATTACTCAAAAGTGCCGATGGCCCTTACGCGATGCTTGACCTCTTTGCCAACGTACAGCAAAATGGCCTTGGCCTTGAATTTTACGACCATTTAATCGATCGGATCCGAAATATTACGCCTCAAAGAATTCAAGAATTAGCCAAGCGCTACCTCATCTGGGAGGAAATGCTGATTATTTCTGCCGGATAGCAACCTTTAGTAAGGCATTCCGTTATACTAAAACTGAAGAAAATACGTTATCCAACGGATGTTTAGGCTCATAAGTATCGTTAGTTTTTTACTACTCAGTTTTTGGAGTTGGTCTTCTCATGTTATGGGAGGGGAATTGACCTACAAACATCTCGGAAATTCAATGTATCAGTTTGAGCTCGTTTTTTACCGAGATTGCAATGGCG
The DNA here is from genome assembly GCA_041168645.1 of Bacteroidota bacterium. Classification (GTDB taxonomy): domain Bacteria; phylum Bacteroidota; class Bacteroidia; order Flavobacteriales_D; family Crocinitomicaceae; genus UBA952. The sequence goes on along the minus strand of JBEEKM010000082.1, from coordinate 3,714 downwards.
CTGATGTCAATGCAGTTTCCGAAAACCTGCGCGTTTGGAACCACCCCACCCTCACTAACATAACGGTGCTCTTTGTACAGCGCATCGATTTATCGCCAAGTTGTACCCAAATAAGCGGTGGGCCTGGGCCACTGCTCTGTGGCACTGGTAACAATGCAGGCAATGGCATCGGTGCCATTGAAAAAGTCATTTACCGCAGCGCCCCTGTTTTACTTAGTGGCACGCCACCTGCGCAAGGTTGGTCTTTTACTTATGAGAATTTTTCTAGAAGCGCTTCCTTGAGCAACCTGACTAATCCATCCACTTATGGCATCACCCTGGCTGCTAAAATCTTCAATTTGGCCCAACCCGATGACGCTCCAGTTTTCAACCAAGATCCTTTATTCGTAAGCTGTGCTGGCCAAGCTTTTGAGTACAATGCAGCCGTGAATGATGCCAATCAAGATTCTTTGGTTTTTGAATTTGGTATACCCTTTGATTATTTCCCTACAGGAGCTTACAACCCTCCGACGAACCCTGCTGCCATTCCTTTCGAGCCTGGTTTTAGTGCAAGCAGCCCAACACCTGGCCCAAGTATCAATGCCAACAATATTGCTGCGGCGCTTGACCCTAACAACGGAAAACTCACATTTACTTCTTTTACCATCGGTAATTATGTCGTCAAAATGGTAGTGAAAGCATATCGTGGATCCTTACTTGTTTCTCAGACAGAACGAGAAATGCAATTGGTTATTCAGCCTTGTAATACCAATAATAGTGCGCCGGTGCTAGCACCACCTTTCAACGGAGGTACTTCTTATGAGCTGACAGTCAATGCCGGAGACCTCGTTAACTTTAATATCAATGTTACCGATAACGATCTTCAGGCTAATGGTAGCGCACAACTTATAACACTCGAGGGCAGTTTACCTTGCACTACAGGCCCTTGCCCAAGCTTAGCTACTCCGCTTCCTATTTCTAGTTTGAGCACAATTCAAACGCAGTTTACTTGGCAAACCACCTGTGATCACTTACTCGATAGCCAAGGGCAAGCTTTGGTTTCAAAGAGTTATCACTTCATCTTTAAGGCCAGTGATGACGTTTGCCCCGTGCCACAAGTGAGTTTTACAACCATAACGATCCACGTCTTGAATCCTGGAATTATTTCAGCTCCGGAAATTGCTTGTATTCAAACTGCCAATAATAATGAGCTCAATATTTTTTGGCAAGGGCTAAACCCAGCAAGCTCAAGTACCTTTTCTGAATATCAAATCTATTCGGTTCAAAATGGCCTCCTTGGAAGTATCATAGATATCAATACTACCAATTTTACGGTACCTGCTATTAATGTAAGCCATGACTTCTATTTGGCAGTCGCATCAGGATGCGCTGGGTCGTTTCTGGATTATTCAGACACCGTCAAAAATATCTTTCTGACACTTACCAACCCAAATGATGGAACAGCTGTCTTGAATTGGAACAAACCTAAAAACCCTGCAGCGAGTTCATATAACGCCTATTATTATATCTATCGGGAATACCCTACAAACTTTTTTAACTTTATTGATAGTGTTCCTTATAACCAAACCAATTATACAGACACCATTGATATTTGCAATTCATTTTTGCGCTATCGCGTGAATTTAAAAACCAGTACTTGTAATTTCAACTCAAACAGACCCGGAGATATCCTGACCGACATGATGACGCCATTTATTCCTGTCATTCATAACGTTGGCTTTGATACCAGTACCCAACAAATGCAAATTCAGTGGAATAACAATCCGGCGCCAGATACTTATGGCTATGTAGTTTACACCTTTGATGCCAACGGCTTTCTGATTGAATTAGATACACTCTACGGACAAAACAACACAACCTACTTGTATAACGTACTTGGCAACGGGCCCTTCAGTTATACAGTTGCCGCTTTTGATTCTTGCTTGACCACCACCATTCCCGCGACTTTCCAAACCTCGGCTAAAGCAAACTTACATACCTCCATTCTAGCTAATTTCCAACTCGACATGTGTCCTCAGACGGCCCAACTTAGCTGGACCAACTATTTAGGTGCTGCGGTCCTTTCATATGAAATATGGGGTAAGAACAATAATCAATGGAGCCTTTTAACGACAACTACAGATACCTTCGCTACGGTTCAATTACTTAAAAATGAAAACTATTGCTTGTATGTTAAGGCCAATTTACAGATGGGTTTTGGCGCCTTTTCGAATCCGTTGTGTTTTACCATGCCACAACCGGGCGCGCCAAGTTTTCATTATTTCAGAGTGGCTAGTGTCAATCAAAAAGATATCGAACTAAAAGCTTGGGTAGACCAAAGTGTCGGTGTGACTGAAATTATTTTTGAAAGAAAGGATACCAACGGAGTGTTCCAAGTACTCGGAAATGCCACTGTAAACGCAAATCTTGCCGTATATCTCGACGAAGATGTTGACACCCAGTGGGGCCCTTGGACTTATCGCTGTAGTTACCTAGACAGTTGTGGTAACCCTGGCTCTTATGCCAACGAAAACACCACAATTTTTGTAAGTGGAACTGCAGACCAATACAACATGATCAATAGTTTGACTTGGAGCCCATACACCCAATTTGATGGCGGCATTCAAAATTACCAAGCATTTAGAAATGCCTATGGAACTTGGGAACTAGTACCTTTTCAAATCATGCCGAACGGAACGTATCAACTGCAAGACGATGTTTCTGCGTTGCGCAATAACGGTGAAGTTTGTTATCAAATCATGGCCTTGGAAAACCTCAATCAGTTTGGTTTTACCGATAGTAGTTTTTCCAATGAGCTTTGCCTGAAATACGAGCCTCTCATGTTCGTGCCCAATGCATTTACCCCAGATGGCTTGAATCCTATATTCTTGCCCGTTGTACAAAACGTAGATCCTGAAAAATACACCTTTAGCATTATTGATCGTTGGGGCCAAGTAGTTTTTGAAACCAATGACCCGGCACAAGGTTGGGATGGTATCATTCAGACAAGCGGCTTGCCTGCCACCAATGATGTTTTTCAGTACCGCATTGAATTAATCATCAATAAAACCGATGCCCTTGTGAAGCAAGGCTACGTGACCCTCATCCGATGAATTTAAAGCGCATTTTAGTCATTCAAACTGCCTTTCTTGGGGATGTCATTTTGGCTTCACCAATTTGGGAAAACCTGCACCAACAATTTCCTGAAGCACAAATCGATGTTGTGGTTAAAAAGGGAAACGAAGCTTTACTTGCCGAACACCCTTTTTTGAATCAGGTCTACACTTTTGATAAACGTCAAAAACTCAAAAATCTCTGGAAGCTAGGTAAACAATTAAGGCAGCAGCGCTATGAACTCGTGATTAATTTACAGCGTTTTGCAAGCTCTGGCCTACTTACTTTTTTGACGCGCGCAAAAGAAAGCCGAGGATTTCAAAAAAACCCACTTTCTTTTCTGTACTCCAAACGTTTTCAACACAAATTAAAAGAGGGTTGGCACGAGGTTGATCGCAATTTGCAATTGATTGCAGATCTTGTAATTCAACCTAAAAAAAGACCACAGCTCTATCCTACACTATCTGACATTGAAAAGATAAGTAGCTTCCAAACATCATCCTATTATTGCCTTGCGCCAACAAGTGTTTGGTTCACCAAACAGGCACCCAAAAAAATTTGGTTAGCGCTCATTGAAAAACTTGCTAGCCCCGAGGTCAAGATCTATTTACTAGGAGCCCC
>JBEEKM010000081.1:0-4757 GCA_041168645.1 Bacteroidota bacterium | reverse complement strand
GCCGTGTTCCCAAGTTGAAAGTACAATTGGGCCCTTCGCTTTTCCTGAAAAGGAGTATGAAAGTGTTTGACTCGCTTTTGGTCGGTCAAATACGCTGAGTGCACTGAGCACGGCTCCGATGCGGATAAACTGTCTTCTTTTCATGTTTAGCGATTTTTAAGCTCGGCTGCCAACCAACGTTGAAATGCGGAAGCATTCTGAATGTGTTCAGCGCCAGAAGCTGTAAAATTGTGTGTTCCGGAATAATCTGGCTTGGCACACATAAAGATATAGTTGTGTTGGGTCGCGTTTAATACCGCATCGACCACACCAACTGGTGGCAAGTAAATGGGCCCAGGAGGCAGACCTTGAATTTTATAAGTATTGTACGGGCAATCCACATCTCTGTGAACCGCTAATAAACGCTGTACTCCTTTGAGTTGGTCTCCCCAACAGAACTTAAAGGTTGGATCTGATTGCAGCTTAACACCTTGCTTGATTCTATTCAGATATAGACCAGCAATAATTGGCCATTCTTCTGCATTTTTAGATTGCTCCGAATAGACAATACTAGCTAGCGTTACCGCTTCGCTTGGAGCTGTCAAGCCAACTTTCTTGAGTTTGTCCATGCGCTCAGGTGTCCAGAAGTTCTTGAACTCTTTGGCCATCTGCTCGATGAACGCTTGCGGTTTTTGATCCCAATACATTTCATAAGTATTTGGGATAAAAAGAGCCGGAACTTGCTCGTAGGTAAAACCTAAGCGGTTCAATTCATTTGCATCTTGAAAAGCAACCATAAATGCAACGCTATCAGTCTCGAGTTGTTGTTGTAATTTACCTGCGAGGTCATTGAGTGAGCGGCAATTTTCGAAACTGACTTTAACTGTTTGTTCTGCATTTCCGTTATGATTGCTATTCATTTTAAAACCATTCCAGATGTGTCTTAAGGCTGTTCCTGGTTCAATGATGTACTTTCCTGGCGCAATATTACGCGGATTCATGGCTTTGTTTTCACCTACGAGTTCAAATGCAGCAACGTCATCAAGCACGCCTTTTTCTTTAAGTAAAGTTGCAACTGCTTCAATATTGAGTGCCTCCACTTTTGAAGGAATGAAAATAGTAACTGAACTGGTATTCGTTGACTTTTGGAAGGCCGCATAGTAATAACGAAGCTTCGGAAAAAGCAAGGCAAAAAGACCGATGGCAACAACACCTGTGATAAGAATTAATTTTTGTTTTCTAGACATAATTGATAAGTAAGTTCATCAAAATATTGGTTTTTGAAACGCAACCAATTGGTGCGCGTACCCGCATGCATAAAGCCTGCTTTTTCAAAAAGCGCAACACTTGCTTGGTTATCGCCATGAATTTGGCAATATAGGTTACGGAGTTCTAAAATTTCTGTGCAATATTGAATAAGAATGGAAAGTGCTTCAGTGGCGATGCCTTTTCCTTTATCTTGATCTTCGGCAATTAAAATACCTACGGCTGCATAACCGTGCTTAAAATTGACATCGTAAAGGTCAATCACGCCCACGGCACGTTGGTCTTGTTGTGTCATGATGACCAAGCGCAATTGCCCAGATTTACGTAAATCAGATTGCTGCTCAATGAGCTGAATGATGTCAAACATGGAAAAAGGCACCTCGGTATTGGAGACTTTCCAATTTTTTGGATTGTTTTCCCAAAGAAAAACCTGGCCTGCGTCGTCTTTTTCAACGGCCCTTAAATAGATTTGCTTACCTACGAAGCTCATATGTACCGTTAAAAATATATTGTGCGGGGCCTGTCAGAAAAACATCGGTAAAGGAGCCGTCAGGTTGGGTTTGCCATTGAACCTGAAGTTGGCCACCTTTGGTTTGTACCTTGACGCTTCCAGCTGGAATATTTTGCAATTGCGCATATACCAAGGCCGCAGCAGTTACGCCCGTTCCACAAGAAAGTGTTTCGGCCTCAACCCCTCGCTCATAGGTAGCCACGCGAAGACCATCTTCGAGCAGCGACATTAAATTCACGTTAATGCCCTGCTCTTTATAAGTGTCATTGTAACGAATCTGTTTACCTAATTGCGCTACATGCGCACTTGAATGGTCGTTATCCAAACATATATAATGCGGAGAACCTGTATTTAATTCGAAGTCTTGACCGCGCTTCTGAATAGGGCTTACATCTGACATCTTGAGTTTAACTTCATCCTGACAAATGACTGCTTCATGCAGACCATCAATGGCCATAAAAGAAGTGTTTGCCGATTTTAATTTCCCTAATGCTGCTGCAAAAGCAACCGCACAGCGGGCACCATTGCCACAAAAGGACTGCGTGCCATCTGCATTATAATAGATCACTTCAAAATCTGAACTAGGATGCTGGGCTAATAAAATGAGGCCGTCTGCACCGATGCCAAACTTGCGATCACAAGCCAATTGGATGTCAGGAATTGACAAATTGTCATATTGACCATCGAAGTTATCGAGCATGATAAAATCGTTTCCAGTACCCTGATATTTGCTAAAGCTTAGTTTCATTGAGGAAGAACAAAAATATTCAATTAATCCTTATAAATTCTTAACAAAATTTAACATTTTCTGAGCAATTTTTGGAACACTCTTTGCGTTTAGCTCAAACGAATTTAAAAACTGACAACATGACAATACTCAACACCTTAAAACTATTCGGAATGGGTATCCTCGGCGGAACCCTCCCACTCGCTACTTATGTCATTATCCAACACAATGCGTCTAAGCTCTCTGATCAAGTCATAGACGGCAACAGAAACGCCATTCACCAAGTAGACTTCAACGGTGTGCCTTCAGGCCTCGACTTTACTTCAGCTGCCGAAAACACCGTACACTCAGTGGTGCATATCACCACAAAGGTGGTGCAAACTACATTTCAACGAGATCCTTTCCAAGAATTCTTTTATGGCCCCGGTGCTGGTGGCCGTGAATTCAAACAATATGGCGCTGGTGCTGGCTCGGGCGTTATCGTATCTTCTCAAGGATATATCGTCACTAATAACCACGTTATAGAAAATGCCAGCGAAATTCAAGTAGTCCTCAATGACAACTCAAAATACGATGCAAAAGTCATTGGCGCTGACCCCTCCACCGATATCGCTGTGTTGAAAATCGAAGGTGAAAATTTCCCAGCCATTCCGATCGGTAATTCAGACGAACTTAAAATTGGAGAATGGGTGTTAGCAGTTGGCAACCCTTTCAACCTGACCTCTACTGTAACTGCGGGTATCGTTTCTGCGAAAGCAAGAAACATCAATTTGCTTTCTGAGCGCAGTGCACAAGATATAGTTCCTATTGAGTCGTTTATCCAAACCGACGCAGCAGTTAACCCAGGTAACAGTGGGGGTGCATTAGTCAATACGCGCGGCGAACTTATTGGTATCAATACAGCCATAGCTTCACAAACCGGATCCTATGCCGGCTACTCATTTGCGGTCCCGATTAACTTAGTTGATAAAGTCATGCGCGACCTCATCGATTTTGGTATTGTTCAACGCGGCTTTTTAGGTGTGCAAATTGCAGACGTCACCCAAGATGTCAAAGAGAAAAACAAACTTCCAGACCTCAAAGGAGTCTTTTTAGCAAAAGTGACTGAAGGCGGATCTGCTGATAAAGCAGGCCTCAAAGATGGCGATGTCATTTTAAAAATTGGCAGCAAAGAAGTGAATTCAGTAGCCTCACTCCAAGAAGAAATTGGCAAACGCAGACCCGGCGACAAGGTAAGTTTAACAGTGCGCCAGAAAGATGGAGACATCATATCAAAAGAACTGGTATTGCGCAACAAAGATGGCGACACCGAACTCATGAGTAAAGAAGAAATTAGTAAAAACTACGCTCTTGGAGCAACATTTATTGAACTCACCGACAAAGAAAGAAAAGAACTGAATATTGCTTATGGTGTCAAGATCAAAAGCATCACAACCGGTAAACTCAAATCAATTGGTTTACAAGAGGGCATCATCATCACTAAAGTCAATAACGAACCTATAGAAACAGTTGCAGAACTCACAGAAAAACTAAGCGGCGTCAATCGTGGCATCTTATTAGAGATCATGGATGAGACCGGTAAACGCGACTACCGAGGCTTTGGTTTGTAAAGACCAAAGCCTCCTTTTAGGCATCGTTGAAAAAGTTAAGAACTCGTTAATAACTCCATGAAAAAAGCGAGTTTCAGATTTTTTTAAACCTTTTTTTCGGTGTTACTTTGCCTAACAAGCAGAAGTCAACTTTACTTAGCAAAACACAGATAAGATAAGCGCATGAGACAGCTAAAAATTACCAAATCCATTACGAACAGAGAAAGTCAATCTCTGGACAAATACTTACAAGATATCGGTCGTGAAGAACTCATCACCGCTGAAGAAGAAGTAGAATTAGCTCGCCGCATCAAAGCCGGTGATCAAAAAGCACTAGAAAAATTAACACGCGCCAATTTGCGTTTTGTAGTTTCTGTAGCCAAGCAATACCAAAATCAAGGCCTTACCCTTCCTGACCTCATCAACGAAGGAAATCTAGGTCTAATTAAAGCTGCTCAGAAATTTGACGAAACCCGCGGTTTTAAATTCATCTCATACGCCGTTTGGTGGATCCGTCAGTCTATCTTGCAAGCTTTAGCTGAGCAAGCACGTATTGTTCGTCTTCCTTTGAACCAAGTTGGTTCTCTAAACAAAATCAACAAAGCGTTTTCTCGCCTAGAGCAAGAATTTGAGCGTCCGCCAAGTGCAGAAGAATTAGCAGAAGCACTCGAGGTACCTGAAGATA
>JBEEKM010000080.1:0-4850 GCA_041168645.1 Bacteroidota bacterium | reverse complement strand
CTTCGCTTCTTGCGCCATATCGAACGCAATTCTTTGCTTTTGTTTATGGTTCCGGCCGATGCCGATGATATCCACAAAGAATACCAAATTTTGCTCAATGAGCTCAAGCAATACAACCCAGAATTATTGCACAAACAACGCTTATTGGCCATTACAAAAGCAGACATGCTCGATGACGAATTGAAAGCAGCGTTGGCCAAAGATTTACCAGCGATTCCTTACCTGTTTATCTCTTCTGTTGCTCAGCAGGGTCTCACTGAACTCAAAGACCTGATTTGGAAGCACTTGAATCATGACTGATTTCATCCTTCAGATAGACCGCGGTATCTTATTGCTAATCAATGGCATGCATACACCGTGGCTAGATGAAAGTATGTGGGTGGTATCCTCCAAATGGATCAATTTACCAGTTGCCTTTTTATTGTTTTTTTACCTCAAAAAAACCAACTCTTGGCGCAAGACAGGTTTACTTTTTTTAATGGTCATTTTTGTAGTTGCCATTACAGACACCATTTCGACACATTTATTCAAGGATGTTTTTCAAAGATTGCGTCCATCGCATGAACCATTATTGCAAGACAAGCTCTTCTTTCACATCATGCCAGATTTCAAACCTTATCTCGGTGGAAAATACGGTTTTGTCTCCTCGCATGCGGCTAATATATTTGCAGCACTAGCATTGGTATGGCCTTATTTAAAAACTGATAAACGGATTGCTTGGGTATTTGTAAGTTGGGGAGTTATCGTGAGTTTATCCAGAGTGTATTTAGGGGTGCATTACCCCACAGACATCATTTGCGGAGGCCTGCTAGGTTTGCTCATTGGATTTTCTTTACGCCAGTATTTACTTTCTAAACTCCTTGACCGATGGGCTTCATGACTTTTGTGTGGGTTTTTATCGGCGGCGGCATCGGAAGCCTGCTGCGTTATGCTTTTTCTAAATGGTTGCCATTTACAGCTGCGCATTTTCCTTGGGCTACTTTACTTAGCAACCTTTTGGCTGCTTTTGTATTGGCATTGGCAGTTCAGTTTTGGAAAGATACGCCCAAATGGGTTCAGATTCAGCCCTTTATTGTGGTCGGTATTTGTGGCGGCCTCTCTACATTTAGTACGTTCACCTACGAAAATTTTCAGCTTTTACAGCAAGGGCAACTGACCTTGTTTTGGATCAATTTGCTGCTTTCTTTTGGACTGAGTTTGGCGCTTTTCTATTTTTTCGCGCGCAGCACTGGGTCTTACTAGTTTTTGTAAAATTAGTTGCCCTTCCTCTTTGGCCTTCTTGCTTTTTTTCAAGTCCCATAAAAACTTGCGTTCTTCTCTCAACGATTTCTTGGGGTCGATGATGGGTGAAGGATAGGTGACGCCTAATTCAAATTGGCATGCTTGAGCAGTTACTGCATCTATTTTCCAAGGTTCATGGATATAAGAGAGTGGCAAATGTGCTAATTCCGGAAGCCAAGTTTTGATGAAAATGGCATCAGGGTCGTGTTTGTAACTGTTGTGAATGGGGTTATAAACTCGGATGGTATTGACACCTGTTGTGCCCGCTTGCATCTGGAATTGCGGGTAGTGAATGCCAGGCTCGAAGTCTAAGAATAAATTCGCTAAATGCGAAACGCCATCTTTCCAGTTTTGGAGTAAATGATGGCAAAAGAAAGAAACCAAAAGCGCCCGCATCCTGAAGTTGATCCACCCCGTTTCTTTTAAACAGCGCATGTTGGCATCTACCAACGGAAAACCAGTTTTGCCTTCTTTCCAAGCCATGATCAGTTCTTCGTTGCTTGGATATTGCAGCTCCTCATAGGCTTTGTTGATGCAGTGTGTAGCGTAACTGCAATCGGTTTCAAACTTTTGAATGAAATGACAATGCCAATGTAAGCGCGTTAAAAAGGCGTCGAAATTCTTTTTATCTGGGCCTTTTTTCATATGAGCCGCAGAGGCCCGAACAACTTGTCTAATTGATAAATTGCCCCAAGCCAAAAAAGGAGAAAGTCTACTACACGATTTTCTACTCATGGCTGGTTTCGAGATGCCTTGTTGGTAATGCTTGACGCCTTGTTGCAGAAAATGATTTAAATATTTTTCAGCATAGACTGGCCCCGCTTTCTGATAGGAAGACGGATAGCTTTGAACTTGCTCTTGAATGGCTTCAGGAAGCTTAAAAGTAGTTCTGAGCTCAATATATGATCGATCATTATTGAACTGATTTTGAATGACGGGGCTATTGACATATGAAAACCATGCTTTATCCCAGTGCTTTCGGTCTTTGAGGCCTCTAATAATGCCATCTCTTTGAAATTCAGTCCAAGGAATAGATTTTGAGTGCAAATAGGACTTGATTTGAAGATCTCTTTCAAAGGTGCGTGGAGGTCCGCTTTCTTGGTAACTCCAGAGTGCTTGCAAGTTAAATTGTGTTGTGAGCGTCTCAAAAATTGCCGTTGCAGCGCCATATAGCACCTGAACTTGACGTCCAAAAGGTGCTAATAATTCATTGAGTTGTTGGATAGAAGCCCACTGAAATTGCCAATGGCGCAGTGCATTTTCAGGCGCAGACCATTCTACGGGTTCGATAATCCAGATATAGCTAAGTGCCAAGCCACTATTTTCAGCAGCCTCTAGAGCGGCATGATCTTGCAGCCGTAAATCTCGTTTGAACCAAACAATACCTAGAGGCGCTGCCATGGTTTTATTGATAGTTCTTTTGAAGCTGGCGTTGTACTTTTTTCCAATACGGGAAGAAAGAAACAGGTATTTGGCCGGGTTCAGGTAGCAGCCAACTTCTTTGCTCTAATTGAAAGGGGTAGGTGCTGGTACTTGGGTGTTCTTTACAGCAAGCTTTTTTTACATCAAGCATGTTGCTGAGTTCTTCAATACGACCTACAAAAATTTGCAAATTTTTTAAATTGGCCTTTCCCAAGTCATTGATCCAGTTAAAAACAGCAATTGAAACTGGATGTTGGTTCCAAAATTCAAGATCCCAAAATAAAATGCGTTGGTAGTTTTCCTCGGGGTGCCACAGCGGGTCAAGGTTAAAAGGCGTATAGATGCAAGAATTTTGCTCCTTATTTATTGCTAGAGTGTTTTCTGAAACACCCGAGAAGCGCATGCTGAGATCTATGAGTTCGGCTTCAAGCGCTACGTTTGGCAATTGTTCATAGCTGACATCAAGTGCAGTATGTCGCTGGGTAGAATGCGTGTATTTATTGATGTTTTCTTGATTGGCGTAATAAACCTTATTTGAATTGGCGCCACAAACCCATTGCCAGCTCAAATGATTGCTGGCTACATCGGCATCTTTTAAATGAAAATGCATCCAGGTTGCAGCTGTTTGCCACGCAATCTGATAATGATTACAAACGAGGCTTGCTAAATACATGCGCAAATGATTGTGCAAATAACCGGTTTGATAAAGTTGTTCAATGCCTAAATCAAGGGCTTCGATTCCAGTTCTAGCTTCCAAAACTTCTTTCGGAAATCCCTCCATATGCTTGATCTTAAATTGTGGATTGCGGAGATTTTCAGTAGGTTTGTGTGCTTGCCATAAGCGTTGAAAATGCTCGCGCCAGCAAAGCTCCATGAGAAAGGATTCCATTTGATACAACTTGAAACCTCGTTGCAATAAACGCTCAATGACCTGGCTAAGGCTAATTACACCACGCGCCAGATACGGCGACAAATAACTGACACCGCCATCTTGGTAGTTGCGCGTTTTGCCGTAGCTGATTGGGTCAAAACGGTCAATTTTAGCAAAAATTTCTTCAAGTGTCAGGGCAGCAATCATATGCGCAAGGCAGAAATACCACCATCTACATGCATGATTTGGCCACTGATCCAGGTGGCTTGCTCGCTTAATAAAAAGGCGGCCATCGCTGCGATATCTTGTGGTTCACCTACGCGTTTGAGCGGGTGGCGCGCTGCATTGGCTTCTTTTTTAGCATCTGAGTTTAGTAAGTTATCTGCAAGTGGCGTGTTGGTCAAAGAAGGTGCAATGGCATTCACGCGGATATTTGGCGCTAATTCAGCAGCCAATGCTCTAGTGAGCCCTTCTAGTGCACCTTTAGAGGCAGATACCAAGGAATGGAAGGGTAATCCTTGCTGCACGGCAACCGTTGAAAACAAAATAACCGCAGCATTTCCGGACTTCTTGAGCGCACCAAGTGCTTGTTGCAGACAGGTAACTGCGCCAAGAACTTGCAATTCATAATCTTGGGAGAAATCTGTGCTTGAAAAACGATTAAAAGGTTTGAGTGCGATATTTCCTGGGCAGTAAACCAAGCCGTGTACCACCTCAGGTAAGTTTAGGGTTTCTAACGATCGAACATCGAAGTTTTGCCAATGCAAATTCGGATGATTTAAAGCTGGGCTTGTATTTGAATAAGTGGCGTACACCTGATGCCCTTGATCGAGCAGCATGGTGGTGAGGCTTAAACCAATTCCTTTTGAAGCGCCAATGACGACTATATTTTTTGTTTCCATATAGGTGTAACAAAATTGTAGTACCTTGGTTTGACATAAAACTTAAAATCCATGAATTTTTTCAAACAACATTTCTCGACTATTCTCATTGCAGTGGCCGTCATCTTTACAGGTTCTATTCTAGGGAAGTCTTATATGTCAAAAGGAAAGCCAGATGATACCGTTGCCGTGACAGGTTTAGGGGAGCAATCTTTTGATTCAGACTTAATTGTTTGGAATGCCTCTTTTTCTCGAAATAGTTATGAGTTAAAAGATGCCTATGCACAACTGAACTCAGATTTGCGTAGGGTAAAAGCTTACTTGAAATCAAAAGGGATCACTGAAGATGAAATGGTGTTTGAAGCCGCTGGCATTGAAAAGTTGTGGTCAAACGT
>JBEEKM010000079.1:0-4955 GCA_041168645.1 Bacteroidota bacterium | reverse complement strand
GATCAAACTCTCCGTTGTATAATAACTTCGAATTTTAAGAGCTCGAGTATGTTTGTTTTTATTCTTAAAAACGCTGTTTCCTTATTTCTCAATACTTCAAAGAACTTTTTCTTTAGTCAGTTAAAAAGCTTCCGCTCACCTTAACCGTTGTCATCTTGGCCGCTTTTCGATAAGACCGTTGTCTCAATTGCGGGGTGCAAAGATATGTACTCTTTTTGGTTCTGCAATAATTTTTTGAAAGAAATTTTAAAAAAAATAATTGCGTAGAGACAAGTAGTCTAACGATCAAGCATTTGGAAGGTTTCACTTTTTTGATATTTTTTGTGGAAACCTAGGTTTTTCAGCATCTTTGTAACAGATGGTCTGGAATAAAAGGAAATATTTAAGCGGTCTTGACGACGCTGCTGTTCTGCAATTATACAAGCAGAAGCAATGGCCTAGCTGCATCGATGAGCTTTTTCTGCGCTATGGACATCTTATTTATGGTGTCTTTCTAAAATATACGAAAGATAAATACGCAGCTGAAGACTTATTAATGGACCTCTTCGCTAAGTTGCCCCAGCTCCTGATGCATCATGAAATACAGCAATTGAAACCGTGGTTGCATACAGTCTCTAGAAATGAAGCCCTTCAATTTATAAGAAAAGCAAAAAAGTTAACGGGAGTTTCCTTAGATGAAAATGCTATGGGTCATGCGGTTGGTTCTTCATCAGATGAAGCTCAAGAAGAAATCTTATGGAAAGAACAACAGTTGAACTTACTCGAAAAAGTGCTGGAGCAATTAAAGCCAACTCAAAAAGAATGCATTCGATTATTTTTTATCGAGCAGCTGAGTTATGAAGAAATCATGAGTAGAACCCAACTGAGCTTTAAAGAGGTGAAAAGCCATCTGCAAAATGGAAAAAGAAATTTAAAGATAATGATGGAGCAAAATAGCAACAATGAAAGCAACTAAAGCAGCATTCGAAAAATATCTTTTGAGCCAAGATCAAAAAGAAAAGCATGCATTTGAGAAGAAGCACTCAGATGACGAGCTCATTATGGATGCCGTGGAAGGATACATTGAAAATCCGGAAGGATGGTCTCATTTTTCAGGAATTGACAAACGTTATAGCGCAAAGCGAAGGAGATTAACAATACCATCACTTATTATTGGACTTGGGCTTGTTATTCTAATAGGAGTTCTTTGGCGTCCTCAAGAATTTGAAAAAGAACCAATGCAAAAAGAACTGCCAAAAAAATCATTGGTAGCCAAAATAAAAATTCATCAACCTAAAGATTTAAAAAGCCTTGCGCCTTTAAGTAGCCAGAAACGCATCAGTCCACTTGTTGTATCAAATGATTTTGTTTTAAAAAGAAATGACCAAGAGCAGCAGATAGCGCCAATTTCGCCGATGCAACAATTGCCACTGCAACCCATTCAGACAAACAACGACTCAAAGAAGGAACTTAAGCGCAAAATAGGAAGAGAGCTCCTGATTAAAAACTTTAAGGTAATCGACTACAAGTACTACCGAAAATCAAATTTCAAAGGCAGAGAAATCAACGAAGCCAGTGAACAAAATGAAGAAATATCTATTCCGTACATCAATTTATTAAGTAGCGCCCTTGAAAATTTTGCAAAAAACGATTACAAATTGTGCTTGTTAAAGTGCGATCAAATCTTGGCGGAGTATCCAGACGATGCCAATGCATTATTTTATGGCGCACTGAGTACTTTTAATTTGAAGCAATTCGAACAAGCAGAAAACAGACTACTTAAATTGAAAACTATCGACTTTTCGAATTTTATGGAAGAGGCCAATTGGTACCTGCTTTTAGTATACCAACAGCAAAAAAAAGAGGCTGCATTTAGCAGCCTCAGATTGAGTATTGTTGAAGACAAAGGTTTTTATGCCGAAAGAGCGGCCAACCTTCGTTATTAATGTTGTACACTAATTGTTTTAGAAAACGCTTGGTTTCCAACGAAGAAATGCACCACATAAAAACCTTCAGGAAGGCCTGATGGTAAGCCGACAAAAGTCTTGTTTGTACCAACAGTCGAAGCGCCTAATTTCTTTGCAAAAACCGATTTTCCGTTTAAATCAACCACGTTCAAGCTCGTTAATGCAATGGATAGCGTTGAGTATTCAATGTATACAGCATTTTTGTCAATAGAGTAACCCGCATTGAAATTCGTTTCGACTTCCAATTCTTCGATGCTGACATCGTCGTTTAAAAAGACATGCTGCGACAAATAAATGATGTCGCCGTTGTCATTGCCATTGTTATTGGCTTTATTGGTGGCCACATAAAAAGTAATGGCACCCTGTTCTGTAGCTGGTGCTTCCCAGGTCCAGTTCCAGGTTTGAGTTGCCGAAGTATTTGAAGAACTTTTGTGTGTGGCGTATTTGCGTTGCCCACCTGATATGGTTGCTGTTTTGATTTGCGTATTTGCACCAGCAACAAAATTACCCGCCATTGTATTAGCAGCATTTAATGCCGTGACTTGAAATCCTTTTTTTGCAGGATTGCTGGCCATTGATAAATTTACTGTGTAACTAGCTCCGGGGGTGTATTGTGTAATGCCAAAACCAATGTCATTATTGACAACTAATAAGTTTTCGTTAGCTCCATTTTGAGTGGCTCCGCTATGACAACTTGTACAGTTTTGTTCGCCAGGAGCACCAGCTTGACCGCCGCTTGGGCCATTTGCATTTAATGGGGCTGCCTGAAAACCTGAGGAATCATTTGTTTCAAAAGAGCATATTCCTATAGTTAGAAAAGCAAGTGATAGCGGAAAAAATATCTTTTTCATCTCGGAAAATTTAAAGCAATTGAATTCAAAAATATAAGGAGTAGATTAATTATCAAGCTTGCCTTGAGAAATCCAGCATGCTATTTTTTGGATTGTTGAATCTGGTAATGCGGGGCCGCCAATCGGCATTAGTTGGTAACCATTTTGCTTCATTGAACCTAAAATTGCATTGGCGTTGGCAGAAATAGAAGTATATGAACTGAAGTCATAGCCCGCAGAAGCATTTCCTAAATCATGACAACTGATGCATTTTTCTTGTATGATAGGCACAATATCATTAGAGAAAGAGACGGTTGAATTACACTGAATTTCAGTGGGCGTTACTTTATCTTTTGAACAAGAAAAAAGTGCAAAAGAACAAGATGAACAGATGATTAAACCGACAATAAAAAAGAATGTTGCTTTCATGTATAGATTATTTACTGAGTGCAGGAATTTCAAAATTGACTTTCATTTGATCCGGAACCGCTTCGCTTTTTTTGCCGACTTTGAAATCAAGTCTGTTGACAAAGAAAGTGCCCTTAAGTGTGATTTTATTACCTGCCTTGCTATAGGTTGCCGGAACGGTTACAGGTTTAGTGATCCCTTTAATAGTGAGGTTACCTAAAATATTGTAAGTGTTTGCCTCCTTCTTTTCAACTTTGGTTGATTTAAATTTGGCATAAGGATATTTCACGGCGTCAAACCATTCTGGCGTTTGTGATTTTTTGGTCATCATGCCATTTCCTGTTGAAATAGAACGCACATCAATTTTTAAATCGAAGCTGCATTTAGAGAGGTCCTTTTCGTCGAATTCGATTTGGCCTTCCATTTTTTTAAAGGAGCCTGAAGGATCTTTACTTTTGAATTCTAGGGAAAAATCTTGGGTGACTTCATAGTGTTCGAGTGCAATTAAAGTAAATGCGCTCAGGAACAAAAAGCTGAAAACAGTTAGTATAGTGATGCGGAAGTTTTTCATAACTCGTTGATTTTAAAATTTATTCAATTACAAATTTCCTGCCAACAGTGAAACCAAAACGGAACTGACCTTTCTTCCATTGTTCAGTGGTGTAAGGGATGAATTGAGTTTCGCCGATACCACCCGAATTGGTAAGGTTAATTGTGAAGTTATGTCCAAATGTGAACCACTCTAATGCAATGGCGCCGCTGTTTGTAAAACCTTCTTGTCTGAACTGAGTGCCATTGAAGGCGTAATAATATTCTCCAATTAATGCAAAACGAGAAGTCAAGCGCAGACGACCCGCTACTCCGAGTGCAAATAAATCATTGACATCGGTGTTGGCTACATAATTGCGGTGCACGAACGTGGGCATTAGTTGAATGGCACCGCGGTCACCGAAATGATGCGCAATATTGACTTGTGCAAAATAGTTAAGCCGATGAACCACCTTTGGGAAATGCGTAACTACGCCGAGATCTTCAGATGCGGTCATGTAGGTAAAACTCGAACCTGCCACAGCAGTAATAGAAATTGGAGATTTTTTTTCTTCTTGGCTAATGACCTTGTATTTAACGAAGCCGTCCACTAAAGAACGATACGGAGCGCCTGTGCCTTTTGCGCGGCCAAAACCAACCATGAGTTGATCGGTGATGCCATACTCAAGAGCAATGCGCATGTCTGATAAGTTATCGAAGCCAAACATATTTTGAACACCGCCATTTACACCAGCGATATCGCCGAAGCGATGCTCGATGCGAAATTCATAGGTGCCTTTTTCAAGCGTTTCAACCGAATGGCCATTCACTACACGGGTAGACGAGAAAGTAATTGCGGGTTCTTCGTAGTTTTCTTCTTCGGCAACAGCCTCAGCTGGTTCTTGTGCAAAAATAGAAAGTGGTAAAAATAAGCCTACAAGTGATAATGTAAAACGTGTCTTCATAGAGGTTGTTTGTTCTAACCTTCATTAAGACGAAAAATTTCAAAAAAGGTTTGGTTCAGGCCAAAAGATTGATTCTATCCTTTTCTTCTGCGCTTTTCAGCTAGCCACTTTGGCACCGTTGGCTCATTGCCTTTGGGTTGCTCGATTAATTTTTCAAGAAGGTCAGGGCGCTTGGCTTTTTGCAGGCGTTGGCGAATCCAGTCTTTGTTTTCCTTTTTATACCAAAAGAAATAACGGTTTTGGTTGAGTTTCTCTTCTCTGGTTTTAACCGTGCGGAT
>JBEEKM010000078.1:0-4971 GCA_041168645.1 Bacteroidota bacterium | reverse complement strand
CTTGGCAAATGCCACAAAGCACCTTGCCACTTTTACTCAAGTACCTACACCCTACACCAGCTGTTGCAGGTCTTCCGCAAAAAGTAGCAGTGCAGTATATCAATGCGCTCGAAACACATGACAGAGCATTGTATACCGGAATCATTGGCAATTTGAGAGTAGGACACGAGAAGCTTTTTGTCAATTTGCGTTGTGCACAGGTTTATGAAGGGAAACTCTACATTTATGTAGGTGGCGGTTTTACACCAGATTCAGTTGCAGAACAAGAGTGGCAAGAGACCGAAAATAAAAGCAAAACCTTGTTACAGCTGCTCTGAAATGCAGTAAATTTGCCACATGCAAAGCAGCGATAAAATTTTGGTCCAATGGCTCGCCACACGAACAGCTCAGGCCGGAATTCAATACGTTGTGTTGTCGCCAGGTTCCAGAAATGCACCTTTTGCTATCGCTTTTGATGCGCACCCCGACATCCAAACACTCGTAATCCACGATGAGCGTTCAGCAGCATTTGTTGCGCTCGGCCTCGCACAAGAAACCCAAAAACCAGTAGCGCTTTGCTGCACTTCTGGTTCAGCCTGCCTCAATTATTATCCTGCTTTAGCAGAAGCATACTACAGAAATATTCCTTTACTTGTACTGACCGCAGACCGACCTGCCGAATGGATCAATCAGGGCGATGGTCAAACCATCGTGCAACGCGAGGTTTTCAAAAATCATGCGCACGCTTACTTAGAGCTCGACGAAAGTGGTTTTCAACTCAATAATGAGCTAGAAAGCCAATTACAGCAAACACTCGAGCACTTGCATGCACGTTGGAAAGGCCCCATTCATATCAATGTTGGGCTTAACGAACCGCTCTATCAGCAAGCAGCTATACAGACTTTTGAAAATTACCAACCGAGCACCGAAAAAACGCAGTCTCAGCTACCCAATTTCAGCCTATTGAATGGTAAAAAAATCATGGTATTGGTCGGGCAAATGACGCCTAATGCGCAATTTGAACAAGCACTGGCGCGTTTTGCTGCCCAGAGCAATGTAGTGGTATTAGTCGAGAATACGTCAAATATTCAAAATGAGCGCTTCAATGCTTGCATTGACCGCAGCCTCAACGGACTCGATACCGAGAATCCTGATTTTCATCCGGAAGTATTAATCAGTTTTGGTGGCGCTGTAGTTTCAAAAAGAATCAAGGCCTACTTGCGTAAAAACAAAGCGGCATTTCATTGGCGGGTTGCTCCTGACTTTCCAGAAATGGATACCTTCAGACTGAACACCACCTTTTTAAACATCCCAGAAACAGACTTCATGCAGGCGCTTGAAAAGGAAAGCCTGATCTTGAATACCACTAATTACAATGGCAAATGGAAAGCCATTGACTACTTGGCCAAAGACAAACAAGCCCTGTTCGAAACGCCTACAGCAATACTCACCGATTACGACGTGTTTTCAACCTTCTTTGAATTGGTAGAAGGCCCTGCAGTTTTGCACATGGCTAATAGTTCGGTGGTGCGTTATGCCCAGCTTTTTGACCCTATAACCGGTTTACGCTATGAAAGCAATCGGGGCACCAGTGGCATTGACGGCTCTGTTTCTACAGCCGTTGGCGCGGCATTAGCCTCACCTGATACACAGCACTACCTCATTTGTGGAGACATCTCCCTGATCTATGACAGCAATGCATTTTGGACGAAGCCCTTTCCAAAGAATCTCAAAATAGTCGTGATTCAAAATAAGGGAGGTGGCATTTTTCAAATCATTCCAGGACCAGCAGCTTCTCCATTGCGCGAGCAATATTTTGAAGCCACGCATCAGACCTCACCAGCAGCAGTCATCAGGGGTTATGGTTTTGAGGTGCAAGAAGCGCATTCAAAAGCAAGCATTTTTGAAGATTTATCGGCATTTTTGAATCCGAAGAATCAAATTCAAATCATTCAAATTGAAACTGCTCAAGATGAAAACGCAGCAGTTTTGGACCAATTTTTTAATTTTTTAAAGACCACCGCATGAACCAATTTTTAGATTACTTCTCAATTCTCAGCACATCTGTGGGGCTCACCTATTTACTGATTTTGACCCTACTTGAAATTGTACTCGGTATCGACAACATCATTTTCATTTCGATCATTACGGACAATTTACCCAAGAACCAGCAAAAGAAAGCTCGCCTCATCGGACTGAGCTTAGCTTTGATCATCCGCATCATTATGTTGTCTTTGGTTTCTTGGATCATGACCCTTGACCGCGAACCTTTGTTTAGTGTTGCTGGACACAATTTTACCGCTCACAGTTTGGTGCTGCTCATTGGAGGTTTATTCTTGATCTATAAGTCTGTTGGTGAAATGCACGCGAGTGTAAAAGGTGAACACGAAGAAGAACAAAAGAAAAGTTACGGCACCTTTTCAGCAGCGGTTACCCAAATTGTGGTGGTTGATTTTATTTTCAGCTTTGACTCTGTGATTTCAGCCATCGGCATGACCAACGACATCCAACACGAAGCTCATGGCAATCCTTTGATCATTATCGTTTTAGCCGTCCTAATTTCAATGTTGGTCATGATGTGGTTTTCGGGGCCAATCAGCCGCTTTATCAACGAAAGACCAACCATCAAAATGATTGCGTTGTCCTTTTTAGTAGCAATCGGTATCATGCTTATTGCCGAAGCCTTCGGAGAGCACTTGCAAAAAGGCTACATCTATTTTGCGCTTGTTTATGCCCTCATTGTTGAAATGCTCAATTTGCGCATGCGCAAAAATCAAAAGAAATGAATCGCCAAGAGGCGCTGATTACTGTTGGTTTTGAGGCAAGCAGCCTACCCGACCTCGAAGAAATTCAAGATGCTTTAGAAACGGTATTTTTTGACATCAAACAACGCCTTTACCGTTCTTTTGATCAAGTCTTGCTCTATTCTAAATTTGAAAAAGAACTGCTTAGGTTTTTAAAAGCAGAACAGCTCCTACTTCACGATCAAACTTTTGAGCTTCCTTCAAAAAAAGAACCAAGGACAAGCGTAGTTTTTAGCCCTTTTTCAGCTGCTGAAATTGATTTATTTGCGCTACTAGAGCAACTCAAGATGTTTCAAAAACAACGGGCTCAACTACAAACGCAGCTTTACAACTGCCCGGATGCATCTGCGCTCCTGCTCCTCTTGGAAAAGGCCAAACTACTTTTTCAGAATTGGTTTGAAATATGGCCCAGACTAGACTTAGATACCGAGCAACCAGTTAAGCTCTCTCAAATTCTCGATGCACAAGCGCTCTATACTGAACTACAAGAATTGGTGCAAGGCGCACCGCACATAAAAGGAATAGACCTAGCTCAATTCAAGCTTTTACTTGCTTCTAAGCCTTTGCTATTACATGAAATATTGAGAATAGGAGTTACCCGAGAAAAACTACAAGCATAGGCTTCCATTAAAGATCGCCACCACCTTCAAATCCAGCATTTTTAGCTTTGTTGGAGATTTCTAGTTTTCCGAATTTATAGCTCGCAGATACATAAACCCTGCGCGTGAGCCATTTGAACTCGCCTACTTGCTGCACTCCGGGGCGGTCCACTAAAAAGTAAAACCCTTGGCGATTAAAAACATCTGTAACACGCGTTCCGAGTGTCCATTTACCATTGGCTAATTTCTTTTCAAAAGCGATATCTACTGGCCCCTGTCTTTGAGCAATACCTTGCACTGTGACCCTTGGCCCATTGTAATTGACACTCAATTGAAGCGTTGCTGTTTTTTTCCAAAACTCATAAGAGGTATTCCATTTTACGTTGTGGTTAAATCCTTGGCGGTTTGGCAACGAGGCCTGATTGGTGATGTACCAGGTGTAATTAGAATTGTAAGAAAGCGTACTTCTTAGCGACGTAATTGGTTTGAACATGAATACGGCCTCAAAACCGAGTGCTTTGGTTTCAGCGATATTCATAAAGGTAACTGCACTGGTGCCGTTTTCATAAAATTCTTTCACGCGTGAAATAACGCCTGTTGAGTTGCGGTAATAAAGCGAAGAGGTAACCGTGAGTTTTTTTCTTTCCAAAGAATAAGCGAGGTCAAAAGAATGAATAAACTCAGGCTTCAAGAACGGATTTCCCTGTCTGAGGTTGTAAGGATCAGAATAATTGGTAAATGGATTAAGCTCATCGGCTGCAGCGCGTTTGATGCGTCTGGAATAACTAAAGCTCAGTTCTGATTTAGGTTTGAGCTCATAACGCAGGTGCCCTGAAGGAAAGAAATTAAAGTAGTCATTGATAATGCGGATGGAGTCGGAAATGAGATTCGGAATTTGGTAAGCTTGCTCAACCCTAAGACCACCCTGAATCTTGAAGCGATTGAACTGCTTACCAACAACGCCATAAGCACTAAAAATCTGCTCTTTGTAGCCGTATAAAAAATTGGCGAGGGTGTCTTCTACAAAAAGTTGAGAAATGGTATCTCTGGACTCTGAATAAGTATCGACAAGTTGATCGCGCAAAATTGCCTTTAAACCGGCCTCTGTGCGAATACCGAGATCAGGGAATAAATACGTGAGGTCTGCTTGTGCGGTGGTAATCAGGTTTTTGTCAATGTTAAATAGCTGCTGTTCAATTTTGGCCTGATTTAACTCAACGGTGTCAGGGGTATAATAGGTGTTTGTGTAGTATCCTTGGGTGTGCTCCTCTCCGATTGACTGGTTGGCATCGAGCATGAGGTTACCGCGGTTATCTTTGAAGTCGTGTTTGAAATTGAAACTGAAATCATAATTGGTGCGGTTGGATGGGTCGACAGCATAACGACTCCAGAGGTCAATGACCTGCCCGTTGGTGTCCAGCTGCCCATTCCAGAGTTTGCCAGTGCGGTCTCTTTGGCCGGTAGCGCCAGTAAAGATAAAGCCCATGGTGTTTCTTTGATTGAGATTGATGTCAGTACCCACTCTGAAAGTTTGGCCCGCATCGAGGTCTGAACCCACGCGGTTCTGATCCAAAATAAAAACATTGCTG
>JBEEKM010000077.1:0-5021 GCA_041168645.1 Bacteroidota bacterium | reverse complement strand
TGCTCATAAGGGTTAAGGGTTCCTGGATCGATATTGATATATGGATCTAGTTTCTGAATGGTGGTGGTGTAACCACGCGCTTGTAAAAGTTTTGCTAATGAGGCAGAAATGATGCCTTTACCTAGAGAAGAAGTGACCCCCCCGGTTACAAAAACATACTTGGTTGAATTGGACATATAACGTTTGTAACTACGGGAAACAAAGGTAATACATTCATTGCCTTTGGCCTAACAATCTTGACAAATTGTTAATATGTTTATTTCTTTTCTTGCCAAGTGAAATAGTTACGCTGCTGCTGCGGTCTGTTTTCTTCGGGTGCAGTAAGTGGTTCAACTTCTTTCAGAGTGGCCTGACAATCAGCTGGCAATTGTTGATAGAGCTTGGTGCCTTCAGTTTTCCAAGCCAACATATCGTCGGAAACTTCTTTGATGATTTTAGCCGGATTCCCAACTACCAAACTCCTTGCAGGAATCTGCATCTTGGCAGGCACAAAGCAAAGTGCGCCAATTACTGAACCTGCACCAACAATGACATCATCCATTAATACAGCATTCATACCAATCAGGCAATTTTCTTCTAATATTCCACCATGAATAATGGCGCCGTGTCCAACGTGTGCACCAGCTTTTAAATGAACTGTTGTTCCCGGGAACATATGGATCACACAATTTTCTTGAACGTTGCAGCCATCTTCAATAATGATTTGTCCCCAGTCACCGCGTAAAACCGCACCTGGGCCGATGTAAACATTTTCACCAATAATTACATTTCCAGTAACGTTGGCTTGTGGATGCACAAAACTTGTTGGTTTGACAACTGGGATAAAACCGTTAAATGAGTAGATGGCCATATTTATTGTTCGATTGTATAAAATTAAAGATCTCTCGTTAATTAGAGTAGGAATTCTTTCATGATATCAGATCTTTAAATAAATCACCAATAGATATAATTCTCAAATCCGAATCATTACATAAATATTCTATTTAACATAATATTAATTATATGACAATTCAACAATTCTGTATTTGAAACGTTGTATATCTTTGCACTGTGTTTAGCACCGACCAACAAACCCTCCACGACCTCGAGTTTGAAGCCATTAAAAACTGGCTTGAAAAATTCTGTATTGGCCCTACAGCTTTGCAGCAGGTCAAAACGCTACAACCAAAGAATCAGTTTCAGGTTTTAAGACAAGAACTCAAAAGACTTGATGAACTGCGTCAGGTTCGCGTGCACGGTGAAAAATTTCCGTTGCTAGAATTCGAAGAACTCGAACAAGAAATCAAATTATTAGGAATTCAGCGTTCCGTTATTTCGCTCGAAGGTTTCAGACGCATTTACCAAGCCTCAGAATTGGTCAATGCTGTGGTCTTGTTTTTTGAAAATTCCTTGTTTAAATATCCGCTGCTCGAACAACTGACTGAAGATGTTTATTATACAAAGGAAATCATCGAGCAAATTGATCAGGTTTTTGACCGCAACGGACAAATCAAAGACGACGCCTCCACTGAGCTTTTTGATATTCGGGCCAGAATTCGGGTCTTGCGCAATCAGATCAATAAGAATTTTGATAAAGAACTAAGGCGTTATAACAAAGACAAAGTGCTGGCTGAAACGCTAGAAACCTTTGTGAATGAGCGTCGTGTATTAACAGTGTTGTCTACTTTTAAGCGTAAAGTTCCTGGCAACATCCATGGTTCAAGTAAAACCGGTAGTTTGACTTTTATTGAGCCACTAGTGAATGTGCCGCTTAATAATGAACTTGAGTTTTTATTTGACGACGAACGCAAAGAAATTCACCGCATTTTACAGGCGCTAACTGCGCTCATGGTACAATACCGCCCACTGATTGGCGCTTATCAAATCTTGCTTACCAGAATCGATTTTTTAAACGCAAAATGTAAGCTGGCGCTTGAAATGGAGGCTGTTTTGCCAGCCATTAATCAGCACCCAAGTTTTCAGCTCAAACAGGCGTATCACCCACTCTTGCGCAAAGCAAACAGTGCTGCAGGCAAGAGTACGTTTGCTCAGAATGTCAGTTTATTACAGAAGTCCAGAATGCTGGTTATTTCGGGGCCAAATGCAGGTGGAAAAAGTATTACGCTGAAGACCATCGGCTTATTGCAACTCATGCTGCAAGCTGGCTTGTTGGTGCCTGTTGCACCTGATAGTCAGATGTGTTTTTTCAAGCAAATTTATTCAGACATTGGAGATAATCAATCTATTGAAAATGAACTGAGTACATACTCTTACCGCTTGCAACGCATGAAGTTCTTTTTGGGCCGAGCAAATGCCCAAACACTCCTTTTGCTCGATGAATTTGGTACCGGTTCGGATCCTGAATTAGGCGCAGCTTTAGCAGAAGTGTTTTTCGAACAAATGTATGCCTTGAAATCTTTTGCAGTGATTACCACGCATTATTCGAATATCAAGCTCAAGGCCGATGAATTGCCGCAAGCCTTAAATGGCTGTATGCTTTTCAATGAAAAAGACCTCTCCCCGCTTTATCAGTTCTCGAGTGGGCAACCCGGTAGCTCCTTTACTTTTGAGGTAGCGCAACTCAATGGCATTTCAAAAGAACTGATTAAAGAAGCCAAACTCCGTTTAGATCAGCAAAAAGTGAGGCTCGATAAACTATTGAGTAGCTTACAAAAAGAACGCAACCAGTTGTTGGCTCAAAACAAGCGCCTTGAAGAAGCAGCCAAAGCTGCTGAAAAAGCAGGACAGCAGCACGAACAAGAGATTCAAAAGCTTGTGCACAAGCAAACACAGGTAACGCAAGTGCAAGAGAGTAGCCAGCGCCAACTTCAAGCGGGCAAGAAAATGCTTGCTTTTATTGAAAAATTCAACGTGAGTTCGCGCAAGAAAGATATCAATACCACTCTTTTTCAAGAGCTTACGCAATACCTGCGGCTTGAAAAATCAAAGCAAACAATCAAGAAAAAGGCCCCTCTCCCCGCTCCTACTCAAAAGCCAACCAAGAAAGAGGTGCAGCGCGCTGAAAAGTACGAGCAAGAACGAATTAAAGTGGGTACTCAGGTGCAATTGATTCAGACCAACCGCATCGGCATTGTAGAAGAAATGAAAGGCAAACAACTGACTGTTATATTTGGACAAGCTAGAATCAAGGTGAGCTTAGAAAAGCTTCGTTTCTTATCTGACTGAAAATTAACATAAGTTACACATGAATCCCCCTTAAATTGCGTAACTTTGCGCTCAATTTTTTAATTTATCATCGTAAAATGAGTACTACTGCACTTGGAAACCACATCTTGGTAGAGTTTATGAATTGTGATCCGCACGTTATGAACGACGTTGCGGCGATCGAACGCGACATGGTCGGAGCAGCCCGAAAGGCAGAAGCTACGGTTATCAATTCGACCTTTCACCATTTTTCTCCGTACGGTGTTTCTGGTGTGGTTGTTATTCAAGAAAGCCACCTTGCTATTCATACCTGGCCTGAATACGGCTATGCTGCAGTAGATGTATTTACTTGCGGCGACATGAATGCCTGGATTGCCTTTGATCACTTAAAAGAGTGTTTTGGCGCTAAGTCTTATTCGGCTATCGAAATGAAACGCGGTTCAGTTAACTTACTGACTCGCAATGATTTTGACATCACTACAGCTCGTGAAAAAGCAGCTGAGTGGCGCAACCCTGATTTTTACACACGCAACGTTTGGTTTACAGACAAAGACGAAGACCAAGCGCTTTCTTTGCGTTTTACCGGAGATGTTTTCTTTGATGTGCAATCGCCATTTCAGCGTGTTCGCATCTTAGAATCAACTAAATATGGAAAAATGTTGGCCCTTGACGACATGGTCATGACCACTATCAAAGACGAATTCCATTACCACGAAATGATTTCACACCCAAGTCTTTTCACCTTGCAGAACGCTAAAAATGTGTTGGTAATCGGCGGTGGAGACGGCGGTACCGTTCGCGAAGTATTGCGCCACAGCAATATCGAAAAAGTAACCATGGTTGAAATCGATGGCGAAGTGATCAAAGCGTGTAAAGAGCACCTTCCTGAAATCGCAGCAGCTTTTGACGATCCACGTTTAGAACTCATCGTTGACGACGGAATTGCATTTGTTAAAAATGCACCAGATGCAGTTTACGACTTACTGATCGTTGACGGTTCTGATCCTGTTGGCCCTGCTGAAGGTTTATTCAGTGTAGATTTCTACCAAAATTGTTACCGCACCCTCAAGGCTGACGGTATCTTGGTAGCTCAGGGTGAATCACCTAAGTTCAACGAAAAAGCATTCTCAGAACTCAACCAAACCCTGCAATCAATTTTTGGTGCCAACAACGCACCAGTTGGTTTATTCTTCGTTCCTACCTACCCTACCGGCATGTGGTCTTTCCAATATGGCCTGAAAGGTTCTGTAGACCCAAGAAAAGTAACCAACACCGACGCTATCAAGTCGTTTGTTGCCGAGAAAGGCCTTCGCTACTACAACGAAGACATCCACTTCTCCACTTTCGCCTTGCCTAATTTTGTAAAGCAATTAATTCAAAAATAACATGCAAATTTCCCACAACAAGGTCGTCACCTTGACCTACAAGCTCTCTGATCACACAACCGGAGAACACATCGAAGAAACAACTCCGGAAAATGCCTTGACCTTCTTGTATGGTGTGGGTGGAATGATTCCTGAATTTGAAGAAAAACTCGCTGGCAAAACTGCTGGTGAACATTTTGATTTTCATATCGCAGCAGCTAATGCGTATGGCGAGCAAGATCCACAGCACATCGTGATGCTTCCTGCAAACATCTTCCATAACGAAGACGGACAGTTTGATGCAGCAATGTTTCAAGTAGGAAGTTTAGTACCGATGTCTGATAGCGATGGCAATCAGTTGCGTGGTCGTATTTTAGAAATTACAGAAGAAACAGTTCAGATGGATTTCAATCATCCACTTGCCGGAACTGACCTTCATTTTGCAGGTACCATTCTTGAGGTTCGCGAAGCGGATCCTGAAGAGTTAGCGCATGGTCATGCGCATGGCCCACA
>JBEEKM010000076.1:0-5054 GCA_041168645.1 Bacteroidota bacterium | reverse complement strand
TGTCAGGATTTGGGGAGGAGGCATGTATGCGCCCGAGTCCTTTTTAAATGCTTGTGATCGTGCTGGTATTATGGTTTGGCATGACTTCATGTTTGCATGTGCCATGTATCCGGCAGATGCTGCCTTTATGAGTCAGGTGAGTCAGGAAATCAAACAACACATTCCGCGCTTGGCAAGCCACGCATCGGTGGTATATTTCAATGGCAATAATGAAGTGGATGTAGCCTGGAAAAATTGGGGCTTTCAGTTGCAGTATCACCTCAATGATGCCGCGCAAAAAACAATTGAAAGTGCGTATCAAGCTGTATTTCTAGACTTATTACCTAAACAGGTTCAGGCCTATACGAATCTTCCTTACATCCATACTTCACCACTGAGTAATTGGGGTAACGATGAGTATTTCAACCACGGCACTATGCATTATTGGGGTGTCTGGCATGGCAAAGATCCGCTTACCGATTTTGCCAATAAAATAGGGCGCTTCAACGCCGAATATGGTTTTCAGAGTTTCCCGGAACTTGCTACTGTAAATCAATTTGCACTACCCAAAGACCTCAGTTTGACCTCTGCTGTGATGAAAAATCACCAGAAATCTTATGTAGGCAATGGCATGATCGAAAAACACGCCAAGCATTATTATGGTAAATCCAAAGACTTTGAAGCTTTTGTTTATCATTCACAACTCACACAGCAGAAAGCGGTGAGCATGGCCATTGCAGGGCACCGATCAGATGCACCTCGTTGTATGGGAACCATTTATTGGCAACTCAATGATTGCTGGCCAGCTCCTACGTGGTCAAGTATTGATTATTTTGGCGCTTGGAAGGCTTTGCATTATGCCGTTCAAGACGATTACAGATCAATTGCCGTGCTTGAAAAACACCTAGAAGACGCGCGCTTTTTAGTGTTGTGTAGCGAAGTGCCTGAAGACACACTAGTTACTGTTGAAGTTCAATTCTATAATGAAAATGGTGTTTTTCAAAGAAAAGAGCGCAAAACCTATCCGGTTCAACAATACAAAACTCAGGTTTTAATGGGTATTTCAGAAACCTACACGGGTTTTGTGAAGGTGGTTATAGATGAGCACTATGAACGCTTGTTTACCTACATACCTAAAAGGAAAGCTCCAGACATTCAGCCCATTTTGACAATTGAAAATGTTGATCCTGTTCTGAAAACTGCCGTTTTAAGCATCGAGACGAAATTGCCTTTAGTTGATTTTTGGGTGTATGCCAAGCAGCGTCAGTTGCACTTTGATACTAATTTTAAAAGTTTGCTACCGGGTATACACAAACTACCATTTTCATATAGTGGTGAACTTCCTACCACTCAAGAATTGCAATATCAAGTGCGCTGATTTCTGCACCGATCTGAGCAGTATTTGACTTCAGCCCAGTTTTTCTCCCACTTTTTACGCCAAGTAAAGGGTCTTTGACACGTTTGGCAAATCTTTTCTGGTAAGTGTTGTTTTTTAACGCCTTTCACAACCGTCAAACAATTCAGCCTTCTTATTGTTTCTTTTTTGTCATGAAACAAATAGCTTTAGACATTCAAGATATTGACCGCATCATTGAAATGGCCTGGGAGGATCGCACGCCTTTTGATGCCATTCTATTGCAATTTGGTCTAAAGGAGGCTGAGGTGATTGCGTTGATGCGTCGTGAACTCAAGCCTAGCTCTTGGCGTTTGTGGCGTGCGCGCGTTCAGGGCAGAGCCACCAAACACAGTGCCTTACGCGGTTTTGAAGTGGGGCGCCACAAATGCAATCTGCAACGAAACATTACTGGCAACAAGATTTCTAAGCGCTGATTCTTTTTCATTGCGTATTTTTGCAGATTTTATGGATAAAACCGTGAAATCAACTCATTTGAATATGCCTCCAGTTACGTTTTTCTTGAAACAAAAAAGAATTTTATTTTTCTTATTCTTTTTAGTTCAATTTACTCAACTTGTTGCACAAGTTCCAGCTCAACCAGCTATAGATTCACTTTTGGTGAGAATCCCATCGCGAGTCATGACGATCCAACAAATTGAACTGATTGCCGGGCGCAATGGGGGCAACTTTGCCACGCGCATGCAGAGTATCGATAAATTGAATCAAGCTACGCTCAATAACCTTCCTGCAAGGAGCATCGCTGATGCCTTATCTTTTTCAGCAGGGGTAGATGTGCGTCAGCGAGGTTTAAGTGGAACGCAGGCCGATATCGGTATCCGAGGTGGGAATTTTGAGCAAAGCCTTGTTCTTGTCAATGGCTTCAAAATGACAGACCCACAAACTGGGCACCACGCGGCTAATTTACCTATTCCGCTAATTGCTGTATCAGAAATTCAAGTATTCAAGAGCCCAACGGTGTTGCCATTTGGTCAAAGTGCTTTAACTGGCGCGGTGCATATTGGCGCATATGCACAAGATGCTTTTGAGGTCAAAACAACGGCATACGGTGGTAGTTTCAATAGCTTTGGCGCCCAAGCCATGGTGCGCATGAAAATTAAAAAATACCAACAACTTTTGGCTGTGTCAAGAGATCAATCTGATGGGCATTGGTATAATTCTGATTTTGTGAACCATCAGTTTTTTTATACGGGATCTCATTCAATGGGGGTAAATCAAAGACATCGGCTCACTTATACTGCCGCCTACACCGATCGAAATTTTGGTGCCAATGGCTTTTACTCGAATAAATTTCCAGATCAATGGGAGCGCACTACTATGGCGATGGCTGGTGCCAAACATAATTTCCATTGGTATTCAAAAAAAGAAGGACGTTCTACCTATTATCAATTTCGCCAACAAGCCATGTTGCGCAGCCATGCCGATGAATTTCGCTTGAAGCGCAATGACCCCGCTTTTTACACCAATACCCACGTTTCAAATGTGCTGAGCTATGAGGCGCAATTAGCGGTGAATGTGAACAGGCAACAATTGCTTTTTGGTTTAGAACAACGCTTGGAGCAACTCAACAGCAGTAATTTAGGTTTGCGCGAACGCCAGTATCAAAGTGCGTTTGTGCAAGCTCAAGGCTCGCTGGGTACTGTGAACTATGCCGCGGGGCTTTTGGTGTTTGCCTATAATTTAGAAAATCCGCAACTGATGCCAAGTCTTCAATTGGGAAAGGGACTCGTTAATCGTCAGTACATTTTCGCAAATTATAGCCGTGGAAACCGCGTGCCGAGTTGGACAGAAATGTTTTATACAGATCCGTCAAACGTTGGGAATCCGAACTTGCTCCCTGAATTTTCACACGCCACTGAGCTTGGTTGGAGACAAACGCCCGAATATTCAGACGGCACCTGGTTACAGTTCCAGGCTGAAGCTGCTTTGTTCTACAGACAACATACCAACATGATTGATTGGGTCAGAGATGCCTCCCCAGTTAATCCAAACCCGAACCCATGGACACCCGTCAATATTGCAAGCGTTGCTTTTACTGGTATTGAATCAAGTGTTAGCCTCAGTTTGAAGAAAAAAAGTACTTGGGGACCAAAAAAATTAAATGTGAATTACACGTATATCACGGCTCAACATCATTTTACAAATGAGCAAGAGTCCAGATATGCCATCACGAGTATGCGTCATCAGCTCAATGGTTTGGCACAGTTTGACCTCAGTGAAAAAGTGCAGTTGAATTTTACTTACCGTTTGGTTCAGCGCATCGAGCAGCCTTTGTATCAGGTTATTGATGCGAAATTAAATCTGCCTGTTATTCGAAACTGGACGATTTTTATAGAAGCAAATAACCTAAGTAATACCCAATATGTGGAGGCTGGTTTTGTACAAATGCCAGGGCGTTGGTTCAAATTCGGGATTACTTTTGGCCACAGAGCCATTGAAAATCCAAGACCTTAAATATTGGGGCGTACTCTTTAGTAGCCAACCTTGGTGCGTGCACGCTTGAGCACTGCTTGTGCTACATTTCTTGCTTTCTGAGCCCCAATAGAAAGTGCGGCTTCAATTTCAGCAGTATTGGCCATGAGGTGGTCAAAACGAGCGCGCTCTTGACTAAATTTTTCAAGAATGAGTTCAAATAGGGCTTGCTTGGCGTGACCGTAGCCGTAATTGCCAGCTTCGTAATTGGCTTTCATTTGTGCAGTTTGTTCCGCCGTGGCTAATAATTTGTAGAGTGCAAAAGTATGACACGTCTCAGGATTTTTCGGCTCTTCTAGTGGCGTACTGTCAGAAACAATCGACATAATTTGCTTGCGCAATTGTTTTTCTGGCAAGAAAATATCGATGAAATTGTTACGAGACTTGCTCATCTTTTCGCCGTCTGTGCCCGGAATGAGCATGGTAGCTTCCTGAATTTGCTCTTCGGGTAAAACAAAGGTGTCGCCGTAATTGATGTTGAAGCGATTGGCAACATCTCGGGCCATTTCGATATGTTGTTTTTGATCCTTGCCCACTGGTACAATCTCTGCGTCGTAGAGCAAAATGTCAGCAGCCATCAGAATAGGGTAGGTAAAGAGCCCGCCATTGACGTCGTCGAGGCGGTCTGCTTTGTCTTTGAAAGAATGCGCCAGTGTAAGCCTTTGATATGGGTAATTACAAAGTAAATACCAAGTCAGCTCGGTCACTTCAGGCACATCAGATTGTCTGTAAAAAACCGTTTTTTGAGGATCCAAGCCAAAAGCTAACCAAGTGGCCGCAGTTGCGTAAGTATTCTGACGCAAAGTAGCACCGTCCTTAATTTGAGTCAGGGAGTGCATGTCGGCAATGAATAAAAAAGACTCGTTGCCTGGGTTCTCGGCCAGCTGGATTGCCGGAAGAATGGCACCTAAGATATTTCCTAAATGCGGGGTTCCTGTACTTTGTATGCCGGTGAGAATGCGTGCCATTGATCAAAAATTTGTTCAAAATTAGTGATTTTGCCCCGTTTATTTACTGCCAAAGCTTCGAGGGATTTCTTACCTTTGAACTATGCAGCAAATAAAGGGTATTTTTGGTCTTATCTGGAAACTATACATCGCCCTAGTTTTCTTCGTTTTTGCTGTGCTGTTCTATCCTTTCTTCTGGACGCTCCAACTCAAAGAATCTTGGCGAAAATCTGGTTTTAAAA
>JBEEKM010000075.1:0-5171 GCA_041168645.1 Bacteroidota bacterium | reverse complement strand
ATGACTTTACAAGGAAATTTAGATCCGTGCGTACTCTATGGTTCACCTCAAATCGTGGCTTCCGAGACCAAAAAAATGCTCAAATCCTTTAAAAGTCAAAGACATATTGTAAATTTGGGTCACGGGGTATACCCAGATATTGACCCAGAAATGGTCAAAGTATTTATTGATACCGTTCAAAACTATGAAATTTAAAACCGCAAACATGACAAAATGGGCACTCTGCTTTGGCTTTGCCACATTGGCTAATTTTTCGCAAGCGCAAGAAGCATTTAAAGAAATTAAAATTGGTTTCGAGAGTGCAGCAAAAGAAGTGACTGAACTTCAGTCCATCGAATTAGCTGGTGGAGAAATTACTTCACCAACCTTAATCAAAGCCGACCTTTTTTCAAAACAAGCCACCGGTGATGTTAGCATTCCAGTCAATATTTACGGCTCAGAAGAACCGACCTCTGAGGATGGCGCAGAGGTTTACGCTGGTATCGTTGCCTACAAACCAGGAAAACAAGCCGCTGAACGTTCGTATATAACTATTCCTATTGCTAAAAAAGGAAAAGCAGGCCTTACAAAAGGCATGACTTATTGTGTAGAGTACTCCATTTCTCTGAGTGAGTCTTCTAAGTTTGCTTGTAATAACCTTGGAATTTATTTCACAGACAAAGCGCCAGGATCCGGAGAATCTGAAGCAATTTACGCTGACGGCGATCACGTTGTTAAATCAGCTTTGAATGGTATTTACAACGGTTATTTTGGTTGGGATAAGGTTTGTAATATTTACACTGCCAAAGGAGACGAAAAATTCATCACGATCGGAAACTTTGATCGCAATGAAAAAACACAGTTTCAGGCTATGAAAAAGCCGAAAGACTCTGAAGTAGAAGCGATGTTACATGCTTATTATTTCGTTGACAACATCATCATTCGCCAAATTGATATCGATCCAAAAACGAAGCAACCAAAACTAGAGCAGTGTGCTTGTTACAACAAGCGTCCGCCTAAAGTTGAAGATTCTTTCAGCACATTAGTTTATGACAAAACTCCTGAGGTCAACGAAAAAATGACCCTCGATAAAAAAGTTGCTGCACAAACTATTTACTTCAGAGCGGGTAAGTCTTCATTAACTGAAAATGCACGCACTAACCTCGACTACATCGTGGCACAATTGAATGCAAATCCAACCATGACAATTGAAGTTGTTGGACACAATGATGCACTCGAGAACAAGGCTGGCGAAGAAAATGAAATGTATAAAGGAATGGATGCACAGCGAATTGCTGCTGTGAAGAAATATTTAACAAGTCAAGGTATTGCAGCTGAGCGTTTGCTTTCTGTTCCGATGTCAGATAAAGCCCAAAGCACGGAAGTAGCTGAAGACGATGACCAAGAAACCAAAGACGCGAAAAATCGCAGGGTTGAGTTCAGAGTTAAACTCTAAGCTTCTTCAATAAATATTGCCGTTAAGGCATAAAAAAACCGCGGCTCACCGCGGTTTTTTTATGCCTTATTTTTTTAAAGATGCGCTCTTAGAAATGGATAAAGTCTTTGGGTTGGTAAGCCCATCACGTTTGTAAAGGAGCCCCTGATTTCAATCACACCTACATGACCAATCCATTCTTGGATACCGTAACTACCTGCTTTGTCGTAGGGCTTGAATTGATCTACGTAAAAATTGATATCTTCTGACTTTAGCTCTTGGAAACGAACTACAGTGCAATCAATTAAATTGTGTTCGCCTTGCTTATTTTTGAGCATCAGACCCGTATAAACTTCGTGTTCTTTACCTGATAGCAAATTCAGCATTTCAATGGCTTCATCTCGGTTACCAGGTTTCCCTAAAACTTTGCCGTCTAGGTATACAATCGTATCCGCACAAAGCAGCGTCTCATCGGTTTCAATTTGATCGGCTAACGCAGCAATTTTCTTTTTGCAAATAGAAAGTACGATTTCTTCAGGGCTTTGCTTTGGGTCAAAAGATTCATCGCAGCTGGCCGTGAGTACGCGAAATTCAAAACCAAGCTTACTAAGTAGTTCTTTTCTTCTGGGTGAGGCTGATCCTAATACGAGTTTCATATTTTTCTTGCGCTAAAAGTTGAGTTTATAAAAATAAGGTGAGAAGACCCAATGGAATGGCTATTTTAAACTGAAAGCGTATCCATTTATTTGCTTTTTCTGGTTGAACAGCAAACCAAATCAGTTGACTCAGGAACAAGAGTGCTAAAAATCCTAAACAAATGGAACCAAAAGTAGTCGGTATAATAAACGAACAGCAAAATTTCAATACAATAAATAAAAACGCCGGGAATTGGAGCGTAATTAAGGCGAGCCAAGTTGCTTTTTTCGCGCCAATTTTTCTAGGAATAGTGTTGGCATTGAGTAATTCATCGCCAGGCATGTCGTGCACGTCTTTTAAGATTTCTCTACTTAGTGTTACGAGAAATGCACAAACCCCAAGAAATTGGATGTAGTGGTAATTCAGATAGGTTGACCAGGTGGCTTCAAGATAGGGTGAAAATGGTTGGTCACTTTCGTTTAAAATTTGAAAGTACCAAGTACTCAAAAAGACAACTAGGGCAGGAAGTACGGCCAAAACAACAGAGCCTAACAATAATTTTCTCTTCCATGAAACACTGTAAAACCAAAGTAAATTAATACTGACTAAATGAATGAATACAAAAAGTAAAGTATGATTGGCCCATGATAAATACACTGCAATACCAAAGGCCACAAAATTCAATAGCCAATGCCCAAGAATGGCCCATCTTTTCTGCAAGTACTTAGTTAACACGAGTTCTTGCGGTTTATTAATCCGATCGGCCTTTAGGTCAAAATAATCATTGATCAAGTGTCCGGCAGCGGCAATAATTAGCGTCGAAAAAATGAGCAAGCCGTAATGCACGGCATTGAAATCGATGACCTCATACGGATGCATTTTTTTTAAATGATAAGCCACACCCACCATCGTGAATAAGATCACAAGTAGGTTTTTGATTCGAATTAATTTCAAAAATGGGATCATGGTAGGATGGTATAAGTCGTTCGACGATTTTTCTGATGTGCAGCTGCTTTCTGAGCATCAGTTGTTAATGCGGCTATTTGCACATCTGTAATTACTGGTTTCAAGGAACCAAATCCTTTATAACTAATGCGCTCCGCTGCAATTCCTTCCTTGAGTAAAAAATCATAAACTGCTTTGGCCCGCTGTTCTGAAAGTACCATGTTCTTTTGGGCATCTCCTTGGCTATCGGTGTGTCCTTGTACCTCGATTTTCAAACTCGGGTTTGTTTTTAAGTAATTCACGAGATTGATTAACTCAATTCTTGATTCGGGGCGCAGTGTGGCCTTAGCTAGGTCAAAAAATACATTGTTGAGGACGTTTTCAACCTTCGAATGAATAGGATTGAGCGGCATGTCCAAATGATAGCTTTGCGCGTTTTCTTTTTGAGTGAGGTCAAAATTCAAAGAAAATGGGAGGTAGCCTTCTTTATTCACAAGCACAGCATAGCTGCGATCAACAGGTAAGGGCAATACAATTTTTCCGTCTTGGATATCCGTTTGCCCGTTGTATACTTCTTTGCCACTTGTTAGATCGGTGAGTTGCACATTAGCTTGTAATCTTTTAGCGCTAACGGCATCAAAAGCCAAACCTTCGAAGTAAAAGGTTTGGGTAGCTTGTAAAGATTCAGGTAAGTTAAACCAATAGATATCTAGGTTTCCATAGCCACCTTCGCGGTCCGACGCAAAAAAGGCAATATCACCTAAAGCCGATACCAGTAATGAGTTTTCGTCAAATCGGGTATTGATGGGATACCCCAAATTAACGGGCTTAGACCACTGGCCTTGCTCATTGAGTTGACTCACAAAAAGATCTGATCCTCCTAAACCGACATGCCCTCTTGAGGCAAAATAAAGTGTTTTACCATCGGGATGAATCTGAACGGATTCTTCATTTTGGCTAGAATTAATGGTGTTTGAAAGCCTGATAGCTTCTGACCACTGGCCATTGTTTTGTAATTGAGATACATAGATGTCTGAATTTGAACGTCCTTCACGACTTCTAATAGCTCTGATGAAGTATAAGGTTTTGCCATCTGCACTCAGAGAGGGTTGGGTTTCCCAGTTTGAAGTATTGACAGCGCCTGGCAAATTAATGGGGTTTGTCCATTGATTGCCAATTTTTTCAGTAATAAATAAATCGCAAGATCCTTTACCTGTTCTATTGGCGCCATAGTTGACACCGCTGTTGTCGGTGCACGCAACAAAAATTATTTTTTTACCATCACCAGAGATAGTTGGTGCACCTTCATTCCAATTGGTATTGATATTTGGCGGCATGGCTTTCGCCGATTTCCATTGTTTTGTTTTTTCGTCGTACTGTGAGACGTAGAAATCCTCCTGTTCATCAAGGGGGTCAGATATCGGTAATCTCCGCGTAAAAAGTAATACTTGGCCATCAACCGTAAGCGTAGGATAATATTCGGGTAAGATGGTGTTGACGCCTTCACCTGCATTAACTGGTTTAAATTCAACAGGCTGTGCCATTGAATGAATTGAAAACTCAGCACATGCACGCATTTGATAAGCCTGATTCACCAAATTTTCTTTGGCGTTTGGGTTTTGTAAAAAACGATTGATATTTTTTAATGCCTCGTCATATTCACCAATAGTAATTAAGCAGGCGGCTAAGTAAAAATACGTACTCCCACTGATGCTATGACTAGGGTCTATGTTGAGGGCTCTTTGATAATATTTGGCAGCTTCGGCATACTTGCGTTGGTAGTCCAAGAACTCTGCTTTTAGCAAAGCTGCTTCCCAAAAATTGGAATCTTTTAAAAGGGCTTGATCTAAGAACACAATTCCTGCTTCATAATTGAGCGCCCCTGTCTGTGGGTTGCGCTCTGCTGTCGGTGCTTGTTGTGCTTGCTCGAAAAGTTTGATTGCCTTTTTGTTTTCAGTAGAATAAGGAAAGGTTGCTTGCGCGCAAGCATTTAAAGAAAGGGCAAGAAGAAGCGTGCTTAGGAGGAATAGCCTCATGGAATCTGCATATATTTATGCGATTGTAACGAGATTTTCCACTTTTTGTTGCGTTTGATATAGTCGATGATAAGCGGGAGTAAACGATCTTGTTTTTCCCATTCTGTTTGTAAGTACAATTTACAATTAGGCCCGACCTT
>JBEEKM010000074.1:0-5295 GCA_041168645.1 Bacteroidota bacterium | reverse complement strand
CAGCTCAACCTTCAGAAAGGAGTAGTTTACTCACAAAGTATGCAGTCAAAATATTTGACTACCACAACAGTTGAGAATGAACACATGGACATGGAGGTTCAGGTATCCTGCGATATTTCTTATGAAGTATTGGAAGTGCTCGATTCTAGTTATCATTTAGAGGTTTGGTATGAAACTATGTCAATGAGTATAAAATCTCCAGAAGTGAGTATGAATTTCAGTTCAGAATTAGAGCAAGAAAATGATTTACTTTCGAACATTCTAGGAGCAATGGTCATGGAGCCGTTCGAAGTAAAATTAAATAAACAAGGGAAGGTCCTCGAAGTAAAAAATATAGAAAATTTATTCAACTCGGCACTTGATGAAGCTGGTTTAGACCCCATTGATCGGGAGAATATCAAAGCACAATTGAAGCAGTCTTTTGGTGATGAATCTTTAAAGGGTAATATTGAAATGATCACGGCGATTTTTCCAAAAAATGACGTTGCCATTGGCGATAAATGGTCAGTGAAATCCAATATGAAATCTATTATTGAAGTAGGAGTAACGACTACTTATGAGTTAAAACAAGTCACCCCCGAAGAATATATCATTCAGGGCTATGCAAAAACTGATACTGAGAATAATCTTGAATACATCAAGATGAGAGATGTTTACACGAATTACAACATGTCAGGAATTACGGTATCAGAATTTAGAATAAATAGAAAGACAGGTTGGATGAATAGCGCTACAATGGACCAAGAAATCAATGGTATTGTAAAATCTAAAAAGGATCTCAAAAGTGCTGTACTGAATGTCATAAAAATCAAAATGAAAGGTCAAATTTTAATGACAGGAAAAGCCTCATGACCCCAAGCCCTGAACACAACGCTAAAATTGCTAAGCTGACCTTTGCACAAGTTTATCCACTTTATGTGGCTAAGGTGGAACGCAAAGGACGCACAGAAGCAGAATTGCGGCAAGTGATTGAGTGGTTAACAGGTTTTGATTGGCCACATCAGCAAGCTTTGATTGCAGAAAAAGTGAATTTTGAAGTGTTTTTTGACCGCGCCCAATTGCATCCAAATGCAATTTTAATCAAGGGGCTTATCTGTGGTTATCGTATTGAAGAACTAGAAAATGAACTCACTAGAAACGTCCGCTATTTAGATAAGCTCGTAGATGAATTGGCTAAAGGCAAAGCGATGGAAAAGATAATGCGCGCATGATGAAAATCCTTTTTTTACTCTTCACTTTTTGTTGTGGGTTTGCTCAGGCTCAGGTTAGCTTTTTAGGTTTTGACCGCGATTATTGCCCAGATGCGCTTTCGATCAGCTACACTTATGAAAATTTTAGTTTGCCAGGAGGCTCTTCTGCAGAGCATGGCTTTAGAATTTTCCGAGACGGCGTGCAGGTTTATTCTCAGCAAGGGTCTATGAATAATAGCACTTTGTGTTTGGACCTTTATTTTGTGAATGACGCGGTTGGATTTATCGTAATTCAGGCGCCGGGTGGAGGCAAGCAAGTGCTCAGAACGCAAGACTACGGCAATAATTGGCAAATCATTGGTGGAGGTGCTCCAAATTATTTAGGACTTTATGTGCTGAATGATTGGACGGCTTACTTAGTTACGCAGTGGGATTTTCCCAAACAGCTTTACGTGTGTCGTTGCAGTGATCAACTGAACAACATCAATAGTACGGTTATTTACGACACCATTCAGCAAGCCAATATGGTTGTTACTGATGTGTTGCTCAATCCGGATCGCTGTGGAGCTGATTCGCTTGTTTTTTCCATTTGGAATGGCACCGATACTATTACTTATCAGATCAATTTTAACTTATTGAATGCGAGTTCTTCTGAAGCGCAAACGGAGCAGCTATTAAGCTTTCCAAATCCGACTTCGGATATTTTTACGCTGTCAACTACCGAAGCGCTTGAAGGGGTTCAGTTATTTGATTTATCGGGTCAGTTGGTCCATGATTTTTGCGCTGAAACTTTGCAGCAAAAGCAATTCTCTGTTGCAACTATTCCAAATGGGACCTACATTCTTCAAGTTAATACCAAAACGTCAAGCTTTAATTTGAAGCTGCTTGTTCATCATTAAACAGGTGTAAAAAAAGAAAATCCCCGAAAAAAATTGTATCTTCATTTTCCTAAACTAAACTTACAATCATGGAAAATAATGAGTTACAAGCTGCTACTGCACAAAACTATCAATTAGAATTTAAAGGAGAAGGCTCGGCCTTTTTTGGGATTTTAATTGTCAATTGGATTTTAACCGTCTTAACTTTAGGCTTCTATTATCCATGGGCGCGCGCCAAGCAGTTGCAATATACTTATAGTCATACCACGCTTAACAACGAGAGTTTTTACTTTTCAGGCACTGGCGCTGAAATGTTCAAAGGATTCATTAAGTTAATCGGGATGTATTTGCTTTTTATGGTGGTTTACGGTTTATTTGTAAGCTATGCTGAGTCGCCAATTTTGGCCGTTCTTGTGCTCTACCTCTGTATTTTTGCATTTATCCCCCTAATTATTCATGGTTCTTTGCGCTACAGATTGAGCCGTACTTCATATCGAGGTATTCGTTTTGGCTATCGTGGAGACCGCAGAGAGCTCATGGTACAGTTCTTCCGCGATGTTTTACTTTCCATTGTAACGCTAGGAATTTACAGCTCTTGGTTGTCAATGAATCTGCGTTCCTATACGCATCGCCATATGCGCTATGGAAACATTGAATTTTCCAATGAAGCCAAGGGTGCCGACTATTTTATCTTGAATTTAAAGGGGGGCTTGCTCACGATTCTTACACTCGGTATTTATTCGTTTTGGTGGCAAAAAGATATTTTCAATTATTACATTGATAACATGGAGCTCAAGCAAAACGAGAACCGAATCAAAATGCATTCTACAGCAACAGGTGGCGCTTTCTTTAAATTGCTTATCACGAATTTTCTATTGTTGTTTTTTACCTTCGGAATTGCAGCAGCTTGGGTTGAAATGCGCACACTACGCTTTCTTTTTAGTCATATTCAAATGACCGGAAACATCGATCTTTCAGCGGTTTCTCAAACAGAGGCAGCATACAACGATGCTTTTGGTGAAGATGCCGCAGACTTCTTTAATATCGACTTAATTTAAATGGAATCTTTGGAATTTTCGGCTTGGTATTTTGATGGCCTCACCTCAGCGCCGCTTGCTGTCAAGTTAAGATTCCATCCACAACAGAAACTGCTTTATTTTCAAGTTCAAGATGCTAGTGAGCAGCAATGGCAGTTTACCGATATTGAGCTACAGGATGCCCCGGGTCTCGTCGAATTGAGAAACCGTGCAGATAGGTTGGCTTTTATCCGAATAGACACCACTAAAGAACAGCGAAATCAGATCCACAAAACGGTGGCAAAAAACAATTTCTATTTTCAATTTAGACAGCTTAGTTTATTTAAAGTCATCTTAGTTGCGAGCTTAGTTTTCCTCGGACTCCTTGCCGCTTATCTTTGGGTTTTGCCGCCACTTGCAGAAAGAGCTGTACTCTTGTTGCCAACCACTGTTGATGACCAAATTGGCGATACTTTTTACGCTTCCTTTGTCGAACATTCAGACATCGATCAAAAGCGCAGCAAGGCGCTCAATGCATTTGCTGACGAACTCGAGTTGTACAACAAGCGCCCCTTGCATTTCAATGTTGTTAAATCAAGTGAAGTCAACGCTTTTGCAATGCCAAATGGCGAAATTGTGATCTATACTGGTTTGCTAGATCAACTTGATAACACAGCGCAGCTCGTTGCTTTGTTAGGCCATGAAGTTAGCCACGTCAATGAGCGACATTCCATGCGTTTACTCAGCCGCAATTTAGCTGGTTATCTTGTGTTATCCTTAGTAATTGGTGATGTCAGTGGATTTACCGCCGTTTTAGCGGACAACGCACAACAATTACAAATGCTTTCTTATTCAAGAAAACACGAAGAAGAGGCCGATCATTTGGGCTTGAAAATTTTAATCAAGAACAAACAGAATCCAACCGGCATGCTCGAGTTGTTTGCCAAACTTAAAGGGTCCTCGCAAATAAATGTCCCTGAACTACTGAGCTCACATCCCTTACCCACTTCGCGCATTCAGGCCCTCAATAAAAAGTTAGTAACGCTTCACTACCGAGTAGAGCCCAACGATAAATTGGAGACATATTTTTCACAACTTAAAAGATAAACCCTATGAAATGGATCTCATACGCTTTGCCTATCTTATTACTGGCAAGCTGCGGCAAAATTAAAACACCAAACCAAGAGGCTAAAAAGATATTTGGAAAATGGCGTTTTGTGATGAGTAGCGGTGGATTCGGCGGTTCGGGTAATTCAAGCTATGATAGCATCGATACCTATGAATATAAAGAAAACGGCAAGTTTTCTCATTTTCGAGGAACTGAATTAGTTGTCAAGCAAGACTTCAATATACATTTAGGCATTAGTGATCTTACGCAAGAATCTACACTGATGGTAAAGTATGGAGGTTTGTTATCGCAATTAGGAAAACAATCCTATTTCGTTCAGAATGACACCCTGTTTCTCAGCGATGAGTACTACGATGGCTTTCAGTATATTTTTGTGAGGCAATAATAAAGAAGGCGCTGCGTTTTCCATCGATGAAACTTTTTACGCTCCTTTGTCTTCTTTTTTTGAGCAGCTCCAGTTTTGCCCAGAGTATCAAAAATAAGTATGCTTTTGGTTTGAATATAGGCTTGAATCGCATCTCAACAGATGCCATTATTGGAGGTCCGGAAAAACCCCTTGAGCCAATCCTTCCAAGTCCAGATATATATTTTCAATACACAAGAGTTCTGAGCTCTGGATTTGAGCTTGGTTTGCAATCTGGTATTGGGGTTTTGGCAACAGCCGTTCTGGTCCCTGGAGATAGTTTGTATTTTGGAACTGCTCAATATCCAATTTTTACCAATATAAATTCATTGAGTACCTTTTTGAGAATGGAAGCCTCAGCAGGCTATAGGAAAAAGGTCAATGAAAAATGGAGTTTGGGTACTCATTTGGGTTTAGGATTTAGATTTTTTGGAAAAACATCTTATGGGTCCACCTATTATCAAGATGCAAACTTACTTTATCAATTGAATTACACCACTAATAACAAACCTGTTTCTTATTTTAGCGTTGGTACAGATTTGTCTTATCAGTTGCCCAATAAGAACGAGCTTACCATCAACTTAAATTACCAACATTCATTCTCTAATATTTTCCTCGGTTCATATTCGTTATACAACCAATCGAACCTCGGTGATTTTCATAATAGAGGTCGATTTTT
>JBEEKM010000073.1:0-5533 GCA_041168645.1 Bacteroidota bacterium | reverse complement strand
GGGCCTGAACACAATTCCGGATGGCGCATACTGCAGGATAAATCCTTGAAACTTTTTCGCAAAAAGATAATTGGAAATGAATCGGGCTCTGCATTGAAGTCTCCCATTAATAAAATAGGAGCGGGCTTATTTTGCTGAAACTCTGTGTATTTTTTCTGAAGCAACTGTACTGATTGCAAGCGCGCTTCCTCACCAATATGATCAAA
The DNA here is from genome assembly GCA_041168645.1 of Bacteroidota bacterium. Lineage (GTDB taxonomy): Bacteria > Bacteroidota > Bacteroidia > Flavobacteriales_D > Crocinitomicaceae > UBA952. The sequence goes on along the minus strand of JBEEKM010000073.1, from coordinate 5,327 downwards.
ATGCGTATTGAAAACCCACAATAATTGATGGTCGAATTTACTTTCAAGTAGCGCATAGGTGCAAATCCTGTTCAGCGCTGCATCCCAACCTTTAGAAGGCTTTTCTGGCGTAAGCGAAAGCCAAAAAGTGCCGCTTTGCTGACAAACATAGCGCGTGGTGTCGTAAAAAATTGGAGAGAATTCACCAGCTGTTTGCCCGTCATCACGCCCAACTCCGATAGAAAGATAGGAGGGAAGTGCCGCTTTCAAATCCGTTAATTGGGAATAAAGCACTTCCTGAAATCCTATAATAGTTGGCGCTTGGGCTTTGAGTTGAGCAATAATTGGAATTTTGCGCGCTGTCCAATCTGGAGCCAGATTTGTATGGCCGTCATAGCGAATGTTATAGGAAAGCGCCTTGTGCTGCTCAGGTTGAGCGAAAACAAGAAAAGGCAAAAATACCAACAGGAACCTAAGCTGCATATTTAGGCCTCTTTCTTTCCACCCGTTACTAAGTCAGAAAAACTTTTGGCTGCAGAAGTAAGGTCTGAAGGCAGCATCACAATAGTGGTGGTATTGTTATCTATGCCAATTTCTGAAAGCATTTGCATGCGACGCAATTCCAAAGACAGCGGGCTTTGCTCCATTTCTTTGGCGCCTTGCGTGAGCTTAATCGAAGACTCTAATTCTGCCTCAGCCTTAACAATTCTTGCGCGTTTTTCTCGGATAGCCTCTGCTTCACGGGCCATGGCGCGTTGCATTCCCTCTGGAATTTCAACATCTTTCATTTCAACCATTTCAATTTTCACACCCCAAGGCTCAGTGGTTTGGTCCACAATTTTTTGGAGCGTAGCATTGATTTTTTCACGCTCCCGAAGTACTTCATCGAGGCTATGCTGCCCAATGATATTTCTGAGTGCTGAAACAGCAAATTGGTAAACTGCTACATTATAGTTGGCCACTTTAATGACTGAATTCTCCGGATTAATGATCCGAAACCATAACACCGCATTGACTTTAATTGTGACACTATCTTTAGTAATGGTTTCTTGCTGCTCGAGGTCCACTGTTTGTGTACGAATATCTACTTTTTGCTGTGTTTCAATAAACGGAATCAACCAATATAATCCAGGACCTTTGATACCCTGAAAACGACCAAGTCGAAAAACGATAGCACGATGGTATTCTTGCGCAATTCTTAAACCAGATAGTAAAAGCAATGCCAAAGCGATAAGAATAGGAGCCCACATAATTGAAAAATTAAAAGTGAAAGTCAAAGAATTAGTCGACAATGACTAATTATCAAATGTAGCTTTTATTTTGCTTGTAATGTTCGCGTGCTTTTTCAAAACAATTTATAGCTTTATTGAAATTTTTCTTCCATGAAATCTAACCCTAATATCAATCGATTACTCTACGGTGGATTCACCGCTCTAGGAATTTACAAACTAGCTTCAGGGCATCATGGAGATGCAGCCATGTATTTTGGAATTGCCTTGGCTTTCGATCCTTTTGACAAAACAATTACATGGAAAGAACGCCCGTTTTGGCAGCGCGCATGGTTAGTGGTTCATTTGGCTATCTGCGCCGGCTCTTTAGGAATGGAGATTGGGATCAACGATCAATGAATCGTTTCTTGAGTTCGCATTTTTAACCTTTCAATTTTTGAAACTTTTGGGAGAGGTAATACATACCTACACCGAAAGAAACGCCACTAAGAATCAAGAGTTGTGCAAAAAGACCTTCGGCACTAAATGACAGTTTTAAAAGAATCGTCGAAATCACAAAACTTGAATTGCGCATGATGAGTGCATAATCGTCTGTGTAGAAAAGCGAGAGCAACAATATAAGCACATCACTTACAATCAATAAGGAAAAAAAGTGATCGAAAAAGATGCCGTTCAAATTCAAGGCAGTACCTAAAGAATAGTTGCCAGCAGCATGCAACAAATAATCAGCGAGCGAATAAACACCTAGAAATAAAGAACTGATCAACAACAAAACAGCAATGATTTTCTTCGAACGAATAAAGCGCTGAACGGACTGTAATTTAGGCTCTTCTGTTTCCTCATGTAGGAATCTAAACCGATTACAGAGTTTGTAAAAAATATAAATCAGCAGAAATACCAATACCACGGTTATTAAATCGCCGAGTAACTTGTTGTACGCTCCGTGTTCAGGCCATTGTTGCGCTAAAGGTAAGTGGGTGATATCTTTAAAAACACCCCTGATCAAGATAAGAGTCATGATTTCATACTGCTTACCAATGTAGATACTGGTGGACTTTGGTAGATAATAAAGCAGCAGAAAAGCTTCAAAGACCAATAGAAAAGAAAAGGGTGTGTAAAGCGCATTAATAGGACTCGAAAACAATTTATCGGCAGGCCCCTGCCAAACATATTGATGCAAAATGTACAAGCCAAGATGTCCTAGAAAACTAATAATGGCGACATACAGCACCGCTTTACTTAACTTTTCCTTAAAGGCCGGCGTTAGTAAATAGTGAAAGTTTTTTAAGTAATTCATTATTAGCAATTTATGCTAATATAGGGTTTTAAACCCAACCTTTCACATTCAAGAAAAATTTAGCTAAAACCGATGGCTATGGAAACGATCTACTTCAGCAATCATGCTGTGGTAGTAGCGATACCATTTACCCTGACCAAGCTGCTTTGCCTTTTGATGGATCGGGTTTTTGGCCCATTCGGCAATGGCCTCCTTGTTTTGCCAATAGCTAATGAACATCCCGCGACCTTCATGCTTCATGCTTTCATAACCTAAAAATCCAGGAATTTGCTTCACTAATTCTAAGGTTTCGGTATCGTAGGATTCATATCCTTCCAAATCATCACTCAAGTAATAATTGAAAATAGAGGCATAAAATGGCGCCGTGGGTGGGGTGGGAGTGTACCAGTTGATCATAGTTAAAGTTACTATTTATCGATTTAATTGTGGCGAATTCGCCATAATTAAAAATCTAATTTCTTTAAATTTTCTAAAGTTTGATTAGACTTACTTTGTAGCAAAGTCAATTGTTGTATGGCAATTTGATTCAGTTTCACAATTCTTTTCGCTTGAGTTAATCCTTCTTGAATAAACAAGGCATTTAAATTTTCAAGATTGATCAGACAAATCAATTGTTCGATTGAAGCAGCATCCCTAATCATCCCTTTAAAATCAGGGTTTTGTTTTTTAAAAGCTCGAGCAGTTTTTCCAAATAAGGCCACATTGATTACATCAGCCTCGCTTGCATAAATTACTTTGGCTTGTTCAGGTGAAATTTCTTTTGGGACTAAATGTTTTTGAATAGAATTTGCATGAATTAGCTGATTTACTTTAGCTAATTCCCTCTTTGCTGTCCATCCAAAAGCCTTATCCTTTTCTGATTTTATCCTTTGAAATTCACGGATTAAATAGATTTTAAATGCTGGACTAATCCACATTGCAAACTCAAAAGCTATGTCTTTGTGCGCATAAGTCCCTCCGTAACGCCCGGGTTTTGCCTGCAAAGAGATCGCATTTGTCTGCTCGACGAAATCTTTCACACTTATCTTGAAATTATTGAGCCCAGCCTTAGTTTTAATTATGGCGAATTCGCCATAATTAAAACTTGGATTTGTGAGTTGCTACCAAATACCAATGTACTCCAAAGTATTTCGATTTCTCAGCCAATCTGTCACAAAAAAAGCGCCATCTTTTGCCTTCATCATGTCTGTCAAACAAATGTATTCAAATCCATTTGCCTCGATCATTTGAATGGAGGTTTCGTGTACAATCAGTTTTTTCATCGCCTTCTTTTGAAAGGCTAAACTAATGAAGATGAAACGATTATGTTTCAGTAGTTATACTGAGTAAATTGGCTATTTTCTGTTTTTTTTGAATCTTCTGGGAATCCTTTTATTTTTGAGCTATGCAACTTCCACAAATAACTTTTACACGCTTTCTTGCTGCGCTCTCCATTGTTTTTCTGCACTATGGTTTGTTGACTTGGCCTATGAATACGGAATTGCTCTCACCATTCGGAGGTGACTTGATTGCAGCCATGAGTTATTTTTTCATTTTGTCGGGGTTCGTTTTAGTGATTTCTATTGCCAAGACTGAACAACTTCCTGAAAGAATTGACAACTGGGCTTTTTGGAAGCGCAGGGCTGCACGAATTGTACCGCTTTACTTATTGGCTTTGTTCATTAGTTTTGCAATTAACTTTCGCTATGACCCGAGCATTCCGATAAAGTGGCAAATTCAATCCTATTACCACGCCTTGTTTTTCTTGCAATCGTGGAAATACAAAATGGCGCTCGATGTCAATTATCCGTCGTGGTCTTTATCGGTGGAAGCCTTCTTTTATTTGATATTCCCTTTGGTCTATCGAATTCTTAACGAACTCAAAAACAGAAAGCTACTGATCGTTTCCATTATCGCTTGGTTATTGAATTATTACATTTTTCTGTACTTGAAATTAGAGAACGCGCCTACAAACTTGCTGCATTTCTTTCCAATGCTACACGTTGCCACCTTTATTACCGGTATTTGCTTCGGAATTCTTTTTGTTCGCAATTACAATTGGCTGCAAGGCCCTGCAAAGAAATATATTTTTGCCGCCGCTATTTTAGCCACGCTTGTCATTTTGTATACGGCAAGAAAGAATTTTGCTTTTCACGAAGATCAGCACAACGGCCTTTTATCTCCGTATTATTTGCTGGTAATTTTCAGTCTTTCCCTCACTTCCGGAAGGCTCGGAAAATTCCTTGGTTCCAAATTCATGGTCTTTTTAGGTAGCATGAGTTATGCCATGTATATCCTACAATTTCCTGTGTATCAAATTTGTCAGAAATACTTACCCTGGTTCAAGGGCCACAGCCCCGAACAAATCTTTTTCCCTTATTTACTGGTACTTTTTGCAAGCGCAACGCTTGCTTATTTCTTCATCGAAAAGCCTGCTAGGAGCTTGTGGATGCGAATATGATAAAAAGGATGAAGAATCCTGCAGATTCAAGTTTTATTAGAAATTTCTTTAGGTCTTTACTTTAAAATTTTCTGTAACTGTTCTTTAGCTTGCTCAATATGACGCAATTCATGTTGAATGATGATGTCAAAAACCGTATCTAATTCATAAACAATGACTTTACTTGCGGGCGAATGTATCACTGTTTTATTTTGAATGAACGGAGTGGCTATTTCAACATATCGCTTTAAATCTTGATGATGCGCCGTAAATTGATCAATAACATCGTGTAATACTGTAGCTTCTTTAGGCTCCCAAACTGGAAAAGTCTTCATCTTTTTTTGACGACTAGGTTCAACAGATTGCTTAACAAAGCCCCCTAAAAATTTAACGATGAATTGAA
>JBEEKM010000072.1:0-6011 GCA_041168645.1 Bacteroidota bacterium | reverse complement strand
ATTGGTATCCTGCAAACCGTGGATACAACGTGACACAATTCTACGGCATTGCTTTTGATGCTTCAGGTCGCGTAATGGGTGGTACTCAAGATAATGGTACGCTTTACAATGACTTTAGCTTATCTACTTATCATGAGTTCCGTGAAGTAGGTGGAGGCGATGGTTTTGAGTGTGAAATTTCATTCTTTAACCCGAATGTCATGTTCTCCTCAATTTATTACAACACCATTTCTCGCTCTGGTGACCGTGGTGTAAACTTCACTAACTTCTCTCCTAACTTACCAGGTACCTATGACCCACCAGGTACTGACGGAAGTTCATATCACCCTTTCCATACAGAGTTGTTCTTAGCGGAAAACTATGATCAAAACTCTAAAGACTCAGTAACTTACGTACCTACTAAAAATTATCCTGCCGGTACTGTTCTTCGCGTTCCTTCACTCGCGTCAGGTGACACCATCAACTATGAAACACCAACGGCTTTATATTTTGACGATACACTTTATTGGGATCCAACACTAACTGCAAATGGTGTGAACTACGGTATCAACAATGCAACTGGTGAAACAGTTGAAATGGGTACAGATACCATGATTTTTAACGTTGCATGGGATACACTTCGTATCCAAGATCCATACCAGTCTTGGTTCTTAGTTTATGTAAACGCTAACGGTGGTGAACTTTGGGGAACCCGAAATGCAACGCGTTTCTCTGTCACAAACCCAGGTTGGATTTGTGTAGCGAAAGGCATCGGCGGTGGTTTGTTTAACTCTGTAGACGTAGAGTTCTCAAAAGACCTCAATCATTGCTTTATCAGTGCAGGGAATGGAGTTTGGAGACTAGATGGTTTAGGTTCAGTCTATACAAGTGACCCGAACTTCGCTTCAAAGGTTGGCTTTGTGACGCAAGGTGCTACCACAACAACTCCTACTGCCACTACCATCACAAAAATCACCAATACTGCATATGAAGGTATAGCCATCAACCCAAATAATGAAAATGACCTCATTTGTTTTGCTGGTTTCAATGGTACTAACAAACGTACAAATAATGCTACTGCAAGTGCGCCAACCTTTACCAATTTAGGTGCTATTGTAACGGGAATTGCATGTTATGACGGAATCATTGATCGCAATAATCCAGATATTTTAGTGGTAGGTGCCTCAAGTGGTGCATTTATTTCAGAGAATGGTGGATTAACTTGGGAAAATGCGTCTACAGGTTTTGAAGGTACACCAGTATATGAAGTGCGTCAAAACTGGAGATCATTTGACGAAGGTAATGGCCGCCCAGGTGAAATCTACCTCGGAACTTTTGGTCGTGGTATCTGGAGAACAACGCAGTACCTTTCCACTCAAAATAATAGTGGAATGTCTAATGAGGCTTTCAAAACGAAATTGAAAGCATATCCAAATCCAACTCGTGACAACACAAACCTTACTTTCGAATTGGCAAACAGTGGTAAAGTAACGGTTCAGGTTTACTCAATCACCGGTCGTTTAGTGCTTTCTAAAGAAGTATACATGAACGAAGGCACACAAGATATCTCTTTAGATAGTTCTGACCTTCCGAATGGCACTTACATTGTTAAATTAAGCGCTGGCAAACAAACAGACACTGCCAAGTTTATCAAAATGTAATCATTGTCTATGACATATTTAAAAAGGGAAGCGTCAGCTTCCCTTTTTTTTGTATCATGATTTTCATCGTCAGAATTGTTTAGCTCAGATTCACTAACTTTTTCTTTCAGCTATTTTCTTTACATTTGATTAGCAATTCAGCCCAATGCTCAATAAGTCTCATAAGCATGTTACCTGCCAGACCTGCACGGGTCGTCATTCCTCTTTATTGAATCATTTTAACACAGATGAGTTAGACCACCTCAACTCGAATAAGGCTTGTAATTATTACAAAAAGCACCAAGCGCTTTTTCTAGAAGGCTCTTTCGCGAGAGGTGTCTTTTGTATCAATCAAGGGATGGTTAAAATCTTTAAAAGAGGTGATGAAGGCAAAGAACAAATCATTCACATAGCCAAGGCAGGCGAAATGGTTGGTTTCAGAGCTATGTTTACTGAGGAAGCCTATAAAGTAGGTGCCGAAACGCTTGAAGAAAGTAACATTTGTTTTATTGGCAAAGAGGATTTTCTGAACCTCATGGATACCAATCCGGTCCTCAGAAACGGTATCATCAAAGAGCTCTCATTAGAACTCGCATATCGTGCCGATTTCATTACCAATATGGCCCAAAAATCTGTGCGTGAGCGCTTGGCTTTTACGATGCTTATCCTGATGGATGTCTTTGATCAAGAGCCCATCAACCTGAGCCGCGAAGATCTCGCTAATTTTGTGGGTACAGCAACCGAAACGCTCATCCGTTTACTCAAAGACTTCAAAGAAGAGGGGATCATTGAGGTGCAAACACGCAAAATCAAAGTACTTGATAAACAGCGATTATTGCATCTGTCTGGAAAATAATAATTTATTTTTTGGTTCTTTTTAAAATTCAGAACATCAAATATCCAAAATTTCTAACATCAATTTGAAGGACTTAGGACTGCTTATTTCTTTTGCTGACCCATGACCAGCGCTGCAAAATTTTCAAGCAAAATATTTCCATAATTCCCTGAGACCTCCGGATGAAACTGCACGCCATAGTGAAGTTTATCGTTGTGTTTCATGGCTTCATTGATACAAGCGTCAGAGCAAGCCAGTAAATCAAAGTTTTTAGGAACGGAAATGTGTTCGCAGTGGTCTTCTTGCATTTCAAAAACATCGGGAAGGCGTTCAAATAACAAATCATCCTTAATGACTTCAATTTCTTGAAAGTCGCGGTCTTCTTTCATTCTGGCAACCCTGGCACCATGTAATAAACCCATTATTTGATGACCAAAGCAAATGCCTAAAATGGGTCTGTTTTCATCAAGTATCCAACGAAAAGTATCGAGATAAGGCTCAGGATCAATTTCAGTGAGTAAAATGGGTGCACCTGAGATGACAATACCTTCAAAAGGACTTAAATCTGTTTGTTTGAGGTCTAAAAACGGGATGATCTGAACATCGATGTATTCTTCAATTTGGTATGCAATTGCCGGTGTTTTCTGGCTTCCGCAATCAATTACCGCAATCATTTTCGGTGTTTTTTAAAGATGCAGGTAATCGCTCTGTGGTCACTTGGGGTCTTTTTCTGGATTTTAAAATCAGCCACATAAAGTTGTGGGCCATAGAAAAGATAATCGATGCGACCCGCTGGCAGGCGACCAACATAGGTCGTGCCTAGGCCCCAACCACAAGATCTGTAAGCATCTTGCAAGAATAGCTGGAACTGATTGTAAGTATAGGACATTGGGGTGTCATTGAAGTCACCGCAAACAATCACTGGATATGGAGAAGTTTTAAAATGCTCAACAACCCTTCGGGCCTGCTCGGCGCGTTTTTCAAAAGCCACGCGTAATTTTCGGTAAACCGCCAGGGCGCCTTTTTTACTCCCGTAGGTTTTCACTTCTTCGCCTTCAATATGAGGGTCGGTATTGAGTCGAATGGATTGCAAATGAACGTTGTAAACCCGGAATGTGTCTTGGTTTTTAACGATGTCGGCAAAAATGCAATAGTTGAAGTCTTGTACACCTTGCGATTCAAACATGACATCTCCACGTGCAATCATGGGGTACTTAGAGAAAAGGGCAATGCCATAGTTTTCGCGGGTTGCTCTTTTGTGGGCACTTCTTTCGTGGTAATCTTTGGTTTGCAACAGAGCATTTAAGGAGTCCATGATTTCAAAACGCGTGGGCTTGTCTTGTCTGTAAAATTCTTGTAGACACAGGACATCGGGTTGTTCGTTGCGGATGTAGGCAAAGATTTCGTTGCGAGACTTTAAAGCTTCGTCAAAGTCAGGATTGAAAAGGTCGAATAACCTGACGTTGTAGGTGAGTACTTTAAGACCTGGTTCAGAATTTGAGCCTGCAGCGTTACTTAAGGCAAAATTTCTAAAATGTAATTTACCGCCAATGAGTAAAACAAGTAAGCTATAAATGGCCCATTTAGAACGGAAAAAGCCCCAAAATAGCAGCCAGAAAATAGTAAGCCCTAAAAAGATAGGGTAACTAAGGCCGAAGAAGGGCAGAGCAGGGATAGAGCTTGGGTGAATGAAGGGTGCTAAATAACTGAGCAGCAAGCCAATAAAGCTCAATGAACTGGCTAATTTAAAAGGCCCCGACAACAAAATATTTCGTTTTTTAGACATCTTTGCTCTGTTGAAATAAAAAGTCTTTTTCTTCTTTGCTGAGGGCATCGTAGCCGCGCTTGGCAATTTTATCTAAAATTTTATCTAGTTGAGCTTGTTTGGCCTGCTTCTGTTCACGATATTGGTCATCGTTGAGCGGTCGGCCACCTTTTTTGACTTTTAGTTTTGGTTTTTTTGTCTGAAAATTAAGGCCTAACCAAGGTTGAGCCATGCGAATGTGCCAAAATTGCTGAATGCTGAGCAGCCCAAACAGCGCCCCGCCTAAGTGCGCAAAATGTGCAATTTGATCCGGAGATCCGAGTGAACTGAGGTCTTTTAAAAAGAAAAACAGCGCCAAGAAAATGATCTTGAGTGGAAAAATCCCGAATAATTGAACCTGTAGTTGCGGTTGGGCAAAAGCCAAGGCACTGAAAATGGCCATGATGGCGCCCGAAGCCCCTACAATGGAGAAGCTGCTGTTTTGAAGCGCAGGAAATAACAAATGGGCTAAAATTTCGGTAAGGTTACCAGCCAGCCCGCCAATAATGTAAAGATGCAGCAGGCGTTTGGGGCCGTAAAAGCGCTCATAGGTGTTGCCAGCAAAGAATAAAAACAAGAGGTTGGAGAATAGATGCAATAAGCCAAAATGTGCAAATAAGGAACTAAAAAGCGTCCATGGTTTGAGGAGCACGCCTATTGGCTCCACTGGAAGCGCAAAGAAAAAATGCATCCAATCTTGAGAAAATACAGCAGAACTTGGATCAACAACACTCAAGCGCTCAAGCGCACTAATGAATTGGATAAGTACGAATACGCCAACATTGACCATGACCAAGCGAACGGTCATGGAGCCGTTTTGGTACAAGTACTTAAGTTGTTGCCAGAGTTGTTGCATTACCAAAAATTTGAACGGTCAATTTTTCGCCAGTATAAGACCATTATAGCACCAGCTAGTGCGCCGCCCACATGAGCCAAATGAGCAACGTTATCTGAGGCTTGGTTTTGAAAGGCTAAATAAAGCTCTAATGCGACATAACCAGTAACTAAATACTTGGCTTTTACAGGGATGGCAAAATAAAGCCTGAATTCTGTGTTTGGAAACAAAATAGCAAAGGCAGTCATGATGCCAAAAACACCACCAGAGGCACCAACCATTGGGGTAATGGATTTTCCTAGATAACTATTTAAAGCAGGAGTCACTTGGATATTATTGTCGATGATGTACTGATTGATTTGCCCAATAACATCTCCGTTGAGGTCAACAGTGTGCTTTAGGAAGTAATTAAATTGCTCGAGGTCAAATTGTTGTGCGAGCTGGGTTTTGAGATTCTGGATTTCCAAAAAACCGATCATGTTATAGAGCAAAAATGAACCCAAGGCACTAACAATGTAAAAAATAAAGAAGCGCTTGGGGCCCCAAATCCTTTCAAGGTAAGTTCCGAGCATGACAAAAAGCCACATATTGAGAAAAATATGCAGAAAGTTATCGGTGCTGTGCATAAAGAAATGCGTAACAATTTGATAGGGCTCAAAGAAGGGCGAATTGAGATAATGCGCGCCTAGTGTCATGTTGAGATCAATACCTTGGCTCAGGAGAATGAGGCTCGCTACAAAGAATGCAATATTGAGTAGCAGGATGTTTTTTGTGACTTGTGGAAGATGCTGAAACATTTTAGAATTTTTTAGCGAGTTCGTCAAAGGTTAAGGTACTCATGATCGTCTTGCCAGCCGGTGTATGACTGTGTTGGGCACATTGAAAGAGATCTTCTACAAGTGCAAGTGCCTCTTCTTG
>JBEEKM010000071.1:0-6265 GCA_041168645.1 Bacteroidota bacterium | reverse complement strand
AACGGGGTGAGGTAGACCAAACCTAAGTAAGTTCCGTAGATATCTGATTTTTTTTCGGCATCAAAGCCCATTCCGCCGTTATTCCAGCCATCGATCATGTAGAGTGAGAAAATTCCGAGCATTAAATAATACCCAAAACGCTCCCACATTTCGGTCCCGAACAAATACCAAAGTCCTGTTGGGTGACCATTCTTCTTTGTATTTTCCATATTGCAATTTTAGTTTACCTGCCGAATATAGTAATTTTGCCCCGAAAAATGAGAAAATGACAAACTGGTTAGAACGAACTGAGTTGCTCTTAAGTGAGCAGAGTATGACTCAACTGAAGTCTGCGCATGTCCTGATAGTCGGGTTGGGTGGCATAGGTTCATATGCTGCAGAATTTATCGCAAGAGCTGGCGTTGGCAAAATGACCATTATCGATGGCGACGTATTTGACCCCTCCAACAAAAATCGGCAGTTGACCGCTTTGGACTCCACTATTAATCAGAATAAGGCTAAGGTTTTAGCTGCTCGCATCAAGGACATCAATCCTGAGTGTGAATTAATTGTCATGGAAGAATTTGTATTGCCCGAACGTGTTTGGGAGATTTTAAAAACAGATGAGCCCGATTACGTCATGGATTGCATCGATTCGGTAACCCCGAAATTAGAATGGATTTTAGCCTGTAAGCGTTTGAAGATTAAAATCATTTCTCATATGGGTGCTGGTGGAAAAACAGATCCGACTCAAGTGAGGGTTTCAAATATGGAGCAGCTTTCTGGTTGTAAACTCGGTGCGCATATTAAAAAGCGCATGAAGCGAAAGCATGCTTCCTATAGGGGGGTTAAAGTTGTATTTTCCACAGAAGTACAGCAGCCCCATTCTTTAAAAATGACCGACGGAACTCGTTACAAAAAGAGTTTTTACGGTACGGTTAGTTACATGCCAGCACTTTTTGGTTTAATGGGTGCGGCAGAGGTCTTGCGTCATTTATCTAAGGTAAAAGTTTAGCATTTTTTAGTTGGTTACAAAGGATTTCAGTAATTTGTAGTGCTAAAACCTTAAAACCATGAAACAATCGTTCCTAATTTTTGCCGGATTGCTATTTACCGCACCTATTGCAACCGCACAATTATTCTCTGACAATTTTGATAATTATGCCGCTGGTTCTTATTTAGGGCCTCAATCTACAGCTTGGTCTACTTGGTCTGGCGCAGAAGGCAACGCACTAGATGTTACTATTTCCAATAATAACGCAGCTAGTGCACCCAACTCTATTTACTTTGCTTCAACTTCTGCCAATGGAGGGCCTCAAGATGTGGTTCTGAATTTCGGACAGCTATATAACAATGGTATTTTTACCCTTAGTTCAGATTTTTATGTGAATTCAGGAAAAGGTGCTTACTACAATGTTCAAGGTTCTCAAACCATTGGTTCTGTATGGGCGCTAAATGTTTACATGGATGCTGGTTCTTTAGTGATTGATGATGGTATCAGTTCTAATTTATGCACGGGCAACTACCCAGAAGCAACTTGGTTCAATCTTAAAATAGAAGCCAATCTTACCTTGCACGTTTGGAAGGCCTATATCAATAATACATTAGTAGGCACCTGGGTAAATGGCGTGAATGCTGTAGCTTCAGCCGATATCTATCCATTGCAAAATGATCAATTTTTCATGGACAACGTAAGTTTTGATCATCAGGCCTATACTTTACCAGCCTTGAATGCCATGGTGTCTTCACTTGACATGGGAGGTTTTATCGCTGGTCAGAATGTAAGCCCAACTGTTTCTATCCTCAATGCGGGTCAAACGGCCTTGACATCCTTTAATGTGAACTTGAATTACAACGGGCAAAATTATTCTCAAAATGTTACCGGTGTCAATATTCCAAGCATCGGCAGCTATACTGTAGCTATTCCAGCGCTCAATCTTGTTGCAGGTGCCATGAATGCTGTGGTTACCATTTCAAATATCAATGGCGGCAACGATGACAACATCAATGACAACACCCTAACACAAGAAGTAAATCCGGTTGTTCCGGCAGCAGGCAAAATTGTTGTTGGCGAAGAGGCAACTGGTACATGGTGTCAGTGGTGTCCGAGAGGAGCAGTATTTATGGATAAATTCCAAGCCGATTACGCTGGTTATTGGGCTGGTATTGCAGTTCACAACGGTGACCCTATGACAGTTACGGCTTATGACGACGGAATTGGAACACTTATCGGAGGGTATCCGAGTGCTTTGGTTGATCGTTTAGGTGATGTAGACCCTTCTCAGATGGGCACAGACTTCTTCTCGCGTTTGCAAACAGCACCGTACGGAATCATTACAAATGGCGCTACCTGGGATGCTGCAACCCGTGAACTCAATGTATCGATTACCACAACGATGGCTCAGGCTACTACAGGTGCCTACAAAATTGCTTGTGTACTTACCGAAGATGGTGTAACTGGAACAGGTGCTGGTTACAACCAAGCGAATGCTTATGCCGGCGGAAACAACGGCGTAATGGGTGGCTATGAGTCTTTGCAAAGCCCTGTACCTGCTGCTCAGATGGTATATGATCATGTAGCCAGAGCAATTGCCCCAAGTTTTACAGGGCAAACTGGTGTTGTTCCGAGTAGCACAGCAGTCGGAGACACCTATACAGCAAACTTTACATTTACCTTGCCAACAACATGGGATGAAACCCAAATGCATATTGTAGGTATGCTCATTGAGCCGCAAGGAAAGATAGACAACGCTGGTTACACCACTATTGATGGAGCTGTTCAAAATGGATATGTAGCAGGTGTAGAAGAAATTTCAGGCGTTCTTTTAGAGCAAATGTTGGTAGTGGCACCAAACCCAGCTACAGATTTCACCAATATCACCATGCACATTCCAACAAAAGCACAAGTGAGTCTCAGAGTGCTCGACGCAAAAGGAAGCATTTTACAAGGTCGTCAGTATGGCAGCCTTCAAGGTGATTTTGAGGTCGGTATCAATACTTCTAACTATGCGCCAGGTCTTTATTTGGTTGAGTTAGAAATGAACGGACAACGCATCCAAAAGAAATTGATCATTCGTTGATAAGCGTAATAGCTAGATCAATGAACACATAAAAAAAGAGCCGCTGCAAGCGGCTCTTTTTTTTGAATATGCTTCTTGGAAGCTATTTAGAAATGACTTTTACTTTTTCTTTGACGATTGCTGCTTTCTGACGAACCTCTTGCATATTGGCTCCTGTGATGGTGATGTGTCCCATTTTTCGGAAGGGTTTGGTTTTTGCTTTGGCATACAGGTGTGGATGAACTCCTGGCAAGGCAAGTATTTCTTCAAGGCCTTCATAATAAACAGGGCCTTCATGGCCTTTCTCGCCAATCAAATTGAGCATAGCGCCCGCCTGAATAAGCTCAGTTGATCCGAGTGGTAGGTTCAGGATGGCACGCAAATGCTGTTCAAATTGAGAACTCTGGCAAACTTCAATGGTATGATGCCCGCTATTGTGTGGTCTTGGTGCAATTTCATTGACCAAAAGTGTGTTTTCAGTTGTCAAGAAAAATTCAACGGCCAGCAGACCAATCATGTCAAGTTTTTCAATGATATCGATGGCAATTTGTTGGGCTTTATTTTCAATTTCTGTAGAAACAGCAGCTGGTGAAAACAAAAATTCAACTAGGTTAGCCTCTGGATTGAATTCGCACTCTACAAGCGGAAAACATTTGGTTTGCCCTTGCTCGTTTCTAGCAACAATCACTGAAAGTTCTTTCGAAAAGGGGATGCAGGCCTCAATGATGGACGGCGCCTGGAAACTATTTTTAAGCGCTGCCTCGTCCTTGATAATTTGAACTCCTTTGCCGTCGTAACCACCTGTTCGCAATTTGTGCACAACTGGGAATTCAAAGGGGATTTCTGAGCTATTATTGGGCTCCCAGAAAATGTATGGAGCGGTAGGGATCTCATTATTCTTGTAGAAATCTTTCTGAAGACCTTTGTCACGGATCAATTCTAACACTTCTGGTTGCGGATATACTTTTACACTCTTTTGAACCAGTGTTTTGAGGGCGTCCGTATTGACATTTTCAATTTCTACAGTGATCAAATCTTTGTCTTGACCAAAATTGAGAACGGTTTGGGCATCGAGCAAAGATCCGTTTTCAAAGGAGTGGGCAATAGCTGCACACGGTGCCTGAGGGTCTGGATCAAGCATATGTAATTGAATGTCAAGACTATTCGCTGCTTGAATGAGCATGCGTCCTAGTTGTCCTCCTCCGAGTACGCCGATTTTGTACTCGCTTCCGTACCAAGTTTTTGCCATGGCGCAAAGATACGTTTAAAATTGTACCTTTGTAAGCAAGATGAGTGCAGCGGTTCAAATACATGACCTTTCTTTTGTTCCTTTCATAGATCAAGCGCAAATTCAAACACGCATTGAGGCTTTGGCAAAAGAAATTGATACCCAGTTTACCGGTAAAGATCCATTATTTTTAGCGGTGCTCAACGGCGCCTTTCTATTTGCTGCAGACTTGCTCCGAGAACTTCAATGTAAACCTGAAATTAGTTTTGTCAAAGTAAGTTCTTACCAAGGTACGCAATCAAGCGGAAGGGTAGACGAACTCATCGGTTTGCAAACCAGTTTGAAAGATCGACACGTAGTCGTTTTAGAAGATATTCTGGACACTGGCGTGACTATGCACAAAATTTTTACCTTACTAGAATCTGAACAACCTGCTAGTATTTCCATTTGTACACTTTTACTCAAACCTGAGGCCTATAAAGGCAAGCACCAGCCCGAATTTGTTGGTTTTGAAATCCCTGATAAATTTGTTGTTGGTTATGGGCTTGATTACAAAGAATATGGTCGAGAACTTAAGTCAATATATCAATTAATCAATTAGTTATGCTCAATATCGTACTATTTGGCCCTCCAGGGGCAGGCAAAGGAACCCAATCAGAAAGACTTATTGAAAAGTACAATTTAGTGCACCTTTCAACAGGTGATGTCTTTCGTGCAAATATCAAAGGTGAGACCGAACTTGGTAAGTTAGCCAAGAGTTACATGGATGCTGGTCAGTTAGTGCCCGATGCCGTAACTATTGATATGTTAAGATCAGAAGTCGCAAAGCACACAGATCCAAAAGGTTTTATTTTTGACGGTTTCCCTAGAACAAATGCACAAGCTCAGGCCCTCGATGAGTTTCTTTCGAGTTTGAATACGCAAATTTCTTTGATGTTAGCTCTTGAGGTTGAAGAGCAAGAATTAAAGACACGTTTGCTCAAAAGAGCTGAGGTTTCGGGCCGAGCAGATGATGCAGATCCAGCAGTTATTGAAAAAAGAATCTCGGTATATAACCAAGAAACCGCTCCGGTAAAAGCGTTTTACCAAGCACAAGAAAAATTTATTGCCATCGATGGCATTGGCAGCATCGACGATATCACTCAAAGATTATTTGCTGCCATAGATACAACTATATAAATGGCTTCAGACAACTTCGTAGATTACGTCAAAATACATTGTACTTCCGGAAACGGGGGTGGGGGTTCCACGCACTTCAGACGTGAAAAATACATTCCGAAAGGAGGCCCTGATGGAGGAGACGGCGGACGCGGAGGTCATGTCATTTTACGTGGCAACAAACAACTTTGGACTTTATTACACCTAAAGTTTCAAAAGCACATCAAGGCCGGTCATGGCGCACATGGTGCGGGAAATCTCAAAACAGGATCACAAGGTGAAGACGTCTATATTGATGTTCCGCTCGGAACCCTTGCAAAGGATGGTGAAACTGGAGAAGTTTTATTCGAAATTACCGAAGAAGGAGAAGAGCGCATCATTCAACGTGGTGGTCGCGGTGGTTTAGGAAACAATCATTTTAAATCACCTACCAATCAAACGCCACGCTATGCTCAGCCAGGTGAAGAAGGCCTAGAGGGCTGGAAAATCTTAGAATTAAAAATATTAGCAGACGTAGGTTTGGTTGGTTTTCCGAATGCAGGGAAAAGTACATTACTTTCTGTCCTTTCTGCAGCGAAGCCAGAAATTGGTGACTATCCTTTCACGACACTGAGGCCAAATTTAGGGATCGTAGATTACCGCGATTACCGTTCATTTGTTATGGCTGATATTCCTGGTATCATAGAAGGCGCACATGCTGGAAAGGGTCTTGGTCTTCGCTTCTTGCGCCATATCGAACGCAATTCTTTGCTTTTGTTTATGGTTCCGGCCGATGCCGATGATATCCACAAAGAATACCAAATTTTGCTCAATGAGCTCAAGCAATACAACCCAGAATTAT
>JBEEKM010000070.1:0-6456 GCA_041168645.1 Bacteroidota bacterium | reverse complement strand
AAGGGTATTTTTGGTCTTATCTGGAAACTATACATCGCCCTAGTTTTCTTCGTTTTTGCTGTGCTGTTCTATCCTTTCTTCTGGACGCTCCAACTCAAAGAATCTTGGCGAAAATCTGGTTTTAAAATTTTTATCCTTTGGAGCTGGATGATGCGCATTTTTTGTCTTTACCCTGTCCGCTATAAACTGAACTCTCCGCTTCCTAAAGCACCTTTCATCATCGTTGCGAATCACAGCTCTTACCTAGACATCTTTTTACTGCATTCCATTTTGCCACAGCATCCGTTTGCTTTTTTAGGCAAGGCTGAAATTTTGCGCTATCCAATCGTTCGCACCTATTTCAAGGCACTCAACATCCCGGTTTATCGCAAAGATAAATCAAAGGCAGGCCAAGCTTTTGTACAAGCAAAAAAAGCCATAGAAGCAGGTTGGTCCATTGTTATATTTCCAGAAGGAACCATCTCTGAAGTCAATATCCCACAACTTTTACCTTTTAAAAATGGTGCATTTCGTTTGGCCAAAGACCTCAAGGTTCCTATCCTGCCCCTCACTTTTACGCAGAACTTCCACTTATTTTCTGATCCCACGATTATTCTAGGACCAGCTCATCCGGGTGTAGTTGAAGTTTATGTGCATCCCTTCATTTCAGCTGAAGAAATAGAAGTTTCCTCTGTTGATGACCTTTCCAAAAAGTGCTTCGCTCTGATTGAAGCACCTCTTCAAGCGGCGCATCCTGAACTCATGAAAAAAATGTAATTTTACACCATGGAATTATCTGAAGAACTCATTGACCACATCGCGCATTTATCTCGCCTTTCTTTTGAAGGTGCCGAGAAAGACGCCATTCGTCAAGACATGCAGCGCATGATCGCTTTTGTAGATAAACTCAGCGAACTCGATACCAACGGTGTTGAACCACTTATTTTTATGTCTGAAGAAGTCAACCGACTCAGACCAGATGAAGCCGTTCAGAGCACCACCCATGAAGAAGCACTCTTCAATGCGCCTAAAAAAGATTCAGATTATTTCAGAATCCCTAAGGTGCTAGACAAATAAGCTTGAAAGTCAGCGGTTTTACCTTTATTCGCAATGCCATCACCCTTGACTACCCTGTAGTTGAGTCTATTCAATCTATCTTACCGCTTTGCGATGAGGTTGTTGTTGCCGTGGGTAATTCTGAAGATCAAACCCTTGAACTCATTCAAAATATTGCCCCTAAGGTTAAGGTTATACAAACCATCTGGGATGACACGCTGCGTGCAAACGGCGCAGTTTTGGCCCTAGAAACCGACAAAGCACTTGCCGCCATTGACCCTGAAGCCGATTGGGCTTTTTATATTCAAGGCGATGAAGTCATTCACGAGGAGGATCATCATGCAATTTTAGCGGCTCTTCAAAAATACCAACATGACCACGAAGTAGATGGCCTGCTATTTAATTACTTGCATTTTTACGGCTCCTACGACTACGTCGGGATCTCAAACAATTGGTACAAAAAGGAAATCAGGATTATTAAGCCAGGCCGACAGATACGCTCTTACCGAGATGCACAAGGCTTTCGCAAGGCACCAGACCAAAAATTAAAGGTGGCAGCTATTGATGCCAGGGTTTTTCATTATGGCTGGGTAAAAGATCCAAGAGCCATGCAACGCAAGCAAGAGAACTTTCATAAGCTTTGGCACGACGACGCTTGGCTAGACAAAAATGTCAAGGTGGCGGAGCGCTTTGACTACGAAGATCATATCCACCAGTTGGCGCGTTTTGAAGGAACGCATCCGACTTGTGTGCAATCTAGAATTGCTAAAAGAAATTGGGTTTTTGAAACCGATATTACGCGTCATAAAAAAAGGCTCAAAAACATCCTCAAAGATTGGCTCAAAAAAATAGGGATTGACACCCATTATGCCAATTACACCATCATCAGAAAATAACGCGAGCCTATTTTTAAAGACTAGAGGGGCTATTGCGCTAATCTGAATTTGCAATATTTAATGACATGACCGCGCTTGCTAAAGAATTCTTCATAGTAGGTTTTAATATGAAAAATTTCTTTGGTTTGCTGATCTAAGTCTTGGGGTAAATTGGCGTACAAATCTGGGTAACAAGCGAGCATTTCATGACCATGTTCTTCAATTTGCTCAAGGGTGTAATCAAAGAGTACGTCTGAATCAGTTTTCATGTGAATGATACCTCCTGGCTTCAAGATCTGCTTGTAACGGGCTGTAAAAATAGGGGAGGAAAGCCTTTTTCTGGCTTTTTGCGGTTGCGGGTCAGAGAAGGTCAGCCAAATTTCGTCCACTTCACCCACTTCAAAATAATCCAAGATGAAATCGATGCGGGTTCTGAGAAAGGCGACATTTTTCAAATTGGTTTCAAGTGCTTCTTTAGCACCAATGTAAATACGGTTTCCTTTGAGGTCAACGCCGATGAAATTTTTATCGGGATAATGCCTACCCATCCCAACGGCATATTCGCCTTTACCACACCCTAATTCGAGAATAATCGGATTAGAATTTCCAAAAACATCTTGACGCCAATTACCTTTAAAAGCAAAAGGTTCACCCATAACTGGCTCGTGTACATTTGCAAACGTTTTAATGGCTGCAAATCGTTTTAACTTATCTTTCCCCACGGCTCAAAGTTACGAGAATCCTTGTAATTTTGAGCCATGCATTTCGTTGAACCCTTCTATAATTGGCGCGGCTACTATATCTCCGCTGAAGATCCATCTTCACCCTTTTATGGTCGTGAGTACAGCGAGTTTTCTTTTAGCAATACGGTCTACAACTTTTACATCCACCCACAGTGGGATGATTTTGGTTCACAAACGCTCTTTTTAAAGGTGCTATTCGTTGATTACGAGGAGAAATATGCCGTTATTGAACTCATCGGTGAATGGAACGACGCCATTGAAAATGATATCATGGTTCTGAAGCGCGATGTGATTGATCCGCTCATTTCAATGGAGATCAATCAGTTTATTTTGATTGGAGAAAACGTCCTGAACTTTCATTATTCAGATGATTGCTATTATGAAGAGTGGTTCGATGACATCGAAGATGGCTGGGTTGCAATGGTGAATTTTCATGAACATGTCAGTAAAGAATTCCAGCGCATCCACCTCGATCAGTATTTTGCGATGGGAGGCGAACTCGACGAACTAGAATGGCGTACGTATCAGCCCCAACACTTTTATCAGAAGGTGGCCAATTTAGTGCAAAAAAGACTTGATTAAGCTTCCTTTACTTCGTCAGTTTGCATCAGTTTATTTAGCCATCTTGAGGCTAAAATCACTACTACACCCGTAATTAACGCATAAATCGCTAACTGAAAATAACCTTGGGTGTAGCCGTCCAAACGTGTTGCTAAACTTGCTTTTTCATCTGGGCTAGCCATGCCTGCACCCAAAATACCTGCGAAGTATTGTCCGTAAGCGGAGGCCAAAAACCACATGCCCATCATGATGCCCCACAAGTGTTTCGGCGAGAGTTTGGTCATTAACGAAAGCCCTATTGGCGAAAGGAAGAGCTCACCGATTGAAATGATGAGGTAAGCCAACGTGAAAAGCCATAATGAAGCCATGCCTTCGCTGTTTAAGGAGAAGCGCAATGCGTAAAAGATGTAAAAAGCTAAACTTAAAAAGAGAAAAGCGAAGCCGAACTTTTGGTAATAGTTAGGTTCGATATTGCGTTTTTTTAACCAAATCCAGAGGGCCCCAATTGCTGTACTTAATAAGATGACAAACAACGAATTGGCGCTATTATTAACTACATTCGGATCTATTTTTACGACACTGAGGTCATTGCTTAATAAGTCGCGGGCAACCAAGCTCAATGAGCCGCCACTTTGTTCAAAGAAGGCCCAGAAAACAATGCTTAAAAAGATAAAGATGAGCGCTGCAAATAGTTGTTTGATGGCAGCGGCATCGAGTTTTTTCATTTCAAAAATGAGAAAAACTAAGGTTAAAGGGCCAATGATATACATGAAAAGATCGGTGTAGGCCGTATTGGTGATCATGATGTACACTAATGGCAAGGATAAGAGCGTACCCAAATAAACTAATTTTTGCTGGCGCGGTAAGGTACCAGGGTTTGCTACCTTTGGAGAAAGCCCAATAGGGCCTAGATTTTTTCTAGTGAGTAAAAAGTTGAAAAGCCCAACGGCCATGAAAATTCCCGAAAGTAAGAAAGCAAAATTCCAGCTATAGGTTTTGCCTACGTACACACACAAACCGCCGCCAAGCAAGGCGCCAATATTGATACCTGCATAAAATAAGCTAAAACCAGCGTCGCGGCGCACATCGCCAGGCTTGTAAAGCTCACCAACCATTGTTGAAATATTAGGCTTGAAAAAACCAGTGCCGACAATGATTAAACAAATGCCGTAGAAGAAAAAACGGCTTGCATCAATTCCTAAAATAGTGCTACCCATGATCATGAGAGCGCCGCCCCAAAGTAATGATTTTTGGAAACCCAAAATTTTATCGGCAAACAAACCGCCAATAAACGTAAATGCATAAACAAAAGCTTGTATGGCGCCATATTTAAGATTAGCATCTCCTTCCTTAAAAAGTAAAATGTCGGTCATGAAAATCATGAGCATGCCGCGGTTTCCGTAAAAGCAAAAGCGTTCCCACATTTCTGTAAAGAAGAGGCTCCAAAGTTGTTTAGGGTAGGTGCCTTTAAAGTCTTGGATAGATTCGATTGTTTGCATGATTGAGGGTTTTATTGAGTCTATAGTCTAATAGAAGGTTTATTTTTTTAGCAAAGTGAAGATAATAAAAAAAGGCCCCGATTGGGGCCTTTCAAAAAATCATTTCTTTTTATTGAACGTTGTTCTCGCGCATCACGCTATTGAGCCACTTGAGCATCAAGATCAAGATGACAGCTGCTGCCATCACGAGTCCGAAGTTGAGGTAGAAGAAATTTTCCTTTTGTGGGAATTCTTCCCATAAACTAGACAACATACCTGATAACTTATTTCCAACGGAAATCGCCAAGAAGTAACCACCCATCATGAGTGCGGTAATTCGTGGTGGAGATAATTTAGAAACCAATGAAAGCCCCATTGGAGACAAGCAAAGCTCACCAACTGTAATTACTCCGTAAGAAGCAAATAACCACATAGATCCTGCTTTAAGTGTCATGTCGTTGGTAGCAAATACAGCTCCAACCATAACAAGTGCTGAAAGTGCGGTAATTACTAGACCAATTGCAATTTTTGTTGGTGTAGAAGGCTCGCGCTTGCGACGGCGCATCCAACCAAAGAAACCAACAACTACAGGTGTGAGTGCCACTACCCAGAACGGGTTCATAGATTGATAAAGCTCGGTAGAGTAAAGTTTTAAGTCTTTACCTTGAGCAGGAACCTTGTCGGCTGGTAGGGTTTCAAAGTATTTTCTTGATTTTTCAAGTTGAGAAATACTCGCTGAAAAATCTGATTTTGCCTTGAGTTCACTTTTAGAAACAGCTGGCATTCCTTCTTCAACTTTGCGCAAAGAATCGATGGTTGCTTTGAATTCTGCAGCAGGTGCACTTACAATTTTATTATTTACAACAATTTGAGCCATGCCTAATTGGTCAGCAACATCGGCTACACCTGCACTCATTTCGCGGTCGGTGTGGTCTTCAGCCCAAACAGTAAGGGCATCACCATTTTGGTGGAAAATCGCAAAGAATAAGATCACGCAAGCAAAAACAGCTAATAAAGCTTTGATGGCACGACTCTCTTTGGCATCACCTGTAAAGGCTAAGTAAATAAAGAACGCAATAACAGGTAGACATCCGATAATGAAAGCATCATTGGTGTCCGAGCCTAAGAAGTTACCAGGTAACATATAGCCT
Organism: Bacteroidota bacterium; assembly: GCA_041168645.1. Classification (GTDB taxonomy): domain Bacteria; phylum Bacteroidota; class Bacteroidia; order Flavobacteriales_D; family Crocinitomicaceae; genus UBA952. The sequence goes on along the minus strand of JBEEKM010000070.1, from coordinate 613 downwards.
AAAATACCAAAGATAAACATTGGTAAAACCGTGTAAGAAAGGATCTTTAGGGTAGACATATCAGAATCTTGAACAGGTTTCACGACATCAACATGTTTGATGTGCTTGGTGCCAAGCAAGAAGACACCAACCCCAATGAGCATCCCAACACCTGCTGCGGCAAAGGCGTGGCCCCAACCGTAGTTGATGCGCATGTACGCTGCTACGAAGTTGCAAATGAAGGCACCAATATTGATACCCATGTAAAAGATGTTGTAACCAGCATCTTTTTTATCTTTCATGTCATCTGAAGAGTACAGATTTCCGACCAAAGTTGAAATGTTTGGTTTGAAGAAACCATTCCCTAAAATGATCAAGAGTAAGGCTATGTAAAAAGAAGTTTCACTATGTAATGAAAGTGCAAAATAACCTGCAGACATCATGAGTCCTCCAATGATAATCGAGCGACGATAACCTAAAATTCGGTCAGCCAATAGCCCTCCAATGAACGGGGTGAGGTAGACCAAACCTAAGTAAGTTCCGTAGATATCTGATTTTTTTTCGGCATCAAAGCCCATTCCGCCGTTATTCCAGCCATCGATCATGTAGAGTGAGAAAATTCCGAGCATTAAAT
>JBEEKM010000069.1:0-7261 GCA_041168645.1 Bacteroidota bacterium | reverse complement strand
CCACGACCTTTGTCGATATCCATGCCAGAGTGCCCACCAAGCAAGCCCTTGATGCTGATTTCAAAACAAGGGTTAGCTGTATTTGCAGCTACTTCATTGTAGTTATAGTTGGTGTTGGTATCGATGCCTCCTGCACAACCTACAGACAATTCGTCATCATCTTCGGTGTCAAGGTTGAGTAGAACGGTACCGCTGAGTAAGTGAGCCTCCATTTCTTTGGCGCCGGTCATGCCGGTTTCTTCATCAATAGTGAAGAACGCTTCTAATGCTGGGTGGGCAATTGTTGTGCTTGAAAGAACGGCCATGATAGCAGCTACGCCAATACCGTTGTCAGCACCTAAGGTGGTTCCTTTGGCTTTTACCCAATCACCTTCGATGATCATATCAATGCCTTGTTGATCAAAATCAAAAATGGTGCTCGCATTTTTTTGGTGCACCATGTCTAGGTGCGATTGCAAAATCACTGTTTGGCGACTTTCCATACCAGCCGTGGCAGGTTTTTTAATAATGACGTTTCCGGCTTTGTCAACGAGTGTTTCAAGACCAAGGCCTTCGCCAAAGGCTTTCATGAAGGCAATGACACGCGCTTCTTTTTTAGAGGGGCGCGGTACTGCGTTGAGTGCGGCGAAATGTTGCCAAAGTGCTTGAGGTTCTAAAGCTGATATAGACATTAAGGAAATTTTGGATATTGTTGGAAATTAGGATCTCTTTTTTCTAAAAAGGCGTGTTTGCCCTCTTGCGCTTCTTCAGTCAGGTAATAGAGTAGGGTGGCGTCACCGGCTAGCTCCATTAGACCGTGTTGACCATCGAGTTCAGCGTTCATGGCTCTTTTGATCATGCGGATGGCCAAAGGGCTTCTTTTCATGATGATTTTTGACCATTCTACAACTGTATCTTCGAGGTCGGCAAGCGGAACAACTTTATTGACCATGCCCATCTTTTCGGCTTCTTCAGCAGTGTATTGATTACACAAGAACCAAATCTCACGGGCTTTCTTTTGACCTACGTGGCGAGCTAAATAAGACGAACCAAAACCGCCATCGAAGCTACCCACTTTCGGGCCTGTTTGGCCAAAGCGCGCATTTTCTGAAGCAATCGTGAGGTCGCAGACAACGTGCAAAACGTGGCCGCCACCAATGGCATAACCATTGACCATAGCAATCACTGGCTTAGGCAAAGAGCGAATGGCTTTATGTAAATCGAGTACATTGAGTCTTGGAACGCCATTTTCTGAAATATAGCCACCTACACCTTTTACGTTTTGATCGCCCCCTGAACAAAAGGCTTTGTCGCCTTCACCGGTCAAGACAACCACATTGATGTCCGGACGCTCGCGGCAAATAGCCATGGCGTCAAGCATTTCAAAGTTGGTTTCAGGTCTAAATGCGTTGTAAACTTTTGGTCTGTTGATGGTAATTTTTCCGATTCCTTCAAAGAACTCAAATTTGATATCTTCATAGGATTTGATGGATTGCCAATTTCTTTGTGACATATGCTTTTTATTTCAGATACAAAGATAGAACATCCGACCCGACCAAGAAGTTTATTTTTAGGAAAATCTAGCCAATCTGTAGTGAAGTCATGCTCAAACTTCCGGCCAAGAGCTTGTCATTGAAAAAGCTGAGTTCTTCCTTTTCATTTTTTAAACCGAGAATATAGAGTAGTGGGATGTAATGATCAGGGGTTGGAACAGCCATTTTCATGGCAATAGGCGCCGCTTCCAAATTCATAAGGGCTTTGAAATTTCCAGTTCTAATTGACTGATTGACAAAAGCCCTCGCTTCGTGCGCCCATTCGTATCCATAGCCAACTTCATTGATTTTACTGAAATCAACGGCGCGTAGGTTATGAACGATATTACCAGAACCTATAATGAGCACTCCTTTTTTTCGAAGAGCTTGGAGCGCTTGCGCCAATTCAAAATGATAACTGAGCGGTTGTTTATAGTCGATGGAAAATTGTACTACAGGAATTTTTGCTTCAGGATACAAGTGTTTTAATACGGTCCAGGTGCCGTGGTCTAGGCCCCAATCGTTGTCAAGGTGAACTGGTGTTTCGTGCATCAGGTCTTTGATTTCTTGAGCCAAAGTAGGGCTTCCAGGGGCAGGGTATTGCTGGGCAAATAGTTCAGCTGGAAATCCGCCAAAGTCGTGAATGGTTTTGGGTTTATCCATGGCGGTAACCGCGGTTCCGTTAGTGAGCCAGTGAGCAGAGATTACCAATATGGCTTGGATTTCGGGTAGCTTGGCAGCTGCTGTCCTGAAGCCTTGAACAAATTCATTTTCTTCGATGGCATTCATTGGTGAGCCGTGTCCGATAAAAAGGCTAGGCGTCAGGCTACTACCCTGTAAAGATTGACTCCATTTTTCTAAACTTTTTAAATTTCCAATTGGCATAGCCATAGCGCTTAAAGTAAGTAAGGTCGTGAAATCCCGGCGTTTCATTTAACAAATATATGCAAGCGAATTTCTAGTATACTTGACTTAAGTTAAGAGCTACGTGCAACTTTATTTTGAGCTATTCCGTCAATCTACGGAATCCACTTTCGTGGAGGAGCTTTAATTTTACATCATGAAACAAATCTACTTGTATTAACCTAACCGGGCCTTGGCCTATTAAAATGCAAGTCGTATGAGTAATTATTTGGGTGCACGCATTCGCGTGGGTTTTATTGATTCAAATGTCATTTTCAGAACAGGATTACGCGCTATGCTTGAGCAGCGCAATGATTTCGAATGGGTAGGAGAGGCTCCTAATCTCAGTGATTTCCGAGCCCGTTATTCTGGAACTGCCTTTCAAGTCATCTTGATCGATGCTGATCTTTTACAAGAACTTGATCAAGCTTACATGAATTTCTGGATGGCTACTTTTCCTCACGCTAAGTTTCTTTTGGCAGTCAAAAATTTCAAATCGGCCATGATTCCGCTTTATTTAAAATGGGGATTTCATGGGGTGGTCAACAAAATGCAAATTCAAGAAGAAGCCGTGGTGGCTTTTCGGCAGGTTTTTTTTCAGCAGGCCTATATGCATCCGCATACAAAGCGCTTGCTAGATGCTGAAAAGAAAACCATTCAAACACTTGAGCGCATTACAGCGCGTGAAATTGAAGTCATCAGAGGTATCTGTCAAGAAAAAACCTGTCGGGAAATCGCGCTTGAACTGCACATTTCACCTAGAACGGTTGAAACACACAAAATGCGGATCATTGAAAAACTCGATGTGCGCAACACTGCGGGCATCATCGTGCATGCCGTCAGACTTGGCATTATTCCTTAAGTTGAATAGATTAACTTTCAAGGTTTTTCCGTAAAAGGATCTTAAGTTATTTAGTTCATCATCGAATTTCAATTTCGTCTAGGAAAAGCCAAGGCCTATTTCCAGCGCCAGCCTCACCTTCAGGGATAGTGCCCATACCATATAGTTTGACATGAATGGTATTTGTTTTTCGATCTTTGGGCATTTTTACCTTGAGTATTTCTTCTGTGCTATAGCCATCTGCAATACCGTTTCCTACACCAATTTGAACAAGACTAATTTCGTAACCTTGTGCGGCCCAAATCCAAGAATTTGGGTCGTGTAAGGTGTGTATCCGTATCTCCTTGATTTTTTTGGCTTTTGGCAACACGATATCGAATACCACTGAGTTGGAATCAAAGCCCAACCATTCATTGCCTTTCCAAGGTCTTGCGCCAAGTTGACCATCAACAATGGTGAGGCCTCCGTTGTCGTATTTGGGGCTTGGGTTTGTGATGAAACTTACTTGTGCACCAAGTGCTTTGTGTGCTATAATGTTAAGCTCTTTAGTAGGAATGTTTGCTCCTTGTTCAATTTTTAAATGGACGGTTTTGGTCTTGCGTTTTGCGGCACTAATATTGGCCAACACTTCGGTGTAAGCCAATATGCCTTTCGGGGCAATTTTTTTGATGGAAATCCCATTGTCTGCCCTTAGAGTTTTGATTTCGGGCTTGAGCGCAGACTTCGAATAATTCACTTGGTGTGCATCAAGAAAAGGAAAATGATGCTTGATCAAAACGGATAAAAAATCTTCGTAAGAAACTTTGGTCTCCGACCAAAGTGCAGTGCTCAAGGCAATGGCTCTTGGGTAGGTCATGTATTCCAATTGGGCCATGTTTGGGATGTATTCAGTCCAGAGGTTGCCTTGCGCTCCTAAAACGTAGGCAGCTTGAGCAGTTGTCATGTCTGGCGGAATCGGGTTAAACGAAAGTACTTTTTCTAAAGAAGTGTAGCCACCAATGGCCAAAGGTTCTTCAGCGCCTCGACCCTGATAATGATCAAAATAACAATGCGAGCCTGGGCACATCACGACATCGTGCCCTTGTGCTGCTGCAGCCATTCCGCCGTCGTAGCCGCGCCAAGACATCACGGTTGCATTCGGCGACAACCCACCTTCCAAAATTTCATCCCAACCAATGAGTTTTTTACCCTTTTGTGTCAAAAAAGCATCCATTCTGCCAATGAAATAACTTTGCAGCTCGTGCTCGTCATGAAGCCCTTTTTCTTTGATAATCGCCTGACAATTAGGGCAACTTTTCCAGCGCGTTTTTGGCGCTTCATCTCCACCAACATGAACGTAGCTTGACGGAAACAACGGAATGACCTCTGTTAAAATATCTTGCAAAAACAAGATGCTTTCTTCTTTGGCACAAAAAATATCGTCAAAAATACCCCAAAGCCCTTCTACACCGTGTTTTTCACCGGTACAAGAATACTGCGGATAAGCAGCTAAAGCCGCGCGCGCATGCCCTGGCATTTCAATTTCGGGTACAATTTCAATGAATTTTGCTTGGGCGTAAGCTACCACATCTTTGACCTCTTCTTGTGTATAGAAACCGCCGTATCTGGTTTGGTCATAGGTTCGAGGTGAAGTTGTATAATGCTGATTCACGGTAGAATCTCGAAAAGCTCCAACTTCAGTCAGTAATGGATATTTTTTAATCTCAATGCGCCAACCTTGGTCATCTGTGAGGTGCCAATGAAGCGTATTGAATTTGTAATAAGCCATCAAATCAATAAAGCGCTTGACTTCTGCAACAGTAAAGAAATGTCTAGAAACATCGAGATGTAGGCCGCGCCATTGAAATTGTGGGTAGTCTTTTACAAAGCACTGCTGAAAAACAAATTGTTGGTTCGATTGCGTACAGAGTTGTAGCAACGAGGTCATGGCATAAAAACACGAGGCGTCAGAAGAATAGGAAATAACAATGCGGTCGGAGATATTGATGCTGTAAGAATCGTGCTTGACATTGGTCAATTTTTTAAAACTCAGCATTGGATTTTGAACATGAGGTACAACGCTAAGGCCATGACTCCACAATGCAAGGTCCTTAAAAGATTGCATTAATTGCGGATTGATTTGTGAAGGATCTACGAGCAGGGATCCACTGCAAACAAATTGACCGTTGACACGCTGGTAAACAGCGGGAGTTGGTAAAATTGGACTGTTTGTTGTGTTGGTCTGGGCACTTGCCAAGCAAACAAAAAGGATCGAAAAAAGGAAATGCTGATATTTTAACATGCTTTAAAATTAGTGAATTCAACTAGATGACTAACTTTGTTCAAAGTTCCAATATGAAAATTTATAACAATATCCTCGAAACCATTGGCAATACACCTATTGTTCGTATCAATAAAATCACAAAAGACATTCCGGCCCAAGTTTATGCCAAAGTAGAAACAACAAACCCTGGTAACTCAGTCAAGGACCGAATGGCCCTCAAAATGATTGAAGATGCTGAAAAAAGTGGTTTACTAAAGCCAGGCGGAACGGTCATTGAAGGAACTTCAGGAAATACAGGGATGGGCCTGGCCTTGGCTTGTATCATCAAAGGTTATAAACTCATTTGTGTACTCAACGACAAGCAGTCTAAAGAAAAAATGGACATTTTAAGAGCTGTTGGCGCAGAAGTAGTGGTTTGTCCTACGGCCGTAGAGCCCACAGATCCGAGATCTTATTATTCAGTATCTAGAAGACTCGCTACTGAAATCCCGAATTCTTGGTATGTCAATCAATATGACAATTTATCAAATAGACAGGCGCATTACGAGCAAACTGGCCCTGAAATTTGGGAACAAACCGACGGAAAAATCACGCATTTTGTGGTTGGTGTTGGTACGGGTGGTACCATATCAGGTGTAGCAAAATACTTGAAAGAAAAGAACCCAAACATCAAAATTTGGGGCATCGATACTTATGGATCTGTCTTCAAAAAATATTTAGAAACAGGTATCTTCGACGAAAATGAAATTTATCCATACATCACTGAAGGAATCGGTGAGGATATTCTACCTGCCAATGTCGATTTCTCTTTAATTGATCATTTTGAAAAGGTTACCGACAAAGACGCCGCGGTTTATACCCGACGATTGGCCCGTGAAGAAGGGATTTTTGTAGGAAACTCGGCTGGTTCTGCCATCAAAGGGGTGCTGCAAATGAAAGCGCACCTGACCAAAGATGATTTTGTAGTTGTTTTATTTCACGATCATGGCAGTCGTTACGTTGGTAAAATATTCAATGACGAATGGATGCGCGAACGCGGTTTTTTAGAAGAAGAAGTACTTACCGCCGCCGATTTAGTGGCCAAACATGCCGACAAACCTTTGGTTTCGGTTTATGCCGAAGAGTTGGTTTCTCATGCGATTTCCAAGATGCGCAATTTTGGAATTTCTCAGATACCTGTACTCAAAGACGGCGGTTTTGTAGGTTCAATTGATGATAGCCATGTTTACCAATTGTTAGTAGACAACCCGGCGCTTCGCGATGCGCCAATTTCTTCTATTATGTTGCCTGCTTTCCCTATTGTTAAAGCCAACACAGCTCTTGAAGACGTCTGTAAACTGATCAATAAAAATACGCCGGCCGTACTCGTTGAATTGCCAGATGGAAAGCACCATATTGTATCTCGATACGATGTGATTGCTGCTAAATCATAGAACTAGGGCCTTATGCGCATTGTTTCGTTGGTTCCTTCTTTAACTGAATACCTCTGGGCGCTAGGTCTAACTCATGAGGTAGTAGGAATTACTAAATTCTGCGTGCACCCTCAAGAATGGTTTGAAACCAAAACCAGAGTGGGTGGTACCAAACAACTGAATATCAGTAAAATCAAACAGCTTCAACCGGACCTCATTATCGCTAATAAAGAGGAAAATACAAAAGAAGCTATCGAGCTATTACAACAAGAGTTTAAGGTAGTGCTTACTGATATATTGGATATTGAAGGCGCATTGCAGGCCTTAAGCA
>JBEEKM010000068.1:0-7384 GCA_041168645.1 Bacteroidota bacterium | reverse complement strand
AAGGCAAAGGTGTTTGCGGTACTGCTTGGGCACAAGAAAAAACCATTTTAGTGGAAGACGTAGAGGCCTTTCCTGGTCATATTGCTTGTAGTGCTTTATCAAAAAGTGAAATTGTGGTTCCACTTTTTAAAGATGGCGCAGTAATCGGCGTACTAGATATAGATAGCACTGAGCTTGCCACTTTCGACCAACTTGATCAAACCCAACTAGAAAAAATTTGCCAATGGTTCGTTACGCGCTTATAATTGGCTTATTGCTCAGCGCATGTGCGCAAGTTGGCACCATCACCGGAGGGCCTACAGATGACTACGCGCCAAAAGTTTTAAGTGCAAGCATTCAAGATCAGCAAGTTGCGGTCAAAGCACAACAACAAATTTTAGTCTTTGATGAATTTATCAAACTAAAAGATGCTCAAAAATTGATTACGCTCATGCCCAACGACAGCCGTTTGCAATGCACGGTTAAAGGTAAAGTATTGACCATTGATTTTTTAGATAGCCTCAAGGCACAAACGACTTACACGCTCATCAGCAACGGAGGTGTGCAAGATATCACTGAAGGAAATGATTCTTTAATGACCTGGACCTTTTCAACAGGTAAGGTCCTTGACTCAATGACAATTAGCGCTAGGTTTACGGAACTCATTCCGGAGAAAAAAGCAGGAAAAGTATTGCTTGGCCTTTATGAAACTGACAGCAGTAAAACTGCCAGATACATGGGCATGTTTGCTGATAACAACGAGATTAAAATCAAAGGATTAAAAGACGGAAACTACTATTTGAAAGCATTTATAGATGCCGATTCAGATGGTGCTTGCGGGCCACAAGAAAGCCAAGACCAATACTTCAAGCAAATCAACTTACAACAGTACCAACAAGACACGCTCTATTTTTATCTTTCTAAACCACCGCAAAAAGATACCACCATAACAACGCTCGTTCAAGACACTAGCGGTACAAAAGACAGCGTGCTTCAGACCGGGACTTTACTACTCAATTGGTCCAATTTTACACCCGGAGCTGTACTTAGTATTTATCAAAATGAGCAACTCATTCACACTCAAATTATAAAAGACTCACTGACCAAAGTAACAAGTCTCAAACCAGGGCTTTACACCCTGCATTTATACAAAGACCAGAATCAAAATGGTTTTTGGGATCCGATTAGACCCAATTTGCAACTGCGGGCAGAACCACTTTTTATTTATCCGGAAAAAATCAAAGTCAAAGCCAATTGGGATATCGAAGTCCCCTTGAACAAGACCTTGGAAAACTTGTTAGAACCTTAAATAATCATCATGAAAAATTTCTTCTTTATCGCTTGTGTTTTCTTTTCAGTAAGTACTTATGCGCAAGTTCAAACGCCTAAAGCAAGCCCAGTTGTTAAAATTCAACAAAAAGTAGGCTTGGCCGATATCCAACTCGAATATTCAAGACCAGCAGCAAGAGGGCGCGTTATTTTCGGAGACCTCATTCCGTTTGATGAAACTTGGAGACTTGGTGCCAATGAAAACACCAAACTGACGTGCTCCGAAGCACTCATTTTTGGCAAGGACACTTTGAAAGCAGGAACCTATGCCCTTTTTGCAAAACCAGGCAAACAAACTTGGACACTTTATTTCTACACCGATTACAGCAATTGGGGGCTTCCTGAAACTTGGGATGCACAAAAAGTGGCACTAGAGCTCACTGCAGCCGTTCAAAAAAAGCAAGACTTTCAAGAGAACTTAGCCATCACGATCGATGCCATGAATAATAGCGGTGCCAACCTTGAAATCGCTTGGGAAAATACCAAAATCGTGGTGCCATTTGGCTTGAATACAAGAAGCAAAGTATTGGCAAGCATTGACAAAACCATTGCGGGCCCTACTGCCAATGATTACCATGCGGCTGCCACTTACTATTTCAATGAAAATTTGGACCTCAAGCAAGCCTTAGCTTGGTCAACAAAAGCCGTTGAACTACGCGGTAACTCTGCTTACTGGATGACACGACTAAAAGCACAGCTACAAGCAGCTAACGGAGACTACAAAGGAGCCATTGAAACGGCTAAATTGTCTATGGAAGCAGCAAAAGCAGATGGAGACAACGCTTATGTGCTTTCCAATCAGAAGTCTATCGAAGAGTGGTCTAAAAAACGCTAATTCAGCTCAATAAGTAGGTTTGCTCAAAGAATACCGCCACCATTTATTATTGCACCTCATCATCTTCATGTGGGGTTTTACCGGAATTCTGGGTAAACTGATTCATCTAGATGCCTTGCTTATCGTTTGGCATCGACTCTGGATTGCTGCCTTGTTTTTAGGCATTTACATCATCATCAAAAAGCGCTGGGTTTTACCCAAAGGAAAACAATTGTTCTGGACCATTTTGGTAGGCTTAGTGGTTGCACTGCATTGGCTCACGTTTTATACCTCCATTCAGTTATCTACTGCGTCTTTAGGGATTTTGTGTTTGTCTACTACCACCCTTCACGTAACTTGGCTCGAGCCGCTCATCATGAAACGCAAGTTTTCCTGGATTGAGGGCCTGATGGGCGTAATCGTGATTGGCGGCATCTATTTTGTGGCTCACGACTTTAAAGGCGATGAAAAAACGGCCTTACTCATAGGGTTGGTTTCAGCTTTGTGTGCCGGCATCTTTTCGGTTTCAAACGGAAAATTAGCCCAACACAACGACACCGCATCTATTAGCTTTGTAGAATTAAGCACAGGTTTTATCGCACTTTCAGGATTTTTTATTTTTCAAGGAAAATGGAGTTTCTCTGAACTATTTACAATGCGGGCTTCAGATTTCTATTGGCTCTTGTTTTTAGGAATTTTATGTACGTCGTTCGCTTTTTTAGCGACAATTGATATCGTCAAGAAATTAGGCGCTTTTACCGTCTCTTTGAGTATCAACTTGGAACCGATTTACACGATTATTTTAGCAATTTTCTTGTTGAAAGAGCACAAATTACTCAATTCATCGTTTTATTGGGGTGCCTCCTTGATCATATTGGTGGTGCTCGCCAACGGAATTATCAAACACAGACAAAAACTTAACGCAATATCAAAACATGGAAATGCAATACAATAATTTAGGAAAGAGTGGCTTACAAGTAAGTCGTTTATCGCTTGGATCTTGGCTTACTTTTGGCAAACAAATTGCCGATGAAACAGCCGCAGAGCTCATGCAAGTAGCTTATGACAACGGGATTAACTTTTTCGATAACGCTGAAATTTATGCGCGTGGAAAAAGTGAAGAAGTCATGGGAGCCATCCTTAAAAAGAAAGGCTGGGCCAGAGATTCTTATATTGTAAGTAGTAAAGCTTTCTTTGGTATTGGTGGTGAATTACCTACTCAAAAAGGCCTTAGCAGAAAACATTTGGTTGAAGCTTGCGAAGCTGCCTTAAAGCGTTTTGGTCTTGACTACCTCGATCTTTATTATTGCCACCGCCCAGACAAACAAACACCCATTGAAGAAACGGTCTGGACCATGCATCAGCTCATTATGCAGGGTAAAATCTTGTATTGGGGAACCTCTGAATGGTCGGCGCAAGAAATCATGGAAGCGCATATGTTTGCCAAGCAAAACCACCTGATCGGCCCAATCGTGGAGCAACCAGAGTACAACATGTTTGTCCGCGAAAAAGTAGAAGTCGAGTTCTCTCAGATATATAAAACAGTTGGTTTAGGAACCACCACTTGGTCACCGCTAGCTAGTGGTATTTTAAGCGGGAAATACAATTCAGAATTCCCTGACGGAACGCGCTTAGGCATGGAAGGCCTTGAGTGGCTCAAGGAGCGCAACCTCACACCTGAACGCATCAAAGCTGTACTTGCACTCACAGACTTAGCCAAAGAACTTGGGCTTTCCTTACCGGTCATGAGTTTGGCTTGGTGCTTGAAAAATCCGAATGTTTCAACCGTCATTTTAGGCGCTTCTAAAGTCGCTCAACTCCAAGAAAACTTAAAAGCCCTTGACGCTCAAGCTTTACTCACCGAAGAAGTCATGAGCCGCATTGAAGCTATTTTAGATAACAAACCAGCATTCCCCGCTTATTAACAATCACTTAAGTTGCAAGCCATTGCTGAAGTTTCAGTAATTTTGCAGCGTCAAATTAACATTATGATTCAAACTGACATTATCATCATCGGAGCCGGACCAGTTGGTCTTTTCACAGTTTTTGAAGCTGGTTTACTCAAGCTGCGCTGTCACCTCATTGACTCTTTACCACAACCAGGAGGGCAGTGTTCAGAAATTTATCCGAAAAAACCTATTTACGATATCCCTGGATTCCCGTCAATTTTAGCCGGCGAACTCATCGATAACCTTATGGAGCAAGCTGCCCCATTCAAGCCAGGTTTTACGCTTGGTGAGGCGGCACTCAGCATCGATAAAGATGAAGATGGGCAGTTTATTGTCACTACTGTTAAAGGAACAAAGCATAAAGCACCAATTGTCATGATCGCAGGTGGTCTTGGTGTATTTGAACCGCGCAAACCGCCTATTGACAACATCACCGATTTTGAAGACAAAGGTGTAGAATATATCATCAGAAATCCTGAAATGTACCAAGACAAAGTTTGTGTCATTGCAGGTGGTGGCGATTCCGCTCTTGATTGGTCTATCTATTTAGCAGAGCGCAAAATTGCCAAACGCGTTGTTTTGGTGCACCGCAGCAGTTCTTTCCGTGGGCATCTTGATTCTGTGCAGCGTGTTATTGACATGGCTGAATCTGGCGAAATTGACCTAGTGACTGAAGCTGAAGTGACAGGTCTTGCTGGTAATGGCGCATTGGAAGAAGTCATTGTGACGCATCAAAAAGAAGGTGAAAAACGCATTGCCGCCGACCACTTTATCCCGTTGTTTGGTCTCAAGCCAAGTTTGGGCCCAATTGCTGACTGGGGCTTAGAAATCGAAAAAAGCGCTATCAAAGTAAATACGCTTGATTATTCTACAAACATCCCTGGCATTTACGCAATTGGCGATGTAAACACCTACGAAAACAAGCTCAAGCTCATTCTTTGTGGCTTCCACGAAGGAACGCTGGCTGTTCAATCTGCTTTTGCGCGTATCCATCCGGAAAAGAAAAACGTGCTTAAATATACTACCGTGAACGGTGTCAACGGATTCTAAAAAATGAAAAACAGAACGGTCAATGCTGTAGCCATATTGGGGATTTTCTCCATTATCAGCATCCTGACTGTTCAGTTTGTCTGGATCCACAACACGCGTCAGCTGCAGCAAGAATACATCGATATTCAGCAACGCGAAGACAGCCTTAACCTCAGAGAATTTGCGCAACAAGCCCGTGCTGCGCTGCGCAACGTTTTAACACAGCTCAATCAAAACGAAGATCCGAATAATAGCTATGGCGCGATCAAACAAATCAGCTATCAGCATTATACGGTAGATATCAGTGATGAAATTCAGCCTTTTTATCTGGAGACACTGCTCAAAAAAGAGTTTTATCTGCAAGATATCCAACAAGACTTTTTATTCGGAATCTATGACTGCTTCTTGGACTCTATTGCACTTTCGGGCCTGATTCGATTTGACAAAGATTCTATTTATGCCAAGCAGCAAGAGCCACTCAAAGACATCACACCTGAGAGCCTCAACCTGACCAAAGACGGGCATTATTTTACGGTATTTTTTCCAAAACTGAAACTTGATAAAATTGAAGCTGCATCAAGCTTCTCACCTATTGCCTATCTCCTGATTGTGGTGGTATTTGTGGTCGTGTTTTTCGCATTTAGTATGGGCATTATTATTCGTCAGAAACGCTTATCTGAAGTGAAAAATGACTTCATCAACAACATGACCCACGAGCTCAAGACTCCTATTTCAACCATTAGTTTATCGAGTGAATTGTTATTGCGCCTCGAATTTCCGCAAGATGAAGAAAAGATGCGCAAATACGCTAGTATCATCTATAAAGAAAATAAGCGCCTTGAAAAACAAGTTGAGCGCGTCTTGAACATTGCCAAACTCGATAAAGACAAGGTCGTCCTGAATAAAGAAGAAATTGATTTAATTGCCATTCTCGAAGAGGTCAAAGAAAATTTCAATTTCAACCAAGCACAAGGAGGCGGACAAATCTATTTGAATCATACTGAGCAACAAGCACTGCTCAATGCTGACCCCGTGCACCTCACCAACGTGTTGTTTAACCTAGTAGACAACGCAGTAAAATATTGCAAGCTGAGTCCAGAAATACAGATGTCTGTTCAGGCTGAAAAAGAAGGTTATCGCATCGAAATTCAAGACAACGGCATTGGTATTCGCAAAGAAGATCAAAAGCTTATTTTTGACAAATTCTACCGCGTTCCGACCGGAAATATCCACGATGTCAAGGGCTTCGGGCTAGGGCTGTACTACGTGAAGCTCATTGTGGATGCGCATCATGGTAAAATTGAGGTTAGGAGCAATCCGGATAAAGGAACCACCTTTAGCATTTGGCTACCGCTGCGCTGATTTTTTTTGCTTGGTCAAAATAGCATCAGGTTGCGGGAAAAGCCCCTTTCGTGTAAGTATTTTCGTTTTAGGGTCCAAGACCAAAACTTCCTCAATACCAGATCCTTCTCGATCAAGTCTGATTTCCAGGGTATTTTCTTTCTTACTAACAACGTAAGGGTTTGTGTAGCTATACTTCCCGATTTTAATGTGCAAACTATCCTTAGCAATCGTCAATTCCAAAGCCTGGCTCTTGACCGAAACTTCTTTAGAACCTATAATTGCATTGTAGGACGGAATTTCGCCTTGATAAAGTCCTCGGTATTTGCGCTTCAGCTTGGTGGTTTGTGCCGTTGCGAAGGAAAACGAAGCAAGTAGAAGCAAGCAACTGAGTAAGCGAATCATCTTAAAAAATTGTTTATCAGGGCTAAAATAATTACTATTTTCGTAGTGCGTAAATTTTACAGACCAACATGAAACAATACCACGACCTTTTGCAGCATATTTTAGACAACGGCGTCAAAAAAGAAGACCGCACAGGAACGGGTACTATTTCTGTTTTTGGCTACCAAATGCGCTTTGATCTTGCTGAAGGTTTCCCTTGTATCACCACCAAAAAATTACACTTGAGGTCTATCATTCACGAACTTTTATGGTTCCTGAAAGGTGAAACAAACATTGCCTACCTCAAAGAAAATGGCGTGAGCATCTGGGACGAATGGGCCGACGAAAATGGAGAATTAGGGCCTGTTTATGGTTCGCAATGGCGCAGTTGGCCAGCTCCAGATGGTCGTCAAATTGATCAAATTACGCAAGTCATCAATCAAATCAAAAACAACCCTGACTCCAGACGCATGATTGTCTCTGCCTGGAATGTAGGCTTGGTTGACCAAATGGCGCTTCCGCCGTGCCATGCTTTCTTTCAATTCTATGTAGCCGAGGG
>JBEEKM010000067.1:0-7456 GCA_041168645.1 Bacteroidota bacterium | reverse complement strand
TGGAAATGGCATTGACCAATTCAAAAACGTTGTAGTCTTTGGAAATACCGATATTCTTTTCAATGTCTTGCTCAGTGATCGTATGATTTTGCCCCACCACGATTTGCAATTTGTCGAGTTCATTGACGATGCGGCCAAGATCTGAGCCTAAGTATTCAGCTAAAAGCATGGTGGCTTTGGCATTGACCTGTAAGCCTTTCGAGCGCACATATTTTGAAATCCATTCAGGAAGTTGGTAATCTCTGATTTTGTCCGATTTATAGACATGACCTAATTTTGCAAAGGGCTTAAGGAGCTTTTTTCGGGCGTCAAAAGCTTTATTTTTGTAACAAACCACAAATACAGTTGTGGGTGTCGGTTGCTCTACATAAGCCTCAAGCTCTTCTATTTTTTTAAAATCTTGAGCTTCCTTTAAAATAACGAGACGCCTTTCGGCCATCATAGGATACGATTTCAACTCACTGATCAAAGACAAGAGATCGACGTCTTTCCCATATAAAATAGTCTGATTGAAATCGCGTTCGTGGTCTTGAAGCGCGTGTTTTTGAATTTCTTCAGCAAGCATGTCTATGTAATAAGACTCTTCCCCATGTAAAAAATACAAGGGTTTGAACTGCTGCTGCTGAACTTCTTTGATGATTACGCTTGGTTCCATTCGTGTTTTTCCCAGATTTGAACCAATTCAACTAAGGTATCTATGGCCTTTTTCATATCTTGAACACTGACGTATTCTAATTTAGAATGGATGGCCATCTCTCCTGTAAAAATATTTGGACAAGGCAGCCCCATAAAAGACAAACGAGAGCCATCTGTGCCGCCTCTGATGATATTGCGTTTTGGGGTAAGGCCAGCGCGCTTCATGGCTTCTTCGGCGTAGTCACTGACAAAAGGATACGCAACCAGTATTTCTTTCATGTTGCGGTACTGCTCATGTACTTTCATTTCAAACTTGCTTCCAGGGTGTGCCGCAACCACTTGCGCAGCGAGCTCTTTAAGTTTTTGAGCGTAGGGCTCAAGCTTACTGGTGTCGTGATCTCGGATGATGAGTTGAACACTGGCTTCTTCTAGACCACCGGTAATGGCTGTTGGATGCACAAAGCCTTCGCGACCTGCTGTTGTTTCAGGAGACCAAGTTGAGCTTGGCAACGCGCTGACAAATGCTGAGGCCAATTTGATCGCATTAATCATTTTACCTTTTGCATATCCAGGATGCGCGCTGATTCCGTGAAAAATAAGCTCGGCAGCATCTGCAGAAAAAGTTTCGTCTTCGATGTCGCCCAGTGGGCCGCCATCTAGAGTGTAACCGAAGTCTGCATTAAGTTTTTGCATATCAAGATGCTCAACGCCACGGCCTACCTCTTCATCAGGAGTAAACAATATGCGAATAGGGCCATGAGGAATCTGAGGATTGGCTTGTAAATAAGCTGCTAGTTCCATGATGATGGCCACCCCTGCTTTGTCGTCGGCACCCAAAAGGGTTAGGCCACTCGCTGTGATAATATCATCGCCTATTTTTTGCAATAAATAAGGATGTTGTTCGGTGCTTAGTATTTGTTGCGGGTCATCTGGAAGTACAATTGGCTGACCCTGATAGTTTTGATGAAGAATTGGCTTGACGTTGGTACCACTGCAATCTGGAGCGGTGTCCATGTGCGAGCAAAAACAAATGGTTGGTAAAGGCTGTGAAACATTGGATGGAATGGTGGCGAATACATATGACCATTCATCGAGGAGTACATCTTGTAAACCTAGTGCCTTGAGTTCATCGTGTAAAACCTGTGCAAGATCGCGTTGCTTTGCCGTGGAAGGAAAACTCTTTGAGGTTGGATCTGCGGTGGTATCGATTTGAACATAGCGCATGAAACGCGCTGCGACAGTGTATTTTTCAGACATACTTTGTTTTAGTCAAAAATACAAAGAAATGTCCAATTGGATCACGGGATTAAAGCGCGCAACTCTTGGAGTTCGTTCACTTTTTGAGCCGCTCCGGCTTGCTGAAAAGCGTAAATCAGATTGGTGAGCATTCTTTTTAAGATCGCTGAATTCGAACAAGGTTCAAAATAACTGCGCTCCGGATTCAGATGGATGCCTTTTAAGAAAGTTTTGATTTCATTGGCGTCAAAAATACTCCCTTTGGCAAAGGCATTGATGTAAAACAAAACACCGTAATCATCCTCGTTTTGCTGCATACCCATTGCAGAGTGCTTGCTATCCATATATGCCAAAATGAAATGGTTGGGTAGATTCACGCCATAAATTGGTAAATCTAAAGACTGCGCAATAACGCTATACAAGAGGCAAAGACTCAAAGGATTTCCCTTTTTATTTTCAAGCACCACATTGATCAAGGAATGATGCGGAGACGGCACCTGATGGCTAGCCCCTTTAAATCGGTGCATGCCAAAGAAAATTCTATTGAAAATTTTAACTTGTTCAAATGCTGTTTGGTGGTCATTGAGTTCTAACCAAATATCACGGCGTATCATCTGAATTTGATTCAGGACATTCTGTTCGTCTAAACCAGGATACTGATATTTAGCAATAATAACCGCCCCCTTTAATAAGTCTTTATCAGCAGAATGCAACCAAGCTTTCAATTGCGACTTGACTTCTTCAAATTGGATGTCGTGGATTACGTTTTCAATGCGATCCTGAAAAAGCAAACCATAGTAATCTTGCTCCCAGGAACTTTCAAGATGCGGAATGACCTCCGTCCCCATGTTCATGAGTTCTTGCCTGACCTGCTGAAATATCAATTCGTCGGGGTCATCGATTAGGCGAACTAGTGCTTGAATAGTCGTTTGCTGATTCATCTGACACAAAAATAGAAGCCGTGGTCACACTAGAAAATGTGTCTAAGGATCTTTTTCAAGGGTCAAGTGTTAATTGTATGTAACCCTTGTTCGGAATTGACGTAGAAGCAGCAACTCAATTAACTTTGCTACAGGTTAATTTTAAAGGGAGGCCAAGTGCCTCTCTTTTTTTATTTCATAGATTTAATGAAATCTCTGACTAAATAAGTCAGCGCCTTACCAACAATGAGGTCGTCGGTTTCATCAAGCGGGGCCGCTTCCGTTAAGTTCAAATAGGCAATATTAGGCTTTAGATGTCCTATCTTATAGAGTAAACTTCTGATTTCATCCAAGCGCCAACCAGAAGGGCTTTGAGCAGAACTTGGCATATTGGCAATGGCATCCATATCGATTTCTAAACCAATTGCTGCCGTCTGATGCTGAATAAAATTGGAGACATCTTCTTGTAATTGAAAAGGCCCTTGAAGATAATCTTCATAGAAGCGATGGGTAATATTTGTGTGTTGAAGCTGCTCGCGTATCCACTGATTATTAAAGGCCTCATGTAAGCCAAACACACCATATTGCTGAATGTGTCCTTCTTGAATAGCCGTTGAAAACGAATTGCCACTGTGCCTTTTCTCAGTAGTACGAAGATCAGCATGTGCATCTATATTGATCACACTAATTGGGGTATTTCGAGCGGCCCAGCGGATCAATGGTAAAGCATTATTATGGCCACCACCAACAATGATTGGAATTTGATCTTCACGTAAATTTTCTTGCAGCACCTTCAAAACTAGCTCGTCTAACTCAGTCACCATTGTTACCGCCTCGGCCTGATCTTGAGGTGACTTCAGTTGAACAATCTTGCCAAGATAGGCCAGCGAATGCATGGATTGTTGCTCGTGTACCTGTGAATTCAAAAACACACGCATAAAAGCTTTAAAAGCATTTTCACTGCCCACCCTGCCCATGTTTGCCTGAGGCCCAGTATTTTCTTCAATTCCAATGAGCACATATTTTGCAGTATTGAGTTTACTATCTTGTAATACAGCGCCCACTCGGGTTTCACCTGAGCGCTGCAGATAACTCAGTTTTTTACTGCTTGGCTCAAAACGCTTCAATTCAAATGCACTCATAGGAGAAGTTTTTATGGTTTATTGGAGTTGATCGAGGATAAAAGTAGGAATTGCCATCGGTTTAAGTGTCGCAGCCTGGACAAAAACCAATTCGGTTGTAGCTTCATTCAATAAAATACCTAGTTCGTTGTAGGTTTGATAGGCAAATGCGATTCTGACCCCTTTTAATAAAGTAATTTGAGTTTTGATCTCTAAAAGCTCATCGTATTTGGCTGCATGAAAATACCTGATTTCAAAATGAGTAACGGGCAACAAAATACCTGCATCCTCCAATTCTTTGTATGAAATACCCTTTTCACGGAGTGCCTCCACACGTGCTACTTCAAAATAACTGGCGTAATTCCCATAATAACAAAAGCCCATTTTGTCAGTTTCGGCATAGCGCACGCGCAATTTTGTTGAAAACTTCAAAGTGCCCGAATCGGCGCTGCTAGAATTAGTCATGATTTAGTGCATTTATATTTGTGTAATCCTTTACTCTATCGTAAATTTACCAAGGTATCGGGCATTTTGACCAATATTAAAAGAATATTACTGACAAGTATTTTTTTTTTAATAATCAATAGGTAACCGACTTTTTTTTTCACTTTTTTATGTAAATATTTGTTCTCTCATTATTTCACCCAACTTTTCGCCTCCAGCGAAACTTTTACAAACTAACGAGAACAACTGAACTACTATGAATACAAGTCACGAAAGTGCGTGGGAATCCTGTTTGAAAGTCATCAAAGACAACATTTCTTTGCAGGCCTTTAAAACTTGGTTTGAGCCAATTGTCCCTGTTAAGTTAGAGGGCCATATTTTGACCATTCAAGTCCCTTCGCATTTCTTTTATGAATGGCTTGAGCAACATTACATTACTTTATTACGAAAAGTAATTAAGAAAGAACTTGGTCAAGAAGGAACTTTAGAGTACAGCATTGTTATGGAAAATAACACGCAGTCTCGCAATCCTTACACTGTCAAGCTCCCTACAAGTAATGCAAGTAGTTTAAAAAATGCTCCCGTTAACATGCCTATTAATGTTAACGAAAAGCAAATTCGCAATCCTTTTGTTATTCCAGGTCTCAAAAAAGTAAACATCGAATCTAATCTGATTCCGAACTTTACCTTTGAGAACTTTGTAGAAGGCGAATGCAACCGTTTGGCTAGAGCATCAGGTTTTGCCGTAGCAAACAAGCCGGGTGGCACAGCATTCAACCCTTTATTATTATACGGCGGTGTTGGTCTCGGAAAAACACACCTTGCGCATTCCATCGGTATTGCCATCAAGGAAAATTTCCCGAACAAAACTGTGCTTTACGTTCAATCCGAGAAGTTTGCGCATCAGTTCATCGATGCCATCAAGAATCAAACGACCAACGACTTCATTCATTTCTATCAAATGATTGACGTCCTGATTATTGATGATGTTCAATTCTTTGCCGGAAAAGAACGTACCCAAGATGTTTTCTTTAGCATTTTCAATCACTTGCACCAAAACGGTAAGCAAATTGTCTTAACTTCAGACAAAGCGCCAGTCGAAATGCAAGGCATGGAACAACGTTTGTTGTCTCGTTTCAAATGGGGCCTCTCTGCAGACCTCGGAACACCAGACCTCGAAACCCGTATTGCCATCCTTGAAAAGAAAATGTACGGCAGTGGTATCGAACTTCCTCGTGAAGTTGTAGAATACCTTGCTTATTCGATCAATACCAATGTGCGTGAAATTGAAGGCGCACTCAATACCCTTCTTGCTCAAGCTTCTTTAAATAAAAAAGCCATTACGCTAGAACTAGCGAAGCAAATGGTTGACAAATTTGTCAGAAGCACTGCCAGAGAAGTTTCTATTGAATACATTCAAAAAGTTGTCTGCGATTATTTCGATCTTCCTATCGAGATGCTCAAATCTAAAACGCGTAAGCGTGAGGTTGTTCAGGCACGTCAAATTTCTATGTATTTCTCTAAGAAAATGACTAAATCTTCACTTGCCAGCATTGGTGCACATTGTGGAGGTAAAGATCACGCAACCGTACTTCATGCGTGTCGTACAGTTGTCAACCTTTCTGAAACTGACAAACAGTTCCGTCACTATCTTGAAGAATTAGAGAAAAAACTCACCATTCAATAAGACCTTGAGTA
Source organism: Bacteroidota bacterium (assembly GCA_041168645.1). GTDB lineage: Bacteria > Bacteroidota > Bacteroidia > Flavobacteriales_D > Crocinitomicaceae > UBA952. The sequence continues at coordinate 1,401 of JBEEKM010000067.1, read as the reverse complement.
TTCGCGTGTTAATGGTTTGTCTTGGGAATATTTGTCGTTCACCAATGGCAGATGGTTTACTCAGACAAAAAGTAGCAAATCTAAATTTAGATGTTGCCGTTGATTCTGCTGGCACTGCCAATTATCATGTAGGTGCTGCACCAGATAAACGCATGATTCAAACGGGTTCACAAAACGGAACACCCATAGATTTTTTAAGGGCACGTCAATTCACTCGCCAAGATTTTCATGATTTTGATTACATCCTCGTGATGGATCATGCCAATTATCGCAATGTATGTGCTTTGGCCCCAGATGAAAATGCAAAGGCAAAAGTCCAACTTTTATTAAATTACCTTCCTGAAGAAAATATTGAAGAAGTACCTGATCCTTATTACGGAACTGCTGCAGATTTTCAATTTGTATATGACCTTCTCGATCGTGCCACGGCTTCGTTTATAAGCCAACTTCAAAAACAAACCAATTAACATGGCTTTAAAACAAGCAAAAGGTTCTATTTACCTCATTCCTAATACTTTAGGAGGCGAAAGCACACAAGATATTCTACCACAAGAAGTGATGCAAATTGCAACACAACTCAGGGTTTTTGCTGTGGAGGAAATCAAAAGTGCACGCCGCTTATTGCGAAAAATGGACCGTAATTTCCCTATTGACGACTGCACATTCAGAATCGTTAATAAGAATACCAAAGAGTCTGAACTCATGGATCTTTTGTTATTTCTGATCAAAGGGGTAGATATCGGAATTATTTCAGAGGCAGGTTGCCCAGGTGTTGCAGATCCAGGAGCAGCTTTGGTACACTTAGCGCACACGCAACAAATTCAAATCAAACCACTTGTTGGCCCATCCTCTATTTTATTAGCATTAATGGGTAGTGGTTTTAACGGACAACAATTTACTTTTCACGGATATTTACCGAAGGAACGCAAAGAACGCGTCAAAAAATTGCGTGATTTTGAAATGGATACCAAAAGAAATGGCAATACCCACCTCTTTATGGATACGCCGTTCAGAAACATGAATGTTCTCGAAGATTTACTCAACGAACTAGGTGATCTTACCCAATTATGTATCGCCTCCAATTTAACCTTACCCACACAATCCATTCGTACGATGGCCATCGTTGATTGGCGTGAAAAAGCCTATGATCTTTCAAAGATCCCTGCAATTTTTGCTATAGGTAAAGGACAATAAGCACTTACATTCAAATAAAAATGAAAGAGCGACTATAAATAGTCGCTCTTTTTTTGGCCTCAGGCCAGTATAAAAAGTTATAAGCAAAAAAAAAGCCTCACATTTCTGTGAGGCTTTTAAAAATCGGCATCGACTTACTCTCCCACGATCAAAACCGCAGTACCATCAGCGCAAGCAGGCTTAACTTCTCTGTTCGAAATGGGAAGA
>JBEEKM010000066.1:0-7467 GCA_041168645.1 Bacteroidota bacterium | reverse complement strand
AGGGAGACAAAGAAACGCGAAGAACCTGGATCTCCTTGACGGCCCGAGCGTCCGCGCAACTGGCGGTCTACACGGCGAGAGTCATGGCGTTCTGTACCAATAATGGCCAAACCACCTGCTTCTTTGACGCCTGCACCTAATTTGATATCGGTACCACGGCCCGCCATGTTGGTGGCAATGGTAACCGTACCTGCCTGACCAGCGTTGGCAACAATTTCGGCCTCTTTTTGGTGGTATTTGGCGTTGAGTACTTGGTGCGGAATCTTTTTCATTTGCAGCATACGCGACAATAACTCAGAAATTTCTACGGTTGTGGTTCCGACCAAAACGGGTCTGCCAGCAGCAACTAAACTTTCAATTTCTAGAATAATGGCATTATATTTTTCTCGGGCTGTTTTGTAAACGAAGTCGTCTTGGTCTTTGCGAGAAATAGCGCGGTTGGTTGGTACAACTACTACGTCAAGTTTGTAGATGTCCCAGAATTCTCTGGCTTCAGTTTCGGCTGTACCGGTCATGCCCGCGAGCTTGTGGTACATTCTGAAGTAATTCTGAAGGGTAATTGAAGCGTAGGTTTGAGTGGCCGCCTCTACGGTTACATTTTCTTTGGCTTCAATGGCTTGGTGTAAACCGTCAGAATAACGGCGACCTTCCATGATACGTCCTGTAGACTCGTCGACAATTTTGACTTTACCGTCCATGATTACGTATTCTACCTCTTTTTCAAAAAGGGTGTAGGCACGCAAGAGCTGACTAACAGAATGGATGCGTTCTGATTTAATAGAGTAGTCACGGACAAGCGCGTCTTTGCGCTCGAGGTAGGCATCTTTCTCAAGTTGCTCTTTTTGCAATTTTGCAATTTCTGCACCGATGTCTGGCATCACGAAGAAATCGCGGTCATCTTGACCCGAAACGAGGTCAATACCTTTGTCTGTGAGTTCGATGGAATTATTTTTTTCATCGATGACAAAGAACAACTCTACATCAATCTTCTTCATTTGCTTGCCTTGCTCGGCCATGTAGAAGTTTTCTGTTTTTTGGAGGTGTACTTTGATACCCGGCTCAGATAAGAATTTAATGAGTGTACGGTTTTTAGGCAAACCACGGTGCGCACGCAAGAGGGCAATACCGCCTTCTTCAAGCATGCGTTTTTGCTCGTTTTTGTCTGGGTTAGGTTCGTTGATGACGCTCAGCAATTTTTTAGCTTCTGAAAGACACTGCTGAACATATGCTTTTTGTGCTTCCACGACGCGTTCGATACGCGGCTTGAGCACATGAAATTCGTGTTCGTCTCCTTTTGGAGTCGGCCCAGCGATAATGAGCGGTGTTCGGGCGTCGTCAATAAGGACGGAGTCAACCTCATCGACAATGGCGAAGTGGTGCTTGCGTTGTACGATGTCATCGACATGGCCCGCCATGTTATCGCGGAGGTAGTCAAAACCAAATTCATTGTTGGTACCAAAGGTGATGTCGGCTAAATAGGCTTGACGACGGCTTTGAGAATTGGGTTGGTGCTTGTCAATGCAGTCTACGCGTAGGCCATGAAATTCATAGAGTGGGCCCATCCATTCGGCATCGCGTTTGGCAAGGTAGTCGTTGACAGTAACGACGTGCACACCTTTGCCAGCTAAAGCATTGAGGTACACAGGAAGGGTTGCAACGAGTGTTTTACCTTCACCGGTTTGCATTTCAGCAATATTTCCGCGGTGTAAAACAGCACCTCCCATTAATTGCACGTCATAGTGTACCATGGACCAATTGATGCGGTTGCCTGCGGCAGTCCATTCGTTGTGCCAAATTGCGGTGTCACCTTCTAAGGTAATGCCGTCGCGTTTAGCAGCTAATTCTTTATCGAGGTCTGAGGCGCTCACTTTGAGCTGGCCATTTTCCGACCAACGACGCGCTGTTTCCTTGACAACGGCAAAAGCTTCTGGTAAAATGACTAATAATTCTTCTTCTATGCGCTCGTCTATGTGCTTTACAAGTTGATCTACTTGCTCATAGATTGCTTCTTTTTCTTCAAAAGGCGTTTGGAGGTCAGCAGCCTTGAGTTCAAGAGCTTTGAGTTCGGCTTCTTGGGCCGAAATGGCTTCTTGAATTTGCTGTTGAAAACCACGTGTTTTGTCACGAAGTTGGTCGTCTGAGTATTGTTTAACTTGCTCCCAGGCAGCGTTTGCTTTTTCTACGAAAGGCCAGTATTCTTTGCGGTCTTTGGCGTTCTTGTCTCCGAATATCGATTTGAGTAAATCCCCGATCATGTGTTTGTTCAATTTAGCGAACTTCAAAATTAATGATTTCTATGGATTTTCGCCTCAAAATAAGCGCTATTTCAGCTATCTTTGCAGCATGCATGAATTAATAGTTATCCTCGATTTTGGTTCTCAATATACCCAACTGATTGCCAGAAGAATCCGCGAACTCAATGTTTATTGTGAAATCCACCCTTGGAACAAGATTCCTGAACTAGGCCCGAATGTCAAAGGAGTCATCCTTTCAGGAAGTCCGTTTTCGGTCCGTGACCCAAAAGCACCAATGCCAGATCTTTCTGCCATTAAAGGAAAGTTGCCTTTGTTGGGCGTTTGTTTTGGCGCACAATATTTAGCGCATCATTTTGGAGGAGAGGTTTTGCCATCTAACACCAGAGAGTACGGTCGTGCTCATCTTAGCTACCTCGATCAGCAGCACATCCTTACCAAAGGAATGTCTCAGGGTTCGCAAGTTTGGATGTCTCATGGTGATACCATCAAGCATATCCCGGCAAATTATAAAATTATCTGCTCCACACACGACGTCGAAGTAGCTGGCTATGCCATTGAAGGCGAAACCACTTTCGGGATTCAATTCCACCCAGAAGTATACCATTCAACTGAAGGAAAAATATTACTCAAGAACTTTATCGTTGAAATTTGTGGTTGCAACTGCGACTGGACCCCAGATTCTTTCATTGAAGAAACTACGGGTCGTTTGCGTGCTCAATTAGGTCAAGATAAGGTTATTCTTGGTTTGTCTGGTGGTGTAGACTCATCGGTTGCAGCCGTGCTTTTACACAAAGCTATTGGCGCAAACTTACACTGTATTTTCGTAGACAACGGTTTATTGCGCAAAGATGAATTTGAACAAGTTTTAGCTTCTTACCAAGGCATGGGCCTTAATGTAAAAGGAGTAAATGCATCTGAAAGATTTTACAGCGCTTTAAAAGGGCTTACTGACCCTGAGCTCAAAAGAAAAGCCATCGGAAAAGTTTTTGTCGATGTCTTTGACGAAGAATCTAAATTGGTCGAAAACGCCAAATGGTTGGGTCAAGGCACCATTTATCCGGATGTCATTGAATCTGTTTCTGCAACCGGCGGGCCTTCTCAAACCATTAAATCTCACCATAACGTGGGTGGCTTACCTGACTACATGAAACTTCAAGTTGTAGAGCCTTTGCGTTTACTTTTCAAAGACGAAGTGCGCCGCATTGGTCGCTCCTTAGAAATTGACCAAAAAATACTCGGTCGTCATCCATTCCCAGGACCAGGTTTAGGTATCCGAATTTTGGGTGAAGTTACCGCTGAAAAAGTTCGCATTTTACAAGAAGTGGACGCCATTTTTATCAATAGCCTCAAAGAAGACGGCCTCTATGACGACGTATGGCAAGCTGGTGCTATTTTCTTGCCAATTCAATCGGTTGGTGTCATGGGCGATGAACGCACCTATGAAAATGCAGTGGCCTTGCGCGCCGTGACCTCCACCGACGGCATGACCGCCGACTGGTGTCATTTACCTTATGAGTTTTTAGCGAAGGTTTCTAACCGCATCATCAACCAAGTACGCGGCATTAATCGTGTTACTTACGATATCAGCTCGAAGCCACCAGCCACCATTGAATGGGAATAATATGACGCGTAGCCTTTTTCTGTTAGTGCTTGTATTTTTTGCGCAACATCTCCTTGCACAAAACTTACCCATTGTAGTAAAAGAAGGTAAAAAATATTACCAATACGAAGTCAGTGCAGGTCAAACCCTCAGCGACCTCGAAGCTTTATTGCAATGCAGTACTGAAGAATTACTAGACCTCAATCCAGGTGTTGAAAGAGGAGTTGAAGTAGGGCAAATACTTGACATTCCGGTCAAACGCGGCGCTATGTATCATACTACGCTGCCAAAAGAAACGCTTTATGCGCTTTCCAGACAATATGAGGTTTCTGTAGATTCACTCATGTCCTGGAATCCAAGTGCACAAAATGGGCTAGTTGTGGGGCAAAAAGTACTGATCAAAAATGCAGTCCTGCCTTTTAATCCGAACCAACCCAAACCCAATCAGCTTTTACCTGCGCCCAAGCAAAGCTTTAGTCACAAGCTAACTGACACTTTAATTCTCCACACCGTCGCCGATAACGAAACGCTTTATGCCATTTCTAAGCGCTTTATGATCTCTACAGATTCTTTAATGAAGCTCAATAACCTGACTACTTCAAAGGTGCGCCCGGGTCAACAATTACAGATTCCGATCAAGCAAGAAAGAAAACTACCCGTCGAGATTCAACCCATACCAAGCCCTTTACCAAAAGTTGCAGGTGGTGCTTTTGACTTCCCAGTCGTTAAAAAGGATGCCTACAAAATTGCAGTCTTCTTGCCGTTTCAGCTTGATTCCTTGAATGGTTATAACCGTTTTGTGGCTGCAGCAGCCCTAGATTATTACATGGGAATGAAACTGGCGCTGGACAGCCTCCGAAAGCTTGGTTTTAAGGCTGAGGTTTTGGTCTACGACGAGCAAAGTGCCAAACCTACTCTTGCTGCACTTTTGGCTTCCAATGAATTAGCTGATATTGACTTAATTTTTTCACCACTACAAGAGAAGCAAGCCGCTGAAGTTGCAGCTTATGCCAAAAAGCAAGATGTTCCGCTCGTTTTTCCGGTTCATTTGCCGGCTCAAATCACGCAGCAAGGGGCTAAATTCATTACTTGTACGCCCTCAGATGAGGTTTTAATTAAACAGCTAGCAGCCGAGCTTCATGCGCAGTTTCAAGAGGCAACTGTTGTCCTGATCAATAGCCCCCTTGCCCAAGATCAAAGTGCTGAGCAACAATTCATCAAAGCTTTTCAAGCGCCTTCTAGTGCTCAATCCAAACTCAAGTTGCAACAAGCTTCTTGGTCGACCTATAAAAAGTTCAAGGCAATCGGTGGGCCATTGGTTTATGTGAGCCTTAGTTCAGACCGGGTTAAGGTCCAAGAACTCTTGCAATTTTGTAGTACCGATTCATCTTTAATGGTGGCCGGAACCAAAGACTGGCTTGATTGGAAAGAAATCAGCAAGAATCCGGCTCTAAATGCAAGTTTTGTTGTGGCGGTGCCAAGTTATTTCTCCTATCAGGCACATTCAACGATTCCATTACACAAATTATATCGACGCAAATACAGTGCAGACCTCTCCAAAATGGCTTGTTTGGGTTACGATGTCACTTTTTTAATCGGACAGCAACTTCTAGGAAATACCAAGCAACAACAGGGCTATATCAGCAAAATGAAATTTCAGAACCGCGCCAATGGCTTGGGTATCGAAAATACATTAGCACCTGTTGTGTTGTATCAAAATGGTGAATTAATCGAAATCAATGGTCACTAAAGAACAAATTGCTGAGCAGTTCAGAGCACTGCAGCTTCATATTTGTGAACAACTCGAGTTGCTTGATGGCGAGGGTCGTTTTACGGAAGATACCTGGCAGCGCGAAGAAGGCGGCGGAGGGCATACGAGAACTTTAACAGCCGGTAAAATCCTTGAAAAGGGTGGTGTGGCTTTCAGTGCGGTGCACGGCCCCGTGACCGACGCCATGAAAAAACAATTGGGTCATGAAGGGGAACGATTTTTTGCTACAGGTGTTTCTATTGTGTTGCATCCAGTGCATCCGAGGCACCCGATCATGCACATGAATGTGCGTTACTTCGAGCTGGAGGATAACACTTATTGGTTTGGAGGCGGCATTGACCTCACTCCGCATTATGTTGACCCTGCAAAAGCTCTTCGTTTTCATGAGGCTTTAAAAGTTACTTCTGATCCATACGACGCATCCTTTTATCCCAAATTTAAAGAATGGGCTGATCGCTATTTTTTCTTACCGCATCGCGGCGAATCGAGAGGGGTAGGCGGCATCTTCTTTGATCAACTTGATACAAAGTGTGGCCTCAGCAAAGAACAAATATTTTCGTATTGCCTAGATTTAGGCAAGCTTTTCCCGGTGGTTTACGGCGCACAAGTCGAAGGTGCTGAACCGCCAGCACCCACAGCTCAAGAGCTAGACTGGCAAGCACTCAGACGCGGTCGTTATGTAGAATTCAATTTACTTCACGACCGTGGCACCAAGTTTGGCATTTACTCAGGAGGCCGAACGGAAAGTATCTTAATGAGTATGCCTCCAAGAGCCAACTGGGTTTATAACCAAGAGCCTATTGAAGGTTCTGAAGAACAAAAAACCCTGAGTTTCCTCAGGGCTTTTCATGATTTTTGTTAATTGATTTTATTGCTTGGTAAGCGTGAGGTAATCGGTGCCACCGCCGCCTCCAGAAATGTCAATTAGTTTGATTTCTGTATCCGTGTAGGAAATGATATCCCAGTCATCGGATAAATCGTCTAGTTTATTGCCTACACTGAAATTCATATTAAAATCGAGGTCTTCGAGGCTGTCGTCGTTGCTATTTGAATCTGAAATAGACCAGCTGCCAACGTACGGATTCGAGTTGCTGCTCAAAAGATCGGTCCCGTTCAAAATCCCATCTTCCAAGAAGTCGAGGCGAAAAGTCGAAAAATCATTTGTTTCGTCATCACCATCATCAATATAACTGCTAATTATCCAGGTGCCGTCAAGCGCTGTTTTGTTTATTTGCTTTTGAGAATTGGTCCATTTGCTGCAAGAAGCAAGCAAGCCAATGCCGAGGATAGTGAAAAGTGTTTTTTTCATTGATCAATATTTATCTTTCGAAAATAATCATTATTTTTTTGCGATAAAAATTCTTTTTATAATGTCACATATCCATGGAATTCAGCATATCGGTGTTGCAGTTTCTGACATGAATCGCACACTTCCACTCTATCGAAAATGGTTTGGAATGAATATTCCTTTTTTCGATAGTGTCCAATCTGCTCCTTTGATGCAGACTTTTACACGGCAACAAATAATTACCAAGCGTGCCAGTATGGTCATGAATTTAAATGGAGGAAGTGCACTTGAAGTCATTGAACCAACTTCGTTTAGTCCATCCCCTTTACCTCTTGATTTCGAATTAGGCGATATCGGAATTTTTGCAGTGCATATGCGCATGCAAAATCCGCAAGAAGCGCACTCGGCATTGAATAAATATCAGGTTTCTAGTTGCATGGAAAAAGATCCGATGAATTGTCATAGATTTTTACTTCAAGACCCTGATCGATTGTATTTCATTGCTATTGAGGATACTCAAATCTTTTCAAAATCGTCGGCAGTTTTAGGTGGT
>JBEEKM010000065.1:0-7576 GCA_041168645.1 Bacteroidota bacterium | reverse complement strand
GACACCATGAATTTGACCATGGCTAAAAAATAAATACTCCAGAATCCGATCCAGTTCATGTGGTTGTTAGCTTATTGTTTGATTCCGAATGCGAGGTCGCCGGCGTCTCCGAGACCTGGTACGATGTATGATTTTGCAGTGAGTTCTGCATCGATGGCACCTACCCAAATTTGAGTGGTGCTAGGTAGTTTTGCCTTGACGAAAGCCAAAGCTTCAGGCGTAGCAATGGCCGAAACAATATGCACCTGACTTGGGTCGCCGTGTTTTCGGAGGGCCTGATAGACGGCTACCATAGAACTACCCGTGGCCAACATCGGGTCCGAGATGATCCAAATTTTATGATCGATGTCTGGAATAGACAAATACTCCACCTCGATTTCGAAATCTTCAGGAGAGCTGTGCTTGCGATACGCAGAAATATAGGCGCTGTCTGCGTGGTCAAAGGTGCGCAATACGCCGTCGTGCATGGCCAAACCTGCACGTAAAATGGTAAAAAGTACGGGCTGCTCTTGCAGTGCAGGCAACGTTGCAAGACCAAGTGGTGTTTGCACTTCATGCTGCACGCTTGGCAGTGTTTTAGACAGCTCATAACTCAGGATTTCTGCAATTCTAGATAAGTTGTGTCTGAAACGCAGGCGATCTTCCTGGATACCAACCGCTCTGATTTCGGCCATGTACTGACCCAAAATTGAACTTTGTTGACCGATGTGGTGTACCATCTTGATTTTTCTTTAAAATTACGTATTATTGGACGATTTTTCTATTTAATTCTATGTCTATGCAAGCGCAGCGCAAGGTTCTGTTTCTCATTATTATAGCGGCTCTCGGTTACTTCGTCGACATCTATGACCTCGTGCTTTTTGGGGTTGTTAAGGCTGAAAGTTTAGCAACAATCATGCCTGATGCTGACGCAGCAGTTCGGGCAGCCACTGGAAAGTACTTATTTAACATTCAAATGCTCGGAATGTTATTAGGCGGCATCTTGTGGGGTATTTTAGGCGATAAAAAAGGGCGCTTGAAAGTGCTTTTTGGCTCTATTCTACTCTATTCTGTGGCCAATATTTTAAATGCCTTTGTCACTGATATTCCGAGTTATACTTTGATCAGACTCTTGGCTGGGATTGGCCTAGCCGGAGAATTGGGCGCAGGCATTACCCTAATAAGCGAACTCATGCCCAAAGAAACGCGGGGCTACGGCACCATGATTGTGGTTACGTTCGGAGCACTTGGGGCGGTTGCTGCCTCACTCATTGGTGCCGAAGGGCAAGCTGTTGGTGCCTTTATTGAAAAAATCTCAGGTTGGAGCCCTGCCAATTGGCAAGTAGTGTATCTGATTGGTGGAGCCATGGGCTTAGTTTTATTACTCTTGCGCGTTGGCGCTTTGGAATCTGGATTTTTCGAACAAATGAGCCATGATAATAGCATTCAAAAAGGGAACTTGAAACTTATTTTCGGGCAAAAACAAAACTTCATCAAGTACCTGCATTGCATCAGCATCGGCATTCCGATTTGGTATACGGTTGGTTTGTTAGTGATGAATTCTGCCGATAATTTTGGCCCCTGGTTGGGCGTCTATGACATTTCAAACGGTAAGGCCGTGATGTATTGCTACCTTGGCCTCAGTGCTGGCGATTTATTAGCTGGTTTTCTGAGTCAGTGGTGGAAAAGTCGCAAAAAGGTAGTGCAGCTTTATTTATGGTTTTCATTGGCCATCACGCTCTTCTTTTTGGTCTATTTGCATAACCTCAATAATAGTTCAGCTACCTATTACCTGATGTGCTTTTTATTAGGCGCTGGCACGGGTTACTGGGCCATCTTTGTAACGATCGCAGCCGAGCAATTTGGCACCAATATCCGCTCAACGGCTGCCAACACGATTCCGAATTTTGTAAGGGGTTCGGTCAATATTGTCGTATTGCTTTTTGGCCTTTTCATCGGAATGGGCATCAATGACGGTGTATCTGCCTCAGTGGTGGGAATTATTTTTATCGGGCTCGCACTTTATAGTTTGAGCCAGCTCCATGAAACCTTCGGTAAAGACCTCGATTACTTAGAGGTGTAATGTGTTGAAATGGTTTGCGAGTAGTTCTCGAAGTCTTCAATGAGTTCTTGATCGACTTGCTTGGCGACCGTAATCGGAATGTAATCAACAACTACATTGGTTTTGTCGAGACCAAAATCTTCGGCAGGTTTCAAGCCTGTTGACTTCACAAAACGATAGGCGCGCACACACAATTTTTGGAAAGGCGTGAGCTGGTTGTCCATGGCTACTCTTGAATTCAAGACCACAAATTTGAAATCGACTTGGTCAAGCTTGCCGCGAACACTTTCAAAGACGCTTTCGCCGCTGAGTTCGCCTTTTTCAATCATCTTGCAATAAATCTTGCGCATCATGTATTCAATGCGGTGCTCTTCTTTGAAGCCCATTTGCAGCGTCACAAAATAACAACGCTTGTCAATGATTTGATGCACCGAATAATGTACTCCCCACGGCTCATTGAGGATATCAAGGTGTAAGAACCAGATCGTAGAGGCCTTGCGTGGCTTTTTATAAAACAAGGAATGGTAAACTGTTAAATCGAGCTTGTTAGCTGAACCTGAACGCGTAGGAAAGACCAAGTTGGTTGCCTCAAAAACGACACCTTTGTCTTCATGAACAGCATTAATCAACGGAATCACTGAATTCATTGGTAAATATTCCGTGATGCTTGTACGTAAATTTTTGGCCTTGAAGTACAAGAACAACAACAAGAAAAAGCCTATTGAAAGTACCAAAGTAAACCAACCACCAGAAATGATTTTACCCATATTAGAGACCAAGAAAATCATCTCAATACTGATGAAAATAAAGAAGATGGTACTAAATACAATTCTCAATTTCGGGTAACGAATGAACAAAAGAGTCGCCATCAAAATCGAGGTCATGACCATATTGATCGTTATCGCCAAGCCATAAGAGTGCTCCATTTCAGAAGATCTTTTGAAGATGGCAATAACCAACAAACAACCAACCATCAAGAACCAATTGATAAACGGAATATAAATTTGTCCTTGATGCTCTGAAGGATATTTCACTTTTAAGTTGGTCCAAAGCTTCAACTTGATCGCTTCGTTCATGAGTGTAAATACCCCTGTAATGAGTGCTTGTGAAGCAATAATTGTAGCTGCTGTAGCAATACCAACCGCAAACGGAATCAGGTTTTGCGGTACCATGGCATAAAACACGGTTTGTTTCGGGGCCAAATGAAAATCAGGAGACAAACACAGCGCTGCCTGACCAAAATAATTCAAGACCAACAAGACCGAAACCAAGGCCCAAGAAAGACGAATATTGCCTTTACCGCAATGCCCAAGATCGGAGTAAAGCGCTTCAGCACCAGTTGTACATAAGAAAACAGAACCCAAAACTGCAAAACCACCATCGACATTGGCTACCAAGTTGTAGGCATACCAAGGGTTAATTGCTTGTAATACCGATGTGTTGTGCATGACATTAATAAAGCCCAAATAACCCAAAAACGCAAACCAGATGATCATTACGGGGCCGAACATCTTGCCAATAGCCGCCGTTCCAAATTGCTGAATCACAAACAGAATCACAATAATGGTCACGACAATCGGAATAATGGGCATCTCTGGGAAGATATTATTGACACCTTCAACGGCCGATGAAATAGAAATGGCTGGGGTAATGAAGCCATCGGCCATCAGTGTCGCACATCCAATCAAGGCAGGAATGATAATCCACTTCAAATTTTTCTTCTTCAACAACGCAAAAAGGGCAAAAATCCCTCCCTCACCTTTGTTATCTGCATTTAAAGCGAAGTAAATATACTTGACCGTTGCCAACAAGATCAAGGTCCATATAACACTTGATAACGCCCCCAAAATAAATGCCTCCGAAACATGTTTGCCGCCGTCTGTAATAGCCTGAAAAACATAGAGTGGCGAGGTGCCGATGTCCCCAAAAACAATACCTAGTGTAATTAAAAATCCAGCTAGTGAAATCTTTTGGGTAGAGACGTGTGACATAGTCGTAAATGAAAAATTTTGTCGAAGTTATACCTTTCTTACATTTCAGCACAAACATTTCCATAAAATATTTATCTTTGTACCCCGATTCCAAATCGGATAGTCTGCTGCCCACGTGGTGAAATTGGTAGACACGCCATCTTGAGGGGGTGGTGCCAACAGGTGTGCTGGTTCGAATCCAGTCGTGGGCACATTGATCAAAGCATCTTGCCGTAGGCAGGATGCTTTTTTCTTTTCTACGAGTCCAAAATGAAATTTTGAGTGAGTGAGAAAGAAAAAAGTATCCAATTTGCGAAGCAAATAAGATGCTTTGATCCACTATAAAGCCAAGACTGGTTCACCGAACGCAGTGAGGTAATCCAGGATTGCGTTGCAAACGCTTGACTTTTCCTTGTGCTTCAAATAAAACATCCTTGGAAAACCGAACGCAGCGAGGTAATCCAAAAGACTGGTTCACCGAACTCAGTGAGGTAATCCATTTTGTCCTAGAAATTACTGAGCAGTCATTGAATAAATCTTTGATTTCTATTTGACTTGAATTCCAAATTCAGAAATTTGAAAATTATCTATTTTTTCATTTGTACGGATATTTTCCGTACTTTTAACCTTGAATTTATGAATCTTGTCCTTATGTCACAAAATGCACGCTTTGATGCTCGCCTCAGTTTAACTCAAAAAGAACTTCTTGAGAAAGCCGCTCATCTTGGTGGCTATCGCAGTCTTTCAGATTTCGTTATTAAAGTTGCCGAAGATAAAGCCAATGAAATCATTGAACATCATGAACAAATAAAATTAAGCGTCTCTGATGCTGAAGTATTTTATGCCGCTTTAATTGAAGATCAGCAACCAAACGAATATCTGCAAAAAGCAGCTGAAGAAAGCGCAACCTACTTTCAATGGAAGCGAAAGTAGTCGTTCTTAGCCCTCAACACAATGATGCCAAAAAAAGCTTCAAATGTGGTTCCGATATTCTAGACAAATACCTTGCACAATTTGCTTTTCAAGATCAACAAAAAAAGCTGAGTGTATGTTTTGTATTTGAGAATCCATCCGAGGAAATAATAGGCTATTACACTTTAAATGCCAGCAGCGTTGATGCAAAAAACATTATTGATCAACGCTTGATGCCTTTTAAAACAAATTACCAAACACTTCCCATTATTTTAATTGGTCGTTTTGCAATTGATCAGCAATTTAAAGGAAAAGGTTACGGAAAAAAATTACTTTCCGATGCGCTCAAAAGATGCACGCAGCAAGCGCATCAAATTGGTGCCTGCGCAGTTTTTGTAGAACCCAAGGACGAATCTGCACGTCAATTCTATCTCAAATTTGGTTTTAGAAGCTTACCCGACCAAAACAAGATGTTTATCACAATGCAAAATCTCATCAAGATTTACAGTGTATTTCACTAACTTTAACCAACCAAAACTCAAGTTATGAAAACGCAATTTATTTTGCTCTCTACCCTACTGATCGGGCTTAGCGCTTGCCAGGATGCCAAGACAACAGAAACGGCTCCTGGGCAGCAATCTATTGTGGCTACCGATGAAAATACCAAGGAACTGCAAGAAAGTTTAAAAGATGTTGCTGCTGAAGAAGAGCGCTTGGCGGCTGAGGCTGCTGCCAACATGACCACCATGAGTTTCAGAGAACTTTCGCATGACTTCGGAACGGTTATGGAAGACACCAAGCACCTTTACAATTTTGTCGTGACCAACACTGGCAAAAAGCCCTTGTTTATTCAAAATGTCAAAGCATCTTGCGGCTGTACCACGCCTAAAAAACCAGAGAAAGCCATCGCACCTGGTAAGTCGGATATCATCGCCGTAGAGTTTCATCCAAAAGTTGGGCAACTCGGGCGTCAAGACAAAACCGTAACCGTTATTGCCAACACCAAGCCCGAAATGGTGATCTTAAATATTGGCGCTATGGTTACTAAAAATCCTGAAACAGAAGGTCGTCTTCAGACCAATTGATATGAAATTACACGTACTCAATACCGGTTTTTTTAAACTAGATGGCGGCGCTATGTTTGGCGTAGTCCCGAAAACCATTTGGCAAAAAACCAACCCCGCAGACGAAAACAACATGTGCTCATGGGCCATGCGTTCCTTGCTCATCGAAGACGGCAAGCGCCTGATCTTAGTAGACACCGGCATCGGAGACAAGCAATCAGAGAAGTTTTTTTCGCATTATCACCTCTTCGGCACAGACACCTTGCATGGAAATCTTGCCAAATTGGGTTTTCATGCCTCCGACATCACCGATGTCATCCTGACGCACTTACATTTTGACCACTGTGGCGGCGCAATTGCTTTTGATACCCAAAAAGAAGCCTACCGCACCGTTTTCCCGAATGCCACCTACTGGAGCTCCAAAGAACACTGGCAATGGGCCACTGAACCAAACCCACGTGAAAAAGCCTCTTTCCTGGCTGAAAACATCTTACCCATTCAAGAAAGCGGACAACTCAAATTCGTAGAGCGCACTGGCTTACTCACCAAAGACGCCCTTCCTGGCATCGACCTCTCCTTTTTTGACGGCCACACCGAAAGCATGATGCTGCCGCAAATCCAATACAAAGGGCGCACCCTGGTTTTCATGGCCGACCTCCTGCCAAGCACTGGGCATATTCCGTTGCCATACGTCATGGGCTATGACACCCGCCCGCTGCTCACCCTCACCGAAAAGGAGCGCTTTTTAATCGAAGCCGCTGACAACAACTACGTTCTTTTTCTCGAGCACGACTCCGCACACGAATGCTGCACCGTACAGCACACCGAAAAAGGAATACGCCTCAAAGAAACCTTTGCTTTTTCAGATTTATAAACCACACCCATGAAAAGTCCCGAAGCGATTGTCAAAGGCATGCTCGACAACGATGCATTCAGCCAATTACTCGGGATGCAGGTCAAAGAACTAGGCCCTGGCTTCTGCACCCTGAGCTGCCCTGTTAGCGCCCAGACCACCAACGGCTTTGGCATTGCCCACGGCGGCCTCACCTACTCCTTAGCCGACTCCGCTCTCGCCTTCGCAGCCAACACCTACGGTTATCAATGTGTCAGCATCGATACCCAAATTGCCCACCTCGCCAAAGTGCAACTTCACGACCAACTCACGGCTACCTGCACCGAACTTCATCGGGGCAAAACCACCGGCGTCTATGAAGTACGCATTGAAAATCAAGACCATAAACTCGTTGCCTATTTCAAAGGCACCGTTTTTATCTCTACGCAATTGTGGTAAGCATATTTTTTTTGATTTTTTTCTTCCTAAACCTTGGTTTATATCAAAAATTACGTACTTTTGTATCCGCTTTAACGAAAGCATCACACAATTCTGAAGCAACTGTTGTTGCTCACGCAAGTGAAAGAAATTGGTTTGGTAGTTCAGTTGGTTAGAATACCTGCCTGTCACGCAGGGGGTCGCGGGTTCGAGTCCCGTCCAGACCGCAAAACGCTAACGTTAAAGACAAGTCCTATATGGCTGTAGGAAATAGAAAACCCCAAGATGTATCAACTATCTTGGGGTTTTTGCTTTTATA
>JBEEKM010000064.1:0-7866 GCA_041168645.1 Bacteroidota bacterium | reverse complement strand
TCATTCGTCGTTTAGGTTATGCAGATGCGTTTGTGGTGGCTTATAATGGTTGTGAGCGTTTGAATTATGCTGCTGCGGTTCAACTCGAGAGCACCAACAAAGGAATAAATACGCAACAAGTCCGTAAATCTGTTTTTGAAACCCCAGGAGAGGGGCTTTATTATACAGTACAGGTCGGGGTTTACAACAGGCCTTTGCTCTCTGAAAAACAACTTGGTTTACCAGAGTTAATTGAGGCACAAACTGCAAAAGGTCAGTATAGATATGCAAGTGGTCGTTTTTCACAATTGGCCGCAGCCAAAGAGAGACAGCGCTTAGCGGTTCAAAAAGGGATTACAGATGCGTTTATAGTGGCTTATTACCAAGGAAAAAGAATCAGTTTGGCAGAAGCTAAAACTTTAATGGCGCAGGGCGTTCAAATGGATACACAAACCACCAAGCCAAAAGATTTGAGCCCAAAACCTACTGCTTTGCCGCTTCAAACTGTGCCCGTTCTTCCGGCCAAAAAAGCACTACAAGCAGCACCAACTTTTGTGCGTTACGAACAAACCTGTTCAGATTGCCAGGCTCGTTTAGCAGCGCTCAATAGGGCAGGAATTTTTATCTATCAGACCGAGAATGGGATCTTAAGTTCAGCGCAAATGAAGGCTGATGAACTCACAGCGCTTCAAAGATATATGTTGCGAGGAATGAAAATCAATACGCAAACTTTGACTGGGCCATTTAAAACACTCTCTATTGAGGAGGGGCAAATGAATGGCGCACAAATGGATTGGCTTTTGCGTCAGGGAAGTCCTTATAAGCTTACGCAAGAATCAAAAGAATCGATCTTGATTTCCGTTGAGATCAAATAGCATAAAAGCTATTTTAACTGTATGATTTGTGTGTCTATAGTTTGACCGCTGCCATTGGGTATAGGGCCTAAAGCCGGCATGAAGCGCACCACCTGTTGGCGATCGATCAGGATATAGGCAGGCGCACTTTGCCAAGCCATTAAATTCCAAAGTACGGACTCAGGTTCGAGTGCTACTTTTGGCCACTTTACTTTTTCAAAAGCTTTTTGATCAGCTTTGGTCAAGGTGACATCAGAGGGGTAAATGGTGATGATTTGTAAATCAGATTGATGACGCTCAGCTACTTTCTGTAGTGCAACAATTTCCGAAATACACTTTTGGTTGGTGGGTTGGTAAAAATGTAAACAGACATTGTTAGCTGGCCATTCCATGCGAAGTAATTCACTCAGCAATTGTTCGGGTACTTTTTTCCCTATTTTGAGTTGGTTATTGATTTGCCAGAAATAATTGGCGGCTTCGCTGAGTTCTTTTTGAGTGGCGTTAGTCTTGAGGTATTTTAAGCCATTAAAAACGAGCTCAGGATTGATTCTTTGCGAATTGAATAGGTCTAAAATACTTTGAAAAGCCACAAATTCGGCCCAATTGCGGTTGTAAATAAAAGGGTCGGTCTGGAAAATGGCTATGTACTTTTCAAACTGATTAGCTTCTAGCGCTGCTTGTGCTTCTAGACGCCCAGTAGCATCTAGTTGATCAAAATAATTTTGATAATAGGCTTTTGCAAATTCAACGAGTTTTGGTTGTTGATAATTGATGCTGTCTGAGCTGAGGTAAAAATCAAATTTATCGGCTTTAGTTGGGCCGCCAATCACTGAGAAATTGTCAATGGTTAGGCCAATAGAATATTTGACGTATTCCTTTAAAAATGCGGAGCTATCTGCATTATATACTTGAGCAGCTTCGTTTTTGAAGGCCCTAATTTTAGTGATGAATTCATTGCTGCGGAGGTCTTTGAGCGGATAAATGTCAGACAGATATTGGTCCATCCAGGCTTCAAAACCCAAAATTTGATAATTGATATCGAGTGTGTCTAGTTGGTAAAAAAGCAACTCCACCTCTTTTTGTTCAGAAAGACTCGGAAGGCCATCATCTTCAGGAAGTTCAATAATATAGCGCCCGTTTGGCTCGATATAAAACCAACTGCAGCGATCCGGGCTACAAATTTGCAGCTGTTTAATTTCGGTAGTCGTTAGTTCAAATTGAAAAATACCAATGCTATCTGGTTGCAAGTCAAGAAGCTTCGTGCGTTCATTGCTGAGGTAATTGCTTGTTTGGTATACGGTAAGGTTTGGGCTGTCCCAAAAAGAAAGGCCTCTGACCTTGACTTGTGCACTAAATAGCTTGCAGCAACCTAGAAAAAACAACAGCAGTAGTCTTGCGTTCATGTGTGTCAAACGAGTAAGTCCGGACGCGTTACAAAAGGGGAGATGTCGGCGCCATTTAGGTACATTTCGCGAATGATACTTGAGTTAATGGCACTGTGTTCTTGGTTGGTTAAAAAGAAAACCGTTTCAATTCCTGAAATCGAATGATTCATGTGCGCAATGGTGCGTTCATATTCGAAGTCTTTACCGTCGCGTAGCCCCCTAACGATGTGTGAAGCATGGAGGTCTTTACAAAACTCAACGGTTAATTTTTGAAAGGTACGCACTTGAATGCGCGTATGGTTTTCAAACAATGCGGTAATATGAGCTACCTTTTTTTCTGTACTGAATAAACCTTGTTTTTTGGAATTGATGCCGATACCAATAATGACTTCGTCAAAGAGGTCTAGTGCTTTTAAGACTACAGCTTCGTGTCCTTTGGTAAAGGGGTCAAAACTTCCTGGGAATAGACAGCGTTTCATACAGTGGGTTTAAAAAAACTAAAGTAGACGTTCCCGAAATTACGACAAATGTCGAAATGTGCTTCTTGGCTGAAATCATCTTGCTTCCCATGTTCGATGATGAGATAGCCATCTGGCCTCAGCAGATTCTTGTCAAAAATTTGTGCAATTAATTCTTCGTGAAAACCAAGATGAAAGGGCGGGTCTGCAAAAATGATGTCGTATTGGACGTTTTTGGCATTTTTGCAGTAAATCACGCAGTCTGATTTATAAACCTGCATGACAGACGCGATTTGCAGTGTTTGGGTGTTCTGCTTTAGGTATTGCACACAGCGTGGATGGCTATCAATAGCCAACACCGATGCAGCACCGCGGCTTACAAATTCAAAAGAAATATTGCCCGTCCCGGCGCATAAATCTAAGATTTGGGCGTCCATGATATCCGTTAAGTTTTCAAGGACATTGAACAAGCCTTCTTTGGCGTAGTCAGTGGTTGGACGCGATGGGAAACCCGGTGGGGTTGCAAAGCGTTTTCCTTTTAAAGTTCCTCTAATGATGCGCAAAGTATGTTGTTTTGGTAACTAGACATATCTGAATCTTGAATTTTGAAAGTCTCAAAATCTTTGAATTTCTGGAGCAAGTGCTGAATATTTTTTAGATCTAACTGGGCACCTGCCTGCACAAGATTGAGTTCAAAAGATTGATCTAATTGGAGTTTTTGTTGATGCGCAAGTAAAAAGTAGATGAAATCGGTTTCTTGCTGATAAGCAGTGGCCGTGCAACTGATGAGTTGTTTTTGTTTGAATACACTCAAAACAAACTCATTTTCATGAAAAAATACTTGGATTTGATCGCGGTGTTTTTGTTGCGCTAAATGGCTTAATTGTAATGATACTTCATGGCGAAGGTGCTGAAATTGCAGCTCATTTTTGCAGTAGTCTTCAAGCCAAGTAGGGACTGCGTAAATCACGATTAAATCAAGGCTTTCAATGCTGTCATAACGCAAAGACAGATGCTGAGCAAGTCTTCCGTGATTGAGTTCGTAATAAGCTTTTAGCTGGCTGGCATCAAACAAGGAACCCGGAAAAAGCGTGTAGTCAGGGGCAAACCAAGTACAGCGATAAAGGCTACTAGTTGAAAGTGCAGTTTGGATGCTGCTACTGATCCTTTCCTTGACCAATGGCTTTGCTAATTCTAAAGGAATTTGCTCCATACTGGATTCAGACGCCTGCTTTTGCAAGAGTGTCAATGATTTTTCAGAAAAGGAAAGTACGAGTTGCTGCATGACCTTGTTTATAACTACTCAGGAGTAGTGCGCTATGCAAAGCTACAATATTTAATTTTGTTCAGTCCTCTTATGGGTTAAAGATGTCAGTAGGTTCTCCAACAGATGCATTTATTGAGCGTTGCGCCGCTGTTTTTCAGTTTCCACTGACCAGCGACCAAAATCGTGCGCTCGAACAATTTGCGGCGTTTTGGCATGCAGATCAGCTCAGAAAAGTTTGGGTACTCACAGGTTTCGCCGGAACGGGTAAGTCAACCCTTATTGCAGGCCTCACAAAAGTATTGCGTTTAGAAAAGGTCAATTTTAAATTATTAGCACCTACGGGCAGAGCAGCCAAGGTTTTGGGTAACTATGCCGACAGAGCGGCCAGTACCATCCATCGACAAATTTATTTTTCAGGAGGCGAGTTGGCGCAGGCAGGCCTTACTAAAGCCCGAAACTTGCACAAAAACACTTTGTTTTTTGTCGATGAAGCCTCGATGTTGGCAGATGCAGATACCATGGAAGCCAATAATTTACTAGAAGATTTACTCAATTATGTTTTCACAGGTGAGAATTGCCACCTGATTTTAATTGGTGACCCCGGACAGTTGCCTCCAGTTGGGCAAGATTATTCTATTGCCCTCAAGCCAGAACAATTACTTGCGCGTTACCCGAGTTTAAGTATTTACCATGCGCATCTCAATCAGGTAGTCCGTGTGACTGAACAGTCGGGTATTTTAGCTTGTGCCACGAAGCTACGAGGTTTTGACAGCTATCAGTTGCCGTTGTTTGCAGCTTTGGACAAACAGAGTGTACAGCGCGTTCAAGGCGGTGAATTTCAAGAGTATTTGGAGTCTTCGTATGGCAAAGTAGGAACAGACGAAAGCATCTTACTTACGATGTCAAATAAGCGAGCAAATCAATGGAATCGGGAAATTAGAAACCGTTTATTTTACCGAGAAGAGGTACTCGAAAAAGGAGATATTTTGATGGTGGTCAAGAACAATTATTTTTGGCTCGACCCCAATTCTAAAATGGGTTTTATTGCCAACGGGGAATTGGCGAAGGTCGATAAAGTGCGGCGCTTTGAGGCCCAATACGGCTTTGAATTTGCCTACGTTGACCTCAGTTTTGTCGATTACCCAGATCAAGCACCACTCAGTTGCTGGGTGCACTTAGCCAGCCTAGACGAAGAGTCACCAAGCTTGCAGCGCGAAACTTTAAAAAAGTTGTTTTATGCCATTGAAGCCACACACATGGATATCAAAAACAAACAAAAGCGCTACCGCGAAGTACTCAAAGATCCTTACTTCAATGCCTTACAAATCAAATATGCGCATGCCATAACTGTACACAAAGCGCAAGGAGGCCAATGGGCACATGTCTATATCGATTACGGATTTATTCCCGAGGAGCGTAAAAATGCACAATATATTCAGTGGCTGTATACGTCAGTCACAAGGGCAAGTGAGCAGCTTTATTTATTGAATTTCCCAGATGATTACTTTTTAGAGCCGCAAGATTAAGCAAGCATCCAAGCTTTCAAGGCTTTTTCTTGAGGACCATTCAGCGTGTCTAAACGCAGCACTTTATTTTGCGCAAAGAAATTGCGGTCTACTTCTGGTATAAATAATTCTAAAATACGACCACTGCGCTCTACAAGCAAGGTTTTGTTTTGATTTTCATGGAAGCTCAGCCAAGTATCTAATTGTGGCAAGGCCCGCACTTGATTGACGGCAATGATGAGGTCACCAATGGCCAAACCACCTAATTCAGCAGGTGAACCTGGGTAAAGCTGGACAATTTGCCAATCTTTTCCAACCTGACTCACCTTCATGCCAAAACGTGCTTCTGCATAACTATTGGCTGGCGTTTGCTGCAAGTCTAAACCGAAGTATTCAAAAGCCTCTGAGAGCAATTGTTCATAAGGTGCAGTGCCGTAAACAAAGTCATTGAAGAAACTCGTGAAGTCAAGTCCTGAAAAGTTTTCAAGGGCTGTTTTGTAATCTTGAATGGTATAACCTTTTTGCTGACAAGCAAAATCGTAATAGAGCTGCTTCATCACGACTTCAAGACCAAGCTTATTTTGAGTCGCTTGTCTGAGTTTCATGTCACAGTAAAAAGCCAAAAGGCATCCTTCTGTATAAATAGACACTTTGCGGCCAGGAGCTCCGGGCACATAGCCATCGAGCCAAGTATCGTAAGAAGCTGCAGCCACACTCATAGAAAAACGCGCTGGATTATCGAGGTGCTTTTGTACTTGCTTGCTGAGTTCTTTCAAATATTGTTCTAACGAGAAAACGCCACTTTTTAATAAATAGAGGTCACCCATGTAGGTGGTAATGCCTTCATAGATGAATCCGGCTTCTGAATAATTTTCTTCTTTGAAGTTGTACGGATACATCTCAAAAGGCCTGATTGACTTTACGTTCCAAACATGATACAATTCATGGGAACTCACGCCCAATAGTTCTGTGTAAAGCGTCGTAAACACCTCTGAACTTGGCCCAAGTGCAATGACTGTTGAATTGAGGTGCTCCACACCGTGGTAGGCTGCGTAAGGAACAGATTGAATGAGAAAAGTGAATTCAGGTACAGGGAACTCACCAAAGTCAGCAATTTGTTGTCGCGTGAAGCGTTTGAAGTCTTCTAGTACTTTTTCCCAAGGAATTTGTTTTTGGTTATTGAAGCAAATATGAAATGTAATGCCATTTACTTCGTAGCTATTTCTTTGGATTTGCCCGCTACAAATAAAAGGACTATCTGCTAATTGATCAAAGTTGGCTACAACAGTTTTGTTGTCTTGGAAATGTAAGCCCGAAGCAATTTCCCAATGAGCGGGTAGGTGTAACTGGATTTCAAAGCCAAGGTTTTCTGTGGCTTGGGGGTATAAAAAGCAATTAACCGGATTGATGTATAATTGTTGCTCATCGAGGTAGCTAGACCCCGCATTGAGCTCAGCTGCATAATAACTGTATTCAACGCGCACAAAAGCTGAGGCCTCGCAATCCACCTTCCAGGTGTCTTTGCGCGTCTTGCGAAGCGCAAGCCGCTCGTTTTTGTCGTTGAACGCACGCAAACCCTTGATATTTTTTGCAAAATTACCAAGTTCATAACGCCCTGGTCGCCAACTGGCTAACTCCAAAACCAGCTCTGCCTCCGTTACAGGTATCGTGGCCTTGAATTGGATATAGCGCAAATTTGCTTGCTCGCAGGAGACGTCGTAACGGACCATAGGTTTATGCGTAAAGTTCTGCTTGTAATAGCGAAATTTTATCGTCCTTGAGGTAGTCGTCGTAAGGCATCATTTTGTCGATGATGCCACCAGGTGTAAGTTCAATGATGCGGTTGGCAACCGTGCTAACTAACTCGTGGTCATGAGAAGTAAAGAGCAAAGTACCTTGGAATTCTTGCATGGCGTTATTGAGTGCCGTAATTGATTCGAGGTCAAGGTGGTTGGTTGGTTCATCCATGAGCAATAAGTTCGCTTTCGCGAGCATCATTTTTGAAAGCATACAACGTACTTTTTCACCACCGGAAAGCACTGTTGCCATTTTCATGGCTTCTTCACCGGTAAAGAGCATGCGCCCGAGGAAAGTCCTTAAGTAAACTTCTTCGCGCTCTTCATCTGTGAGTGCATACTGGCGCAACCAATCAATTAGACTGTTTTTGTCTGCAAAATAGTGGTGGTTGTCATTGGGTAAGTAAGCTGTTGTAATGGTTGTTCCGAAAGTAAATTCTCCGGTGTCAGCTTTGATATTGCCAGATAGAATCTCAAAGAAATTGGTTAGGGCAACAGAATCTCTGGAAATAAAAGCAATTTTATCTCCCTTATTGACAGTAAGATAGAGGTCTTTGAATAAAGTTTTGCCTTCTACGGTTTTGCTGAGGTTTTCAATGCCCAAAATTTGATTTCCTGCGTC
>JBEEKM010000063.1:0-8337 GCA_041168645.1 Bacteroidota bacterium | reverse complement strand
AAATACATGGTTACCAAAAGGGCGAGCCACGAGAAGCCCTCGGCGATGGCCATGATTCTGAATTGCTTGAGTGCTTTTGAAGGAGTTGCTGTTGTCATGTTTAAATATTTATGTGTTTTAATTTGATTTTTCAAGTGCCTTGATGAGGTCGCGGATGCGGGCTGCTTCAATGAAGTCGAGGTCTTTGGCGGCGCGCTCCATTTCTTTTTTGAGCGCCTTGATTTCTTGAGCGCGCTCTTCGGGGTCCATGGCGCTTTGGAGCTCGGGAGCGTTTTGGTGCTGTTCTTTTTGCAGTTGCTTGACCTGACGCGTGGTTTGGTCGCCGTCTGCTACTTTAGTCGACTCCAAGATTTTGTCTTTGGATTTATTGAGGGCCTGAGGTACCTGATTGTGTGCGGTGTTGTAGGCCTCTTGGGTCAGGCGGCGGCGCGCGGTTTCGTCAATGGTGCGCTGCATGGAAGGCGTCATTTTATCGGCGTACATGAGTACTTTGCCGTTGACGTTTCTGGCCGCGCGCCCTACGGTTTGGACCAAAGAGCGTTCGTTTCTTAAGAAACCTTCTTTATCGGCGTCTAGTATGGCCACCAACGAAACTTCGGGGAGGTCCAAACCTTCTCTTAATAGATTGACACCAATCAAGACATCAAAAACACCGAGTCTGAGCTGGCGTAAAATTTCGACGCGCTCAATGGTGTCGATTTCCGAATGGATGTAGCGGCACGGAATGCCCAAGCGATCTAGGTATTTTTGCAGCTCTTCAGCCATGCGCTTGGTAAGTGTGGTGACCAATACGCGCTCTTCAAGTTGTCTGCGTTTTTCGATTTCTTCGATGAGGTGATCAATTTGGTGCTTGGTAGGATGCACCTCAATAATGGGGTCGAGTAGGCCAGTTGGGCGGATGAGTTGCTCAACCATGATCCCCTCGGCTTGCTGAATTTCGTAGTCGGCAGGAGTTGCTGATACGTAAATAACGGTATTTAAAAAGCCTTCGAATTCTTCGAATTTCAAAGGGCGGTTGTCAATGGCTGCTTGCAAACGAAAACCGTAGTCTACCAAATTGATTTTTCGGGCGCGGTCTCCGGCATACATCCCCCTGACTTGCGGCAGCGTTACGTGGCTTTCGTCGATGACCATCAAGAAATCGTCTGGGAAATAATCGAGTAAGCAGAAAGGGCGCTCGCCAGGTTCACGACGGTCGAAATAACGCGAGTAGTTTTCGATGCCTGAACAGTAGCCGAGCTCTCGGATCATTTCGAGGTCGTAGTTGACGCGTTCATCGAGGCGTTTGGCTTCTTCTAGTTTACCTTCTGCTTTGAAGTTGGCCACCTGCTCCACGAGGTCATCTTGGATTTGCAAGATGGCTTGTCGGGTGTTTTCTGGGCTAGACACAAAGAGGTTGGCCGGGAAAATATCGATGTTTTGAAAGCGCTCCAGCACTTGGCCGCTTTCGGGGTCTATGGCGCTGATTTGTTCAATTTCATCGCCCCAAAAACCGATGCGCAAGGCATAATCGGTATAGGCTAAATAGATATCAACGGTGTCGCCGCTTACCCTGAATTGCCCGCGCTGAAACTCGGTGTTGCCGGCGCGTTGGTACAAATTCTCGACCAAGCGAAACAAAAATTTATTGCGCACAATTGTTTGCCCCACTTGAATGTGCAAAATGCTGTTTTTGAATTCTGTTGGGTTTCCGATACCGTAAATACAACTCACCGAAGCCACCACAATGACGTCGCGGCGGCCAGAGAGCAGGGCAGAGGTTGCTGCTAAACGGAGCTTTTCAATTTCGTCGTTGATTTGTAGGTCTTTCTCGATGTAAGTACCCGTGGACGGAATAAAGGCCTCGGGTTGATAGTAGTCGTAGTAAGATACGAAGTACTCGACGGCATTATTGGGGAAGAATTGTTTGAATTCGCCGTAGAGCTGCGCAGCCAGGGTTTTGTTGTGAGATAAAATGAGCGTGGGGCGCTGTACTTCTTTGATGACATTGGCAACTGTAAATGTTTTACCACTACCGGTAACACCAAGCAAGGTCTGCTGCTCAATGCCCTCTTGTATGCCCGCGACCAATTGCCGAATGGCTTCGGGTTGATCACCCGTTGGTTTGTAATCGGATACAAGCTCAAATTCCATGCATCAAAATTACCAAATTAATAGGTGCAATTGTTTATTTTTGTCAGATGTCAGCACAGCAATTTATCAAGGTGCAAGCACTGATCGCAGTACCTGTTTCTACGGTTTGGGAAAAATGGACCCAAGCACAACATGTCGTCAACTGGAACTTCGCCCACGAGTCTTGGTGTTGCCCAAAGGCCGAGGTCGATTTCAGAGTAGGTGGTCATTCAAATTACCGCATGGAAGCCAAAGACGGCAGTTTTGGTTTTGACCTCAAAGCAGATTTTCTAGCCATTACGCCTTTTGAATCCATCTCGAGTGCTTTGGAAGATGGCAGACTAGTTGATGTGAAGTTTGTTTCGAACGGAAACTCAACGCTTATTGAGCAACGCTTCCAGCCTGAGACTGAAAATACTTTAGAACTTCAAGAGCAAGGTTGGCAGGCCATTCTCAATCAGTTCAAGACTTATTGCGAGCAAGCCAATTAAGTAGCATATGCATCCAGATATCGAAAAACATATTGCGCAGTTTCCTGAGCATACGCAACTCAAGCTCAAAGAACTCCATGCATTTATCAATGTCGAAGTTCCGGGCCTGACCCAAAAGATGGCTTATGGCATCCCGACTTTTCAGCGCAACGGCAAAAATTTCATTCATTATGCAGGCTATTCCAAACACATCGGTTTATACCCTGGTGCCAAAGGCATAGCCGCGTTTACTGCTGAATTCGAAAAACGAGGCTACAAATATTCTAAAGGCGCAGTTCAGTTTTCATTAAAGGAAGAACTCCCACTTGATTTAGTGGCTCAAATCATCAGCTATTTATTGCAAAAATAAGCGCACAAAAAAAGCGCCCGAAGGCGCTCATTAGTTTTTGCCAAGCAATAAGACCATTTGTTTACTCTTCTTGACCTCCAAAGATTTGCTGTACATTTTTAGAAAATTAAGCACTTTAGGATGAGGAAGTAGGGTTTGGTTTTGTGGCAAAGTTTCGGAGTAATTGTTTTTAACCATAGGCAAATAAAAAGTTTAAGCAACTAACGCTTAACATTTAGTAATATTGTTTGTGGCCAATAATTTCTAATTTTGCTGCATCATCAACAACAAAACCAACAACATGATCAAACCAGGGGTCGCAACGGGCGCTGAAGTCCAAGAGATTTTTAGCTTAGCCAAGCAAAAAGGCTTTGCTTTGCCTGCCATTAACGTAACCAGCAGCAGCACCATCAATGCTGTCATGGAAACCGCAGCAAAGCTCAAAGCACCAGTTATTATTCAATTTTCAAACGGTGGAGCGCATTATTTTGCCGGAAAAGGCTTGTCCAATGAAGCAGAGAATGCCGCAATTTTAGGAGCGGTTTCAGGTGCCAAACACGTACATGCTTTAGCTGAAGCCTATGGCGCTACCGTTATTTTACATACAGACCACTGTGCCAAGAAATTACTTCCTTGGATTGACGGCTTACTCACGGCTGGTGAAGTGTTTTACAAAGAAAATGGCAAGCCACTCTTTAGCTCGCACATGATTGACCTCAGTGAAGAGCCCTTAGTGGAAAACCTAGAAATTTGCCAAGCTTACTTAAAAAGAATGTCGGCAATTGGCATGACCCTCGAAATTGAGTTAGGCATTACTGGCGGTGAAGAAGACGGCGTAGACAACACCGACATCGACAACGCTAAACTTTACACACAACCCGAAGAAGTAGCTCAGGCCTACGAAGCCCTGATGCAAATTTCGCCGCGTTTTACCATTGCCGCTTCTTTTGGTAATGTCCATGGGGTTTATAAGCCAGGAAACGTACAACTTACGCCAGTTATCTTGAAAAATTCTCAAGATTACATCCAAGAAAAATATGCCACAGGTCCTAACCCCGTAGATTTCGTTTTCCATGGAGGTTCAGGTTCTACACTAGCAGAAATTCGCGAAGCAATCAGCTATGGCGTGATCAAAATGAACATCGATACGGACATGCAATTTGCATTTACCGAAGGAGTTCGCGATTACATTACGGCAAAAATAGCTTACCTTCGTACGCAAATTGGCAATCCGGAAGGGGCCGATATACCAAATAAAAAATACTATGATCCGCGCAAATGGCTCCGCGAAGGTGAACTCACATTTATCGAGCGCCTTTCGGTTTGTTTCGCTGATTTAAATAATATCAATACGTTGTCATAACTATGTCTTGGTTTAAAAGAAACAAAGAA
The DNA here is from genome assembly GCA_041168645.1 of Bacteroidota bacterium. Classification (GTDB taxonomy): domain Bacteria; phylum Bacteroidota; class Bacteroidia; order Flavobacteriales_D; family Crocinitomicaceae; genus UBA952. Next base: position 4,014 of record JBEEKM010000063.1, on the reverse strand, counting down.
GGAATCACTACTTCCACAAGTGATAAAATGGAAGTCCCTGAGGGGCTTTGGGTGCGTTGTTCAAATTGTAAAACACTTTACACCAGTGAAGATTTACAGCGCAATAATTACGTCTGTGACCGCTGTTCGCATCATGAGCGCATCGGTGCTGCTGAGTATTTTGAGCTCATTTTTGATGATGCCAAATACAAAGAACTCGACGAAAAACTCAGCTCTGGTGACCCACTTGGTTTTGTTGACACCAAAAAATACACTGACCGCGTAGCGGCTACACAAAAGGCAACTGGTCTCAAAGATGCCATTCGAACTGCTAAGGGTAAATTGCACGGCAATAATTTCGTGATTGCAGCCATGGACTTCAACTTTATTGGTGGTTCAATGGGTTCTGTCATGGGAGAAAAAATTGCACGCGCCATTGATGAAGCCATCAAAACAAAGTCTGGTTTTATGATCATTTCAAAATCAGGAGGTGCCCGCATGATGGAGGCTGGTTTTTCCCTGATGCAAATGGCCAAAGTTTCGGCTAAATTGGGTCAGTTATCAGAAGCCCAATTACCGTACATTTCTTATCTCACTGATCCAACTACTGGTGGCGTAACCGCATCTTTTGCCATGCTCGGTGACATCAATATTGCAGAGCCTGGTGCACTTATTGGTTTTGCAGGTCCGCGCGTTGTTAAAGAAACCATTGGTCGTGACCTTCCTGAAGGTTTCCAAACCAGTGAATTCTTACTCGAGCACGGTTTCCTAGACTACATCATTGAGCGCACGCAAATTCGCGAGACACTCGGCCTATCCTTGAAGTTGTTTTTCAATTAGTCTAAAATAGTTTGTATTTTAGAGGTCCTAGTCCTCTACTATGAAATTCATCTTATTTAGTCTTTTTTCGCTCAGTTTATTACAAGCATGGGCCCAAGATACAACCTGGGTTCAAACCTTTACTTTTGATTCAATTACGACACGCAGGGCAAACTTCCAATTTCCTGCAAGTCTAGATACAGAGCGCTTCGAGAAAGTACTCATGTACTACAAACTGAAGTGTTCTCCACTCACGACCTGGGATCAATATGATTGCGGCGAATGGGATTACCTCACTTATACGCGCGTCTTTGACCATACCGGAGCTTTTGATTCTGTTGCCATCAACGGCCAGATGTACTTATCAAATTGCGCTACACCTGCTCAAATACAGCTCAAGCCACTGCCTTATTCTGAAGCTGATCTCTACGATCAACAAGAGCTGGTCAGACAGGCCTTGAACCTCACTTATTTTTCACTAAATAATGGCACACAAGTCGCAACGACACCTTTTCAAACCAACCGAAAAGGCAGCAAATTTCAGTTTGTCTTGACAGCTGCTGAGCTTGCTGCGGCGGGGCTTCAGGCTGGGCCAATTAGTTCCTTGAAATTAAACTTAGCCAATGCTGGAGAGTTATGGCAACCTAAAATTAGTTTGGCGGCCTTTACGGGCGGTAGTTTAAATAGTTTGTATACTGGGCCGTTTACAGAAGTGTATCAGGCTTCAAGAATAGGAGCCAATGCCTTGCAAGCGGGCTGGAATCAGTTTGTTTTCTACCAAGATTACATCTGGGACGGCAGTGCTGATATTTTGGTAGATTTCTCTTTTAGCCATGATTTTGAAGCGGCTCAAGGTTTGGAGTTTTTGATGGAAAACACGGCTGCGCCTGCATCATTGGCCTATGCCACACGCAATGGAGCTTTAACATTTGACGGTTCAAATTATACCATTTCTTCTTTGGCGAATCAGGAAATTGGTGGGCAGTTTACCATCGAATTTTGGGCAAAAGGGGCAGGAAACGCTGGGCAGAACTCCACATTCATTGAAGCACTAGATACAGCAAATCGCCGGGTGCTCAATATTCACTTGCCTTGGAGTAACAACAATATTTATTTTGATGCTGGTGACGAAACAGGCTATGACCGTATTAACAAAGCAGCAACCCCCGCCGAACTCGACAACACCTGGACACACTGGGCATTTGTCAAGGATCAGGCGAGTGGGCAAATGTTCATTTACCAAAATGGACAACTTTGGCATTCAGGGACCAACAAGAACCGTGAAATGGGTTACATCCACCGTATGGCCCTAGGTTTTACCAATAACCAAAACCTTGGTTGGAAAGGAAATATTGATGAATTGCGCATTTTTAACACAGCCCTCTCGGCCAATACTATTTTAGCGCATTATACAGCTAAAGTAGACAACACGCATCCAAACTGGGCTGACTTACTGCTTTACCACGATTTTGATGAGGTGAATTATGCCAAAGACCTCAGTCCTCAAAATGAAGTGCTGATGCCATCTGGATTTGGACTCATAGAAAGCAACACTGCTTATTTGGCTGGTGTGCAAGCGCTCAATCAACGCCCACTCATTCAGTTGGGCCAGGGCACGTGTGGCATTACACAACCCGTCTTGCATACGCAAGCGAAACTCAAAGAAGCCACTGTTGTTTTCAAGCAGGTGCCTGTGAATCGTCATTTTGAATTGGCCCAAACTTGGGTAGGTGTGGCTGCGGGTCAGACCCAACATTTTGACCTCAATGGGCTCGTGACTTCAAGTACACCAATTCAAACAACACTTAGCTTGAATAACCAGGCAATTGTGGTTTACAATCCGCCTTTTGAAATCATTCACGATGTCGAGATTGCGCGTTACATCACGCCTTACGGCATTCAGTTTGACCTCGGCCCGAATGGTTTTACCTGGATTTATGAAGTCACAGACTACCAACAATACTTGCACGGTTTGGTAGACTTAGCCGCGCATAACACCCAAGAACTCATCGACCTCAAATTTGCCTTTGTGAAAGGCATTCCACCGCGTGACCTCATCAAACGCGAGCCGATTTGGTCTGACTTCAAGTCTTATAACTTTGGGCAAATGGCAGCTGATGTTGTCTTGCCAGAAAAGGCAGTAGTGCTCTCAGATACAGCTGAAATGTTTAAAATCAAGACCCGCATGTCTGGTCACGGCCAGGTCGGTGACTACGCTTGTTGTGAGTGGGTCAATAATAGCCATCAAATCAAAGTAGATGGGCTGCCGCGTTTCAACTGGAGCATATGGGATGCCATGGTTTGTGGTGACAATCCAAATATCGGGCAGGGTGGAACCTGGCCTTATGCCCGCGAAGGTTGGTGTCCGGGTGATATGGTGAAAGAATTTGAATTTGAGCTCACGCCATATGTGCAACCCGGTGACACCGTCAACCTTGACTACGCCATCAATGCTGTGCCAAGCACAGACCCAGGGCAAGCAGGTGGTAATTACATCGCGGCTTACGATCTTATTTCTTATGGCGCGCCAAATTTTGCCTATGATGCAGCCATTATCGATGTCCTGAATCCGAACAATTATGAATATTATTCCAAATGGAACCCAACTTGCCAAAACCCTAGAATTATTCTGAAGAATACAGGTGAACAAGCCCTGACTTCGTGTCGCATTTTCTGTTGGCTAGACTACGGTGCCAACCTTGTCTATGATTGGACAGGAAACCTTGGTTTCTTGGAAGAAACGATCGTAGAAATTCCAGTGCTCGATCAAAACTGGTGGTACGAACAAGATAGCTCTTTTACCTTTACGGCTTGGGTAGCCGATGTCAATGGCAATATAGGTCCGGATCTTTATAATCAAAATAGTCTCAAAACTGTCAAATATGATGCACCCGAGCGCATCGACGGACCCTTTTTCATTTGGTTAACGACCAATAATAAAGCCACAGAAAACAGTTACCAATTGCTAGATCATGCAGGCACAGTCTTGTTTGAGCGCAGTAATCTTCAGAATAGTACCCAGTACAAAGACACTTTTGATTTAGCGCCAGGTTGTTACTCAATCATAATCGAAGATACTGATCACGACGGTTTGGCCTTTTGGTATTCTGCACAAGTTGAGGGAGAAACATCTGGGCAAATGCGCCTCAGACAAGTAGGTGGAAGCTACATAGAGTTTTTCCCCGGAGACTTCGGGCGTTATCATCGCTATGATTT
>JBEEKM010000062.1:0-8532 GCA_041168645.1 Bacteroidota bacterium | reverse complement strand
CAACCGGACCTCATTATCGCTAATAAAGAGGAAAATACAAAAGAAGCTATCGAGCTATTACAACAAGAGTTTAAGGTAGTGCTTACTGATATATTGGATATTGAAGGCGCATTGCAGGCCTTAAGCACGATCGGAACGGCAGTAGGTAAAGAACAACAAGCGCAGCAGCTCCTTGCCGAAATTGAAACAAGTTTCTCCCAACAAAAGGAGCTTTTCAAAGGCCAGACTTTTTTGTATTTTATTTGGAAAGACCCTTATTTTCTGGTCGGAGAAGACACTTATATCCATTCATTTTTAAGTCAATTTGGCTTAAAGAATGCCTGTGTTTTGGAACGATATCCGAGTTTAGAGGACTGGAAAAATCATGTTGCAACGGCAGATAAAGCGCCCACCTATATTTTCTTGAGTTCAGAACCCTTTCCTTTTGAATCGAAGCACATCGAACAGGTTCAAGCACTTTTCCCAGCTTCACAAATTATTTTGATCGATGGCGAAATGTGTTCGTGGTATGGTTCTAGGATGTTGGAGGCAGCAGCTTATATGCAGCAATTAGCCCATTTAATTAAAAATCAAAAAGCGTAGGACCTTCGTTGCTGGATGGTTTCGGGCGTGGGGCAGCTTTCGGTTTTGGTGCAACATTTTTTGGTGCGGTAGGAGCTTCGAAAGTTGCAATCGGATCATTTTTAATCTCTTGAAAAACTTGGCTTTCTTGGGTCGAACTTTTAATTTCAGTTTGACTTTCGTTTTCAAAAGAAAGCACGAGCAATCTGTTTTTGATTTGCTCTAATTTGGAAATCAGCTCTTGCGCATCGATATTGCTATGGTTAGCCCTTTTTGACTCTAGGTTTTGCTTGCTTTGATTTTCTTCGATTCGTTCATTTAGTTCAATTACTTGAGCACTATGATTCACCTTCGATTTTAAGGCTTTTTTGGCGCCTTCAAGTGTGTAGCCCTCAACTTTTACAAATTGATAAATGCGCTGAATTTTTTCAATTTCCTTGACAGTGTAGAGGCGATTGCCCTTTTTGTTCTTTTTTGAAACCGCAAGGTTAAATTCTTTCTCCCAAAATCTTAGCAATGAAGCATTTACATGCAAGAGCTCAGCGACCTCGCCGATGCTGTAGTATAATTTGTTAAGTGCTTGATTTTCAATATTGGGCATCTGTTTACTTGAATGAACATTCGAAAATAATTATTATTTTTGCAACAGACGTCAGAAAATGAAATTTCTCCGCATCTTTTTTCTGCTCTTGTTGCTTCAACTCCAGAATCAGGCAAGCGCACAAACACCAACTCCAAAAAATGACCCGCAAGTTGATGCCATTATCAACTATGCAAAAAGTTTTTTAGGGGTGCCGTATCGCTATGGAGGTACCACACCTTCAGGTTTTGATTGCTCGGGTTTTATCAACTATATTTTTGGCAATTTCGGTTTCGATTTAGTGCGCACAAGCTATGGTTTGGCTGAATTGGGCACCACCGTGAAGCTCTCTGATGTACAACCCGGGGATCTCATGTTTTTCAAAGGAAGCAATGTGCATTCAACCGCCGTAGGGCATGTGGCTTTGGTAGTAGAAGTTACACCTGATGCCATCAAATTCATTCATTCCGCCAATACAGGTGTGCGCATCGATAATTTCAAAACTTCTCAGTATTACATTCAGCGCTACATCAAAACAAAAAGACTCGATTACGGCACGCCATAATTTGCTTAAATTTGACAATGGATCAAGCGCACCTCAATGAACGTCGCCAATGGTTGTTTATCGCCTTGGCAGGTTTGTTTATTACCAACGCCGTTACTGCTGAATTAATCAGTAATAAACTCATTCAAATCCCGCTTTCTTGGCAATTTTTGGGCAAACAGTTTGGTCCTTTTATTACCATTATCGGTATTTTGCCATGGCCTGTAGTTTTTCTTTTGACAGACCTTATGAATGAATTTTACGGGCAAAAGGCGGTAAGGCGTCTTTCCTGGATCACTTCAGCGCTTATCGCATATTGTTTTTTGATTGTGGGTATTTCGATGTCCATACCAGCTCATGAAATTCCAGGATCAAAATTGGCAACCAATGCCGCTTACAATTTGGTTTTCGGACAAGCGCAGGCGGTCATTGTAGGAAGTATCGTTGCCTTCTTGGTTTCACAATTACTCGATGCTTTTCTGTTTGAAAAAATAAAGCAGCGTACCGGCAATAAATTCATTTGGTTGCGCAGCACCGGAAGTACCATGATTTCTCAACTCATAGACTCCTATATCGTTTTGTACATAGGCTTTGTTTTGCCCGGTGCCATGACCTTAGAGACCTATTTTGAGGTGGCGCCAACCAACTACATTCTCAAAATGCTTATCGCTATTTTGCTTACCCCTTTGATTTATCTAGGGCATTATTTAGTGAGGCGATATCTGAATCAGCACCAATAAGTCGTTTTCTTCTGAGTTGATATACAAGGGTTAGCAACGCAAAGAGCGCAAATGCAGCTGCAATATAGAATAGCAGCTGTGCGCTTTGTAAGGTGTTATTGTAAAATATAAAGGTCATTCCGGAGCCAAATAAAATTCCAGCTTCAAGCGCAATAAACATTGTTCCAGAACCAGTTCCGCGGCGCTCGGGTAAGCTCAAATCTGCGGTCCAAGCGAAAAGCGTAGGGCTTGAAACACCTGTGGCAAGACCGAAAACACCAGCAGCAATGGTGTAGCTCAACTGGGTTTCCGCTAGCGCCAAAAGAATCATGCTGGTAATCAGAAAAATACAACCGATAAACAAGGTTTGTTCTCGACCAATGCGGTCAGATAACGACGAGAAAAATAAGCGCATGACAATAGTCGTCAAGACATAGATCCCGAAGAAATAGCCTTTGTTTTCAATATTTAAGAAGGCAGAAACATCTGGGGTCAGGACAAAAATGACACCGGAGCTGATGGCCGTTAGAAACATAATCAGTGCGGCTGGCTTTACAGGTTTTTCTATGACATCTTCGGACTTTAAACGAAGCAAAGACCAACTAAAGGCTTGTTTCTCTGAGAGTGTTTCTTTGATAAATGCACTAAAAATGACTGCCAGAAAGCCAAAAGCGGCCGCGCTTAAAAAGAGCGTATCGTAATTGCTGTAACTAAAGATCATGGACCCTAAAGATTGTCCGACACCAATTCCGAGAGAAATGGCAGTCCCCCAGATGCCCATAGCGGCACCTCGGCGCTTAGCGGGTAATAAATCTGTTAATAAGGCCGTAGCACTTGTTGGGCTAAAGCCAGCACTCAGGCCATGAATAAATCTAAGGGCAAACAAAAGCCCAATGGTTCTTGTAAAAGGGTAGGCCAAACTCACTAGAATGGTAATTGCCAACCCGATATTCATGGTGCGCTTTCTGCCAATGACATCGGCTAACTTTCCTGCAAAAGGTCTAGAGATGCCGGCTGCTATAGAAAAAAGAAAGATAATACTTCCTTTGTAGGCTGCACCTCCGAGTGCGCTAATGAATGCATTCATTTCTGGCAAAATCAAGTTGAAGCTCAACATAAAGCAAAACATGCTTGCGCTGAGCAGCCAGAAATCTTTGGGGTAGGATTTAATCACGCCGCAAAATTAGTCGGATTAAACCATTAGGGTTATTTTTTGTTATCTTTTCATGAAATACTTAGTTTATCTATTTATGCTATTCAGTTTAAACGCCTGCGGGCAAGAAGGAGACAAAGAAAAAGATGCGCAGAACACCAATTCTTTCAATGGAAGGGCTTTGCCAGAAAACGTTTGTTATGTAGTTAATGGTGGCACAGAAAGGCCTTTTACCGGAAAATATTGGGATCACCACGAAACAGGCACCTATATATGCGTTGCTTGCGATGCGCCTTTATTTGAAAGTACTACCAAATATGATTCAGGTTCAGGTTGGCCGAGTTTTTACGACGTTTTAGTTAATGGAAATGTCAGTAAGCAAATTGACCGCTCTCATGGCATGGTGCGTACCGAGATTAAATGCGCGAATTGTCAAGCACATTTAGGACATGTTTTTGAAGATGGCCCGAAGCCGACAGGTTTGAGATATTGTGTAAATTCGGCCGCATTAAATTTCGAATCGAGTAAGGCCAGTGAACCTTCTGAAAAACAAGACAACATGACAACACAAACCCAAATTGCCACCTTTGGCGCCGGATGTTTCTGGTGCATCGAGGCCTGTTTTAAGGACATGAAAGGCGTCATATCTGTTGTGCCTGGTTATGCCGGAGGACAAAAACAAAACCCTACCTATCAAGAAGTTTGTACAGGAAAGACCGGGCACGCGGAAGTAGCACAGGTGGTTTTTGATCCTAAAGTTATCTCCTACGAAGAATTACTTGAAGTATTTTGGTTTGTACACGACCCAACGCAATTGAATCGTCAGGGCAATGACATCGGGACGCAATACCGTTCTGTCATCTTCTATCATTCTGAAGCGCAAAAAGCATTGGCTTTGAAGTATCTGAATAAATTAGAAGCAGAAAAGGTTTGGGATCAAAAAATTGTCACTCAAATTGTAGAGATCAATAATTATTTTGAGGCAGAAGATTACCACCACAACTACTTTGAGAATAATCCTGGTAATCCTTATTGTCAGGCTGTAGTTCGCCCTAAGGTCGAGAAATTCAGAAAAGTTTTTGCTGCAAGATTGAATTAGTCTTGTTCAGGGGCGAGTCTCAGGACGATGCCGTCTATGCTTTCATCGAGCTGAATCTGACAGCCTAAACGGCTATTACCCTTCACGAAAAACGCTTGGTCGAGCATATCGAGTTCTGCATCGCTTTGTTCTTGCAAGTCTGTTTCAGATTCTAAATAACATTGGCAAGTGGCGCACATCGCCATGCCCCCGCATTCTCCTTTAACCGGAAGTTCATAGGCTTTACACAACTCCATGATATTCATGTTCATGTCTGTAGGCCCTTCTAAAACATGTTCTTGTCCTTCGCGGTCAATGATTGTTACTTTAATGTCTGCCATGTCAATTGTAAATTCTTAATAAGTTGTTTCCGTTAAATTGGGTTGCGTATTGGCGTAAACCATAAATACTGTTGCTTACCGGTGAGCCGTCATACAAGGAAAAAACAGCATTATTGCAAGTGTCTTTCAGTTGCAAGAAATTTTGTGCATCAGGAAATAAAGGCAATGAGCAGGTTCCGTCAGGGTCTGCAGGAGAGTGGCGATCAAACGCCACGAAGTCTTCGATGCCGCGGCGGTAAATAATAATACCTCTCGAGCCGCCGTTGATGTAGGTCCAGCCACCAACTCCTTGTAATTCGCTGTAACTTGGCAACTGGATGTCAATGGTTACATCGACAGGGACAAAGGGTACAGGATTTTGATTTTGCGGCTTGCAATTTGCCGAAAGCAATAATAAACCCAAAAGTAAAAATACAAGTGTCTTCACGAGTTAAAATTAATGGTTTTAAGCTTCTAAAAGCTCATTTTGTTTGAGCTCCCATTGCTGATAGCGCGCCTCCAAATTTGCTTTTTCAGTTTCATATCGATTTAAAACCTGATTGTAGCGCTGCTTGTCTTCGTAATCGAGTTCGCCCAATTCGTTTTCAATTTCAGTCAATAAACGCTCTTGCTGCTCAATTTGTTGCTCGAGGTTACTGATTTCGCGTTCCAATTTCTGTTTGGCCTTGTCAAATTTAGGTTTTGCAGGTGTCGTATTTACAGGTGCTTCGGGTTCCTTTTTGCTCGTGTTTTTTGTCTGTTCTTTTTCTTTATTAATTGCCGGACTCCCGTTTTTCTGCATTTTGTAGTCCAAATATTCCTTTAAATTGAAATGGTGAATCAGGATATTCTGATTTTCGATGTCCCAAATTCGGTTACTTAAGCCATCTACAAACTCGCGGTCATGCGATACAATAATAAAGGTTCCCTCATAATGTGCTAGGGCTTCTTTCAGTACTTCCTTACTTTGTAAATCTAGGTGATTGGTGGGTTCATCGAGAATCAGGAAATTAGATGGGCTCAGTAGCAGGCAGCAGAGTGCCAAGCGTGTTCGTTCCCCTCCAGAAAGTACGGCTACTTTTTTGTCGACATCTTCTCCTGAAAATAAGAAAGCTCCAAGAATACTGCGCAAGTCTTTGCGTAAATCTCCTTTGGCAATCTGATCCACGGTTTCAAAAATACTGAGCTTAGGGTCTAGCTTTTCGGCCTGATCTTGGGCAAAATAGGAAATACTGACATTGTGTCCGAGCGTTACGGTTCCCTCATGTTCAATATTTCCCATGATGGCTTTTAAAAGCGTAGACTTACCGACGCCATTGGGGCCAAGCAAGGCAATCTTTTCTCCGCGCCCTACAGTAATAGATACTTCTTTAAAGAGTTGGCGCTCGTCATATTTTTTACCTAATTGAGCTACTTCTAAAACCCATTTCCCTGGTTGAACCGCTAATGGAAAGCGTAATTTCAACCTTGCAACTTGGTCTTTTTCAATTTCGATGCGGTCCGTTTTCTCAAGTTTTTTGATCAAGGATTGTGCGAATGCCGCTTTATTTTTTTTAGCGCGAAATTTTTCAATGAGTTCTTCTGCGTGCTTGATGTCTTTATCTTGCTGCTTTTTTGCTTGTTCTAGGCGTTCGAGTTCCTCAGCACGTAGTTCCTTGTATTTCGTATAAGGATATGGGAAGTCGAAAATTTGTTGTCTAGAGATTTCTAAAGTTCTGGTTGTTACATTATCAAGGAACAAACGGTCGTGAGAAATCAAAATGACAGCCCCATCAAAGCGTTGTAAATATGATTCTAGCCAGCTGATCGATAAAATATCGAGGTGGTTGGTAGGTTCATCGAGTAGTAAAATATCTGGCTGATTGACCAAAATCCTGGCAAGTTCTGCGCGCATCTTCCAACCTCCAGAGCATTGTGCGATGTTTTTTTGCTGATCTAGTTCTGAAAATCCGAGTCCTTCGAGTGTGGCCTTGATTTTTTCTTCCCACTGATAGCCATCATGCACATTGAAACTGTGGTTGAGATCATTGAGTTCGTCGAGTAAAGCCAAATAACTCTCAGATTCGTAGTCAGTGCGTGTAATGAGTTGTTCATTGATCTCGTCGAGGCGCTGTCTTATTTGGTTGAGTAACTCATTTGAATAAAACAAAAAGTCATAAACACTTTTTTGGACATCTATATGAATGTCCTGAGTAAGAAAGCCAAATTTTAAATTCTTAGGGTGATGAATTTGACCTTCTGTTGCTTGAATTTTACCAGATAGTATACGAAGTAGGGTGGACTTGCCAGCGCCGTTCTTTCCTACTAAACCAACTTTATCGCCTCTATTGATTTGAAGGTTAACATTGACAAATAAATGCCCTTGAGGTAAAAAATATCCAAGACGGTCTAATTGAATCATGCTGCAAAGTTAGTGCTTTGCCTTGAATTGAATTAGGCATGATTTTTGACAAAAACACAACAATTATCCAAATTAATAGTTATATTGTCAACTCTTATCAAACTTTAACCAAATTAAAAATGGGAAGACCACCAACAAAACCCGCTCGTTTAAGAAACGGATTCTATATCGAAGTTAAATCACAAGGATCCTCTGCCATACTCATCAGACGCGACACCCGCGAGCAAATGCTCATGGCTGCCGAAGACTACTCTAGAACCAAAGATGTCACGATTAAAGGTGAAATGAGAAATGACAAATGGATCGCTGAATAAATTCCGTTTTAATTTTTGGCTGCCGTATTTTGCCATATTATTATTGCTCATTCCAATATTAATATGGCAAGAATTCATTTTTCTTGCCAAGCTTTCCGGGATCGTTACTTTAGTAGGTTTGCTTGTTGCGCTCAGACAATGGTTCACCGTAGCTCGGCAAATTAATCATCGCGTAGAACGCTACGTGCTCAATACAAACGAACTTTATTTATTAGAAAGCATTTTGCCTTCTTTTAAATTATGGTCTGTTTCTGATCAAAAAGTTCTCAAAGACCAACTCGGTATCGTTTTATCTGAAATCCGTTTTTCAGGCGATAGTGAACTCCAAGACAAATTCACTGCTGTCATACAGCTTGTATTAGCAAATTGGGGTGAAGGTTATTCAAATAAACAGAACTGGCTGCTAGATTTCAAGGCCGATGAAAATACATGTAATCTAGAGGTAAACAATCTTACAATTACAAGTATCCCAACAAACGCAACATTTACTTTGCGTACGCCAGAACAAGCACTTGAACATAGTGCGCTTCTTGAACTAAAAGAAAAGTTAAAAAATCTTTAATTCTAAGTTGCTTTAAAATCAGGTAGTTATATTTCTACTCAGAAAAAAAATAAAATTTCTTTCAAAAAATTGTTGCAAAACCAAAAAGAGTACATATCTTTGCACCCCGCAATTGAGACAACGGTCTTATCGAAAAGCGGCCAAGATGACAATGGTTAAGGTGAGCGAAAGCTTTTTTAACTGACTAAAGAAAAAGTTCTTTGAAGTATTGAGAAATAAGGAAACAGCGTTTTTAAGAATAAAAACAAACATACTCGAGCTCTTAAAATTCGAAGTTATTATACAACGGAGAGTTTGATC
>JBEEKM010000061.1:0-8599 GCA_041168645.1 Bacteroidota bacterium | reverse complement strand
CTTTTTAACGCTACAAAATTAAAGGTCTTAGCGCAAATGTGAACAAATCATGAAGCGAACATGACTGCAATTTTTTGTGTCTGAACAAAGCGCAAAAGTGCGTGTTTCATTCGTATGTCACAACGTGTTTTTTTAGTATTTCCAAATCAGTTATTCGAGACTACAGCTGCGTTTGCAGGCATAGACGAGTTCTGGCTCATTGAGGACGAACTCTTTTTTCTGCAACTGCCTTTTCATCGCAAAAAGTTGGCCTTTCACAGGGCTTCAATGAAATACTACGCAGAAAAACTGCGGAATGAAGGCAAGAGCGTTCAATATTTTGACTACGAGCAAGCTTCTTTGACGCAAATTTTTGAAAAACTTGCCCAAGAAAATGCCCAAGTTGCTTGTTTTGACCCAACAGATTTTTTACTTGAAAAGCGTCTTCATCGTTTAGCAAAAAAACAGGGCGTGTGTTTAGAAATATTAGAAAACCCTTCTTTTTACAATTCGCGTGAGCGCAACCAAAGCCTCGCGCCCCAGAATGCTAAAAAATTCTTCATGGCTGAGTTTTATAAGAAGCAACGCCTACATTTTGACATTTTGTTGGCGCCAGCTGCACAACCCATCGGTGGGCGCTGGAGTTTTGACACTGAGAACCGCAAGGCCCTTCCTAAAAACCAGGTACTTCCCGCTTACCCAACTTACCATAGCACGTGGTCCGAAGCGGCAGAATTAGAAATTACACAACAGTTTGCAGCAAATCCGGGTGATCCGAGTTTGGCTTTTTATCCGGTTACGCATGCGCAAGCCAAAGATGCATTGGCATTTTTTATTGCGCAGGGTCTAGAAAAGTTTGGCCCGTATCAAGATGCCTTCACCACCCAAGCGCCTTATGTGTACCATTCTAATTTGTCCACGGCCATCAATGTTGGTTTATTGAGCCCAAAAGAGGTTATTGCTGCGGTAGAAACAGCGTATCATCAAGGTAAAGTATCGATAGAAAGCGCTGAAGGTTTTATCAGGCAAGTTTTGGGCTGGCGTGAATACATGCGTGCGGTTTATGAGCAGGTAGGTGTTCAGCAGCGAACGCGCAACTTCATGCAACACGAGCGCCAACTAGATTGGCAGGCACTGCGTCAACTTTCTTTTTTGCAAGATGTAGCGGCTAAACTCGATGAATACGCGTATGCCCATCATATTGAGCGCCTGATGTTACTCGGAAACTTTTTCTTCCTTAGTGAGCTGCATCCTGATAGTATTTATGAGTTTTTCATGTGCAACTTCATGGATGCCTATGATTGGGTCATGGTGCCCAATGTTTATGGCATGAGTCAGTTTGCGGATGGCGGCCTCATGACCACCAAGCCCTATTTCTCAAGTTCAAATTACCTCAAGAAACAAGGTTTCAAGTTCGATGCTGAGGGTGCCGCTTTGTTTGATGCCTTGTTTTGGCATTTTGTCGATAAGCACCAAGACTATTTGCGCAAAAACTTGCGAACGGCTCAAATGGTTGCCAATTGGAACCGACAAGCACCCGAAAAAAAAGCGGCCCATTTAGAACGGGCCGCCTTATATTTTAAATCTTAGATTCGTTTAAAGTTTAATCAAACGTTGGGTGCTTTGATAGCCATTTTGCATAACTCGAACTTGGTACATACCTGCATCGAGGTGTTCAATAGCTAAGGCATTGACTCCTGCTTCAATTTTATTTTGAATCAAGATTTGCTTGCCGTTCATGTCAAGGACTTCAATGCTCTTGATGTCTTCTAGATCTTTCACATCTACGTATAAAACGTCACGCGCCGGATTCGGGTAAACCTGCACAATAGCTAACGGATTTTCATCAACACCCACACCAGAAGTAAGATTAACAATGTAATCTTCTGTTTCGCCATAAGTTGCAGGGCCACACGGATTAATAGCACCATCTGGTTGATAAGAAATACGCACGCGCATTCTCACTTGCCCGAGTGCGCTATTGAGCGGAATCGTTACATTAAAAGTATTTACCCAATTGGCGCCAACAAGTACGTATGCCACTTGCTCACCAGCATCGTTGAAATCGAAGTCGTTGTTGAAATCAATCCAGGCTGCAATTTCGTCATTGGTATAAGCAATAGCGGTTGTATTATTAATGATAGCAGGGGTAATGGTTAGGGTATAGCTTGTGCCTTGAGACAAAGTTGTGGTGGTTGTAGTGAAATCAGAATACCCGTTGTTGCCACACGTTGAGGTGTTGTTAATGGTGCTGATATTTACATTATTGATGTATTCGTCACAAACTGCACTTGCTGTACACGGCCCAGTTACTGCTGCAACAACAATGTAGTTATTCTTTGTTTCTACATCTGAACCTTGTGCATTTGTAGCGGTGAGGCTAACGGTGTATTGCCCAACATTGTTAAATACAATTTGCGGATTCTGGGTTGTAGCTGAGCTACCTGCAGCAAAACTCCAGCCTGAAGCCGGGCTTACTGACCAAGACCAACTTGTCGGTATACCTGTAGATAAATCTGTGAAGTTAACGGTTGTACCAGGTATGACACTCGTTGAAGATGCTGAAAAGTTCGCAACTGGTGCCACTGGTGTGCTTGGTGTACACGGATCTGCTGAACCCGCCAAAACCAAAACATTTGAATTGGTAGGATCAAGCCAAGGCTTGAGTTGCAACGCGTTGGTAGCACCGTTATTGGCCCAGTGGAAAGCCATTTTCCCGTATTGGTCTGGGGCAGATGGCGAAGTACAATAAGAAGCACCTCCGGTTAGTGTGCCAATGATGTTGCCGTTGTTGTCAAAAAGCGGAGAACCAGATGAGCCTCCTTCTGTAACACCGTGGCCATTGCTATTTGCTGTCCAGACGATTCGCCAGTGCGAGCCAGTTGCGCTTCCCCATTGGGTAGAGACAGTGGTGCCTGTAAACGTAGAAATCTTTTTGATGTCACCAGCAGGGTGGTGGATACTTACACCTCCTGTTGTTGCAGCCGTGTTGGCATTCCAGCCATTCCAATAAGCATTGATATTAGTTGATTTGAGGTTATTGATAACCGTTGCCTCATTATTGTTGTTACCGAGTTTTACTAATAGGAAATCAGATCCAGTGTTGCCCCCGCCATCATTGGCATCGGCAATGCGCAAACATCCGTTAATCATGTGGCTAGCTAATGTGCCCACACTGGTTGGATTCACACAAGTTGGGGCTTCATATCGGAAATAAAATTTCCATTGGTTCATGTTAGCAGCTGTTGATGCAACGCCGCAGTGCAACGCAGTTAAAAAGTATGGTTTGCAGTCTTGGGCGGTATTGTTCACTAATGAACCTGAACACCAACCTGCTTGGTTGCCTTCCACCACATAAATACGTGCAACTCCGCGTTTTTCGTCTTGCCAAGCGTCACCAACAGGGCTGCAATTGACATTGACTTCACAGGGGTCGGATTCATTGATTTTTTCAGCTGAACCGTATCCGGTTGAACGGTAGTTATACATTACACGATCAATTAAAATTTCAGAAGGAGTGGTATAAACAGGCTCAGTGAGTGTTAAAATATGAGCTGAACCAGCACAAAGTGCAGCATTGGCCATGCCGTGCGTTTCTACATCTTTACTTGTTAAAACCGGATGAACATCTTGCCCTTGAAGGTTTTGAATGCGCAACGTTGAACCACCGTGCAAATAGAATTTTTCAAAAAGGTAGCTTAGTGCCTCGGCGCCTTCTGTTTTAACAATCACTTGCCACTGACGAGCACCATTAGGAAGTGTTGTCCAGGTGCCGGCATTAGTGGTGTTGAGCATACTTGGTAGCGCAACCCCAATGCGGTACAGCACTCCTTGCTTGTCTCTGAGTTCGTCTTCAAGTGCAATTTGATTCATGTCAGGTGCTGCTAATTGAAGTACAGGCACATTTTTGCCAATTTCAAAACGAGCAATGCTTGGCAAATTGTTTTGGGCCCAAACACCCAAGTGCAAACTCAATACGAGTAAGGAGTAGCGTAGAAATTTGTTCATAGTTTGAGGAGTTTATTGTAATTTCAACCAAAAATAACACTTTCAGCGCAACTTTCCATGCATAGAATTTGTATTGTTGAAGACGAACAGAGCTTAAGAGACATGATTGGCCTCAATCTAGAATTAGAGGGCTATAGTGTCTTGGCACTCGCTGATGGCCAAACGGCTCAAACACTTTTTCAGAAGCCCTTTCATTTCGATCTGATCATTCTAGATGTCATGCTGCCGCATGTTTCAGGTTTTGACCTTTGCCGTACCATCAGGCAACACAGTCATGTACCTGTCTTGTTTCTTTCTGCTAAAGGCACCACAGCAGATCGGGTAGCAGGGCTTAAATTAGGCGCCAATGATTATTTAGTCAAGCCTTTTGATCTAGAAGAGTTGCTTTTAAAGGTTCAAATTCTACTCAATGGCTCGGTGCAGCTAGAAACAACCGAGTTATTGAAAATCAACGACAAAGCAGTTGATTTTTCTACTTTCGAAGTCCGAGATGCGCAGCAAAAAATCTTGCATACGTTTACCAAACGCGAGGTGCAACTTCTAGAGTTATTTCATGAAAAGGAAGGCAAGGTTGTTTCTCGGCAAGAAATCTTGGATCGCCTCTGGGGTGCTGAGCAAATTCCAACGGCTCGCACCATTGATAACTACATCTTGGCCTTCAGAAAATTATTCGAACGAGACCCTAAAAATCCGGTGCATTTTCATTCCATTCGGGGGGTAGGCTATAAGTTTACCAAAAATGCCTGAATAGGTATTTGAAAATACTACCCGAGCAAAATTAAATGCTTTGCTTTTTTTCCTTAAACAACAGCATAAATAACACGGCCACCACGAGCGCGTATCCGGCAAAAAGCAGCCATGCGCCGTGCCAATTAGTACTTTTATCGGTATTGATAAAATAGGTATCAATGAGTGCACTACTGGCTACTGTTCCAATATAAGCGCCAAAGCCGTTGGTCATCATGATAAATAAACCCTGAGCACTCGATCTGATATTGCTGTCTGTATTTGCCTCCACGAACATAGAGCCTGAAATGAGAAAGAAGTCAAAGGCCATTCCGTAAACGATGCAACTCAAGACAATTAATGGAAGCCCGAAACTGCTGTCGCCATAGGCAAAGAAACCGTAGCGCAATACCCATGCAAAGAGGGCAAAAAGCATTACGTTTTTGATGCCGAATCTTTTCAAGAAGAATGGAATTGTTAAGATGAATATCGTTTCCGAAACCTGAGAAATCGAGTAGATAATCGTTGAATATTTCTCTACTAAAGTGCCTTCAGGAAAACTGCTCAGATAGGCATCTCCGTACATATTTGATAGTTGTAAGGCCGCTCCCAAAAGAATGGAAAAGATGAAAAAGAGGGCCATGCGGTAATCCAGAAAAAGCTTGAAGGCATTGAGCCCAAGTTGGGAGAAAAGATTGGTTTTTTCATTGGTTTTACCTTGCGGCATGCAAGCCGGTAAAGTAAATGCATAAATGCCTAGGGCAATGGCTCCCACCGCTGCAATATAGAACTGCATCGCATTGGCTTTACTCCCCGAAAGGTTTGTGAGCCACATTGCGGCAATAAAACCAATGGTTCCCCAAACCCGAATTGGTGGAAAGTCTTTTTGCACATCGAGCTTATTCATCTTTAAAATGCGATAAGACACCGAATTGGAAAGCGAAATAGAAGGCATATAAGCCAGCATGCCGCCAAAAACAATCCAGTACAGGAGCTCGTATTCTTCAACTTTAGCTAAAGCAGGGAAGCTTGTTTGAAGCGCAGCAATATTCGGAATCAAGAGCATGAATGCACCGTAAACCAAATGCAAAATGCCGTAGAGTCTTTCGGCACGCAGCCATTTGTCGGCAATAATCCCGACCAAAGAAGGCATCAGGATAGAAGACAGCGCTAGCGTTGAAAAGATGGCCCCAAACTGCGGGAAGGTCCAGCCTTTTCCGGCTGTGCAATACGTACCGATTGTGGTAAGCCAGGCTCCCCAAATAAAAAATTGAAAAAAACTAAGGACGGTAAGTCGGGTCTTAACTGCGGCGATTGAGTTCATCACGGATTTTAGAGGCTAATTCATAATCTTCGTTGTCCAGGGCCTCCTTGAGTTGTTGTTCTAGCTCTTCTGTAGCATAGATATCCCACTCATTGGGTGCATTGGCATCTTCTTCAAAGATATCATTTTCCTCTTCAAAACCATAAGCTTCTTCTAAAGCACTTTGTGGCGTGCCACTTACTTCGTCAAGAATGCTATTCAGTGTAAGCATAGGCGCCTTGAACCTTACCGCAATAGCAATAGCATCTGAAGTGCGTGAGTCGAGTTCGGTAATTTGCCCGTCGTGTTCGCAGATTAACTTAGAATAAAAAACGCCTTCACGAAAACGGTAAATCAGGATTTCTTTGACAGTTACGCCAAAAGAAACCGCAAAAGCCTTGAATAAATCGTGGGTGAGGGGCCTTGAGGGCACCATGTTTTCGAGCTCAACGGCAATGGCTTGCGCTTCAAAACCACCAATAACAATTGGCAATTTGCGCTCGCCGCCTTTTTCTTTGAGCGTAAGGACATACGAGCCAGATTGCGTTTGGCTGTAAGCGATACCCGAAATTTCGAGGCTGATTTTTTGCATCGGGCGTTTTTTTAGTAGCGCTCCAACTTAGTGTTGGGCCGCCTTGAATTTTTTAACGGCTTCAGTAAATCTTGGCAAGATTTCAAAGGCGTCACCAACAATACCGTAGTCGGCGGCCTTAAAGAACGGCGCCTCAGCATCGGTGTTGATCACAACGATGACTTTAGAACCATTGACACCTGCTAAGTGTTGGATTGCACCAGAAATTCCGGCAGCGATATACAAGTTAGGGCGAATAGCTACACCTGTTTGCCCAACGTGTTCGTGGTGAGGGCGCCATCCGATATCGGCTACTGGGCGTGAACATGCAGTTGCAGCGCCAAGTGCGTTAGCAAGATCTTCTACGATTCCCCAGTTTTCGGGGCCTTTTAAGCCACGACCTGCAGAAACCACTAATTCGGCTTCAGGTAATGGAATGGCACCTTCCGGTTTTTTAGTAGCGAGTACTTTGATGGCACTAGCACCTGCTTGGGCGCTAAATGCTTCAACTGAGCAAGAGGTAGTGTTGTTTTCTGGCTGGATGCTGTTTGGCAACAAAGAAATGATGCGTTGTGCAGATTTCACCTGAACATAACCAAAAGCTTTTCCAGAGAACACATTGACTTTGATATTGCCATTGGCCTCAGGAAGTGCTACTGCACCTGCAACCAAGCCCGCTTTGAGGCGTACAGACAAGCGTGGCGCCACTGCTTTTCCGATGAGGTCATGTGAAAAAATAATGGTTTGGGCACCCACTTTTTGAGCGGCTGCTGCAACAAGCTGAACGAGTTGACTATGGTCTTGACCATCTAGGCTGTTGTCTTGAAGTACAACTGAAGCACCGTAGTTGCCGAGCGTAGCAAGTGTTGCTGAATCAGCAGCACCGTTGGTTACTACAGCGACATCGCCACCTAATTTTTTTGCGTAGGTAACAGTTTCTAAAGCTGCTTTAGATAAACCGTTGGCTGAATTGATATATACAAGATTCATAGGGCAGAACTTAGATGACTTTTGCTTCGTTGTGGAGTAAAGTAACGAGCTCGTCGAGGTTATTTGGATCGATGAGTTTAACAGATGACTTCGCAGCTGGCATGCTATAGCTTGCGTAGCTAGTGAGTGCATCGATAGCTGCTGGTGCAACTACGTTGAGTGGCTTGGTGCGCGCTGCCATGATGCCGCGCATGTTTGGAATGCGCTGCTCAGCCATGCCTTTGGCACAACTAATTACAACAGGCGTAGCTACTTCAACTTCTTGAACACCGCCCACGATTTCGCGCTCGCACTTAACAGTGGAGCCGTTGACATCGAGTTTGGTAGCAATTGAAATGTATGGCAACTCAAGTGCTTCGGCAATCATGCCCGCTACTTGTGAGCCGTTGTAGTCAATGGTTTCTTTTCCGGTAAGGATGAGGTCAAAGCCTTTGCCTTTGGCATATTCGGCAATTTGGATAGCGGTATAGTAGGCATCTTGGGCTGTTGCATCGATGCGCACTGCGTCGTCTGCACCGATGGCTAAGGCCTTACGGATGACAGCGTCATCTGAAGCGCTCCCGACCGTAATAATCGTGACATTTCCACCTTGTGCTTCTTTGAGCTCAAGCGCACGCACGAGGGCGTACCATTCGTCATAGGGGTTGACAATATATTGAACGCCGTTTTCGTCAAATTGGGTATCACCATTTGTGAAGGCAATTTTAGACGTGGTGTCTGGCGCTTTAGAAATACAAACAAGGATGTTCATGAGTGTTGATTTAATGCGGTGCAAAGTTAAGTAAAATTGCAAAAAGGATACTTGAAAAGAAAGTCAATAATGCGACTTTTTTCAGCTCGGGGTCCAGAGCGGCGGGCTCCGTATTTTGCACTACTTTTTGCAAGTGTAGGGCAAAACCGATAGAAGGTAATAAAGCCAAGAACAACCAATAGTTCATGGCGCTAATAGCGAGTAAATAAACGGTAAAAAACCAAGTGGCCATCCCAAAACTGATCAAAAAGACATGATAAAATTTGGCCTT
>JBEEKM010000060.1:0-8759 GCA_041168645.1 Bacteroidota bacterium | reverse complement strand
GTCATATTAATTGCCATCGGACTACTGAGCAACGACTTTGATGAAAAACAAAATAGTTTGGTTTTGGTAGGTGTAGGCCTTTCTGTATTACTTGTTTCACCGTATAACAATCGCTTCGATATTAAAGGAGTCAACATATTGATGATAACGGTTTGTATCATGTGTGCGCTCACTTCGGTTTATCTTTCAAGCACAAATTATGTTGTTCAACTAGCTGCTGGCTATAGCTGTACTAGACTATTTTGGTATCCGTTGTCAATCTATCTTTATCTGAGGATAGTCCGCGAAATCATTTACGAAATAACTGGCACTTATCCTCTGACGGTTGATCGATCTTCACCTATCGGGAGTTTTTTTGAACGACAAAATCGAGAAGCAAATTACTGGGATCTCCTATGGACAATGTGGAATTTTGCACTTTGCTGCTGCTTGTTGATTTTGCCTTTTTGAATTGGTTTCTTTAAACGTTTCTTGAAACAAAAAAAGCCAATCATTTCTGACTGGCTTTTCTTAGTAGCGGGGAAGGATCAAATTTCTAACTTTTTGGAAGGGTATGAATTGGAAGTTGACTTAAAATTTGAAGGCTCTAAATCACCTCAAAATCATTCTTAATGCGAAAGCGAAGTACAATAAAAAATAAGGAAAGGAGATTGTTCTATAATCCCCTTTGCCAGTGAACCATAATGTCCAAATACAAATTGGCACAAAGCATAATAAGACTGATCCAATGAGGGTGAATGTATGATCATTGATTACTTTTTGATCGGTCACTAAAATAACTCCGAGACCAACTAAAAAGGCCAATGAAGCCCAGCCTACATAAATTTGAGAGGCTGATTTTGCTATAGGAATTGTCGAATAAAATACCGAAGTCTTTTCCATAAATAGTATTGAACTTACTAGCATACAACTAATAAAAAGGATATACACGAACCACCCATAATTATTTGCTCCAGCATACTGTGAGCCCAAATTCCCAATACAGACCAACAGAAAGAGCAAGGTCGTGGTATTACTCCAAAATTCTGAATTGTACGTTTGGTAGAAAAGAACTGACTGTAGGATCCATATAACAAACCAAATAATAAAAACCCAACTCGGAGGGAAAAGCGTAAGTTTTTCTAGTCGATTAAACAGCTCTGGGTTTGGTTTAGTAACAATTAGGTTGCCAATGATATGCGCAATAAAAATAATTAGTGCAATCCAGAAATTTAATAAGTTATGTGTCATGAAGTTCGATTTATTTTTGACAAAGTTCGTTCGTTACTTTATTAAACACGTTCGTCTAGGTTAATAATTTTTTTTCATTGAAAATATTCTGACGTCTAATTTTACTTAAAGACTGAGGGGTAATCCCTAAATAGGAAGCAATCATTTTTTGAGGAACCCTTTCTGCAATATTAGGATATGTTTCAAGAAATTGTCGATAACGATCGAATGCTGAAAAACTAAGGAGCATTATCACTCTTTGTTGGAGGGTAGCAATTCTTCGCCCCATTAAATCGATTGATTGTTGAGATTCATCCAAAACATTTGGAATTTTTTCATCAATTCTCTTGAGAGTAATTTCTATTTCAGAATCTTCTAAAGAATCAATGTAGAAAGAACTCATTTTATTTTGTGCAATTGCCGTAAAATCAGATAAGGTCCATCCCTCAGGAGCAAACATAAAGATATGTTCTTTACCCTTTTCGTCCAATACATACATCCTTAGGAGTCCTTTTAAAACATAAATAATTTTGTGTTTGTTTTCATTAGGAAACTGGACTATATCTCCTTTTGATATTGTTAAAGCACTCATTTATCAAAATTAAAACAATGGTTAAGTGTGTGGATTTGCGGAAAGACATTTTAGCAATCTTATTTGTGCCAAATTGTAAAATAAATATAGCGCATTTCCAATTTATTTTAAGCCAATGACTCGCTTCATTTCATCCAATAAAAAAGCCAATCATTTCTGACTGGCTTTTCTTAGTAGCGGGGACCGGACTCGAACCGATGGCCTTCGGGTTATGAGCCCGACGAGCTACCAACTGCTCCACCCCGCAATATATCTTGAAACGTGTTGTTTTCCGTATTGGGACTACAAAGATACGAACTTTTTTAAGTTCTGCAAGTAGATATGCGTAAAAAATCGTTAGCGAACAGTAGGGCCTGCGCCGAAATCTTGTTCGGATGCTAAGAAGCTCAGTTTACCTTCCTCGTTTTCAGCCATTAAGATCATGCCCTGAGATTCGATGCCACGAATTTTGCGCGGTTCAAGGTTGAGTAAAACAAGCACAGTTTTACCAATGATGTCAGCTGGGGCGTAGTGCTCGGAGATACCCGAGACAATAGTGCGTTGGTCAATGCCGGTGTCAACGGTGAGTTGGAGCAGTTTGTCTGCTTTCTCTACTTTTTGAGCGGAAAGAATGGTACCCATGCGGAGGTCCATTTTGGAGAAATCATCAAATGCAATTGCTTCTTTCATAGGAGGATATTTACTTTGAACAGCACTGCTTGCCTTGAGTTTGCCAACTTCGGTTTCAACAAGAGTGTCTTCGATTTTTGTGAATAAGATTTGAACTTCGCCAATTTGATGCCCAGCTTGTAAAAGGTCAATGCGCCCAAGGTCTTGAAATGTTGACCAAGAAGCATTGAGCATTGAGCTGAGTTTGGCAGCTGTAGAAGGTAAGAAGAGCTGACACGCAATTTGGAGATTAGCCGTGATTTGCAGCGCAATGTGCATGATGGTTTGCACACGCTCAGGATCTGTTTTGACTAATTTCCAAGGCTCGTTGTCTGCTAAATATTTATTGCCAATTCTGGCAAAATTCATCATTTCAGCTTGTGCCTCTCGGAGTTTGTAGGCATAGGCCAATTTTGAGATTCGGCCAGGAATTTCTCGAATTTGTGAGATGATTTGTTGATCTTCAGGAGTATAAGCGCCTGCTGCCGGCACTTGCCCTTCGTAATATTTATTGGTCAAGACCAAGGTTCTATTTACGAAGTTGCCAAAGATATCGGCAAGCTCTGAGTTAACACGCGTCTGGAATTCTTTCCAAGTAAATTCTGAATCTTTAGTTTCTGGGGCAATTGCCGTAAGGACATATTTGAGCTCGTCTGTTTTGTCTGGATAAGCCTCTAAATATTCGTGCAGCCAAACCGCCCAATTTCTGGAGGTAGAGAATTTGTCGCCTTCTAGGTTTAAGAATTCATAGGCCGGCACGTTGTCTGGCAAAATGAAGTCACCATGGTTTTTGAGCAGGATTGGAAAGATGATCGCATGAAAAACGATGTTGTCTTTACCAATGAAATGCACCAACTTGCGGTCTTGGGCTTTTGATTTAAGCCAATATTGCTCCCAATCTTTGCCGTTGTCGAGGGCCCATTGTTTGGTGGCTGAAATATAACCAATTGGCGCATCGAGCCAAACATAAAGTACTTTGCCATCGGCACCTGGTAGTGGCACCTTCACACCCCAATCGAGGTCTCGGGTCATGGCGCGTGGTTTTAAACCACCGTTGATCCATGACATGCATTGGCCAATGACTTGGTTGCGCCATTCTTTGGGTTCGTGTTGTTTTTGCCCATCAAGCGTGCCGTCTTGGATCCAATCTTTAAGCCAAGCTTCGTGTTGGTCCATGGGAAGGTACCAGTGTGAGGTGCTTTTAAGCACGGGTTTGCTGCCACTTAGTGTTGAAGTAGGGTTGATGAGGTCAGTTGGGCTGAGGTCAGAGCCACACTTCTCACATTGATCGCCGTATGCGCCTGCATTTTGACATTTGGGACAAGTTCCGGTGATATAGCGGTCTGCTAAAAACTGCTGAAACTGTTCGTCATAGTATTGTTCAGAAACTTCCTCAGTGAATTGACCTTGGTCATAGAGTTTTTTGAAAAAGGCTGCTGAAGTTTCGTGGTGTAAGGCTGAAGATGTACGGTGGAAAATATCAAAGCTGATATTGAAGTCTTTGAAAGCATTTCGGATGATACCGTCATATTTGTCTACAATATCTTTTGGGCTTAAACCCTCTTTTTTGGCGCGTAGGGTAATGGCTGCACCGTGTTCATCTGAACCACAAATGAATGCGACATCATGGCCATTCATGCGCAGAAAACGCACAAAGATATCGGCTGGTAAATAAACACCGGCAACGTGTCCTAAATGAAGGGGTCCGTTGGCGTAGGGGAGTGCTGCAGTGACAGTATATGATGCTTTTGACATACCACAAAGATAGCAAATAAAAAAGGGACGGTTGCCCGTCCCTTTTCGAATCAAAAGCTATAAAGCTTATTTTTTCACAACATTGAATTGTGCAGTTTTACCATTTTCAAGTGTTACGTTGAAAATGTAAAGACCTGCTTGAAGTGCATCAAGGTTAACATCAGCTTGACCAGCAGCCAAGTTAAGTGCACCTGACATTGCAACTTTACCAGTTACATCAGTTACTACTAACTGAGCAACACCCTCACCTTCGATAGATACAGTAACTACATCTGTTGCAGGGTTAGGGAATGCTTTTCCGTCAATTGTGTTCAATTCAGCAACGTTTACATCGTTGTCCATAACTGCAACAGCCATTGAGCTTGGAAGGTCAGAACCAAAACCAGCTGCAAACCAAGAACCATCACTTTCGTTTGGTGTCATTGGCTGAAGGTAGTATGCCTCGTTCCAAGTAAGGTTTGTGTTGTTTTCGTGACCTAAGTACAAGCTAAGGTTTACAGTTTGAACACAAGCTAAATAACGTTGGTTGTTTTCAAGCGCAACTGGTGTAGTGAAAGCACCGTAAACAGTTTCACCTTGAAGATCGTCTGGATAATAGTAGAATCCGTTAGCTACTTCAGTAAGTGTGTTGAAAGCCAAGTTTGCATCGTTGAGGTCAGCAAATACATCTTCCCACTTATAAAGGTAAAGCGCCATTTCTTCTCCTGTAAGTACTGCTCCTGAAGCTGCAGAAGTAGTTGCAGAGAACCAAACACCTTTTGCTTTCAAACGGCTTGCGTTAGCGTTGTCAATTACTTGACAAGTAGAGAAAGTTTGGTTGTTTGTTGATGGACGGTAGTAGTTACCTCCTGCTGGCACACCTGTAGTAGCATCTGCTTGCGCATAACCAAATAATGAATCAGAAACAGTAAATGTCGTTGACAATGTGTTGTCTGCATCGTAGTTATCTGGAACACCTAAGCTTACAGTGTAAGTCAAGTTGTAAGTTCCTGCTGGGTATGAAGCCAATGAGAAGTTAGGCAAAGTGTTTGCTTGGCTAGGATCTACGTCTGTAGAGTCACCAGCGGCAATCGATAAGCCAGAAACAGTATTGTTGTAAACAACAGCACCTGAAGGGTTTGTGATTGTAGCGTTCAATGATACGTTACTTTGCGCTTGGTTACCGTAGTTGTAAACGCGTGCACCTAAGTCAAAGTTGAACTCAGTGCCGTTTTGTGCCAATTGTGAAGCAATGATAGCTTGACGTGGCAATAAACTTGCAGCACCAGAAATTCCGGCATCGTTCGGGAATAAACCTGTTTTGTTACCGAGGAAAGCAACAACTGGGCCATTAGCCATTGCAGCGATAAGTGCTAAACCGTCGTTGATGTCTACCATAACAACTGGGATAGTTACGTTAGCACCCGAAGCTCCAGCTCCCATAGCAATTACTTCACCTGGGTTACGGTTTACAACGATTACACCAACTGCTCCAGCATTTTGAGCATTAAGTGCTTTCATACCAAACTCACAAGTGTTACGGAATACAACTGCAATTTTACCTGTTAAGTTGTTGATGAGCGGGTTACATCCTTCTGCAGAAATTGGGTTTCCTTGGGCGTTTAAACCTGTAGAACCGTCATCTACAATCATAAGTGTATCTTGAACATAAGTACCAGGGATATTGAAGTCAGGTGTTCCCCAACCGCTTCCTGGATCTGCCCAAGTGTGAGTGTAATTGGCAACGATGCTCTGAGGAGAAATCCCGGCAACGATGACCTGTGCATAGGTTGCAGCAGAAAGCGCAACAGCACTGATAGTTAGTAAAAGTTTTTTCATAGTTGATTTTTTAGATTCGGCCTAAAGTTAAGGAATTTTGAATTTTTTGCAAATACAAATGAATATTTATCAAAAAAGGGCACATAAGCGCCCTTTTTCATCGAAAATTCTAGATTATGACTACTTAAACCAAATGATTAAGTAGTAAAAAATTGCAGCTAATAATCCACTTACTGGAATGGTTAAAATCCAAGCCCAAAGAAGGTTAATTGTTACGCCCCAACGAACTGCACTGAGTCGTTTGGTAGCACCTACTCCAATGATGGAACCAGTGATGGTGTGGGTTGTCGAAACCGGGATTCCAAACTGAGATACGGTAAACAGGGTAAGCGCCCCTGCGGTTTCGGCACAAACACCTTCCAGCGGTGTGACCTTCGTAATCTTAGTTCCCATTGTTTTGACAATCTTCCAACCACCCATCAATGTTCCTAAACCAATCATTAGATAACATCCAAAGGCCACCCACATGGGCATCGTTTCAGAATGCACCTTGGTTTTTATTTTGTGTCCTTTGCGCAACTCACCAGTAGAACCATCTACATATTCATTAAAAACGCCAGCAAATTTGTAGTGTGCACTTAATTTTTTACCATTAAATATGGTATCGTTTGTTTTTGAATCGCATAAAGCATCTCCAAAAGTGAAGATTTCAATTTTGTGCATTGCCTTTTTTATTAAAGCAAATGAAGGCTTGTTTTGAACTTTACCTTGATCGAAGCTTTTGATCGGCATTCCATCTTCAGAATAAATTGATGCACCCGTTGCTGCGTCAATCACTTCTTTGTGATCAATAAAGTATATCTTACTATTTACTTCAGCTACCTCGGGTTTGTAATGGTGTAATTTCCCAGCCGAATTCTTGTATTCAATCTGAAGCATTTCAGAAATCTGAAGTTCTTTTGGAATAGGGCTATTTAACTTTCCTTCTCTACCCATGTTACCATAGACAAGTAAAGCTGCACAAATAATTCCCATCACTTTTTGAGAGTCTGCCCCACCATGTCCTAGGGAAAAAGCAGCAGAAGATAATAACTGTAATTTCTTGTGCATATTCGCCTCTTTGACTGCAGATGGACGCTTTGAACCGTATGCAATTTCAAACCAAGTGTATACTAAAATGAATACAGCAATCATTCCCATCACAATATACATCATAATTGGTTTCATATCAATATATTCAATCATATACTGCATTACAGCTATAGTTATCCCAGAAAGCGATAAAATAACGAGCATTTTTTTCCAAAATGACCTTGAAATAGTAACTACCGCGATTAGATAAGCGATGAACCCACCAATGAAAGGGGCAAGGAAAATAAATAAGATGACCTTAATGATTTCGCTACTTTCAATAACACCAAAACCGGCATGCGCAACCGCAGCACCGGCAAAGCCTCCAATTAATGTGTGAGAAGATGAAGACGGGATTCCTAACCACCAGGTTAACAAGTTCCAAAATGTTGCTGCTAATAAGCCCGCAAGAATTACCCAAAGGTCAATGGCATTGTTGTCAACCGTTTTGGCAACCGTGTTACCAACACTCATGTCGAATACCCAAAAAGCAATAATGTTAAATGTAGCTGCCCAAAGTACTGCCTGAAACGGAGTAAGTACTTTAGTAGAGACTACTGTTGCAATTGAATTGGCTGCATCGTGAAAACCATTGACAAGGTCAAAAAGTAAAGCAATACCAATAACAACTAATAATAAGGTTAACATAATGAAGGAGTTTAGAACTAACCGAGTTGTTATGCGTACTTAACTACAATTGATTCAATGACGTTTCCTGCGTCCTCACATTTGTCGGTAGCTGTTTCCATCACCATGTAAAGTTCGCGGCGTTTGATCAATTCTTTTGCGTCTACATCAGAATTAAAGAGTTGCTCGATGCTCATGTCAAAAATGTTGTCGGCATTGTTTTCAATGCTATTGATTTTGATGACACACTCAATAATTTTCTGAGTATTCTTTAAGTTGCGAAGTTCCATCACAGCAGCTTTCACAGCGATCACGGCATCGTTAATTGCAGCCGCCGTTTTTTGAATCCCTTGGTCAGAAATCGGGTCAATTTTGTAGAAATTGATTTTCTTTCCGGAAGCATAAATGTAGTCAGCGATATCGTCTAGGGCAGATGCAAGTGCATGGATATCTTCACGGTCAAAAGGAGTAATAAAGTTTTTGCCGAGTTCGATGAAAATTTCGTGAGTGATATTGTCGTTTTGATGCTCAATATCTCTCATTTTCTCAATAATTGCAGCACGCTTGTTGTAATCAGCTTCGTGAACGAGTTGAAGCAATTGTTGTGCAATCAGTTCAAGGTTATCACTTGCTTTTTCAAATAAAGAATAAAATACTTTGTCTTTCGGTAAAAAGAAACTTAGAATACCTGCCATAATTTGAGAATTTTGAACAAATGTAAGTTCTTGAGTTGCGAATCTCAAGTATGTTCTTGTTTGTTAACGTAAACATAACACGAAAAAGGCGACACAATGGTCGCCTTTTAAAAATTGATGAAATCAGTGAAATATTATTTCGCTGCAGCAAATTTAGCGGCAACGGCGTCCCAGTTGATCACGTTGAAAAATGCGGTGATGTAATCTGGGCGACGATTTTGATAGTTGAGGTAATAAGCGTGTTCCCAAACGTCAAGTGCTAAAATTGGCGTTCCGTTGCAGCCTTCGCCCATGAGTGGGTTGTCTTGGTTTGCTGTTGAGCAAATTTCTAGTTTACCATCAGT
>JBEEKM010000059.1:0-9088 GCA_041168645.1 Bacteroidota bacterium | reverse complement strand
GTTAAAACGCAACGAACGTCAGCGCCGCTCTTTTTGAGCAAGCGAACCAAGGAGGCAGTTTTGTAGGCGGCAATACCTCCTGTAATACCAAGAAGGATGCGCTTACCAAACATGCTTATTGCAAGGCCTCAGGTTTGCGGAGGTAGATTTTTTCCTCGAGCAACTCTTCCATAGCAATAGCTGTTGGCTTAGGCATTTTTTCGTAATGCTTAGAGATCTCGATTTGCTCGCGGTTTTCAAAAATTTCTTCGAGGTTGTCTGTGTGCGTAGCAAATTCTTGCAACTTTTGGGTCAATTCCTCTTTGAGTTCAGTAGAAATTTGATTGGCTCTTTTAGAAATAGCCACCAAAGATTCGTAGATGTTACCTGTTTTTTCTTCTACAAGGATAGTATCACGGGTAACGGTTGTACGTTCTGCTGTTGTGTTTTTGAAACTCATGTGTATTTTATTTAATTTTTTCGAGCGCTGCTGCGTAGTTTTCTAATTCATTTAGATACTTCGAAGAAGCGTAGCGAATCGCAAAGTTACGGAATCTTTCAATAGTTTGAGAACTGCGTTCACTTTTTTTACTTTCGATGCTATTGATGGTCATGAAATAAGAGTTTTTCACCACCATATAGTGCACTTCTTCTAAAAATTTAGAACGACTGTAGTGCTCCATGAATATTTCACCAGCAGCAACTGCGGCTTTGTAGTTTTCAGTGCGGTCATAGAGTGCAACCGCTTCGTATTCCTTGAGCTCTAGTTTGTAACGCAACTGATCGATGATGAGGTTGCAAGAATCAATAAGGTAAGAACCAGGGTAACGGTCAACAAATTGTTGCACATTGCTAATGGCCAATTCAGTTTCTGTTTGATCTAGACTATATTCTGGTGAATTTTTTACTGAACACATGGCCACCATAAACATGACTTCTTCCGCTTTCTCTGAGAAAGGAAAGCGCTGCATGTACGAACTGTAGTAATATTGCGCCATGTAATAGTCTTCTAGCGCATAGTAGGAAGTAGCCATTCGGTAATAGGCCACCTCACCTTCCCCTGATTTAGGGGCATGCTGGTAGATTTGCTCGTAAAGCACAATTGCTTTATCGTATTCCTTTTTTTCGTAGAGCTCGTTAGCAGTAACAAATTTCTGACTGTAGTCGGCACCTTTCAAAATTTTGGCGTAATCAGAGCAAGCGCTGAGTCCTAAAAAAAGGAAAGAGATGATCAATAAATATTTCATGTTACTTGACTCTTAAACTGCGCCCTACTTGGAGCACAGATGTGGGTTTGATTCCGTTTAATTGACACAATTGAGAAACCGTAGTGCCGTTACGGGATGCAATTTCTGTAAGGGTATCACCAGGCCTGACTTTGTAATAGCGGACTTGTGGCGTACGCACTACAACAGGCGCTTGAATGACTTCTGTTGGGTGGTCTTCATAGTAATCAGATGGTTTTGCACCTGGCCTGAATAAGCCTTTATGTACAAACAAATTCTCGTTTTTGAGTTCTTTTTTTGAGAAGTCAATTACTTCTTCTGGGTTCATTGGAACATCATAAAAGCGAATTTCATAATGCAAATGAGCACCATAAGACCTACCCGTATTTCCACCTAAACCGATAGGTTCACCTGCAACGATATCTTGATCGGGATAAACTAGAAATTTACTAAGGTGGGCATAAAGCGTTTCAAGACCATTTGGGTGTCGAATGATGACGAGGTTACCATAGCCGCCATCGTTGTATTTAGCGTAGCGGACTTTTCCTGACCAAGTTGCGTATACGGTGTCTCCTGTTTCCAAATCGATATCTATGCCGTTGTGGCTTCTTCCATTACGAGGACCATAGCGAGAAGTAACAATACCTGGTGCCGGCATATGAAAGTTTTGATCGTAGTCGTCGTTGACACAGAGCCAAAGGGTGTCTTTAAGCTTTGACATATCGTTGCGACTGGTGAAACAAACATCGTTGGACCACGGGTGCTTGAAGCTTGGATCTTGCGCCAACATTTCTTGATGGATGCGTGGGTTCATAATGCCATCAAAAGTAGAAACCTGCAAGAAAGACCATGTTTTGTTACTATACAAAACTATTTTACCAACTTCGGTATCGATGGTATCGAGCGCACGCTGAGCTTGCAAGTTTGAAGCAACAAGGAAGCAAATACTAAGAAGAAGGACGACTTTCTGCAAAACGGTAATTTCAGTGCAAATTTACAGATTTCTTATGAAATGGACCTGACGCCAAGGATATCCACTAGAAAGAAAACAGATTCATTAGGGCCTATGGCCGAACTGTAACCTTTTTTACCGTAGGCCTGTTCCGGACTCAAAATGATATAATATCTTTCTCCTTTAAGTGCATTTTTGAGGATTTTTCTCAGACCTGGAACCGCTGTTTTTTGACCCGGCACAAAACGCAAGGGGAATTTTCTGGCATTAATGGCATTGGCCTTGTTTGGCGTAGATGCTATAAACTCATAGGCAATTTCTTTTTCTGAGTCAGGGGCTAAATCAAAGGGCTCTCCTTTGGCCAAACGCCAGCTTCTGATGCCATCTGCATCTATACTAGGCTTGACTTTAGAGATGATTTTGACAAACAACCAATTATCTGTGTTCGGTTCGATGACGTTTTTGATGCCTTTGGCGCCATAGGCAAGCGCGGCCGGAATTTCAATTTTAACGAAGTCACCTACCTTGAGTTCAGCAAAGGCGAGATCCCATCCTGGAGTTTGCATGCTGTAACCCACCACAAACGGAATAAATGGCATTTTGATGCGGTTGTTGCCGTCAACAATTTTTCCGTCGGGCAAAGCCAAACGGTAATCAATGAGTGCCATTTCACCCGTTTTAAAACGAGGCCCCTGCCCTCTTTTGATCCATTTGATGACAACACCATTTGGTAATTTTTTGGAAGCACTGACTTTTCCGCGTTCAAAATTGATCAGGTTTTGCTTGGAGGCCGAAGCACTGGTATCAAAATCGTTGCTTTGTTGGGTATTGGCTTTTACTACGGGCTGAGCATTCGTTTTTTTGGTTGCAGGATCCTGACAAGACCACAAAAGCAAAGTACTCAGGAGTATTCCGAAGATGTATTTCATTGTAATTCAATAAGTTTAAGATCGATGTAAAGGATGCTTTGAGGCGGAATGCGCTGGCGATCTCCGAGCAAGCCATGCCCTAAATAACTAGGTAAAATTAATTTGGCAGCATCTCCTTTACGCATCATTAACAAAGCTTCATGGATACCGGTTTCTTTTTCTGAATGCGCAATGCTCAACCACTCCACTTCATCTTTTGGCGTTTGGTAGCAGATCTTTTGATCTAGTGTCTTGACCACTACTTGAATGGCTGCGCGTTGCCCTTCAATCGCTAACGGCTGTGTTTGTGCTACTTTTTGATAAATCATGTAACGCAAACCTGAATTCGTTTTTTGCATACTGAGCTCGCGGTAATGAGCCAAAAAGGTAGCAATTTTAAGTTCTTCTCGGGCACTCAATTCTTGATTAAAATCAACGGAATGAGCATTGCTCCAGGTTGTTTTTGCCGCTGTTTTTGGCTGTGGTCTTCTACAAGCACTCAGTAAAGAGAGACTCAAAAATGCAATTAAGAAAACGATCAAAACTTTCATGATGGCCTATAACTCGTGCATGTATTGATGAAGACGCTCCAATGCGATGTCAAGTGTTGAAGGCCAAAAACCTCCGGCTGCGTACTGGTGCCCGCCTCCAGAAAAGTACTGCTGAGCAAAAGCATTGACATAGCGCCCACCTTTGGAACGAAAAGAAAACTTGACACCTTCTTCGGTTTCCATCATAAAGATTCCCACTTGCATATTGGCAATCGATAAAATAACATTGACCAAACCTTCGGTGTCACCTTTTTGATAGTTGAACTTATCGAGTTCAGCCCTTGAAAGTGTAATAATACCAAGACCTTTATCTTCAAAAAGCTGGAGTTTTTCAGCAATGGCATAACCTCTTAATTGCAAGCGCCCTACTGTATTGACGTCGTATACCGCTTCGTGGATTTTGTGTGCTTCAAGACCCAAATCATACAAATGTGCCACAATTTGATGCGTTTTGCTATTCACTGATGGAAAACGAAACGAACCTGTGTCAGTCATGAGCCCCAAATAGATGCCTTCAGCCATGGTTAAGTTCAAGTGTTGCAAAAGACCAATTTCCTCCAGGCATTCGTAAATCACCTGAGTAGTAGAGCAAACCGTGGTCTTTGAAATGGTGAAATCGCAGAATGCTTCTGGGCCCGGATGATGATCGAGCATGACTTTTGTTGCCGGAAAACTCGCTACAAAATCTTGCATTTTGTCCCCTACTCTGGAAGGTGCATTATAGTCTAGACAAAAGATGGCATCGGCTTGATAAGCTTTTTCCTGCTCATAAACTTCCCATTTTACTTGACTCAAGAACGGCAATAAATAGGCCGCTGGTTGGTCCGGAAATAAAATGAGGTAAGGCTTTTGCATTTGCTGAGCCAAGGTGGCCCAAGCAACCACACTCCCGACTGCATCGCCGTCAGGGCCTTTATGAGTGGTAATTAACCAATTGGTGGCTTTTTCAAGCTGCGCTTTGAGTGCTGTCATGAATTAATCTTGTTGCATGTGTTTATCCTCCTCTGGATCGGGCGGAAATAATTTTGGCAACTCAGATTTATTTTGCAAACGATCGAGTAAATCCTCTAATTGCGAAATGGATAAATTCTTGGCAATGATTTTCTTGTCTTTGTCAAGAACGAAAACTTTAGGCGTCGAATAGATATCGTAGGTTTGCTGATAGTTCAAGCTTTGAAGCGTAGTTGGTTTCCCTTTTTCACCAGGATAGAGCTGAACCAATTTCTCAGGCGTCACTTTGGCAATTTCATAGATGCTATTGGTTACTGCCACATTGATGAAAGTTAGTTTGTTGTCAGAGATGTATTTTTTCCAGGCTTCAAAATCTTTACCAACACCTTTGCCGATCGCGTACACCTCAATATTGCGTGCTTTCCATTTTTCAGCATAAAGGGTCTGGATTTTTGGCGTCACTTTTTTACAGTGACCACATTCTGGATCCCAGAAATAAAGAATGGTGTATTCAGATTTCAAGCTATAGAAGTCAAGCCACTTGGTATCAGTGGTGTCGCGGAGAATGAGGTTTGGCGGCACAATACCCATCACTGTGTTGAGTTTGTTATCTAGGTTTTCACAGAGGTCTTTGAATTTATCTTCGGCTACCCAAAATGCCGGAGATTTACCTGAAGCATCTTTGGTACAGAAATACCTTTTGAGCATGTAATAATAGACCTTATCCATACCCATGATGTCGCTTTTACCGTAGTTTGAAGCAATCCAACCAACAGAATACTCGTACATTTTTGATTTCGGGTCAAGGGCATCACAAAACTGAAAAGCATATTTAATGATGGTATCCCAGTGCTGGATCATCATTTGCTTACCAAAATAAAACTCAAGTTTGTTGGCAAAAATTGGATTATTAACAAGGGCGTCAGTTTTGAAATCTACGTTGTCCCAGTAATGCGCGAAATAATATTTGTAATTAAAGGCAGAATCAATGATTTTTCCGTTGGCATCTTTCGGAGACTCCGGAACAACCACTTCCATGGACATTTTGACAATTTTAGATACCAAACGCGTTGGGTTGCTGGCAATTAGATTCGCTTGGTAGGCATCTACCTCTTTGTTCAATGCTTCGATTTGTGTGCTGAGCGCTTTGTATTGTGCATCTTCTGGTTTTAATTTTCCTCGCTCTTCAGACAACTTAGCGATATCGGCCTTCTTAGAAGAAATAAACTTCACGTAAGGAATAAACACCTTGTTTTCTTCAGATTTCTTGATCACCATATTGGCCATGAAATCTGGGCCTTTGGTTTCAAGGAGGATATCTTCGTTGTTATAAACAAATTCAAAGTAGCGTTGCCCTGGCAAAAACAAACCAACAATTCCTGGTTTTTGCTTCGCGCCATCAAAAACAACTAAACCATTTTTCATTTCAGCAGTATCTGCGTAAAACAATTTAGACCCAAAGTATTTAATGAGGTAAACAGTAGTATCTTTTTGATCCTGAACTTTTAAGCTAATTTTTTGTGCCTGACTTTGCAAGGCAATAATGCTGATAAAAGCAAATAGTAGGTGTCTCATATCTTTAATAGTTTCCTTACGAATTTGCCATCTTTTATTCGATGACGCTTCAATTTAACATTTCTTTAACCAATTCGATCCAGTGCTTGCGAAAGCATTGATTCAGTAGCCAACGGATTCAGGTAATGCACGTTTTGGTAACGGCGCATCCAAGTCAGCTGACGCTTGGCATAGTTTCGGGTGTGTTGCTTGATCAATGCTGGAACTTGCACTTTGTCTAATGCTCCATTCCAACAGGCAAAAAACTCGGTATACCCAACGGTATTCAGCGTTTTATATTGCGTATGCACCGGGAAAAATTGAGCTGCTTCCGCTTCTAATCCTTCAGCTATCATGATATCTACGCGTTCATTGATGCGTGCATAAAGTTGCTCGCGCGGCCAATCAATCACCATGCGTTCTGTTCGGGCCATTGGCTTTTCTAAACCTTTGCGCAAAATAGCATTTGAAACACCAGTAATTTCAAACACTTCGAGCGCCCTTATGAGGCGCCTTGCGTTGTGCATATCGACTTGAGCGAAATATGATGGATCCAACCTTTGTAATTCAGCTTGTAAAAATTCAAGCCCTTTTTCTTTGAAGCATTCCTGCCATTTTTGCTGCACTTCAGGATCGTGGGGCAAATCGTCAAGGCCATAAATTAAGGCATCGGCAAACAGCGCTGAACCGCCAACCAATACAGCCACTCCCCTTTCAGAGAGTAAGCGTTCTAATACGGGTCTAGCTAAGGCCTCAAATTCAGACGCATTGATTGCGTCTTGAAAGGATGCATGTTGAATAAAATGATGGGTAGCTACATTTAGCTCCTCGGTACTTGGCACCGCAGTTCCGATTGACATTTCTTTGTAAAATTGCCTAGAATCAAAGGAAATGATTTCAGTGTTGTAATGCTGAGCTAAAGCAATGGCCAATGCCGTTTTACCGGAAGCTGTTGGGCCCTGCACGACGAGAATCAGAGGTTCTTGCATATTTTATTTCCAATGCTCGTAAATGCCCGTTACCTTTCTTACATAACTTGTTGCATGCCCCCTGTAGGCTCCACAGCGCACCATTTCAGAGCGATAAAAACGCGGGTCGTCAAGTTTATCCACCATTAGTTCTACGTTTCCAATCCATTTGTTAGGATTAAGCCCAGCTGACTTCGCTAAATTTCTAGCATCTTGAATATGACAAATACCTGCATTATAAGAAGCTAAAACAAAGCACAAACGGTCGTTTTCATCGGGGATTTCCGACCAGAGCCTGCCCATAGAAACCAAGTAGCGCATACCTCCATTGATCTGAGCCTCGGGGCTCGAGCCCGGAACAACACCAAACTGCGGCCCAGTATTTGGCATAAATTGCATGAGGCCATAAGCCCCACCAAAACCGCGCGCATTCGGATTAAACCTTGATTCTTTAAAGGCAATAGCAGCAAGTATTTTCCAATCCCAGCCGTATTTTTTAGCGGCATTCTTGAAAAGTTTATCAAAAGGCGAAATAGCCCCTTTCGGTGTCAGGAAGAATTCAGTTGGCGTAGAAGAAATGTAATCGAAGTAGCGTTTTTTCAATTGAGAGAAAGCCTCCGAAGCCAAAAATTCATTCAAAAACAAATCAAGTTTCTCTTTCAGCACCTTAGATTTCGGACGCAAAGCAAAAGCAATGCGCTGTTCAAAAGACATCCGAGTTGATATATCTAAAAATGGATGCATGTCTTTAGAAATGCGGGCTAAATTCTCGTGTGCTAGCGTGTAACGGATTCTGCCGCTCACCACTTCATCAATTAAATCTTCAGCCAATGGCAACTGTGGCTGAAACTTGACATCAATTTCAGAACCGACCTCCTCTTGTAAGGCAATCAAGCGCTTTTCAAAAGCCGAATTTTTACGAACGTATACTTTTTTGCCCGCCAAATGTGCAGGCTCTTTGATCAAAGAGTCTGATTTTCTTTGAACAAGTACCTGAAAGGTTTGATAATAAGGCATGCTGTAGGCAAATACATTTTCTTTACCTAATTCAATCGGTAAGTTAGCAGCTACGATATCCCCTTCTCCTTTATTGAGGTAACGAGCAAAGTCTTCTAACTTATTTAGTGACTTCACTTCTAATTTTATACCATTGGCCTTGCAAAATGTATCTAGGATTTCATATTCAAACCCCATTTGTTTGCCCCTGAATTCAAAATAAGAAAGCGTACTGTTTTCGGTAAGCACTGTTAGCTTGCCCTTTGCCTTGATTTGATCCCAATCACGAGATAAAGCACGGCGATTTGCAACGTCTTTACAAGATAGTAAGATGAGTGCAAGTGTTGCTGTGAAGAATAAATTTCTCATGCCGTTTTTGTGCATAAGCCAAAGTTTACGAAAAGATTTTGAATTAGTTACATGCGCTCAACATTTTGGAAGTGAGCAGGATAAACATGATTAAATCGATTCTTGAATGCAAACTCACTTCAATTCAATGGGAGGCAAAGTGAAAAAAATATTAAATTTTTATTGCAAATTGGTTTTTATTCATATCTTTGCACTCGTCTTACAAAGGGGGTTTAGCTCAGCTGGTTCAGAGCATCTGCCTTACAAGCAGAGGGTCGGCGGTTCGAACCCGTCAACCCCCACAATAAAACCCAGTAATTCTAATGAGTTACTGGGTTTTTTATTTGCTGTAAAATCAGTCAATCTTTTGGTTTTCAGCACCGTTTCACGTATTTTCGTCTGGCATGTTTTCATCGTTTATCAACAAGATTAAATCCATATCCATCAGGACCTGGGCCCTCATTTCATTAGGCTTCATTTTTGTATTTTCTGGCTTCTTTTTACTTGCCCTTCGTGAGCTGCGCTTTGACTACAACTTTGAAAAGTTTTTCCCGGATCACGACGCCCAAACCAGCTATTACAAACAGCACCGCGAACGCTTTGAATCCGACAACGACTTTTTATTGCTCGCCATTGAAAACAAAAAAGGTATTTA
>JBEEKM010000058.1:0-9728 GCA_041168645.1 Bacteroidota bacterium | reverse complement strand
GCTCGTTGTAAGCTTCAACGGGGCTGTTGTCAATGCCTTGGGCCTTAGACCAAATGCTGCGCCCGTTTTCACCGAGTGCTTGCTCTAAGAGCTCTAGCGGCAAGGCCTGCAAGGTGCCAATTTTCTTAACGCCTAAACCGCAAAGTGTTTGGTAGGTTTTGGGGCCCACCATCGGAATTTTCTGCACAGAAAGCGGCGCTAAAAAAGGTTTTTCGGTACCGTAGTCAATGAGTAATTGGTTATTTGGCTTGGCCTCGCCGGTGGCTACTTTTGAAACTGTTTTGTTTTCAGATAGGCCAAAAGAGATGGGTAGGCCTGTTTCTTTGGTAATGCGCTGCCGCAGCTCAGAGGCGTATTTCCAGACGCCAAAAAAGCGGTCAAGGCCCGTGAAGTCAATGTAGAATTCATCGATGGAGGTTTTTTCATAGACAGGTGCCGCTTCTTTGACTAGCTCAGTGACCATTCTGGAAAACTTAGAATAGGTTTGGGTATTGCCTTTGATGCAAATAGCTTCTGGGCAGCGCTCTTTGGCCATTTTCATGGACATTCCGGAATGTACGCCAAAACGCCTGACTTCATAGCTACAAGAAGCCACCACCCCTCTTTCACTGGTGCCTCCGATAAGGATGGGTTTGTTGTTTAGGCGGCTGTCGAGTAGGCGCTCACAGGAAACAAAGAAAGTATCGAGATCCATATGGACAATCGAACGACGGGCAGACATAGGCGCTGTCAGTTAAAAGGTAAAACAATAAAAGTTCGATTGGTTGGTTCGGTAAAATTAAACAAAATGATTAATAATTAATCTATTTAATGATTAAATTATAGTCAAAAGTTTTCAACAAGAAAAAAAACAAGACAAAACAACCTGCCATTCTGACAATTTTATAATTTGGAACACAAATTGAGCATACAACAGCAATTAAAAACTATTTAATATGAAACCAATTTATGTCGTATTAGCAGCCATCGGTGCCTTGCTATTATTTTTATTCCTCGGCTATTACAATCTTTACAACAAGGCAGTAGGGCTGCAAGAAGGCCTTGACGAAAAATTCGCCAATGTGCAATCTGCTTACCAAAGACGCGCAGACCTCATTCCAAACCTCATGGAAACGGTTAAAGGAGCTGCTCAAAATGAAAAAGATATCTTGACGCAAGTGACACAAGCACGCGCCGGAATTGTCAATGCCAAAACTCCTGAAGATCTAGAGATCATGGGACGCAAAATCAATACAGCCATCAACTTGGCCTATGAAGCGTATCCGCAAATTCGTTCTACGGAAAACTTTAGTCAGTTACAAGGACAACTAGAGGGCACAGAAAACCGCATCAAAACAGAAAGAGATCGCTATAACGAAGCTGTAAAAACTTACAATACGCATATCAGAGGTTTCTTCGCACGCTTTTTCTTAAACAGCGAAGAATTCCCACGTAAAGAAGGATTCAAAGCAGTAGCGGGCTCAGAAAACTCGCCTAAAGTTAAATTTTAATGCTCACAGCACAAGAACAAACGCTGGTGGCACAAGCCATCTCAGCTGCTGAAAAAAATACCTCCGGCGAACTTCGGGTGCACATGGAAAAAGTGTGCACCCAAGATCCGGTTCAAAGAGCTATTGCCGTTTTTGAAAAATTAGGCATGCACCAAACTGCTGCACGCAACGGCGTACTCATTTATGTCGCTACCGAAAGTGCCCAATTGGCTATTATCGGTGACAAAGGGATCAATGAACTTGTTCCGGAAAATTTCTGGGACAGCACCCGAGATCTCATGATTACACATTTCAAGACAGGCCAAATTACTGAGGGTTTATGTGCAGCTATTGCTGAAGCAGGCAAGCAACTCGCTAAGTATTTTCCTTACGAAGACAACGATCAGAACGAACTCTCCAACGAAATCAGCTTCGGATGAAAAAGCACTACCTCCTCCCCTTTTTAGTTGTCCTGAGTTTTCTTTTTAACTATAGTTTTGGGCAATACCCCCAACCCATTCAGCCTCCTTGTTTTCTCAATAATTTTTCTTCAGAACAAATTATTAGCCCGGAAGAGCAGGCTGCCATTGAAGCCCGTCTTGATCGCTTTGAACAAGAAACGAGCAATGAAATTACCATCGTTATCGTTGACGATTTAAATAACGACGAACCTTGGCACTACGCTACAGAATTAGGTGAAGCTTGGAAAGTCGGAAAGGCCGACAAAGACAACGGTTTGGTATTTTTAATTAAGCCCACCAAAGCCAATGGTGGTAGACAGGTTTATTTAGCACCAGGTCGAGGGCTTGAAGCCGCAATTACCGATTTAGTATGTCAAGATATCATTTCCCATGAGGTTTTACCTGAATTTAAACACGGGAAATACGCACAAGGCATCAATCAGGCACTAGATGTACTTTTTGCCTTAGCAAAAGGCGAATACAACGAGAAAACCTATCGCGATAGCGTACAGAAGGACAAACTAACTAGCGGTTTAATCGGTTTGGTAATTATCTTGGTGGTTTTGTTTTTTGTCATTAGAAGAGGCGGCGGTGGCGGCACTACTTTTGGCGGACGCAGAGGCGGCCCGGGCTTCTTTTATTTTGGAGGTTTTGGCGGTGGCTTTGGCGGAGGTTCATCAGGAGGCGGCGGCGGCTTCGGCGGTTTTGGAGGCGGAAGTTTTGGCGGCGGAGGCTCAGGCGGAAGCTGGTAGCATAAAAGTATTCATAGGAAAATATAAAATAAAAATGCAAAAATTACTCCTTCTCCTGCTTATAACGGCAAGCATTCAGACAGCTATTGCACAGCAAGCCTATAATGTGGCTTTTTATAACGTAGAGAATTTGTTCGATACCATTGATGGCCCTAACGACGACGCTGAATTTTTGCCCGGAGCAGCCAGTCAATGGAATGCAGAGAAATACAATGCCAAATTGACGCACATTCGCCA
Source organism: Bacteroidota bacterium (assembly GCA_041168645.1). Classification (GTDB taxonomy): domain Bacteria; phylum Bacteroidota; class Bacteroidia; order Flavobacteriales_D; family Crocinitomicaceae; genus UBA952. The sequence continues at coordinate 6,809 of JBEEKM010000058.1, read as the reverse complement.
GGTCATGGAATCTTTAGATTTTCCAATCATTATGGGTGTTTGTGAAATCGAAAACAAAAGTGTGCTCACTGATTTAGTAGGGCAAGAAAAACGCTACGGAATTGTGCATTACGAGAGTCCAGATGCGCGTGGCATTGATGTTGGTATGCTCTATAGAAAAGACTTACTCAAGTTAAAAGAGTCTGGACGCATTCGCTTTGTCATTCCTGGCGATAGCGCCCCAAGTACACGAGATATAGTTTGGGCCAAATACCAATACAAAAAAGAAAACCTATATGTGATGGTCAATCATTGGCCAAGCAGACGCGGTGGTGCTGAAGAAAGCGCACCCAGACGCATGGCTGCTGCACAACACGCGGCTCAGTTCATTGATTCGATACAAAAACAAGATCCGGCTGCTAAAATTATCTTTATGGGAGATTTAAATGATCATCCGCAAGATGCAGGTCCTCAATTAATTGCAGGTAAATTAAATCCGCAAATTACAAAGCAAAGCAATACTTTTGGTGGGTCTTATAATTACAAAAACGAATGGGATGTACTGGACCACATCATGGTTTCCGAAAATACGTTCAAGGGCAATTTAAAAGTTGTAGCTAATAGCGGCACCATTCATAGTTTTCCTTATCTGTTAACCGAATACAAGGGGCAAATTGTTCCAAACAGAACTTATGCCGGCCCTAAATATTTGGGTGGCTATTCGGATCATTTGCCAGTTTCGATTCGGGTTGTATTGCAGTAGCAAACAGGCCTAGAAAGGCAATTCCTGTTTATAAATGAACTTATTTTGCGCCGATTCAAAGGGTCGATAAATAAAATAGACCTCGTTGTTGTGTACCCTGATTTTTTCAACGTAGCGAAAGGCGAGCTTGACCTTTTTACTCACAACACCAGTTTTTAAATCGATAGGACCAATATAGCTGTAGCCTTCTTGTTCATAGATGGCATAAACAGTTCCTGTTTTTCGATCGAGTTGAAGGTTTTTTCGAAAGCCCGTCTTTTTGGCATTGAGGTGGTGGTTCAGCTTGACCGTTTGAATGCTGTCTCCGTTAGTTAAAAAACTGTGCAGTAAGTTGTTGGGGTAATCAAAAATGTATATGGTGTCATTTACCAGAAATAAAGGCGCATAGACCGGCTCGTAATACAGCGATTGCGTAAAATAATTGGCCCCAACATAAATTTCAGCATCGATGCCCGTTTGCAATTCGAGGTTTTTTGCCCAAAGTTTTGTCCTGACATCTACCCATTTGTATTCTGATCGATATAATTCCATCATGAGGTCGTCCTGGATGTGTAATAAACGCTTGTAGGTAGAATCTAATTTGTCTATGCTACCGTATTCAAAAGCCGGATAGATTTCGGTGTAATTTGAATAGAAGAATTTTGTGTAGCTGGTGTCAACGATTGGCGTGATGTACTTGAAAAAGTAATCTTTCGGAATCTGACCCAAGGTAATTCCTTCGTTATTGTAGGCTAAACCATAAACATTTTGAGCAGTCAATACATGGATTTCACCTCTGAAGTCTCTAAAAAGCCCTTTTGCGCGTTCGGGTATGGATTGAAGTGCAAGTACGGAGTCATTAGAAATGAGCTGAAGTTGCGCATCCTTCTCGAGGTTCTTTTCATAGGTCAGTAGTAGCAACTGATCTTCTTGACCGATTTCGAAGTCGGCAACGCTGTATTTTACAGAAGCATAAACGGTGTCTGGCTTTGCATTGCGCAAGCGGATTTCCTTGACGTCTTGGACGCGCATATTTTCAGACCCCTGAGCCCAAGAAAAAGTGGTAATGATGACAAACAGAAAAAAAACAAGAAGCCGCATGGCATTAAGATGCACAGAGGACTGCTTTTTCACACGCTTAGCAAACTTTTAATACCCAGTGGTTGGTATCTGGTTGCTCTCCAGATTTCACGGCGTCGAGGTAATCTTTGATGCGATTTGAAATTTGGCGTGTTTCAAGCGCAGGTAATTCGATTCTTTCGTCGCGGTAACCGATTAATGCAATTTGTGCGATAGTAGCTGCGGTGCCAGCGCCAAATACTTCTTGTAAAGTGTTGTTTTTAGCTGCGGTAATGATTTCCTCAACAGAAACAGTGCGTTCTTCAACGGGAATACCCATTTTTTTGGCAACCTCGATCACGGTTCTTTTGGTGGTGCCTCTTAAAATGGTGTCGGCGTCCTCAGAAGGTGTAATGAGTGTATCATTGATCACGAACATGATGTTCATTGTACCCGATTCTTCGATGAAGCTATGCGTTTTGGCATCAGTCCAGACCAACTGATGAAAGCCTTCTTGCTGCGCCAATTTTGCAGGATACAAAGAGGCACCGTAGTTTCCGGCAGCTTTTGCCCTTCCTACGCCACCAATGGCTGCACGCGTGTAGTGCTCTTCAATTTTAACACGAACAGGCTCTGCATAATAAGCGCCTACCGGAGAATTGATGATGACAAATTTATAAGTATCAGAAGGTTTGATGCCGACAAATTCATCGGTAGCAAACATAAACGGACGGATATAAAGCGCGTAGCCAGGCTTGTTGGTAACCCAAGCTTGGTCCATCTGAACCAATTGTTTCACGGCTTCAATAAATAAATCTTCAGGGACCGCAGGCATACACATGCGTGCTGCAGATTCAGCAAAACGCTGTGCATTGAGTTCTGGGCGGAACAAAACAACCTCGTTCGCTTGATTGCGGTATGCCTTCATGCCTTCGAAAATAGACTGACCATAATGAATGGCAGACATAGCCGGGTGCATATCAATGGGACCAAAAGGAAGGATTTCACCTTGTTGCCATGCACCATTAGCGTACTCCATGACAAACATGTGATCGGTGAATATTTTACCGAAGGGGAGGTTATCCCAATCTACACTTTGAATTTTGCTTTGAGCTGCTTTGTGCACAGTGAAAGCGGTACTTGCTGCGGACATATTCTTGTTAATTGATGCGCGAATATACGGCTATTTAACTGAGCGGGCAACTTATTGAACTTATTCACACAATCCTTAACTTTACTTTTTTATTGCTTTTACCTAAGTATATTTTATCATTGCAGGTCGCACGTCAAATTTTACAACAATATTGGGGCTTTTCTGAGTTCAGACCAAGTCAGGTGCCGATAATTGAAGCTGCTCTTGAAGGAAAGGATATTTTAGCCCTTTTACCAACGGGTGGCGGGAAATCTATCTGCTTTCAAGTGCCGGCGCTCTCAAGAGAAGGAATTTGCATTGTGGTTTCTCCTCTGATTGCCCTCATGCAAGATCAAGTAGAACACTTACAACAAAAAGGCATTCGTGCCAAAGCAATCACCAGCGGGATGTCTTACAAAGAACTCGATCAAACCCTAGACAACGCGCGTTTTGGCGGCCTTGATTTTTTATACACCTCTCCCGAAAGACTGCAATCTGCGCTTTTTATCGAGCGTTTCAAGCGCATGAAAATTGCCCTTTTGGTAGTCGATGAAGCACACTGTATTTCTGAGTGGGGCCATGATTTCAGGCCAGCTTTTCGCCAAATTTCTAAGCTGCGTCAATTACAACCAGACATCCCGATCTTAGCGCTAACAGCAACGGCTACCAAGCAAGTGCAAAGCGATATCATGACGCAGTTAGCCATGCCAAAAGCAGTGGTTTTAGAAGCACCGTTTATCCGGGAAAACCTACAATACTTGGTGCGGCATGCCGAAAATAAAATCACCGAAATCATAGCGCTTTGCGCGCAAACCAATGAAGTGGGTATTGTCTATTGCCAAACCCGTAAAAATGTCAAAGAAGTTGCACGTCAATTATTGGCCAACGGCATCAGTTGTGGTATTTATCATGGTGGCATGACGGCAAGTGAACGCAGTCAGATGCTCAAAGATTGGCTCTCAGAAAAACGTCGGGTCATGGTGGCTACCAATGCTTTTGGCATGGGCATTGACAAACCCAATGTGCGTTTTGTGTTGCACTATGACGTACCTAATTCTCCAGAAGCTTATTTTCAAGAAGCGGGTCGGGCGGGCCGAGACTCAGCTGCGGCTTACGCCCTACTCTTTTACAATGACGCAGACTTAGAAGGTTTAGCAGCACAAAACATCCAACGCTTTCCGGCGCCAGAACGCGTGCTTTATGTTTACAGAGCAATGGCTAATTACCTTAAAATTGCCGTTGGTTCTGGCAAAGACGAAGCATATCCTTTCGATTTATCTGCCTTTTCTCAAACCTTTGAGCTCAAAGAACAAGAGGTTTTTTACGCCTTAAAGTTGCTAGAACAAAACGGCAATATCAGTTTGTCTGAAAGTTTTTTTCAGCAAACGCGCGCTCAAATTATCGTAAGCAATGAAGTGCTTTATAATTTTCAAATTCAGCACCCACAATTTCAAACACTTTGCACCTTATTGATCAGGTCCTACCCAGGGCTTTTTAATCAACTCACAGCCATCCATGAGCAGAAAATCTGTCAAAGACTAAATTTGACAGAAAAGCGTTTAGATGAACTGATGGAAATCATGCAAAAAAATGGCCTTATCGAATACAGTAAGAAAAGCAATTTACCCGTGCTTACTTTTACAACAGAGCGCCTGCCTGAATCTTACTTTAATCTGAGGCCAGAAATCTATCTGCAGCAAAAAAATACGGCTACGGCAAAGGTTCAGGCGATGCAAGATTACTGCAGCAAAGCGAAATGCAGAAGTCAGCAACTGATCAGCTATTTTGGTCAAGAAGCACAGGTTTGTGGCAAATGCGATGTGTGTTGCCCCATTTCACTCCATGACGAAAATCTGTTTGCGTTCTTAGCTGAACCCAAATCTTTACAAGAGCTACAGCAACATTTCTTTTGTAGCAAAGCCGCCCTTGAATCAATCATCAGACCCCATTTACTCACCGAAAAAATCAAATACAGCGCAGGAAAATTCTACATCTAATTTGCGCTTATGTTTGAACAAATCAAGCCGACACCAAAAGCAATTGGTGCCCATTGGCTGGCTTTTTTAATACCATTTATTGGAGGTCTTTACTTGGCTGATTACCGTGTTTTTACGGAAGCTACACTCAAGTTTCTGTACTTTTTTTCTGCTTTCATGCTGCTACTTTGGATGTTTACTATTTTCAGTAAGCATTCCGTTTGGCTGAGGACCTACCTATTGCCATTTTCTTTCTTTGTGCTCGGATTTTGGCAGCAATTTTTGGTGCAACAAGCCTTTCGTGAGGTCAGGAAAATTCAAGCAAAAAAAAGCATCTTAGGGCAACTTGAAATTGATGAAGTGCAAGTAAAAACTCATGGACAGCTGCTTTTCGGATCCTTTCAATTTCAACAACATGGCAAAAGTATAGTTCTTCCCATTCAAGTTTACACCAATTTGCAGCAACCCTTGTTTGCTCAAGAAAAATTATGGATCTCTTGCGAGCCCGAGGTAGTTCAAAATGAAACTTATCCGGGTGCTTTTGACCTGGAGCGCTTTTTACAGTTGAAAAGAATTACCCATGTGGCTTATTTAGACAGTTCAGATATAGTAAGGCGCTTTTCAAGGCCAGAAAATACTCATTGGCGGCATCTTTTAGCCCAGCAGCGCGCATCTTTTACAAAACTTTTTGAGCGATTTCTCGATGGAGAAGCTGCAGATGTGGCTATTGCGCTGATTATTGGTGACCGCAGTGGTGTGGATGCGGCCTCAAAAATGGCGTTTCAAGGTACGGGCTCTATGCATATCATGGCCGTTTCCGGGATGCACATTGCCCTACTTATCAATGTACTACTCCAAGTTTGCGCCTACTTGGGGTCTTGGATTCCCAGACGAACCGTGATCATTTTTCTTTTGTTACTCATTTGGTATTACGCTTTTTTAACCGGTTTGTCAGCAGCTGTACTCAGAAGTGTTGTGATGTTTACTTTTCTCTTGCTTGGCCAACTGAGCGGCAAGCAAGTTTCATCATTACTATTGCTCTATTTCTCCGCTTTTTTGTTACTTTTGTTTGACCCGCTTTTGCTGTTTGATCTTGGTTTTCAACTCTCATATATGGCCATGTGGGGCATCTTTTTGCTGTATCCAAAAATATCAGCCTACTTACATTTCCGTTGGTCTTACTTGCAAACACTTTGGGAAGGTACTGCTCTGGGCTTAGCCGCCACCTTAAGTACCGCACCTTTGAGTCTATATTACTTTCATAGCTTTCCAAATTACTTTGCATTAGCCAATTTGTTTTTAATGAGTTTGTCGAGTTTTATTTTGGTGCTCGGCATGCTGTTTCCGCTAGTTGCACTATTGCCGCAACTGAATATTATTTTTGGTTGGATACTCGAGAAAAGCATTGAGCTGCTTTTGCTGATCATGGATTTTTTCGCCAAGCTACCCGGCGCTTTGGTGCAAGGTTTTTCCTTTTCCTTTCTATGGGTTTTCGGCGTTTGGCTCTTGCTCTATTATTGGCAGCGGGGTTTGAATTTATCTCAGCAACGCCTGTCCGCTGTATTCAGCGTCTTCTTTTTAGCTGAATTGAGTTTTGGCCGCATCTTCAATTATAAAACTCATGAGGTTTTTCAACTAAAAAAACAACAAATAGTAGCCATTAAAGCCCAGGGCTGCTTGCAGTTTTTTGCAAAGCAACCTTCAAAAAAAACAAACTTGCTGCGTCAAGGATTCGAGACCTACTATGGGGTGCCTTCACAAATGAAAATATTGAACAAGAATTTTATCTTTGTGAAAATTTTGAATCCATGAAAGCACTGAGCCCAAAGGAAGTTCACTTGGCACAAGAGGCGAAAAAAGACCTCTTACTAGTAGACATCAGAGAGCCTTACGAATACCAAAATTGTCAAATTGAGGCACT
>JBEEKM010000057.1:0-10124 GCA_041168645.1 Bacteroidota bacterium | reverse complement strand
AAAATCAATCAAAATCAATCAAAATCAATCAAAATCAATCAAAATCAATCAAAATCAATCAAAATCAATCAAAATCAATCAAATAATAAACAAAGCAAGCAATGAATTTACAATTTTTGACACACGACCTCAGCAATCCTACCATCTTGTTCTTCTTATTAGGAATCTTGGCGGTCATCATCAAAAGTGACCTCGAGATACCTGAATCTTCTTTCAAATTCATTTCTCTTTATTTACTTTTTTCAATAGGTTTTAGGGGTGGTCAAGAATTGCAGCACAGCCCTTGGACAGCTGAAATTGGGTGGTCCTTGGTCTTTGGGATGGCTATTGCGGCTCTGATTCCGGTGTATACTTTTTTCATCATAAAAAAACGGATCGGGATTTCTAACGCGGCAGCAGTTGCGGCCTCGTATGGTTCGGTAAGCGCGGTAACTTTTGTTGCGGCACTTTCATTTCTGGAAATCAAAGACCTGACCATGAACGGGCACATGGTTGCAGTCATGGCATTTATGGAGTTTCCGGCAATTATCGTTGGGGTGAGTCTTTTGAAAATTTATGACAACGAAGGAGCCAACATGGGTCTTAAAGAGTTGCTCAGACACTCATTAGCCAATGGCAGCGTACTCATGATCATGGGAAGTTTGGTCATCGGACTTTTATCTGATAGCAAGCAAGCAGCCGATATTGCGCCGTTTACCACAGATATTTTTAAAGGATTCCTCGCTTTATTCTTGTTGGAGATGGGTATGACAACCGCACGCAGAATCAAAACATTCAAAACCCACGGCTGGTACATGGCGCTTTTTGCCCTTATTATTCCTGCAATCAATGGAGTGGCAGTAGCTTGGCTTTCGCAATTTGTAACCACCGATGTTTCTAACAGATTTATTTTTGCCGTATTGGCGGCGAGTGCATCGTATATTGCGGTGCCAGCAGCCATGCGCTTAGCTGCTCCAAAGGCTGACCCAGGGCTTTATATTCCGATGGCTTTGGGTCTCACCTTCCCCTTCAATATCTCTTTGGGGATGCCTATTTATTTCTGGATTATCGAACTAAGTTAGCCTGTAAAAACTGCCATTTGAGCCAAAGCTGTTCAGTTTTGGCCATGTAATTGAGTGCTTTGAGTTCGGCCTGAAACGCAGCAATTTCACGGGCATTGATCATAAACAAAGTACTTTCACCCGTATTGAACATATTTAATTCGGCGTCTAGGAGTTTTCGAGTACTCTTGGCATTTTCCGTGTAAATTTCTAACTGCTGAACTGCATTCAAATAATCATTTCTGGCTGAAAGCAATTTGGCTCTGAGACTGGCCTTTTGATCTAAGCGTTCGAATTGCGTTTGCTCAATTTTGAGTTGAGTTTGCTGGTAAGCTGCTCTTTCTTTTCGGTAAAGTAAAGGCATTTGAGCGGTAATGCCCCATTTGTAATCATTGATTGAAATCTGAGCAAACGGGTTGTATTGAATAGGCTCATTTAGAAAATTGTAACTGACACTTAAGGTCGGCTTCAATTGTTCTTTGGCAAATTTCTTTTCGACATCGAGCGCCTCGAGTTTAAAATCAATGATGGCCAAATAAGGATGACTCTGGACAACAGAATCTAGGGGCGCCGCAGTAATTATCTTGGTACCTTGTTGTTCCATTGCTTTGATATCGATAGGAAGAGCCGTTTCATTGATTTCTTGCGGAATTCCTCCTGCCTGCCACAAAAAGCGGTTCAGATTGGCCGTTGCATTTTGAATAGCAGCTAACTGTTCGGTGTAAGCTGCATTTCTGGTTTGAAATTGAATAGCAGCTTCTACAGTATCTATTACAGGTCTGTCACCGAGTTCTGCCATGCGTTTAATGGCCGAGAGTCTGACGGCAGAAACATCGAGTGCCTCCTTTAGAATTTGTAAACTATGGTATTGTTCGAACCAATGCCAATAAGCATAACCAGCTTCAAACAAAAGTTCATTGAGTGCTAAACGTTTTTCTAATTCACTGCTTTGCTGAAAAATATTGGCCTTTTGTAGTTCTGCCCTGCGCTCGTCAATCAATAAACCATTTCCAAGATTCGCTTCAATACCGCCGTACCACAAACCATTAGTTGGCGTGGCACCCTGCGGGTCTAGATAAGTTCCGCGATTTTGCTCAAGACCCGTTTTTAAGCTGAGGCCATACCAGGTCGGAACTTTTAATTGGGCGTCCGAGAGGCTATAATAAAGCTTATCTCCGTAGTATTTTTGATTGAGGTCATAGTTGAGCTTTGGGTCAAAACCTCCTCTTGCCTTCAATACATAGGTTTCAGCAAACTCTGGGATTAAATTGGCTTGCTTGGCTAAAGGGTGCTGCTCGAGAACCGTCAGCAAAAATGCCTCCGGACGAATCATGGAGTTTTGAGCGTACAGCAGAACTGGCGCACAAAACAACAAGCAAACGAGTAGGTTCCTATTTCTCATCTTTTTTCTCTTTAGCCGTTGTTTTGTCTGAGTCTTTGTTCGTTTTGTAGTAATCTGGTGGGAAACCATTCACATTTCGCCATAATTCATACCAAATTGGCACATCCTTGAGCAAGAGCATCGAGTAAGCGCCGCCTCCTACACGTAAAGCAGTTGGCCAGGTTTTGTCATTTTTGTCTGGAGAAACCAAAATTCTGAATTCGCCATTTTCATTGGCAAACTGATCAATAGCAAATACAACGCCACCGTAGGTTCCATAGCTTGTATTTGGCCAACCAGAGAAGACAATTGCAGGCCATCCGTCAAACTGAATTCGGACATGCTGCCCTACTTCAATTAAAGGTAAATCCATCGGACGCACATACATTTCTACTGCTAAATCGTAGTCGGTTGGCATAATTGTCGCAATGGCGCTCCCCTGCTTGATGGTTTCACCAATTCCGCTCGATAAAGTTTTGGTGATACGCCCGTCTTGAGGAGCTAAAATATAATACATGCCATTTCTGATGGAGTAATTCGCGACCTTACTTTGCATTTTACTCACATCGATTTCTGCCTCATACATACTAGAAAGCGCCGTGAATTTATCAGACTCCGCTTTAGCTACTTCGTCCTGAAACTTTGTTTCTACTGAATTCAATTCTACTTTGGCATCAATGATGTCGTTGCGGCTTTGCAATAATTTTTGCTGTGCGCCAATCATGCTAGCTTGCGCTCTTTGATAAGCTACTTTTCTGACTTCAAGTTCGGTTTTTGACTTTAAATCCTCCTTGTAAAGCTTTTCAAAACGCTCATATTGATCTTTGGCAATTTGATAATTCAGCATTGCTGCTTGATTCTCAATACTGTCTGCCTTAAGTTTAAGCTGCGCTTGTTGGGCTTTAATTTTAGCCTGTCTTACTTTTAATTTACCGGTTTCTATTAGCGCGTCAATGCGTCGATCCAATGACTGGACTTTATCGCCGTAAGAAACCACACTTAGTTCTTTACTTTTGAGCTGCTGCTGACTTCTTCCTACGAGTAGCGGATCGAAATAGTCATCTTTAATCTCTGACAAAAACAGAATGGTATCTCCACGTTTCACGAGGTCTCCTTCCTTGACAAACCACTTTTCAATCCGGCCAGCAATAACCGCATTGATGGTTTGAGGCCTTTGCTCTGGTCTGAGCGTAAGTATTTTTCCATTGGACCTCACATTTTGCGTCCAGGGCAGAAAAAGGATGACAAAGACAATGAGCAAAAGGGCGTAAATGGTATTGCGTAGCAATTTTTGCGACGGAGCCTTTAGTACCTCTTGAACCTTAAGTCCTTCGAGCGAAATCGGATTCTGATTCTTTGGTGATAAGTTTAACATCTCTTTGAGTTATATACAGTTCAGAAATAGTTACAATTGAGAAAGTGAATATACCGCTGTGGTTTTGTCCTTCAGTGCATCTGTTGTGGCACTTAAAATAACCGTGCAATCACAATGCTGATCTATGTACTTAAAAACCACTTCTTGTTGCTGTTGGGTGAGGTATTGATAATGTGTATCCCAAAGCAGCAGAGCTGGTTTTGAAAGCAAAGCTCTGATGATAAGAATCAGGGCTACCATGGTTCGGTTCAAGGCACCTGCTTCGGGGTTCAAAATAGACTGATATCCGTCTGGTAGGTTTAAAATTAACGTTGCTAAACCTAGTTTTTCGGAAAGATCGACGACTTCTTTAGTTGAAATAGCTCTTCCCATAGTTAGGTTATCCATAACGCTGCCATAAATGATTTGATCTTGCTTGAGGCAAGTTGCCATGCGGTTTCTAAGTTGGTCTACTTTTAAATTTGTTGTCGGGATGCCTTCGATCAAAACTGATCCAGAAATGGGTTCGGTTATCGCCGAAATGAGCAAGAAAATACTCTGACTGCGATGGCCTTCAGGATCAAGAAGTAAGTACTTCTTGCCCGCTTCAAAATTGAGATTGAACCCTTCAAACAACAACTGATTGCTCCAACTGGTCTGATAATTTACATTTTGAAAAGAAACGCCAAATTTAGTTTGCTGCTGATCGAGCTCAAGCCCCTCATTTGATTCAAGACTGAGGTCCGTGACCTCACCAATTTTTTCAATGGCCGTTAGAACATCATAAACCACCTCTAAACTGACAATTAACTTTTCGACAGAATTGAGCACCAAAACAATGATGATCTCTGCTGCGACAAATTGTCCGATATTCATTTGTTGAGAAAGCACTAATAAACCACCGATGATGAGTAAGGCCAATGCAATCAAAACCTTAAAACCAATCAAATATTTGTATTGTTGAACAAGTACTTTGAAATGTGTTTCTCTGGCTTTGAGGTAGCCTTGAAGGTAAGTATCTGTTCTGTTCAATAAAATATCTTTTTGACCCAAAAATTTAAACGTGATTCGGTTTCTGGCAATTTCTTCAAGCCAATTGGCCACCTTGTATTTGTACTTGGACTCTTCAAGACTACTCACGAATCCACGTTTGGCTGTCAGTCTGAAAATGAAGATTAATAATAGCAGGAGTGCAAAACCAAAAATGATGAAAAAGGGATGATAAAACGAAAGTAAGATCAGGCCAAACAAAATTTGTAACGAAGCCGCAGTAAAATCTATGAGCAGTTTTGAAATACCCTTTTGAATGGTGAGCGTATCAAAAAAGCGATTGGTCCATTCAGGAGCATAACGCAACAAGAGTTCTTTGAGCTGAATAGATGGCATTCGGGTTGCAAATTCCAGTGCCGAACGCGAAAAGATACGCTGCTGCAGGTTTTCAGTGATGCGCAACTGTGCAATATTCATAAAACCCGAAAAACCGATGGCCAATACAACAAGGCCTACCAATAAAAACCAAGATGTGCTCACTTTACCTGCTTGCACAAAATTGATGATGGCCTGAATACCTAATGGTAAACCCAAACTTAGGATACCACCTACAATGGCAAACAAGTAAATATCTCGGATATCTCTGCTATCTGGCTTTAAAAGTGCCCAAAAGCGTTGAAATGGTTTGCTGACATCTTTATTCATGATGGAGGTATTTAAAAAGTAATTGCTTATAAAAAACATAGACCGCATCCTCTTGTTCAGAGCAATTGGTGACTTCAGGTAAATGTTGCGCAAAAAAACGCTGCTGCAGACTTCCTTCTAAAATTGTAGTGACAAGCATTTGCGTAAAGTTACAATTCGGTTGATAGGCAAGAATGAGTTTGGCTAGAAAATTAACTACATCTGCATAGGTTTGGTGATAACCTGTTTGGTGGTCGTTGTCAACGGCTTTGGTCAAGAGCACCTTTGGCGCTTCATGGATGACGATACGCTGCAACCTCCTTTCATTTGCTGTCGATAAATCAGCAGAATTCGGGTTGATGATGATGGCCAAAGCTGTTTCTAATCTTTCTTTGGGGTCTCCGGCCTGAGCCTCTAGCAACAACCGACATTCTAGCCTGCCCCAATACCAATTGACCAGATAGAGCAGTAATTTTTGCTTCGAGGAAAAATATCGATAGACAGACGCTTCTGTTGTGGCAGCTGCTTGTGCTAATTTTTTGAAAGTAAATTGTTCGAAACCTAATTCGTCAAATAAAATAATGCTGTTTTCAATGAGCCTTTTACCCAAACTCGTTGCCTGCGGATTGCGCAATGCAATTTGCTCTAAAACGGGTATCTGAAAACGATCAATCAGGTTCATGGCGCTAACTTTGGAGCAAAAATAATAGCAAAACTATCATTGATTAAAAGTTTTATTATTACATATTTTAATGAGTTCGATAAGAAAATTTATAGCCCATAAAAAAGCCGCCTTTCGGCGGCTTTGACATTTTAACGACGAACCCCTACGATGTTTGGTAAGCGCCAAAAATGATTGTTGTCATCGCGTTCCCAGGTTGTTGAAACCCAAGAACCTACCTTTTCAATGCAGTGGCCATTGACATCAATTAGCAAACTGGTTTCTGGGCCGCCTTCTAAATAAATGGCATCGTGTAAACCGTAAGGCATGGCAGTCATGAAGCTGATCATTTGGTTATGTGTGTATGGAGACCTTGTAAAAATGAGATAAAACCAACCTTTTTCATCCTCAGCAGCAACAAGCATGCTACAAGATTGAATTTTTTTCTTCCAAAACATCGGATTTCCATTGCAATCAATCATGCGAAGGCCCTGGGCAAAACCCGTGAAATTTTGCTGCTCTTGCTGCCAATTAGCACAAGTTAAATCTAGAATTTCAATATTAGAACGATTGGTATTTGCTTTAGGCCCGAGCGCCAACATGAGGTTGAAATTCTCTAGCAAATTTGGATTGTTATAATGCTTGCCATTTTGAAGATAAGCCCTGCTTTGTAGCGGTTTGGCCAAATTATACATTCCGGCGTTGAAGGATACTAATAAATCAAAGGTATCGGCCCAAGTGTATAAGTTTCGGCTGATTGAATCGTGCTGAGTAGCCGAAAATAGATCGAAACGAAATTGTTGCGGATCCATTCTGAGTATGGATATTTTGGAATCGCCAATAAATGATTTTTGAGGAGCAGCAACTTCGCGATACTCCATGCCCTGGGTAAGCACAACCCAATTGGAATAGTCAGGAGCTGCTTTGTCTGCTTCTTGCTGACTGTATGAACACGCCGTAAAAAGAAATAAAATGGAGAGAAAGCAAAAGCGTTTAGTCATGAGGGCCAATAAGTATTTGAACAAAGATAAGGATTTGGGAGCTTGAAATTAAGTATCTTTACTCTACATATTATTCTGTCGATGAGAGCTCTTATTCTATTTCTTCTAATTACAAATTTTGCCCAGGCGCAAGGAATTTCTAAGAAAAATATCCTTCAAGCCAAACGCTACACCTCCAATGCCATTCAATTATTTAATGAGGGACAGAGTGTTAATGCCTACATGCTCTTAAGTCAAGCCCACAACCTCGACTCTACTAATTTGCAAACCCTTTTTTGGTTAGCCACTACTGAATTCGACTTACGCGCATATAACGATGCGCAAATTCATATCCAAAAAGTACTGCAAGTGTCTGGCGCAAAAGCTACCCTTAATGACCTCACGCTTGCTGCCCAAACACACATGGCACTTGATTTTCACCAAGAGGCCTTACTTGAATTAGCGCAAGCAAAAAAGCTGCTCAAAAACGAAAAAGACTACCAAACTTTAGGTTTAGCTACGCTACAACAACAATGCGAATTTGCATTGGCTGCCTATCAAGGTGGAGCTGTCCAGAACCAAAGAGCTTTACTCGGCGCCAACCTCAATACCAAATACGACGAATACGGCCCAATTTTTCATCCAACTAACGGTCATTTGTATTTTACTTCCAGAAATCCAGATACCAAAGGCGCTAATCTTAACCCAGATGATCAACGCTATTTTGAAGACATCTATGAAGCTACACCAGACCCAGAAACCAAGGGGGCTTGGGTCAAGCTTTTTGAGAATTATGAAATCATGAATTCCCAAGGTTTTGATGCACTATCTTATATTTCCAAAAATGGACTTTATGCGCTCGGCACCATTAACACCACTGCATCAGTAGAGCAAAACACAGAGAGCTCAGATATTTTTGAACTCACTACTGAAAAAGCAGGTACTTGGGATGACAAACAAATCATCCGCTCGATTCCTGGCCTAAACCTTAGCTATTTTGAGGGCTCACCTACTTTAACAGACACGCTTTGGACCGACGGCGATAATTTTACAATTGAACTGTATTTTGTCTCAGACAGACAGGCTGAAAAATATGCCACAGAAATTTATTTGCTCAAAAACACGAACGGCGTCTGGCAAGAAACAGCAACACCACTTGCACAAGGCATCAATACAGAAGGTCGTGAAACCACGCCATTTGTAAGCCCTGATGGGCAATGGCTTATTTTCGCCTCTGATACCCATCCTGGCATGGGCGGTTACGACCTTTTCTATTGCCGCCTCGAAGACGACAAATGGTCTGCGCCACAAAACTTGGGTGCGCAAATCAATACTTCTCTGGATGACACCCATCTTCAAATTGACTGGAAAAACAACAAGCTTATTTGGGCTAGCGTGAGTGACCTTGAGGGTGTATTTAGCTACAATCTTTTTGAGGCACCCCTTCAAACTTTGCCTCAACAGTTTTTCATACCAAAACCTGAATAGTGCCGCGTTATTTTATTTCTTTGGCCTACAACGGCAGTGCGTATCATGGGTGGCAAATTCAACCCAACGCAGCGAGCGTTCAAGAAGAAATTGAGTTAGCACTTTCAAAATTACATGGCAATCAAAAAATAGAAGTGGTGGGTTGTGGCCGCACCGATGCAGGGGTACATGCCCAGCAGTATTTCCTGCACACCGATTTGCCGATAACCTGGGATCCACAACAACTGATTTTTAAGCTCAATCGCATGACTCCCCCCGACCTCGCATTTTTTCAGGCCTGGGACATGCAACATGACCTGCATGCACGCTTTGATGCAACACAAAGAACTTATCGCTACTTTATTCACCAACAAAAAAATCCTTTCAAAGAACAGTTTAGTTGGTATGTGCAAAGCCAACTTGATTTTCAGGCCATGAATGAGGCGGCACTGCATTTATTAGGTGTCCAGGATTTTGGTTCATTTTCAAAGTTACACACCGATGTCAAGACCAATATCTGCGAAGTTTTTAGTGCCCAATGGCACACCGCAAACAACGAAATTTTCTTTGAAATTTCAGCGAATCGTTTTTTGCGCAATATGGTGAGGGCGATTGTCGGAACGCTCATTGAAGTTGGGCTGGGTAAAATTTCGGCCGCTGACCTACCGGCAATTATAGCTGCAAAAGACCGTTCAGAAGCGGCTGTATCAGTGCCTGCACATGGTCTTTTCCTGTGGGAAATCACCTATGCACAGGCTCCTGAATTTCATACAACTCACTAAAAATTAATCGGGCTGACTCAATTCCCACTCGCGGTATAAATCAAAATAGCTTTTGGTTTCTAAAATAATCGCGCCGCCTAAGGTATCGCCATATTTGGCTGGCAAACCACCTGTATAAACTGTAATTCTGCCAATGGCACTACTGGGCACATTGAATACTTCATTCGATTTGATGCCATCAAGCATATAAATCATGTCGCCTTTTCTTGCCCCTCTAAACATGAGGCCTCCATCTTCATCTTTTTTGATATCAGAGTTAGAGTTGGCTACCATGTCAACCACACTGAATTTATCGGGTCTGAACTTGATTTGCTTAGAGCTAATCGTCATCATGGGCACCTCGCTGATCTGAATGCGCGCCTTTTCATAACGACCGCCATTTAAACGGATGGCTTCAGTGACTTGTGTTTTGGAAGCAAAATACATGTTGCCCGCGTTGGCATAAGCATCAATGAAAACCTCGACACTTACCTTTTCAGTACTGTCTTTTTGAAAATAGCCAGCAACTTGATAAGTACCTGCTGGGACTCCAACAATTCTGAAACGACCTTCTTCGTTGGATAGCGCCAAATAGACATGGCCATTTTCACGAATCATGGCTTTTGCACCAGCAACAGGTTGTTGGGTATCAAAATTGATAAAAGTTCCGATGACATCGCCAGTTCCGGATTGGGCAACTGTGTTTATGGCTGCAACGAGCGTCCACACAAAAAAGAAGTTTTTCATAAGCATGTTTTCTTCAAAGATGCTAGAGAGAAACTTTTTCCATAAAAATTATTGAACGA
>JBEEKM010000056.1:0-10583 GCA_041168645.1 Bacteroidota bacterium | reverse complement strand
CTCTAGAACTAGGCGCTGACTTCGTGGCAACCGGCCACTATTGTCAAAAAAGAGAAAATACTGACGGTACATTTAGCTTACTAGCTGGTGCCGACCCAAATAAAGATCAATCTTATTTTTTGTGTCAACTGCGTCAAGCACAATTAGCCAAAGCACTATTTCCGATTGGGCACCTTCAAAAAGCCGAGGTAAGAGCTATCGCTGAAGCACAAGGTCTGGTTACTGCCAACAAAAAAGATTCTCAGGGTTTATGTTTTGTGGGTAAAATTGCCTTGCCGACTTTTCTTCAGCAGCAGTTGGCACCCAAAATAGGCCCCATCATTGAGGTTTCGCCTGAGCTCGACCAATTCAAGTCTTATCAGCAACTCCAACCTACGCCAGAGAATATTGAAGCTTTAGCAACTGCATTTCATTATCAAATTTCAGACGGCGTTGAAGTAACTACACATCAAGGCGCGCATTATTACACGATTGGCCAGCGCAAAGGCTTGCATATTGGTGGCAGACCTGAACCTAGTTTCGTTATTGGAATAGATACCAAGCTAAATATTGTTTACAGCGGCCAGACTGAAAAACATCCAGGCCTCAATCGCTGGGCTTTGAAACTTGAAAAAGAAGAGATTTCTTGGTTTAACAAGCACGAAGTATTTGAAAAAGAAGGCATGCTAAGCTGTCAGGTAAGAATTCGATACCGACAACCGCTTCAAAATGCCACCCTGATTAAAAAAGACATGGATTATTATATTTTATTCGAGTCTTTGCAAAAAGGCATTACTCCTGGGCAGTTTGCAGCTTGGTACCAAGGTCAAGAATTATTGGGAAGCGGCGTGATTGCCCATTAAACTTTAAGGCATAAAAAAAAGACCACGTAAGGCGGTCTTTTCTATCTAAAAAACAACAATCTTATTGCTGAATATCGAAATTGGTTATTAGTTTAAAATCAAGGCAAAAGCTTGTGGCTCTTCGATTAACTTAATTTCTGTATTGCGAATACTATCTAGTAAGTCAGCAACTTCAAAAATATTGAGTGAGCTTTGCGTTCCAAGTTCACGGTGCTGATCTAGTTTAAGCTTCGCCTGACGAAGTGATTTAGTGCGGAGAGATTGTATGCTTGTTGTCATGTTTGTTTGTTTTGGGTGCTCTTACGCCCGCTTTGATTTCAAAGTTTCATTTTGAGCAAGTTTTTTCATGCAACAAAGTAAATGATACTAGTTATCTTTCTTATTAACAATGCTTTAAGCCAATAATTATAAATGGCATTTTTTCAACATTTTTCAAATTCAACTCCCTAAAAATTGTCAATAAACGTTATCTTGGTTGTGCTTATCTTTGCGTTGTGAAAAAATTAATCTACCCACTCTTCTTTGTTTTGGCAGCTTGCCAGAATGAAGCTATAGACACCACCGCTCCTGTTCAAGAAGAACAGTTACCCACTAAAGGCAAACAAAGTCTTGCACAATATGCCGAGCGCATGATGAGGGCCAAACTTGGCATTCAAGCCGACGAGCAACTTGATTTTAAAATATACAAAGCCCAACTCGATGCCGACGGCATTGAAGACGCCATTATTACTTTAAATCGCAAAGACTTTGCCATGAAAGAAGCCATGGCCTCCCCTAACCCAGCCAAACGCGCCGAACTCGGCTTCATGGGCAACTACAATTATTTCTTCTTTTTTGATGGCAAACTCGATATGTTGTCACCACCAATTGCCATTCCATCCTCCCCACTTTTACCGCTAAATGTCACCTTTGAAAACATTAGCTCTGAAGACTATAAAGACATTCTCATTGATTTTCGCATTCGCAACGCGAGTTACAAAGACTTTTATACAGTCAGTAATCATACCCCACGACGTATTTTTCAATTTAAAAATTTTGACGGCTTAGGCACAAGTCTAACAGAGGCGTATCATTTTGAATTTGGTGCAGGTTCTTACGGACCTCAAAAGAATATCTTTGTCATGGAGGCTCAATTAGGCGCATTGCCACAAGGAGAAGATAAAAATACGTTTATACCAAGCATCAAGCCAATTGAAAAGATCAAGTATACTTTCTTTTATTTAACGAAGGAAGGTAAGTATGCAACGCTTGATCAGCGCTAATTTTCACAATTTAAATTTCTAATCAAACAAAAAGGCGGAGTTTACCCCCCGCCTTTTCAATTTTAGTTGAAATAAATTCAGCTACAATCGTTTAGAAATTTCCTCTTAGCGTTAGCATGAAATTTCTTCCTGGGGCTGAGATATTCGAAGCAAATAATCTATAGTTCGTATCTAAAATATTTTCGCAGGCCGCTTGAATGCTGAAATTTTGATTGACGGAATAATTCAATCGTAGGTTCAAGGTATACCAACTTGGCATTCCAGCTGGCGTAGCAAAAGCGAAATTATCTTCTCCGATTAAATTATAATCTTCAAGTTTTTTCCAACCGGAATACTGCACAAAAAATTCAGCGCGCACTTTGGTTTTCTGATAAATCAAAGAAGCTTTACCAAAAGCCGGAGCCACATGATCTAAAGGATAAGGAATGGTATCGGTTAGGATACGCCCATGCGTGAAATTATAAGTGGCTTGCAACGAAAAGTTATTGGCAATCTTTGCATTTAACATAAGTTCAGCACCTAGCACTCTGGCTCTGGCTGCATTCGTTGTTGTCAGGACGGCGCTCATTTCGCCATCGTAAAGCACACTATCTGAGCCATTAAAGGTTCCGTTTTGAACCGTAAGTGCATTGGTCAAAAAGGTAGCATACAAATTAGTGGCAACCGTGAGTCGCTTATTCAATGCATACTGAATCCCTAACTCTCCGTTATAAGCATATTCACTTTTCAAATTTGGATTTGGAACTACAACTTTACCTGGCACCGATTCAAAAACCTTAGTAAGGTCATCGACATTTGGTGCTCTGAAGGCCGTTGAACCATTCAAGGTCAACTTCCAATTTTTAGTTGGTAGGTAAATTAAACCAAGATTTCCGTTTAAAGCAAGGTGATTTTGCTGGATCGAATTAAATGGAAATGGGAAGAACGTTTGATCAATAAATTGAGCGTTTAAAGCTACTTGAGACAAACGCAGACCATCATTTAAAATTAACTTTTCCGAAATCTCAACAGTATGCGAGGCATACAATGCAGCACCTTGCATTTGTGAACCTCCATCCGGATATCGCGTATCAAGAGCAGATTGCTCCGCCGTAATTATGTGCTCTGAAAAAGCAGTTGAATTGACGTTATTGATAAAGGCATCTAGGCCATAGCGCACCTCGTGCTTGTTGATTTTTTTCATGAAATCAGCATTCAAGGTATAGATATCTAATTTTTCAATGCGGTGATTTCGCGTATCTTTTTGATAACGACGATCAATTCTGCTTTCTTCAATTCCTTGATAAGCCAAAGTTATACGAGCCTGATCATAGCATTTTGTTTGATTGCTCAGCTCTAAGGTATAAGCCGCCAGTAATCTAAATTGTGGCCCATAGTACCATTCAGCAAATCTTGGTTTAGAACCAGAAAGTTGAGTCAGGCGATCATAGCGATCAATATTACTTGAATTAGATAACTGTAAGTTGAGTTGATGAAAAACACCTGGCTTTTGAGCGAAGGAGAATTTCTGAAGCACATCGTATTGTGAATAGCCAGAACCTACTTGTAAGTTGCTATCTAAATTAGTGACCATACTATCTTGTCCATTAATGCGCTCCACATACCAATTGCGCACCCCTAAATTGCCTATTGCAGCGGAGCGTCTTGCCCCTTGTCTGAGATCGCCATAATTAGCATATGAAAAAGAAGTAAGCGAACCAAAGCGACGATTAGCCACATTGACTTGTGCGTTGGCTGCGTAACCGTTGGCAGCACTAAAGTAACGCGTATAAGCCCCCGCCTTAACCAACAATTCATCAGATGTGCTTAATTGCACCTTCTTTGTTTGAAAAGACATGACGCCACCAATGGCATCAGAGCCGTAAACGACAGACCCTGGGCCAAAAACAAGCTCAACTCTGTCCATATTAGCTTGATCTAGTGTAATGACATTCTGAAGGTGACCTCCACGATAAATGGCATTATTCATGCGAATACCATCTACCACAAGCAGCACTTTATTGGTTTCGAAACCACGTATGATCGGGCTACCGCCACCTAACTGACTTTTTTGCACAAAAATAGAACCCGATTGTGCAAGTACGTCGGCCATAGATGTTTGCTGCTGAAATTGAATCTCACCCGCCCTCATTACTTGTATTTTTTGGGCAACATCCTTCCTTTTCTCTTGCGATCTGTTGGCAGAAACTACCGTTTCTTCTTCCGTTTGAGAATTGGGTTCCAAGCGAATTACAACTTCAATTGAAACATCTTTTCCTATTTGTTGATTTTCAACTTGATTTTTATCGGCTTGTAACGGAACAACCATGGTGAGGTAGTCTGGATGAGAAAGTTCGATGGAGTTGGGTTGCTTTTGAAAAACAAATTCACCCTTGTTATTTGTATAATAAATTCCATCAGCAGTCTTAACCTTCACCCCAACAATCGGTTGAGTAGTAAAAGCGTCATTGACCTGAATGGTTAATTTTTGCCCGAAGCTTTGAAAAGCGACATGTATATAGATTAAAGCCCCTAAAATAGAAAGCCCTCCCTCTCTGAATCGAGAGGAAAATTGATTTTTTTCCATTATTTTTTGATTAAATAAATAGCAGGTCATTGCGCAAACAAAGACCTTAATGATTAAAAATAAAAGCTATTTACATAAAATCTGGAGGTGGAAATGCATGAGCTAGATAAGGATCTAGGTAATTTGAGGAATGGTAATTCGGTAATTCATGAGTTAGATGTGACGGGAAAGAGCTGATATTCAAAAAGGATTCATTTGAAATTTCTTCCATCGGTTCATTAAGCACTTTCAACCAAGATTTCATAGGATGAGCTGGTGGCGTATCGCTCAGGTTTTGGGCAGTTGCTGAACCTAGTCGTTCAAATAATTGGGTTTCTTGGATATCGTTGATACACTGATAATACCAAATACCATTGCTCTTTGTTTTGTGCACCACATCATAAAAACGTCCATTGAGCCTAAATTCATGAGCTTTAACCCAATGAAGTGCAGCTGACTCTTTTTCAGTTAAATGAAAACGGATGAGTTGATTTTCAGGAACGGAAAGCTTAATTGCTTTCTTGATTTGCTTGCGCACTTGATAATGCTCGATTTCAAAAAAAGCAAAAAAGCCCACTAACTGATAGGCAAACAGTAATAGAAATCCGTACTGTAAAAATTTTCGCACCCTCAAATATAAGTCTTAAATTTAGGCCTTATAAAATTTGATACATGAAATTCGCAATTCTACTCTTAAGTTGTTTTTATATCTTAAATACTGCAGCGCAAGCCCCTGGTTCCCTAGACCCGACTTTTGCCACCATTGGCTATGCGAGCTACGGCCCTGTTTCAACAACAAGTTTTGACAACGCGCAAGATGTCGTTACCTTACCTAACGGACAAATGGTTTTCTGTGGTACAGCCGGAACAACAGGTAATCTTGAAATGTGTGTAGTTAGATTGAATGCAGACGGCACAATTGACAACACGTTTGGAACGAATGGGTACTACTTGCACTCCAACCCGTCTGGTTCAGACTTCGCTTATGATATGGAGGTACTTGCCAACGGTCAAATATTGATTGCTGGTGCACTTTCAATTACGGCTGCAAATCCGCAGTTTGCCCTTGTTTGCCTCAATTCAAATGGTACGCTGAACACTTCTTTCGGTACAAATGGTGTATTTGCTAACGACATCGATGCTAGCGAAGACTACGCCCGTAAAATATTATTGTCGAGCACACATATTACCCTTGTTGGCTCTAGTAAACTGCCTGGTTTCACGACCAACCGCATTGCTGCCACTCGTTGCGACCTCAATGGTGTGCTAGATTTAAGTTTTGGTACTGCTGGCAAGACAACTCTTTCAAATGGTAACTCAAACATGACCTATAGTGCATGTTGGGCGAGCAATAACGATATTGTGGTATGTGGTGATGCCTACATAAGCAATACCTATTACCCGATGATGGCAAAAATGACCAGTTCAGGTGCAGCGGTCACCACTTTTGGAACGGCTGGCATTTGGGTTTCTATGTCTCAAAATAGCCGTTATTTTGACATCGATTTTATTGCAGGAAAATTAGTCGTAACTGGAAATGATGGTGCATCATTCACTGATTTTTTATTACAAGCCAGAAATGAAAATACTGGTGCGCTGGTTACTACTTTTGGTACGGGAGGTAGTACAATTACCAATCTGAATAATTCAGATTCCTATTATGAAGTATTGGCACATCCGGATGGGAGTATTTTAGCATGCGGCACAACAGGCGCGGTGGGTATTGGCGCTCCTCGTGATTTCATCATTTCTAAATACAGTTCAAATGGAATTCTAGAGACCACCTGGGGAACTAACGGACACACCGTAACTTCAATTTTCTCCAATTGGGATGATGCCTATGGAATGGATCTTTACCCAAATAATAGAGTAGTTATTGCCGGTTTCAGTGCGCAAACCAATCCTCAGTTTGCAGTTGCGCGTTATATTTATAGTAACACGGTGGCTCCTGTATTAGGTTGTATGAACCCAGCAGCATGTAATTACAATCCATTGGCAACAGTTGACAACGGCACCTGTATATTACCAGGAAGCCCATGCAATGACAACAATCCGAACACCATGAATGATGTCATTGATGCCAACTGCAATTGTACTGGTGTACTCATTGTACCTGGCTGTATGAATCCGGCGGCTTGTAATTACAACCCGTTGGCAAATGTCAGCAGCGGTACCTGTATCTTACCAGGAAGCCCGTGCAATGACAACAACCCAAACACCATGAACGATAGCATTGATGCCAATTGTAACTGTGTTGGGGTTCTGATTGTGCCAGGCTGTATGAATCCGGCGGCTTGTAACTTTAATCCTTTAGCCAATGTTGACAACAATTCATGTTTGTTCCCAGGTTTACCTTGTGATGACAACAATCCAAATACAATCAATGACTCTATTAATCCTGATTGTAATTGTGCTGGAGAACTCATTGTAAATGGTTGTACAGACCCGCTTTCTTGTAATTACAATCCGTTAGCAAACGTAGATGATAACTCTTGTATTTTCCCGGGAGCACTTTGTGACGACAACAACCCTGATACTTTCAATGATCTTTATGATGCCAATTGTGATTGCATCGGAACGCAAGTCGTAGTGGGCTGTATGGATTCTTCAGCATGTAATTTCAACCCTCTAGCGAATACAAGCGACAATTCTTGTGTACTTCCAGGATCACCTTGTGACGACAACAATGCACTCACTATTAATGATTCCATTAACGACAATTGTCAGTGTGTAGGTCTGGATATTTCGGGAATTTCAGAACTAAATTTATTGGCAACCATTTCTCCAAATCCTAGTCTTGGTATCATTTCAATTCAATTGACAAATCCTGATGTCGCGCAGCTGCTGATCTCAAATATTGAAGGTAAAATCATCCAACAATTTGAAATGACTGCATCGATGGTAGAAATAGATCTTTCTCGCTTAGCTAAAGGCACCTATTTTGTTCAAGTTCGTCAAAATGGCAAACTGATGGTTCATAAGCTCCTACTCAACTAATGTTGAAAGAAGCACATATTGAATTTAGCCAAAAGCGTCGCTATTATACCAACGAACTCAAAGGGAAATCCAAGATACTGGTGGCTTTGCATGGCTATGGGCAACTTGCTCAGTTCTTTGCTAGAAAGTTTGCAGCACTCGATCAAACTTATGGGATTATTGTGCCAGAAGGCCCTCATCGATTTTATTTAGAAGGTAGTAGTGGCCGTGTTGGCGCTTCTTGGATGACTAAAGAATGGCGCGAGCAGGACATCGAGGAAAATACGCATTATTTGCTCGCTTTAATTGAAAAAGTCAAAGCTGAAAATACAGCAGCACGTATTTATCTTTTGGGTTTCTCACAGGGTGGTGCAACTGCAGCTAGATTGTATCAGTCGTGTCCTGATTTATTTGAAATGCTCATATTATGGGCTAGTGTGTTTCCGCCGGATGTCTCAGTTCAAGATTTTGCTAAAGCAGAAAATCTTCATTTTGCCATTGGAAATCTGGACCCCTATTTTTTAGAAACTCAGAAAGGAGAAGTGCTTCAAACCTACAGAAATCTCGGATTCAAAATCCATGAATTTGAAGGTAAGCACGACATTGACCCAACTACACTGAGTAAGATCCTTCAGTAAGATCTAGGCATTTTTACTTTCCCACTTGCCAACAACGGCTGTAGCGATTGAATTACCTAGCACGTTAGTGGCACTACGGAACATGTCACAAAAATGGTCTATTGGAAGGATCAATGCAATTCCTTCAATCGGAATATTGAACATACCACAGGTAGCAGCTACCACCACTAAACTAGCTCTAGGGACTCCTGCAATTCCTTTACTCGTGAGCATCAGGACCAGTAACATGGTGAGTTGGGTACCTGTATCTAGCGGGATGCCATAAACTTGGGCAATAAAAATACTGGCAAAAGTCATGTACATCATGCTGCCGTCCAAGTTAAATGAGTAGCCCAAGGGCAACATGAAGGAAACGATACGGTCCTTGATACCAAAACGCTCTAACTCTTCTGTTAATTTCGGAAAAACAGCTTCACTGCTTGTAGTACCAAAAGCAATCACTAGAGGGCTGACAATGCGTTTAAGTAAGGTCTTTAAATGATTTCTTAAAAACAGATAACCGACTAACAAGAGCACAAGCCAAAGCGATGCAATACCGACAAGGAAAGAACTAAAAAACTTGGTGTACGTGAACATTAATTCAGAAATATCTTTGACCGCAAAAACCCCAGCTATGGCACCGAAAACGCCAATTGGCGCAAATTTCATGACGAAATTGACCATTTTCAAAATGATATGGGAGGTCTTATCCAAAGCGTTGATGACGGGTTTGACGTTGTCTCCGATAGATGCCGCTGCTAGTCCAAAGAATATAGAGAAAATGACAATTTGAAGAATTTCATTGGTAGACATCGCCTCAAACACCGATTTTGGAATGATATGCTCAATAAAATGCTGCACAGAAAAATCTTGAGTTTTAGCAGTAACCTCAGTAGCTGTAGCTTGATCAACATTCGATAAATTGACGCCTTCTCCGGGTTTTAAAAAATTAACCCACATTAGGCCGATGATCAGTGAGATAAACGACGCGGTAAAAAACCAAGCCAGGGCCCTACCTCCTATTCGACCTACAGATTTGATATCGCCTAATTTAGCAATTCCTACAACTAGGGTTGTTAGAACCAAAGGAGCAATGATCATTTGAACCAAGCGAATGAAAATGGTTGCAAGCAACTTGATGTGTGTGCTAAATTGAGCCGCTGCTGAAGCACTGTAATTGCTATGAACAAAGGCTCCTAAAATACCGCCCAATAACATTGCAACCAAAATATAAAGCGTTAATCTGTTTTTTTTAGTCTTTTCTGGTGCTTTAGAGTCTGAACCTTGTTGCATAATTTTTGTCTATTTAATTGCGTGCATGAAAATAGGAAAAAGCCCCAACATAACAAGATAGAAAGCTGACATTTCGTATATTTGAAACTCAATCAACACATGGCCTCAACACAAGAACTCAACTTCAATTTTAATGAAGATCAAATGCGCTTAAAGATACGCGCATTAGAACTAGAACTCAATAAAATCCACCTCGGAGGCGGAAAATCCAAGATAGAAAAACACCATGCAAATGGGAAACTAACCGCCCGAGAACGCATCGAAGGCTTACTAGACCCCAAAACCCCTTCTTTCGAATTAGGGGCGCTTGCTGGTTTTGGTATGTACAAAGAACATGGCGGCTGCCCAGCTGGTGGTGTTGTTATTGTCATTGGATATGTCAGTGGTAGACAATGTATTGTGGTTGCTAACGATGCGACTGTTAAGGCAGGTGCTTGGTTTCCAATTACAGGAAAGAAAAACCTAAGGGCGCAAGAAATTGCCATGGAAAACAAACTGCCAATTATCTACTTAGTAGATTCTGCAGGTGTTTACTTACCCATGCAAGAAGACATCTTTGCCGATAAGGAGCACTTTGGTCGAATTTTTAGAAACAACGCCAAAATGTCTGCAATGGGAATCACACAAATCGCTGCCGTAATGGGGAGCTGTGTTGCTGGTGGGGCCTATTTACCAATTATGTCAGATGAGTCTTTGATTGTAGATAAAACCGGAACCATTTTCTTGGCTGGGTCTTATTTAGTAAAAGCCGCAATCGGAGAAGATATTGACAACGAAACGCTTGGCGGTGCTACTACGCAAACCGAAATTTCTGGCGTTTGTGACTACAAAGTTCCTAACGATGAGGCTTGTTTGCTCAAAATTAGAGACCTGATGTCGCGCATAGGGCATCCTCAAAAAGTAAATTTCCAAAGATCTGAGGCACTCGCTCCAAAAATTAGCCCGGAACAAGTCTACGGAATCATGCCTGCAGATCGCTCTAAGCCTTATTCAACAAAAAGCCTACTAGAAGCAATTGTAGATGCAGATTCTATCAATGAATACAAAC
>JBEEKM010000055.1:0-10721 GCA_041168645.1 Bacteroidota bacterium | reverse complement strand
ATTGATAAATTGATTGGGATAATCACAAATCTGATTTCAAAACATTCTTGAAATGAATCATTGACAGTCGAATCAATTCACCTGAATCTTCTTCAGAACCATTCCTTGATCAGTAATGACGCGCAGCACATAACTTCCCTTGTCAATTTCCGACAAATCAAAGCTAGCTGAACCATTAAAAAACGGCCCAACAAAGCTTTGAATACTTCTACCACTCAAATCGACCACTTCAACAGCTTGAACAGAGAGTCCAATCGACCAAACTAATTCAAACTTTCCTTGATTCGGATTGGGATAGAGTTCAATTTCGGCAGCCAATAATTCTTCTACGCTTGAGTTTCCACCATTGGAAATACTACACGCACATTTATTCTTAACCTCATTGGTTTGAACTACTTTCGGCGCAGTATAGTTTGCTTTTACCCAGCAATTCTGACCAGCCTGAGTTGCACTTGCGTTGCGCAAACGCAAAGTGTGCCAGCCAGTATATATAGGAACAAACTGAAATACGCCATTACCTGATTGCGTGAGGGAATCGAGTACTTGACACTCTTTATTCAAGACGGCAATTTGTAGTGGTAAATTTGGCGCACCAGGATACCACTCAATGCTTACGGTATCGCCCATGTTTGCATAAATTCTGCCCACCACCCGACAATCTAAGCTGTTATCCGGTAAACGACCGCCTTGCTGTAAGGAAGATGTATGAGAATCACCGAGATCATTGCTCATTTCCCATTCTTGTGTTACCGACTTGGCAGGGCGCTGGTAATTCGTCGTGATTCCTTGAGGAGCCCATACGCAGTAACCGCGTCTGCCCAGATTGGCAGTTCCGTCACAGGGAGGTATAGAAATATCGACTTTTCCTCCTCCATAAACCGTTCTTGTTGCCGAACCATTGGCACCTGAATAGTCAATCAGAACCGTGCCATCAGCCCAATGCGTTTGAACACCCGTTAAATTTTGCCATTGTGTCCAATTATCAGTAACTCCAATCAATGCCTTAGCTTCTCTTTCAATCACTAACGCATCTGGCGCTTGCCAAGGCACAAAATATGCGCCATCTTTGAAATGTAAGTTTTGATGACACCAAAGTAAATTAGCTACATCTGAATCTGTATTTAAGCTTAGAGAATCAGTTGGCTGATGACTGAAGCGACTCGAATTGTAGCCTATTTCAAATAAATCTTCGAAAAATAATTGTGGAGCGCCATCTAGGGAAACAACAATAGCGTGTGCCGCTGATGACCTGCCATCGTTGGGTTCAATGTGCGGACTCAGTTCAGAGCCTGTATTCCAACCCGTATAGTTGCCCTGAGCAGAAAGCTGAGGCCTAAAAGTATCGTGGTTATTTACAAACGGAACCGTACGCAATCTATTTTGTTGCTGTTGGGCAGGAATTTGACTTAAATCGTAATTGCCATTGGAAGAAACCATGCTGGAGAGGGCAAAACGCAGATTAAAATCAAAGGTGCCAGCGCGATTTTGAACCGAATTACACCAAGCATCAAGCTGAGAAGTTCCCCCAACCCACTCTCCTACTGCAAACATATCTGGGCCACCATTTGCCCAAAGCGAGCCATATTGTAAGTTCCATAGAAAATCTTCCGCTGCATAAGCAGGGAAATGCTTCACCGCATCGATGCGCAAGCCGTCAAACCCCACTTGTTTTTTGTACCAAATGAGCCAATTGCGCATGTTGTTACGCATGTAATCTGACCCTTGCGTAGGATTATAGAGTGCATTAGATGAAAGTCCAAAAGCATTGCTTTCATAGGAAGCATCAGGGCCCCAAAACGGCGAATTGATGTCATTTGAACAACAAGGATTGGATGGGTTCGGATAAAAATTTTGCCAGTTTTTAGGAAAGCGACCCTCTCTAGCTAAATAATTTGCAGCCGATTCTGAATTGGCAGGAGTTTTAAAAGAGCTATACCTGAAATTCTTGTATCTGCTGGTTTGGCCGTCATCCATCGCTGCTGGATCCTGACCACCAGCTCCATTTGAACTCCCGGCATTGCTCACATGATTGAGTACGATATCTTGAATGACATCGATGCCATTGGCATGCATCACAGCAACCATGCGCAGTAGTTCGTCTTTGTCGCCCATACGGGTTTTGAGACTGCCCTTTTGAAATTTGTCACCAAGATCGTAGTGGTCAAAGGGAGAATAACCAACACTGTTGGTTCCGGAATTTTTGATGGTCGGCGGAATCCAGACGGCATCTACGCCTAATTCAGCTAAGCGTGGTGCAAGTTCTGTGAGGTAGTTAGCCCAACCATTTGGATAATTTGAATTCCAGTAATCCCACCAAAAAGCTTGCAATACCACTTGCCTATTGGTCGGATTCACTTGCGCTGAACACCAAGAATAAGTCAGGGTAAGCCCCAACAAAACACAAATTAGTTTCATTATAAACGCTGAATTACTTCAACGCTGCCTCTTGCTTTGCCTTTACTTCTATTGATACCTCTTTACCTAACAATTGACAAGAAACAGGCGCCGAACCTAAATTTTCTATTGTAACTTTTTGCTGCGTAATGGAAAGTGCTAATGGCTGATTTTTGTAGCGAATTTGGAATGAATACGCTTTCCATGGTTTTGGTATATTTGGATGGATAGATAATCCTTCTTCTGTCACTCTGACTCCGGCTAAACCTTCAACTACAGACATCCAGGTACCTGCCATTGATGTAATGTGCAAGCCTTCGTCTGCTTCGTGATTGTAGTCGTCGAGATCCAAACGCGAAGTGCGCAAATACAACTCTAGTGCTTTTTCCATGCGCCCAATTTTGGCTGCTAAAATGACGTGAACACAAGGAGATAAAGAAGATTCATGAACGGTTTTAGGCTCGTAAAAATCAAAGTTCTCACGGATGACCTCTTCACTAAAATGATCTTCGAATAAGTAAAGCCCCTGTAGCACATCGGCTTGTTTGATGAAGATTGAACGCAAAATTCGATCCCAAGACCAATGCTGATTAATCGGGCGCTCTGCTACAGGAATGTCTTGTGCGGACAATTGTTCTTTGTCCATGAAGCCATCTTGTTGCAAATAAATATGGGTACCTTCTAAGGTTGGGAAATAAACATTCTCAACAATATGCTGGAAATCCTTTTGCTCTTTGGCGCTCAGTTTTTCAGGTAGTGCAGCACTCACTTGTGCATCCACTTCTAAACAATATTGGATACACCAACGCGCAATATAATTGGTATACCAGTTATTGTTCACGTTGTTTTCGTATTCGTTAGGCCCTGTAACACCAAGCATTACATACGCTTGTTTGGCTTCGGACCAATTGAAACGCTGTGCCCAAAAACGTGCAATACCCGCTAATACAGGCAAACCATATTCGGATAAATATTGTGTATCTCCGGTATGGCGCACATAATTATAAATAGCAAAAGCAATGGCACCATTGCGGTGGATTTCTTCAAAGGTGATTTCCCACTCGTTGTGACACTCTTCACCGTTCATGGTCACCATTGGGTAAAGGGCTGCTCCATTTTTAAAACCTAACTTTTCGGCATTTTCGATAGCGCGATCAAGGTGATGATAACGATAAATCAAGAGTTGCTTTGCTACTTGAGGATCCGCGGTTTTTAAATAGAAAGGCAAACAATATGCTTCGGTATCCCAGTAAGTTGCTCCTCCGTATTTTTCACCAGTGAAACCTTTAGGCCCGATGTTTAATTTGGCATTTTTACCGGTGTAGGTTTGGTACAAATGAAAGATATTAAAACGGATACCCTGCTGTGAAGCGTCATCGCCTTCAATGATGATATCAGCGCTTTTCCAAATATCGGCCCAAGCATTTTCGTGTTCTGTAAGCAATACATCAAAGCCTGAAGTATAGGCATCACGAACACGCTTGATGGCTTTGGCTGACAATTCAAACTCAGAGTGGTTAATTGTCGAGGTGACGGCAACATATTTTTTAAGCGTAAAGCGCACTCCTTTTTCAAGGTAGTGTTCAAAGTTATTCTCGACGTAAAAATCGCGTTGTGCAACATTCGGGTGAATGGTAAGCAGCTCTTGTTCTTTCCAAAAAGAAAAGCGCATGGCTGTGGCGATACAAAAATTGGTTTTTT
Source organism: Bacteroidota bacterium (assembly GCA_041168645.1). Taxonomy (GTDB): domain Bacteria; phylum Bacteroidota; class Bacteroidia; order Flavobacteriales_D; family Crocinitomicaceae; genus UBA952. The sequence continues at coordinate 6,626 of JBEEKM010000055.1, read as the reverse complement.
TGGTGCGCGCACACAAGATTCCTTTTTGAACATCCACTTTTCTAGAATCTTCTAACCAGAAAAACTCATCGTAATTGGCATCGTGATTGGTGACATTACCGTCTAGATATGGCGTAAACTTGACATTTCCACTGAAATTAAGCGGTGTAACCGTGTAGGAAATCGCAGCAATCTCTTCACGCGCCATTGAACAAAAACGCGTGCTTTCAACCTCGAGTTCTTTTCCAGAACCAAAGACCACGCGAAAAGTTCTCTTCAAGAGCCCTTTTTGCATATCGAGCTCACGGTGGAAATATTTAATTTGTTGTTGATTGAGATCGAGCTGTTCGCCATCAATTTCAATGTTGATACCAATCCAGTTGGTAGAATTGAGCACTTTAGCAAAATATTCTGGATAGCCATTCTTCCACCAACCCACACGAGTTTTATCAGGGTAATAAACACCTCCGATATAGCTACCTTGTAAAGTATCGCCACTGTATTTTTCTTCAAAATTGGCGCGCTGCCCGAAAGAACCATTACCAATACTGAAAATACTTTCAGCTTGTTTTTGTTTGTTGGCATCAAATTTTGTCTCGACGATCTTCCATGGATCGATTTCAAATAAATTACGCATTGTTGGCTAAACTGAATTCTGTCAAATCGTTATAATAAATATCTGCTTGTGTGGCTATGTGCGGATTCCCGACGCCCACCGCTGTAAAACCACCTGCTTTAGCAGCTGCTATACCAGAAGCGGCATCTTCAAATACCAACACTTCTTTAGGATCTAATTTTAGAGCTTTGGCGCCATTTAAAAATACTTCCGGGTGTGGCTTAGGGTCAGTTACACCATTGCCATCTATTACAACATCAAAGAAGTGTGCAATTTCTAACTTCCCGAGGATGTAATTGGCATTTTTACTAGATGAACCCACACCGAGTAAAATCCCGTGGTTTTTAGCCTCTTGCAATAAAGCAGCAACACCAGGTAATAAATCTTTAGAACTGAGTGCTTGAATAGATTCTAAATAAAAATCATTTTTACTTGTCAAGAGCGCTTCAAATTCTACTGATGAAATTGTTTTGTTACCCAACTCTAAAATTTTCTTTAATGAATCAACACGACTTACCCCTTTGAGCAGTTCGTTTTCATTTTCAGTAAAAGGGATGTCAAGGCTATGCGCACAGCGTTGCCAAGCTAAAAAATGATTGTGTTCTGTAGTGACTAATACGCCGTCGAGGTCGAAGAGCAGTCCTTTAATTGGCAACATTATTTTCCTTAATTCTTAAAGTTAAAATTCCGGCAACTATCAGTAAAATACCACCAACGGTTACCGCAGCAATTCTTGAATTATCTAATACGCTGGCCATGACGTCGCCAAAAAATAAGGAAGCAATGATTTCTGGAAGTACAATAAAGAAATTAAAGATACCCATGTAAACTCCAATCTTGTTGGCAGGTAAATGCGGTACCAACATGGCATAAGGCATAGATAAAATGCTACTCCAGGCAATGCCGACCAAGCCCATGATTAAAAAGAGCATCCAGGTGCTATCTTGATCGACAAAATTAATGAGCATGAGCCCTAAACCACCAATTAACAAACTAGTAAAGTGCGTCCATTTTTGACCAATTTTGGCGGCCAAAAAAGGCAAAACAAGTGCAAACAAGAATGTGACGATATTTTCAAAAGAATAAGCCAAACCAGCTAAATCTGATCCTTCTCCGTAAGCTGCTGAACCAGGTTCTCCTTTGAAAATTTCAGAGGCTACAGCGGTTGTAAAGAAAAACCACATTAAAAATAAACCTGGCCAAGTTAAAAACTGCACCAAAGCCAATTGTCGCATTTGCTTAGGCATGGTTTTAATCGCTGTCAGAATTTCATTGGCTCCGTGTAAAAATCCTTTCTTTTCAGATTTAGCAGCCTCTAATTCCTCTGCAGTGGGCGGATATTCTTTGGTCGTGAATACCGTATACAAAACAGCTCCTAAAAAGGCCAATGCACCTATATAAAAACTCCATTGAACATTAGCCGCAATCTGCCCAGCTTTTGCCGTGCCATCAACTTTAAACAAGTTGGTGAAAATCCAGGGTAAAGCACTAGCAATAGTAGCTCCTACCCCAATGAAAAAACTCTGCATGGAAAAGCCTCGTGTGCGCTGATAAGCCGGAAGTTGATCGGCAACAAAAGCTCGGAATGGCTCCATGCTGATATTGATCGAAGAATCAAGAACCCAAAGTAAACCTGCAGCCATCCAAAGTGCTGATGAGGAAGGCATCAAGAACAAACAGATAGAACTCAGGATAGCTCCGATTAAAAAGAAAGGTCTGCGTCGCCCCAACACCGGATGCCAAGTACGGTCACTGAGGTAGCCGATAATGGGCTGAACCAAAAGCCCGGTTAACGGAGCTGCTAACCAAAGACCTGGAATTTCTTCAGGCTTAGCGCCTAAGCTTTCGTAAATAGAGCTCATGTTGGCCATTTGAAGGCCCCAACCAAATTGGATACCCATGAAACCAAAGCTCATGTTCCAAATTTGCCAAAAAGAAAGCGTAGGTTTAGTTTGCATGGCAGTAGTTTAAGGTTGTTAGTTTTAGCGGAAAAGTACTTTGTAGCCCCAAGCTGGAACATCAAAAGTTTTGTCAGATTTGAGTGAAAGTTTTTTTCCGTCAAATAAATTTTGGAACTCACCAGCAGTGGCTGCATCGGTAAATTTAATTTGCTGTGGTGCTGCACTTAGGTTCAAAACGACAAGAACTTGATGACCATCGCGTTCTCTGACGTAAACCAATTTGTTTTTGTCGCTTGCTTTAGAAATAAATCTTGGTACTTGCTGACCTACGCCTGCAAATAAAGCGGGATTGCTTTGGTGCAAATGCAATAATTTGTCATAGAAAGCAACGAGATCCATTTTGGTCCAGTCGATTTCGTCTTTTTCAAAGAAGGCCAAACGACGATCCAGAGAAGTTTCTTGACCGTTGTAAACCAAAGGCATACCCTCAATGGTTGCAGCCATTACAGCCATTGCGAAGCGGGCATCGCCCATGCGCTCCATTTCCGTACCATTCCAAGAATTTTCGTCGTGATTAGAAGTAAAGTTCATATGAAAACCATACATACCTGGCTTCAGACGGGCAAAAAAATCATGAACCGCAGCTGCATCTTTCTTTCCTTTTGCGATGTCGTTCATGATGTGGTGAAACTCCCATCCGTAAGTAGCTTCAAATGCATCATATAATTCATTGCCTTCAGCTTCTGCTAGCATAAAAACACCGTTTCCGGCTGCATCGAGTGCTTTTCGGGCATCTTTCCAGAAGTCCATTGGCACCCATCCGGCTACATCGCAGCGAAAGCCATCAATTTTGGCATTTTTTACCCAAAATTCCATGCAACTGATCATTTCCTGACGCATTTCTTTATTCTCGTAGTTCAAGTCAGCGACATCCCACCAGTCAGTACCAATAGTTGGCTGTAATTGTCCTAAAGAATCAAGTGTATACCAATCTTGGTGGCCTTGATCTACCCAAACGTGGTCTGGCGAAGTATGATTTGCGACCCAATCAATGATCACTTTCATGTTGAGTTGGTGGGCAGCTTCAACTAATGCTTTGAAATCTTCCATATCACCAAACTCTGGGTTCACGGCACGGTAATCGCGGACTGCATAATAACTTCCAAGTGTTCCTTTGCGATTCTTCTCACCAATTGGATGAATCGGCATCAACCAAATGATATCAACACCCATTTTTTGTAAGCGTGGTAATTGCGCTTCAAGTGCTTTAAAAGTTCCCTCTTTAGAAAACTGACGAACATTGACCTCGTAAATAGTAGAATTAGCTACCCATTTCGGCGTATTTAATTGTGCAAAGGACGCTTGCGCCACAATAAGCAGGGCGCCAAATAAAATCTTTTTAAACATAGTTAGACGGTTTCGAGGTGAAGAATGTACTTGAGGTGGTAATCCACTAGACCTTGTACAGGTTTTTGAATAATTGAAGTAACGGTAATCCCGAGTTCTTTTGCCGCTTGATCTAGTTCTTTTTCAAAGATCTTGGAAAGTGAACCGACGAAATGTACTTCAGTATTTTTAAAGTTGTCATAACAACAGACATGAACGGCCATGAAATGCTTAAAGCCTTTGTAAACCATTTCTGAGAAGAAAGGATTGGCTTTATGCTTGGCAATAAAAGGCATGAAAGAAGCGATAAAAACATTGGCATTCGGTTCGCGGTATACGCGGTCAACAATCATGTCTTTGTCGAGCTGATAGGTCGCAATGAAATCTGCTTCAATTTCTTCTGGTAAATGATGATATAGAAAAGAAGAAAGCAATTGCTTGCCAAAATAACTTCCACTGCCTTCGTCACCAAGAATATATCCTAATGCAGGTACTTCTTCCAATAAATTTTGACCATCAAAGTAACAAGAATTCGAACCAGTGCCGACAATGCATGAAATAGCAGGAGCTCCTTGATAAGTCGCGTAAGCACATGCTAAAAGGTCATGCTCAACTAAAATAGAAGCAGCTGGAAAAATCTGAGCAAGGCCTTTTTCTACAATTTCGTTGAGTTCTGGGCTTGAACATCCAGCTCCATAAAAATAAACGCCTTTGACTTGAGGCGCCACATTCATGATATCTTGGTGTTTTCTTAATTCGGAGGCAATAAGTTCAGTGGAATGAAAATATGGATTGAAGCCCATTGTTGAAAAAAAACTTTGGTTATTTTTGTCTTCAACAAGTACCCAATCACTTTTGGTTGAACCACTTTCAATGATGAAATACATATATTTGTTATAGAGTGAATTAGAGCTTTGTGTCAATTTTACACTATGCCAAATATATAGAAAATCCTTAATACGTGCATCACATAACTAAAAAAATAGGTTCCGAACTTAACCCAAATGTTTCCGTAGACTGCGTCATCTTTGGCTTTGACCTTGAGCAGCTTACTGTCTTATTGATTGACCGCGGTGAAATCCCGTCGGGGTCTGGTCCTCGGATGGCCTTGCCAGGTAACCTCATCTACGACAACGAAAACCTAGACCAAGCGGCGAATCGCGTTTTGGCTGAGTTGACCGGGCTTGAAAACATTTACCTTGAACAAGTTGGCGCCTTCGGAGACCCAGACCGTATCCACAAAGAATCTGACCGCGAATGGCTCAAAACAATTCGAGCAGAACCTGAGGCACGCGTCATTACAGTTGCTTATTTCTCCTTAGTTCAAATGGCCGACTACAAACCTCAGGCATCTTCTTTTGCTAAAAATGCAGACTGGATTCCGGTCAATGAAATTAGCGAGCTAGCCTTTGACCACTTTGAAATTCTTCAAGCTGCCAAAGAGAAACTCAAGCAGAAAATTAAAATTCAGCCTATTGGCTTCAACCTCTTGCCCGAGAAATTCACCCTGAGCCAGCTGCACCGTTTGTACGAGTCTATTTTAGATAAGCCGTTAGATAAGCGAAATTTCAGAAGAAAAATTCAAAAACTAGATATTTTATCTAGCCTCCGAGAGAAACAAAAAGGAGTACCACACAAGCCTTCTTTGCTCTACGAATTCAACGAAGAAAAATACCAAGAGCTCACGCAAACGGGCTTTGACAACTTTGGTTTTTAGCCCTATTTTTTATTCTGCTCAGAATCGCGTAAATTTCTAAAGTAAATCTTAGGAAGGTGTAACTATTCCTAGTTACAAATTGTTCTATACCGAACACGATTTTGAAGCGATCCGAATATAACAGATGTGTAGACCTCTACAGCGATGCGCTGTATCGTTTTGCCTTGCACTTTTTGCGAGAGGTAGAACCTGCACGAGATGTTGTTCAAGATTGCTATGAAAAATTGTGGATCAACAGAAAAACAGTTGAAGCAGAAAAAGCAAAATCCTGGCTCTTTACTTGCGCCAACCACCTGATGCTCAATCAAGTGAAACGCAACAAAGTCAAACAACAACACCTCGATTCACTCTTTCTGAAACACGACGCAGGCCCTGCACAGCAAATTGAAGCCCAACAACTGGTGCAGCTATTAGTTCAGGACCTCCCGCCTCTTCAAAAAAGTATTCTGTTGCTACGCGATCTTGAAGGTTATACTTATCAGGAAATTGCAGAGCAACTTCAGCTCTCCGAGGCCCAAGTGAAAGTCTATCTTTTCAGAGCACGTGTAAAAATCAAAAAACAGGTAAATGAACAATTTATACTCGCTTCATGAAATACGATGAAAACCATTTCTCGGATCACGAACTTGAATCGTGGTCTGATATCAAATATCAAGCAAAACCGATTACGTTTGAACCTAAAAGTGCGCTTTATAAAAAGCGACCAATTGCCTCTTATATTGGTATAGCTGCAGGCTTGCTCTTATTAATTTCTTTTGGTACACTACTGTACAAATCAAGCTACCAAGACGTTACAATTCAAACAAATATCGCATCCAAACAAACGGATACGAATTTGAAAAAGCAGTCCGAAAAAAAATCAACTATCGTTTTTCAAAAAGAAGTTGTCAATCCATCTCGTCTTCAAAACCTTGAAAAAAGTCAATTTCAAGAACAAAAATTAAATCAACAAAGCGAGAACAAGCATTTAACAACTTTTAAAACTTCGATAAATAATACTACACGACAGGCAACAAAAAACAAAAAC
>JBEEKM010000054.1:0-10816 GCA_041168645.1 Bacteroidota bacterium | reverse complement strand
GAGGCATCAAAAGCAAAGCTCTTGAAGTCTAGCCAGTCAATGCCGTCTGGGTTGCCAAGTGCACCGTCGAAGTCATTACCGGGGTGGTCAAAGCGTGAAATGAGGAAGTAGGCCAAACCATCTCCTTTATTGGCACCTGCTGTTGCAGGAACGCCACCGAAACCATTGACACCCTGAGAGGCATCTCCGGTAGTCCAGTCCATGTTTTGGTAGCAGAAAGCCACGTTACCACCATCAATGACAGGGTCGGAGCCATTGGTAATGATCAATTGAAACGTATTGAGTTTGTCGCCGTGAAAAGCGTAGTAACCAACCGCAACCCAATTGACATAAACCGCAGTTGGAGTAATTTTGTAAAGTACTTGCCCGTTGCCGTTTCTGGTATCGACATCGCCCCAAAACGGCGCTACAATTCCGTTTCCGACAGAAGGAAAGGCAGTGGCAGAAAAGGTAGACATTGGGCCTGTAAAAGTCAGGTTCCCGTTGTTATTGATGTAAATGTTATTATACGATTGACCGTAAAGGTTAAAAGTAAATGGAATCGGGATGATACCTGTTGAACCGTCGTCATTGGGCTGCATGGCGAGGGTATAGGTGGAGTCTGGTTCGATGTAGCAATCACAGGCATTGGCCTTGTTGTAAGATGCGGGCTTCACAGAAGCAGGTGGCAACTGATAAGAAGTATTGGCTTCTACATTAACGGTACCTAACTGACCTGAGCCCTTGAGCTGTTGATAAAGTGGTGAATCAGCGAGTACGTTGGTTTGTTGGGCTTTGACAGAAAGTAAAGCGAAACAAGAAAAAAGACAGAGGAGGATAAATTTTTGCATAGTAAGCAGGCTTTGAGCTGAACCTCAAGACGTTGTTTATAGGTTTGCGGTTGCACGAATTTAGTGTATTTTTAGCAAAAAATTGAATCTTTATGAAGTACCTACTAGTTGGTCTACTCTTAACGAGTAGCGCGCTTTTTGCTCAAAAGAAAACAACCGTCAGCCCTGAAAAGCTCCCTTATGACGCCGGAACAGTTTCAGCCCTCTCTTTCAGATTGGTTGGTCCAGCGCTCACCTCAGGGCGCATTGCCGATATAGCAGTGCATCCTCAAAACAAAGACACTTGGTATATTGCCGGTGCAGCAGGTGGCTTGTGGTTTACCAACAACCACGGTATTACCTTTGAGCCCATTTTTGACCAATACGGTTCGTACTCTTTGGCTTGTGTGACCCTTGCGTCGAGCAATCCAAATACAGTTTGGGTAGGTTCAGGCGAAAACAACAACCAACGTTCGGCTTCTTATGGCGATGGCGTTTATAAGTCAGTAGATGGCGGAAAATCTTTCACCAATATGGGGCTCAAGACCTCAGAGCATATCGGAAAAATCATTGTACACCCGACCAACGAAAATATCGTTTGGGTTGCGGCTTATGGTCCGCTCTGGAGTGCTGGTGGCGAGCGCGGCGTTTATAAAACCACCGATGGCGGTAAGACCTGGACCCGCACGCTTTTTGTCTCTGACAACACCGGAATCTCTGATTTAATCATAGACCCAAGTAACCCAGATATTTTAATTGCAGCAGCTCACCAACGCAGACGCCACGAGTTCACCTATATCGGCGGCGGCCCAGAATCAGGGCTTTATAAATCCACAGACGGTGGTCTCACTTGGAAAGAAATCAATGCAGGCTTGCCAAAAGGTGACATGGGCCGCATTGGTCTTGCGATTTCAAGCGTTGACCCTAGTTATGTTTACGCCATTGTAGAAGCACGCTACGATAAAGGCGGCGTATTTCGCAGCACCAACAAGGCAGAAAGTTGGTCCAAGCAAGGTGGTTTTTCAACCAGCGGCAACTACTACCAAGAAATTTTCTGTGACCCTAAAGATGTCAATAAGGTATTTGCAATGGATACCTACATGCACCACAGCACCGATGGCGGCAAAACTTTTGTCCCAACTGGTGAAAAAAACAAGCACGTAGACAACCACTGCATTTGGATTGACCCAAACAACACCAATCACTGGTTGGTAGGTTGTGATGGTGGCTTGTATGAAACCTATACCCACGCCAAAGAATGGAGTTTTTATGGCAACTTACCCATCATTCAGTTCTACAAAGTAGTGACCGATAACGCGACACCATTTTATAATATTTACGGCGGAACCCAAGACAACAACTCGATGGGTGGCCCTTCGGCAAGCATCAATGTTTCAGGTGTCCTCAATACCGACTGGTTCATTACCAACGGTGGCGATGGTTTTGAATCGGCTACAGATTGGTCCAACCCTAATATCACGTATGCGCAAGCACAATACGGTTGGTTGGTGCGCTACGACCGTGCAAGCGGTGAAAAAGTGCCTATTCAGCCCATGCCAGCACTTGGTGAGGCAGCTTACCGCTGGAACTGGGATGCCCCTTTAATTGTTTCTAAGCACGACGCCAGTACGCTTTATTTTGCGGCTAATAAACTCTTTAAATCGAGCAATCGCGGAGATGATTGGCAAACCATTAGCCCTGACCTCACGCAGCAAATTGACCGCAATGAAATCGAAGTAATGGGTCAGGTCTGGACCATCGACGCCGTCATGAAAAATGCCTCGACTACCATTTATGGCAATGTGGTGGCCTTGGATGAATCACCACGCAAAAAAGGTTTATTGTATGTGGGTACCGATGATGGCCTTGTACAGGTTTCAGAAAACGACGGCCAAACCTGGACACGCTACGCAAGTTTCCCAGGCATTCCACTCAACACACGTGTCAATATGCTCACGGCTTCGTTGCATCAAGAAAATGTGGTGTATGCCTGTTTCAATGCACAGCGCCAAGGCGATTTCAAGCCTTATTTATTGAAGTCCACTGACAAAGGCAAGACTTGGGTCAGTATTGCCAGCAATTTGCCAGCGCGCGGCACCGTCTATTGCCTCAAGCAAGATCCAGTCCAAGAAAACTTATTGTTTGTCGGGACAGAATTTGGCGCCTATTTTAGTACAGACGGCGGCCTCAACTGGACCAGACTAAGCGGTTTGCCTACGGTTGCGGTTTATGACCTCGACATCCAAGAACGCGAAGTCGATTTAGTAGCCGCTACTTTTGGCCGTGGTTTTTATGTCCTAGATAACTACAGCCCACTGCGCATCCTCAGTAAGGAAAACCTACAAAAAGCAGCGCATTTATTCCCGGTAAAAGATGCTTTACTTTACATTGAAGCTGACCCACTTGGTTTGGAAGGCACTGGTTTTCAAGGACACAACATGTGGTCTGCGAAAAACCCGAGCTTCGGAGCTACCTTCTCTTTACACGTTAAGGACGTTCCAAAAGACCTCAAAAGCACGCGTCAGCAAAAAGAAAAGGACCTCGAAAAAGAAGGAAAAGACGTCAGCTACCCAAGTTTTGATGCCCTCAAGGCCGAAGAACTCGACGAAGCTGCAAAATTCATTTGGATTATTTCCGATGCCAAAGGTTCAGAAATCAGAAGAATGAGCAGTGCCGCACAAGCAGGCTTGGTTCGCCAAAACTGGGACTTACGCAAAGCCAGCACCAACCCAATTGGAGGCTGGGGCAGAGGGCCACTTGTTGTACCAGGAACTTATTACTTGCGCGTTTTACAAGTACACAATGGGCAAGTCGATACTTTGATAGCCGCTACCGCTTTCAATGTGAAAGGTCTCAATAATCAAACTTTAATTGCCAAAGACAACCAAGCCCTAGATGCATTCAGAGCTCAAGTCGCTGAACTCAACAGAAAAGTGAGTGGGCAAGAAAAGCGCTTTGAAGAAGCCAACCAAGAGCTTGAACTCATAGAAAAAGCCATTTTGAACTTCCCGAATACCAATATGGCGCTTTTAGCTGAAGTCAGAGAACTCAAACTCTTGAAAGAAGACGCAAAAGTAACTTTGTACGGCGACGGCCTCAGAACCAAGCATGAATTCGAAACCGTACCATCTTTAACGAGTCGCCTAGGCTTGCTCGAGTATCAACTCTCAGACAACACCACTGGCGTCAGCAAAACGCATCAGGCCAACCTGAGCATGGTACAACAGCAATACGACAGCCTCTATCCACAACTCCAAGACTACTACAAGCGCCTCGCAGCGCTACAGCTCGAACTCGAAAAATCGAATATCCCTTACACGAAGTCACGCCTCAATTGGAAGGAAGATTAGTAGATTTTAATGCTATGAAAAAGGCCGCTTTTGCGGCCTTTTTTTATTTGGTTAAACGTTGCTCAAAGAGCTTGCTGCCTTTTTGATAATGCAAGACGCCATTGGTTACCTTGAAGTTAGGATTTGGCCAGACGTCATCTAGCGCCGTTAGAAAGGTAGTTTGCCCGTTACTCGGATCCAATTCATAGAGGTTGATGCGATACAAAGTAGAAACACTGAGGTACACCTTTCCGCTTGCCTGATCAAAAAAGGTTGTTTTCTCCCCGAGGTAGTACATGTAAGGTTCTGAAATAGAAATTTGTGCTTTCGATAAGATATCGCCTTGTGGTGTCATAACCACTACAAAGTTGACGCGGTCACTGATAAACAAGATACTGTCGTTTTGGATGAAATAGGTATACTCTTCGTATTCACTTTCTAAATATTGACGCGTGTGATGCACATGTGGGTTCGGTGCCATGTAAGAGGAATGAAAGGCAGCTGGAACTTTGTTTTTTTCTGTTTTCACCTTTTCAGCCCTTTGGGGTTTGGCAATTTTGGTAGTTCTGATGCCGTGATGGATATGCTCGAATTGGAACCTTCTGAACAAGGTTTTTTTATCGTAAACGGCATACTGGATAACCGCATCTTCTTGCAGGCCTGCTGGTCGGTACACGCCAAAATCGTCATTAGCGAGTGTGCTGTCGGCCTTGAATTTAGCCACTTTTGATTGCGCAACAATGAGTTTGCTGCCATCTTCACTTTGTCCACAAACTAATGTTTTTTGCACCGAAGTTTGAGCCTCTTGCAACGGTTTGCCGTTGTATTTTACAAACTGATCAATGGCTGGTGCTTGTATCCGATTTAAACCAGTCAAGGTAGAGCGGACCTGCGGGTATTTTGGTAAGTGTTGTAGCTTTTCAATAGGAGTTGTAGTGTTAGCTCGTTGCTGTGTGGTCTGAAAATGAGCAACTAATTGTTGAAGTTGATTCCCGTTAACTTGAGCAACAGCTGTTCTTGGTGCTTGAAATACAGGGGCTTCATTGATGAATTTGGCAAGAAGAGGAGCATCTTTTGAAATTTCTTGAACCTGAAAATAATGCGCTGTCCCTTTTTGCTGCTGTAACTGAATAAAGGCAAAAGAAGAAAGTAATGCAAGCACCATCAGGAATTTAAGCCCCGTATATTTCTTCGTGGAAAAATCTTTGGAATGCAGCTTTTTCATCAGGAGTTCTTGATCGGCGAGCTGCGTCGAAAACTCAAGGGAATGTAGCTTCTCCTTTATAATTTGATCAAACTGCTTGTTACTCGATTTCATGTTCGTGATTTTTGAGATTTGCAAGGTTTGCGCGTAGTATTTTGCGCGTAGTTTTTAAGTGCCATTTGACGGTTTCTCTGCTGATACCAAGTTCCTCACTAATTTGGTTGATACTGTAATCATCGATTGCAAAAAGATTGAAAACTAATTTTGAAGCGGGGGGTAAGTCATTGAGGATAGCTAGCACCTGAGAAGGCGCTGTGTTTTCAAGTTGTTCGAGGTGGAATTCAGGTTCTGGTATTTCGTTTTTAAGTTCAGTGAACTCAATATTTGACAATTTGTGTTGACGGCGGTAAGTATCGATGAGTTCGTTTCTTACAATTCTGAGTAACCATGCTTCAAACGAAGAATTGACCTTAAATTGATCAATAAAGCGCAGCATCTTCAAAAACGCATTATGCACAGCCGTAAATTGCTCCTCCCGATTCTTCTCAAACCTCACCGCAACAGACATCATTAACGGAAACGTCTGCTTATAGAGTTCCATGATATACCGCTCATCCTTCTGCCGTATCCGTTGTATGTCGTCCTGGTTAAGTCTCAAATAATTCCGCTATTTTCTGCCAACGTTTATATTACGAAGAAATTTGAAAATAGGGGGGGTGTAAGAAATTTCAACGGCTTAAATGACCTACGTAAAAATCCCTAAATATATAGGGGTAAACCCCTAATTTATAATTTTAAATAACTGATTATCAATGCGTAAAAATTCCACAACTAATACTTTCCTCAACATGAATTTAAAGCATTACTAAATTTGAGGAACAAATTCTTAACTTTAAAAAACTAATTATGGCAGGATCAATCATTACATTAGAAGAAGGCTCAACAATGACCGCAAGTTTCCGTTCAAAATTCCCGGATGAGAAGTTGGCATCATTTTATTCATCCGAAGTATTCTTAGCTCTTTTAGAACAGGAAGGCTGTGTAGGTATTCGCATTTATAATGCTGTAGATCAAGATAATAATTTAACTGATGTATTAGTGGGAGTTGATTCAGAGGGCAATGATTTGGTAAATGGTATAGTTTATAATAAAGCAGGACTGTGCCCCCCAGGGTGTGCAATAAATAACCCGCTAAATAGTTAATGTCAATTTATTTAGTTACCATTTACTTTCAATTAGTTGCAGGCTTTTTGCCTATTATTTTTTACTTCCGAAAATTTTCTATTAAATATCTAGAAATTTTTATCCTTTTTATTGCATCATTTATATCCACATTTTTGGTGCTATATACACATTTGAATAAACTCAATAATCATATTGTATTCAACAGTTATGTAATCATAGAATTTATATGCATTACTATTTTTTATTACAGGATATCCAAGCAAAAATATAAACTGCTCTTTCTGATTTTATCATTGGTTTTTATTGCAATTTCAAGTTTTGATTTTTATGTAAACAGTTATTTAGCTTTAACATCAAAATACACCTCTTTCATATTTATAATTTACGGCATTTCATATTTATTGCAGGTCATTTTTAATAAATCGAATGAAAGCGATTCTTTATTTCTACAAATTTTTAGTGGCGCAAATCTTTTTTATAATGGATCTGCATTTCTATTGATATATTTCATTTCGGAATTAGTGGAAAATGATCTCTGGTACATCCATAACATCATAGAAGGCTTATCCAAACTAATAATCGCTTACGCATTTTGGAAACTACCGAGACAAACGAATTCTTTGGCTTAATCTTTGCCTTTACAGGGGTGCTCGCAATAATGTCAATTGCGTTCTTCCTGCTTTTCCGTGCTTTTAAAAATCGTATTGAGCGTGAACAAGCTTTGTTGCGGTCTGTGGAAATCAATTTTGAAAGAGATATCAATGAAGCAACTTTGCAGGCAGAGCAACGAGAAAGGGTTCAGATTGCGATGGATTTGCATGATGAAATCGGCGCTTTGGTGACGGTTTTAAAAATTAATGTTGTGAATGCAAAGAATAGACTTGGTAAGCCTGATGAATTGCTTGAGATTCTAGATGAAACCTCAGGGTTAATTGAACAAACGGCAGAAACCATTCGAAGCATTTCGAATCGAATTTCTCCTCCAACCTTGGCAAAATTAGGTTTAGATGCCACCCTGGAGGAAATGGTCAAAACCATCAATGCTACCGGTAAAATGACTGTTGTTTACCAAAGCAATTTGGAAGGTGGGCGCTTTCAATTAGATGCTGAATTAAATATCTATAGAATCATTATTGAGACCATACACAACATCTTAAAACATGGTCAAACTACTCAATTGAATTTGAAATTGGCTCAGCAAAATGATGCGCTCAATGTTTATTTTAAATATCAAGGACTGGGTTTAACCAATGCTCAGGTAAACCAATTACTTCGCGAGCAAGAGGGCATGGGTTTAAAAAGTATTCAAACGAGAATCAATAATTTTGGCGCTAAGATTAATTATTCAATTGATAAAAAGGGCAACGCTGAAATCGAAATAATCATTCCAATTCATGAGCTCAGAAATTAACGTAGTTATTGTCGATGATCAAAAATTGATCCGGCAAGGTATGCGAAGAATGTTAGAAGACCATCCCCACATTCAGGTGGTCTTTGAGGCAACCGATGGCCTTGAAATTGTAAATTGGCTCCAGGAAAATAAAGAAATTATACGTGTAGACGTCATTTTAATGGACATGCAAATGCCCAATATGGATGGTTGGGAGGCAACGGAGGTTTTGGTAAGAAGTCACGAAAACATTAAAATTATCGGGCTGAGTTCTTATGACAATGAAGCCTTTGTGGATCGCTTAATGAAAAGTGGAGGCAGAGGTTATCTACTGAAAGCACAAGAAATTAATGAAATTGTCGACGCCATAGAACAAGTTATGGATTGCGGCTACTATCTTTCTGACAGAGTGCCGCTCACTAAAATTCAAGATTTCATCAACAATAGCATTGTTGTCCCCTCATTTAACACCTCTGAACTCACCTCCCAAGAGATCAAAATCGTGCAGTTGATTTGCCAAGAAAAAACAAGCCAAGAAATAGCCGATATTCTATTTATTCAGAGAAAAACCGTCGAAGCCCACCGCGACAACATCATGTCCAAAATCAAAGCCCGAAACATGGTCGGCATCGCCATGTATGCTGTGAAGCATAGGTTGGTGAAAATAAATTAGCATTTATCCCTATTTATTTAGGGGTTTACCCTTAGAGTGTTTTCTAAATCAATTACTTAACTTAGTCATTATAAACTCCACCCATGAAAACACTTCTCATTTTTAGTTTATTGTTGCTAACAAGTTGTAGTTATTTCAAGAAGCAGCAGCTACATACATACGACTTAAAATATTCGAATCATGTAGGAAGTAGTTATGGTTATAGACTGCAATATATTAAGATTGTGGAGCGGACAAAGGATTGGCTAATATTTTTGAATTATGTTGGAGAAAATGATACACTTTACATAACGGATCATAATAATCTGAATGGAAGAATAATTGACTTTAGACCTAACCAAACTCATCAAATCAAGTTTGTTGGGAAGATCATTGATGAAAGTTTTAAGTCATTAAAAATTAAAGGAGAGTACTTTGTAAAAACACCAGCAAATACTGACTTTTTTTATGGTGGGGTTCTAGAAATATATTAGTAATGAATTAATACAAATTGTCAACCATAATTTATGAAAAAAGCGATCATATATTTCTTGTTCTGTCCTATTATTATTGTTGCACAGAGAAGTCATCTTTCTTATTCTAATTCTTATCTTATTCCAGTAACTCAGACGCCATTGAATAATACCCCACAGAGTGGTGAAATTCAAATGGATCCATCTTCTTATTTTAAAGGAATCAATTACGAATTTGATCTGATAGACAGCACTTGGAGCATTAAGGTAGGTGCTATGATGGGGCGTGAAAATTATTCGATAACCAATTATAATCAGTATTACGATAATTATCGTACTTCTCCTTTTTTGCCTCTTTTTGCAAATAGTGCCCAACTAAAAAGTGCTATTTTTTCTTTAGGTATTCAGAATTCGTATTATTTCAACGAGGGAAAGGATGTGATTTCCTGGAATGCGGGTTTCTACTTTAACAGATGCCAGCAGCTCGATTATTTGTTCGATGTCAATCTAGACTTGGCAAGAGAGGTCGATTTTGCAGAGTACTACACAAAAATAACAGTCCCAACTCTTGATAAAAATCCAATCGGTTTTGACCTTGGCGTTAACTTAAGAAAAACCCTGTTTAATCGCTTTTACATGGAACTTTCTGGGAAATACATGCCTCGTAATATCCTCACTTACACTTATCAAACCTATAACACCATGAATATTAGTGGCAATGGTGGTTATTTTGAGTATACATCCGGAGTAAACGAAAAAGTATTCCATTACGGAGTAGTCAACGTCCAACTCAATGTTGGTGTAAGGTTTTAGTACTAGACTTTGAATAGTTCCAAAACCAAAAAAGGCCGCTACTGCGGCCTTTTTTGTTCTGTGTAATTTGAATATTACTGATCGCCGAAGCGTTCGATGACTTGTTGGGTGACGCCAGTGTTGGAGAAGCCTCCGTCGTGGAAGAGGTTCTGCATCGTGACGTATTTGGTGAGGTCAGAGAACATGCTGATGCAGTAGTCTGCGCAGGCAATAGCGCTTGCGTTGCCGAGTGGCGACATTTGCTCAGAGAAGTTGATGAACTCTGTGAACCCTTTGATCCCTTGACCAGCTGTGGTTACAGTTGGTGACTGAGAAATGGTATTGACGCGCACTTTTTTCTTGATACCGTAGTGGTAACCGAAAGAACGTGCGATAGACTCAAGTAAAGATTTTGCGTCTGCCATGTCGTTGTAGTCAGGGAAGATACGTTGTGCAGCAATGTAAGAAAGCGCTACTACAGATCCCCATTCGTTCATGGCGTCGTGCTTGTAAAGGGTAGCTAAGGTTTTGTGCAAAGACATCGCTGAAACATCCATGGTTTGACCATAGTAGTTGTAGTCGTTTTCAGTGTAGTGCTTGCCTTTTCTAACGTTTGGCGACATCCCGATAGAGTGCAAAACGAAGTCAATTTTACCACCAAGAATTTCTTGTGCTTTGGTAACTAAGTTTTCGAGGTCTTCAAGGTTAGTGGCATCTGCAGGGATCACTTGGCTACCTGTTTTGCTAGCTAATTCATTGATTTCTCCCATGCGCATAGCGATAGGTGCGTTGGTCAGAACGAACGTTGCGCCTTCTTCATGAGCGCGCTCCGCTACTTTCCAAGCAATACTTTGATTGTTGAGGGCACCAAAGATGATACCGCGTTTTCCTTTGAGTAAGTGATTAGACATGTGTTACAATTTTAAACAAAGTTAATAATCTTCTTTTTCTAGCAGCACCTTTAAGTTTTTTAGTCCTTTTT
>JBEEKM010000053.1:0-10852 GCA_041168645.1 Bacteroidota bacterium | reverse complement strand
GCCCTTAGGAATACTACCAAAATACTGATCAATCCACTTTTTGGTTTGAACGATATCGATGTCACCAGCGATAGATAATGTTGCGTTAGACGGCACATAGAAAGTCTTGTAAAAATTTACGTAGTCTTCTTCTTGTGCAGCATCAAGGTGTTCCATACTACCAATCGGCGCCCAATTGTAAGGGTGCTTGGTAAAGACATGAGAAAAGATTTCGGTAAACATAGAACCATAAGGTTGATTGTCTACGCGTTGTCTTTTTTCCTCCTTGACGACACTGCGCTGCGTTTCAATACCTTTGATATCGACTTTAGCGTGCAGCATGCGCTCACTTTCGAGCCACAAACCAAGTTCGAGTTGGTTGGATGGCAAGATTTCGTAATAGTAGGTGCGGTCTTGTGAAGTATTCGCATTGAGCGTACCTCCATTTTTTTCGACCAACTCACTGTATTCGCCTCGACCAATATTGGCAGAGCCTTCAAAAAGCAAGTGTTCAAAAAAGTGTGCGAAACCCGTGCGATTTGGGTTTTCATTTTTAGAGCCCACATGATAAAGAACCGAAACGGCTACAATAGGAGTGGCATGCTCTTCGTGTAAAATTACATGCAGACCATTGGGTAAATCATAGGCGACGTAATTGATTTTTTGTTGGCTCCAGCCCGTCAGGGAACTAAGGAAGAGACCGAATAAAAGCGTTTTTTTCATAGCATTTTGGATAAGCAGCACGAAGATACGTTTATTGGTTTAAAATTGGTAATTTTGAGTAATGAGCTTTCGATCTTTTTTAAGTACATGCCTAATCGGTATTTTAACAACCCAAATACAGGCCCAAGGCATTGTACCAACCCTTGACTTCAACAATTTTTTTGTTTCCTTTCAAGACGGCTATTTCAGACCCATCGAAATTCAACCCATCGTAAGTTACAAAGCCGGAGACGAAGTTGTCGCCTACATTGATACGCGCGGCAATTTAAAAATGTACGATGGCAAAGAGCGCATCGACGTCACTACCCTCAACGTTGATTATCAGGTCTCAGACCACTTAATGGCCTATAAAATTGCCAATGGCTTGCGCATGTGGGATTCCGGTAAATTTACGAATCTCACCAATTTTGGTCGCGAGTTTGTGGTCAAGGACAGCATCATTGTTTATGAAGATACGCGCTATCAGTCCTTGAACGTTTATTGGAATCAAAAATTAGAAAGCCTAGTAACCATTACCAATGGTCTGTCCATGAATGCCGTAGTCGGTGAAAATTTGGTGGTTTACAAAGACAACAGCGCCACTTATTTTGTTTTTTGGCGCGGCCAAAAATTTGAAATCGGCACCTACAACGAAGAGCAATTGAATTTTCAGTTGGGCACCGATGTTATGTGTTTTAAAGATCCTTACACACAATCATTTTATGTGTTTGACAACGGTGTTTTTCAAGAAGTAGAATCCTTCCCGATCAAGCAGTACAAAGCGGGAAGAGGTTTTGTTGTCTATGAAGACATGAACGGTAATTTGTGGCATTATCAAGCTGGCCAGAAAACGGCGCTATCGAACTTTTCTTCTGAGTTTTGGGATGTCAAAGACGACATCTGTATCTGGATGGAAAACTCTTATTTGTTTGCCTACAGCAATGGTCAGAAAATCCCGGTAGCTACGTATCAACCGCAGGCCTATCTCTTGAAGAACAATGTGTTGGTTTTCAGAAATATTATTGGTGGCGTTTCAGCACTTGTCGATGCAAAAGTTCATGAGCTTACCAACTTCCAAAATGCCGATTTTGATATTTTCGGCAATAAAGTATTGGTTAAATTACCCAACCAGACGTCCGTCGTTTTCATGAATGGCAAACTCTATGCAAACTAACAAAACCAAACTTTTTCTTGGTTTTTTTATCTTTTTATTCGCCGCTCAACTGAAAGCGCAAAATATCCGCCTAGATCGCCTTGAGCAACTTTTTGATCAGGGTTATTTCCAATTGGTGCATCGCCAATCCAAACAACTGCTCAATGACCCCGAGTTTGATCATTCCATGTTGCCGAGTTATTACAAAGCAATTACTACCCTGGAACTTGCCCAACAAGCCAGGTGGAAAGCACGACATCAAGCCGATTTTGATTGGGCTATATCTTATTTACTCGAGCTTAAAACACAAAGAAAAGGTCAGCAAATCATGTTGGCGCATCGCTACGAATTACAGGCCTTACAAGACGATATCTCGCATCATGTTTCCTCCTTGACGGGAGCCAAAAACAAAGACGAAAAAGAAATTTGGCAGGCATTTTCAGCAGCATTTTTTGCCGATTTCAAAAGGCCAATGCAGCCAACTTTGGCCTTTCCAAATTACTCGGAGCAGTCCTTGCAACTTAAGTCACAGCAAATCATCATTAATGAAGCGCAAAAGCACTTGGGTGTGGCCTATTTAACAGCTGGTACAGACCCCGCTGGTTTTGATTGCAGTGGTTTTACGTCTTATGTTTTTGCAAAATCGGGTTATCAGTTGCCGCGTAGAGCAGCCGATCAATTCGTAGAAATTCAAAAAATAGAGGCTAACGACGCGCAATTAGGTGATTTGGTTTTCTTTTCAAACGGAGGTGAGGTGAATCATGTAGGCATTCTTATAAATGAGAAAGGTTCAGCCAAACAAATGATTCATGCCAGCTCTAGCAAAGGTATTTCTATAGCAGATATAGAAGCAACAAATTACTGGAAAACCCGTGTGGTGGGTTACGGTAGGGTCATCAATCCGTAACTGTCTTATTTAGCACTAAAAACGCGCAGGCCAAAAAACCAGAAAACGCCGATGGTTTGTAGGCTCATCCCGAAATAAAGTAATTGAAGTTCAGCATTTAAAGCTGCTTTGGTTTCAAGGCCAATCGCAAAAGCAGTCAATAAACAAAATGCAATGAATCCTTTGTTTTCAAGTAGCCCTTTGCCGTGTTTTCTGCGCCAAAATTTTCCGGCAAGCAAGACTTGTATAGAGAGTAGGCTAGGCAAGAGCAATAATAAAAGTTGAGGTGAGTAAGGGTCTTGGTATTTGAATACGTAAAAATAAAGTCCAACCTGAATTAAAATAAGCCCTAACAAAGAGATTTTACTCCAGCTCGGATCAGCTTTACTAAAAAATCCCATCACGCTGATCGCGCAAATAAAGGGAAACAGGAAGAGTTGGGTGCCCCAATTCAAAAAATCCCAGTTGAACAAATTCCACACACTAAATAGTGAGATCGATGCCGAAACCAAGGCAATTGCTCCAAAGAACTGCGGGCTTTTTCTTAACATGAGTGTTTTCTTCTAGAATATTCAGTTGCGCACACAAGGTGCCAAAGTGCGCGTGCGCCTACATTTGCATCCCAATCGCCAGTTTCGCCAGGCGCCACCTCATTGAGGTCAAAACCAATGATTTGGCGGCCACTTTTAACGACTTCAAAAAGTAAATAAGCCACTTCTTGCAGTTCAAAACCACCAGCCACGGGTGTACCGGTATGTGGGCATAATTCTGGTTTTAAGCCATCGATATCAAATGAGATGTAGACCTTTTGGGGTAGCGTAGCAATGATTTTTTGACATTGTTCAGCCCAAGTTTTACCTTGGTATTGTTCGTTTTTGAGCGCCCAGTCGTAAAAGGTGGTGATTTTTTCATGAGCAGCTGAAAGTTCAACCTCTCTTTCGGAGACATCGCGGATGCCCACCTGAGTGAGCTGAGATAGGTTTTTGAGTTGATGAACTGCATTGTGCATGATGCTTGCATGAGACTGCGTAAAGCCTTCATAGGCATCGCGTAGGTCTGCGTGGGCATCAATTTGTAAAATCCCGTAATTGGAATGCTGTGCATCGAGTGCTTGTAAAAGACCAAGTGGTGTGGAGTGCTCGCCACCTAAAACGCACGGTATTTTACTAGCCTGTAATAACTGTGTGCAGCGCTCGTGTAAATTTTCACGGAGTGCATGATGTGCATCGTTAATGGCTTCCAAAACGTGTCCAAACTGTTTTTGTGCCAATTCTTCACCGTGTTCCTCGAGAAATGAAATGTATTCTAGGCCTTGTGCGCAAAGGTGGTCATTGATATCTAACCATTCTTGCGAAACTGGCGACATATAGACTTTGGTGTCATATGCTTTCTCGAGCTCAGGATGAAAAAAATCAAGTTGAGTAGAGGCCTCTAAAATAGCTTGTGGCCCTTTGCTTGTTCCTTTTCCGTAGGAAGCAGTGGCGTCCCAGGGAACTGGAACTAGGACAAGATCAGCCTCTTGTTCGGTGTAAGGAAAGCCAAAAATGTTACCATTTGCGATACCGACTCCGTTAGGATCAAATGTGGACATATTAGTTTTTTTGATAAGCGTCTACTGCTTTTCGCACAGAGCCGTGTTTGATTAAAAGTTCTTTCGCTGTTTGTTGATCTAGACCCAAGGCCTCTGCTACCATTTTTGCACCGCGCTCCACAAGCTTGTCGTTGCTCAGTTGCATATCGACCATTTTATTGCCTTTAACATGGCCAAGTTTGATCATCAAACTCGTGGAAATCATATTGAGCACTAATTTTTGTGCTGTACCTGATTTCATGCGTGTACTGCCTGTAACAAACTCTGGCCCAACAATTGGAGCCATGGCATGTTGTGCAACTGCTGCTAGTGCTGAGCCCGGATTACAAGTGATGCCAGCTGTGAGTAAACCCGCTTCATTGGCCGTCTCAAGTGCTCCGAGTACATAAGGGGTGGAGCCAGATGCAGCGATACCAACAATGGTATCAAGTGCGGTAGGAAGATGTTCAAGGATGTCTTTCCAACCTTGTTCGGTGTCATCTTCAGCAAATTCGACTGCTTTTCGGATGGCACTATCACCACCTGCAATGAGTCCGATGACACGACCATGCGCCACACCAAAAGTTGGCGGGCATTCGCTGGCGTCTACAATGCCGAGGCGTCCACTGGTGCCGGCGCCAATATAAAAGAGGCGTCCGCCTTGCTTCATCCGTTCAAAGCAAGCATCAACAAAGGCACTTATTTGCGGAATCACGA
Organism: Bacteroidota bacterium; assembly: GCA_041168645.1. Classification (GTDB taxonomy): domain Bacteria; phylum Bacteroidota; class Bacteroidia; order Flavobacteriales_D; family Crocinitomicaceae; genus UBA952. The sequence goes on along the minus strand of JBEEKM010000053.1, from coordinate 5,845 downwards.
GCGCTACGGCATGAGCGACTTGTTGATCTTGCTCATTGATGCCATTGAGCAATTCAAGCGTTGACATTTGGTCAAGTTGCTCGTATACTGAGCTCGCTTCTGTAATTTTTTCCATTAGTATAAGAATACTTTAGAATCGGTGGCTGTAAATTGAACGTCTACGTGATTTTTAAGCGTAGTAGATAAACTCAATCCGGCGTAATCGGTTTTGATGGGGTAGCGACGGTGCTGACGATCAATAAGCACTACAGTTTTGATGGTTTTGGTGGCTTGTTCCAAAAACTTCATGAGGGCATATTGCATGGTTTTGCCGCTATTGATCACATCATCAACCAAGACAATGTAGCCATTTTTGAGTGTTTTTTGTTCGATGCTAAACGTAATCGGGTCATTCCAAGGCTCATCTTTGTTGAGTTGGATCTCAAAACAATGAATTTGCATGTCGCTATTGGCACGCAGTGTTTCACTGAGTTTTTGGGCTAAAACAAAGCCATTGCCGGCAATTCCGCCAATAAAAACTTCTTGCTGATCAAAGGTTGCCTCTAAGAGTTGGTGCCCAAGGCGAACGATTTTTTGCTGAATTTGCTGGTTATCGAGGATTTGTTGCATAGAACAAAGATAAACATTCATAAAAAAGGCCGCTCCAAGAGCGGCCTTTTTTTCGAAAGTCAGTAAAACTTATTGCTTGACAATTTTTGTCAGGGTTCCGTTTACATTTAAGAAGTAAATACCTGGTGCAAAATGGGTCAATGAAAGCACAGTTTCTGATCCTTTAAGCATGGCAGTTCCAGCAGCGTCAGTTAAAGTGTAAGAAGTATTTGGCGTGAGGCCGCTGATTTGAATTTGATCGGTGCATGGGTTTGGATATACTGAAACTTTTGCCTCAAGTTCATGAATGCCTACGGAAGAGCGCACATCAAAAACAATGGTACCTGGTGATACACCTGCGTTGAATTGCGTTAGTTCGGTATTGTTAGGTGAGAAAACGTAAACCTTTCCAGTAGAAAAGAAGTCAGTATTTGAAGCGTAAAGATTTCCTGATACTGGATCTTGAGCGAGGTCATAGAAGTTTTCAGTAATGCCATTTACAGGACCTTCGTAAGCCATATTTAGTAAGCTGTAATCATTAAGCGTATTTTCCATGGAAATCTGGTACACCAATTTGTCGTCGCGTAGGGCAGAGGTTCCGCAACCTGTAACTGCGTTGGCTAAGTTTAGGGTATTGACGTTACCATTCAAAGTGATTTTTGAAACTGAGGCTCCTGACCAATCTTTGTTGTTAACAGTAACCAATTCATTGTTAAACAAGAAAAGATTATCTGGGTTTTTACCTTCTGGGCCTAAATCGATTTCATTTCCATATTGTAAGGTGTTGAGGTCGAGTTGTCCGATGAGCCCTTTTTCATTGCCCCATTCATAAGCGTTGTTAACAGCGACATAAGCGATATTATTCACGACAACAATATTCTGAGTAGCCCATTTTGGCCCAACAGTAGTATCTAGAGCCGCAAGCAATTGCATTGTATTTTTATCGAAAACTTGGAGGTATGAATCAAATGTTTGAAGATATTCACCACGAGTTGCAATCAATTTATCTCCTGCAATCGCAAGATTTCTTACGCCAGTGAGCGTCACACTTGCTACTTCTTGATGCGTATTGAGGTCGTACTTAAAAATTTTGGTGTCGGCAGCCACATAATAAAAGTTACCATCAATAATGACGTCTGAACTGAAGCGCTGTCCGTCAAGGGTATCAACAACTACATAAGTTTGCGTAGATGGGTTGTAAGTACCGATGGTAGCGGGTTCAATGATTGCATTGGTCTGAAAGTCAAAAAAACCTTCGTTAGCAATGAGTACTTGATGCACGTATTGTTGGGCATACAAGCTTGCACTAGTGAGTGCGGCGAAAATAAATAATCCTTTTTTCATGTTTGTTAAGCATTTAAAATTAAACAATGACATGGAAAAAAGTGGTGCGGCAAGGCGCTAAAGATAGTGCCCGGCGATACCGACTTTAATCTGAAGTCTTCACGCTGTTCTAAGGCAAGTCTTCTGGCTCGTGTCCGTTTCAATTCGTCTTCCCGATTGCTCAGTGACCTTTTGAATTGCATTTTAGACACTTACAGCTGCAGATACAGCTCCGGAATTGCACCGGATTCCTTATTAAGTTTGACAGGCAAACACCTAAGAACGCTGCAAAGATAATCAAAATAGAGGTCCGTGTTTAAAAAGTACGGTAAGTCCAATATATTGCGGTTTTTTGTTCAATTCAAAAAGAGTTCCTATCTTTGCACCCGTATTGATCATGGTGATCAGTCTACATAATAATCATTTACAAAAATATTAGCATGTATTTAGATTCAGCAAAGAAGAAAGAAATCTTCGCAAAACACGGTGGTTCTGAAACCAACACTGGTTCAACAGAAGGCCAAATCGCATTGTTCACATTTCGCATCAGTCACTTGACTGAGCACCTTAAGAAGAATCGCAAAGACTACGGTACACAGCGTGCACTTCAACTTTTAGTTGGTAAGCGTCGTAGCCTTTTGGATTACCTCAAGGCAAACGATATTGAGAAATACCGTGCATTGATTAAAGAATTAGGGCTTCGTCGCTAATCTTTTATCAAGCATAGCAAATTTATTGGGAGAGGGGGCTTCGATTACATCGAAAGCCCCCTCTTTGTTTAAAAGTTAGTAAATAAAAAAAGATGAATATAGGTACAAGAAAGTCAATTATGACCGGCGGCAAGGAAATCCTTGTAGAGACTGGTAAGTTGGCAAAACAGGCAGATGGGTCTGTAGTGGTTCGCATGGGCGATACCATGTTGCTTGCAACTGTTGTTGCGGCAAAAGAAGCAAAAGAAGGAGTAGATTTCCTTCCACTTACGGTAGATTACCGTGAGAAATATGCGGCTGCAGGTCGTTTCCCTGGCGGATTCTTTCGTCGTGAGGCACGCCCTTCAGAAACAGAAATTCTCGTTATGCGTTTGGTTGACCGCGCTTTGCGTCCACTATTTCCAGACGATTACCATGCTGAGGTTCAATTGATGATTCAATTGTTGTCTTATGACGGTGTCAACAACCCAGATGCTTTGTGTGGTTTAGCCGCATCAGCAGCAATCGCGGTTTCTGACATTCCTTTCAATGGCCCGATGTCAGAAGTTAGAGTATGTCGTGTAAATGGTGAATATATCATCAACCCTACAATGGCAGAAATTGCTCAATCTGATATCGACGTGATGGTTGCAGGTACTGCAAAAGATGTCAACATGGTTGAAGGTGAGATGAAAGAAGTTTCTGAAGCTGACATGGTTGAAGTCATTAAATTGGCGCATGCAGCTATCATCGAACAATGTAACTTCCAATTAGAACTTGCTGCTGAAATTCCAACAGCGAATCCTAAAAGAGAATATTGCCACGAAACACATGACGAAGCGGTCAGAGCGCGCGTTTATGAATTGGCAATGGAAAAGTGTAAAGATGTTGCGCGCATGGGCTTGGCAAACAAAGCAATGCGTACCGAATTATTTGATGCGATCAAAGCAGAAGTAAAAGCAGCATTTACAGAAGAAGAATTAGAAACAGCTGGTAAGTTCATTTCTCCTTACTTCTCTGAAGTGAAGAAAAAAGCAGTTCGTTGGGTGATGCTCAATGAGCGCAAGCGTCTTGACGGACGTAACTTCGATGAAATTCGTCCGATCTGGGCTGAAGTAGATTACTTGCCAATGGTACACGGTTCTGCTGTATTTACCAGAGGTGAAACACAATCGATTACTACCCTTACTTTAGGTGGTAAAATGGATGAGCAGCTCATCGATGGTGCTACTTTCCAAGGAACTGAAAAATTCTTATTACACTATAACTTCCCACCTTTCTCTACAGGTGAAGCAAGACCATTACGCGGTACTTCACGTCGTGAAATTGGTCACGGAAATTTGGCGCTTCGTGCACTTAAGCCAGTGATGCCAGACGACTACGCTTATGCAGTACGTTTGGTTTCTGATATCCTCGAATCAAATGGTTCGTCTTCCATGGCAACTGTTTGTGCGGGTACGCTAGCATTAATGGATGGTGGTGTGCCAATCAAGGCACCTGTATCCGGAATCGCGATGGGCTTGGTAGCTGACGAAGGTAAATTTGCTGTCTTGTCTGATATCCTTGGTGATGAAGATCACTTAGGTGACATGGACTTCAAAATTACGGGTACAGCAAACGGAATCACAGCTTGTCAGATGGATATCAAGGTAGATGGTTTACCATACGAAATCTTGATGCAAGCACTTGAGCAAGCACGTGCAGGTCGTTTACATATCTTAGGAAAAATCACTGAGACTATTGCAGCACCAAACACTGAAATGAAGCCGCAAACACCGCGTTTAGAAGCATTCAATGTTCCTAACGAAATGATCGGTGCGATCATCGGACCTGGAGGAAAAATCATTCAAGGTCTTCAGAAAGAAACCAAAACAACCATCACGATTGAAGAATTACCTACAGGTGAAGGACGCGTTCAAATTCTTTCCAACAACGGTGACGATATGGCAGAAGCAATTCGCTTGATCCGTCAAATTGCATTCCCACCACAAGTTGAAGATGGTGCAACCTACGAAGGTAAAGTGAAATCAGTGAAAGAATTTGGTTGTTTCGTTGAAATCGTACCTGGTACAGATGGCCTTATTCATATCTCTGAATTTGCTTGGGAAAAAACAGCAAAAATGGAAGATGTCGTGAAAGAAGGCGAAGTACTTACTTTCAAAGTCATTGGTAAAGATCCAAAGACTAAGAAATGGAAATTGTCTCGCAAAGTGTTGTTGCCACGTCCTGAGCGCCCAGCGCCAGAACAAGCTTCAGCAGAATAAGCAGCATGAAATAAGAGTTAAAAGGCGGGGAAACCCGCCTTTTTCTTTAATAGTATTCCCTAGTTTACAGTATATTAACTTACAAAGTCGTAATTTTACATTACAAAAATTTATATATGAAAAAAGCTATACTTTTTCTATTTACCGTGCTCAGTGTCAATGCCTTCGCTCAAGCCTTTGAATCATTCAACTTTACTGGTTCAGCTAATGCGAATGGTTGGACTACACACAGCGTTACTGCAGGGCAAGAGGGACAATTAGTTGCCTTAACAACACCTTCTCAATCGGGTTCGTCTTTAACTTATCCTGGTTTAGCTGCTTCAGTAGGAAATCGTATGGCCCTTATTGCTGGTTCTACAACCGCTACTGAAGATATAAATAAACCCTTCACTACTACCGTAACATCCGGATATTTTTCGTTTTTACTCAACGTTACGAATACAACAGGATTAACTACTGGTGGTGCATATTTTATCGGTTTCGGAGGTACAGCCGGAGCATCAGTTACTATTTATTTCCCGCGTTTATTTATTAAGTTAGGAACCACTCCAAATACCTTTCAATTAGGAATTTTGAATACCTCAGGTGGTGCTGGTGCTGTAGCAACTTATCTTCCAACAGAATTTGCAGTAGGTACTACCATGCTCGTAGTTGCAAAAGCATCTGCTCCTGCAGCAGCCGGCGCAATTACCGCTTCGTTATGGGTCAATCCGATCCCTGGCGCTGCTGAACCAACTCCAGGAGTTTCCAACTCAGGAGGAACCAGTTCTTGGCCAACTAATGGTATCCAATCTATATTCTTGCGTCAAGCAGCGGGTACAGGAAATTATGAAATCGATGAAATTCGTGCAGGTGAAACTTGGGCTTCGGTTACGCCAAGTTCAGCATCTTCTTGCGTGACCTACAATACCATTTCTGCAATGGCATGTAACAGCTATTCTTTGAATAACCAGACCTACACAACATCTGGTACCTATGTTC
>JBEEKM010000052.1:0-11185 GCA_041168645.1 Bacteroidota bacterium | reverse complement strand
CTTCAAATGAGAGCAAAAGCGCTCGCTTATTACACAGCAAAGCTCCCAGAATTACCTATCTCGCCAACTCAACAATTCATTGGCAACAGCAGCCAAACGAGTATTGAAATTGGTACTTTTTTAGGTTGGCAAAAAGAAATTGAAGGCCTTTTAAATGCTTACCTTGAACGATATCCTGATCTAGTCGTCTATCTGACAGGTGGTGATGCTATACATTTTGATATGGGGCAAAAAATTGGCATCTTTGTACACGAAAACTTAACGCTTGAAGGCATCTTATCCCTTTACCATTCAAATGAATAAATTTCTCCTCTTCTTTTTTAGTGTTTTTTCGATCATCGAGGCCACTGCACAATCTATTACTGCTGAACCCGCAAGTTTTTATGGGCTTGGAGAGAAGAGTACAAAAGGACATGCGGTTTATGATGCACTCGGGAAAAATGCCGTCAATGTCCTAGACTCAGGAATCCTGAATCACAATAATCCGGCAAGCTATAACCGCCTCAGTAAAGGTTCAACGCTTTATACGTTGGGCTTGCATTCGCGCCAGTCTTGGTATCAAAGTGGTACATTAACACAATTCAATGCCACACCAATGGTGGAAGAATTTACACTAGGCTTTAAAATTCGCAAACAAATGGGGCTTTCCTTTGGCCTCAGACCATACAGTTCACGCGGGTATCAAATTACCGAAACTATTTACACAGGTCTAGATTCTTTGCGCTACAATTATTTAGGAAAAGGTGCTATCCAAGATCTTTATTTAGGCTATTCATTCGGAATCATTGAAAGGCCCAAAACCAAATTTGCCATCGGAGCCAATGTTTCTTATTTATTTGGCACACTCAGCAACGAACGCAGCTCTACCCTACTTACCGGCGCTAGCTCTGCGGGAGGCCTCGAGCGCAACTCCTTAATTGTTCGTTCCAATTCCATTGACCTTGGCACCTACTTTACGCAGGCCTTTGGCAAAAAACATAGCCTGACACTATCTGCTGTTTATCAACCGCAAATGCTTTTAAAAGCAGATTTAGTCAAAGAACTTTACAGTACGGCAACAATAAACACGCCGTCAAGCTATGACACTGTCAGTTATAGCAACCAAGCTTTTGTAGCCACCTCGGCCCAAAGTTGGCAAGCTGGTTTTGCTTATAGCTGGAAACTGCCAAGCTACAAAAGACAAACCCGTGAATTACATCCTTTACTTCAGCTTTATGGAAGTTATTCGAGCTATGGAACGCTTATTCAAAATGAAAATCTCATCACAGGATTCAATCAAAATAGCTCAGAAAAAATGAGCTTTGGCTTACAATTTCAGCCTGAATACAAGGTGCTTGAAAATTTGGCTACGCTCAAAGCCTTTGAAAAAATCACCTACCGAGCTGGTTACTACCAACAAAGTTTACCTTACCTCAGTAATGGTGAACAATACCAAGAACGTGGGCTTACTTTAGGCTTTGGCTTGCCGCTTTTGGCACAAGTGTCTCTTTCTTCTATCAATTTGGGTCTTACTTTTGGGCAACGCAGTGTCCCAAACACAGATTGGTCTGAGCAATTTATCGGTGCTCGGGTAAGTCTAATTATGGCACCTTCGAACTTTGAAAAATGGTTCCGCAAGCGCCAACTAGACTAAATCCCCCTTTTTTCATGGGGCTCCTGATCGGAGTGGCTGGCCTTTTTTTAACGGCCTGCGAAAATGATATCGCGGTGGTTCAAAAAATAAGCTTTGAACAAGATGCGCCTTCAGAAACCACCAAGAATTTAATCTTGACCTATGCTGAAGCCGGCTATTCGCGGGTTGAGATCCATGCAGCTTTGGCCGAGACGTATCGCGGGAAAGAACAAATTACCAAAATTAAGGACAGTCTGAAGGTTTATTTTTTCAATGAAAAAGGGAACGTTGTTTCAACCTTAAGTGCTCGCTACGGTGAAATCAACTACAGCACTGGTGAGCTCATGGTGCAAGATTCTGTGAGTTTATACAACCATCAGAAAAAGCAAAGACTTGAAACTGAAGCTTTGTTTTGGAATCAAAAAGACAGCAGTATTTACACGAAGTCTCCGGTAATCATCCGTTCACCAAAAGGACGCCTCATCGGCAAAGGCATTCGGACCAAACAAGATTTCAGCTCGTATGTTTTACTTGAGCCCATTGGCTCTTGGCAACTAGATAAAAACCAAACCATTCAATAATGTCACAAAAAGATTTCATTTCGCGTTACAACGTCATTTCAGGTTACTTATGGCTCGCTATTGCTGCGCTCAGTTTCTTGGCCGTATGTTACAAGATTTTTACTGAGGGGGCTGAAACTTGGGCCGCTTATTTTATTGTTCCAGCTATGGCTTTGATCATGTATTTTACTAAAAAATGGATGATGAAGCGCATGCAAAATCATCTGTGTGAAATGCAAGAAAATCAAGAAAAGAACTAATTTTTTCGTCAAAAACGAGTAACCTTTTCATATTAAATTGGTCTTAGCAGTACTGTGAAATTTCTAACGCTCTTCATTTTATTTCTTTTTGGCAGCGCCTACGGGCAGCGTCTGTTAAATGGCGTCATTACCAATGAACAAAATTTACCGTTAGCGGGTGCCGAGGTTTTTGCCAAGAATTCAGCTGAATTGAGAACTGTGGCTGATGCCAATGGTTACTTTGAAATGTACCTCAACCCCGGTGAATATTACCTGGTTTTTACTGCAGAGGGTTATCAAGACCGCGAATTGTATTTGGCCATGCGCGACCAAGAAGCACGCCGAGACATGCAATTGTTCCCGATGAAACTCTCCGATATACAAGACGTGAGGGTTACTGCAAAAAAAACAAATGTTGGGCGTGACAAAATCATGAAGGTTGTAGAGAAACGGGAGCAAATCAATCCTTGGAACTACCCACATGAAGTAGATGTTTACATCAAAGCTACTGAGCAAAGAGAAACGATTGTCAAGGAAAGAAAAGAAAGCCCTAAAAAAAAGGGGGACACGCTGCAGATTGAATCGTCAGGTCTTGAGGACGACCCATTAGGAGAACAAACTAGTAAAATTCCGGCCTGGCTCAATAAACTGCAGCTTGTTGAAGTACAATTGCACCGCTCTTATGCGCCACCAAACCAGGTGAAAGAAATCAGGAATGCCTATACTGCCTACGGTGATATTTCTCAACTCTACTACACCACAACCGTTAAATCCAATTTTAATTTCTTTGAGAATCTCTTGCACCTCGATGACTTGCATCAGACGCCCGTAAGTTCTCCGATTTCAACACCAGGCATTGTGGCCTATAAGTATCGTCTTGAAGAGAAATATGAGGAGAACGGTCGGATGATTTCAAAAATAAAAATCACGCCCCGCAATACAGCTACCTCAACAATTGAGGGCTATATATGGGTAGTAGATACGCTTTGGCTTGTTCAGAAACTTGACCTCACCATGAACAAAGGAAACTTATTGATCTACGATTATTTCCGTATTCAACAAGAATATAGCCTTCAAGGAGACACAATTTGTGTCCTCGATAAACAAACGCTGACCTACGGTGTCAAATACAAAAATGAAGTGAGTCAATGTAAAACCGAAGCACTCTACTCCAATTATAATTTTCAGCCAGCATACGCTAAGAAATTCTTCAATGCCGAAGTTGCAGTTACCGAACAGGCGGCTTATGAGCGAGACAGCGCCTATTGGGAACAAAAACGCGCCATTGCACTTACCGACGAAGAAATACGATATATCCGAGCCAAAGACTCAATCCGAGACTACCTGAATCGCAAAGAATATTTAGATAGCATAGATGCTGTATTCAATAAGGTGACCGCTTTAAAAGTGCTTTGGTTTGGCGTTGATCACCGCAATCGAGACAAAAAGGAACAATGGTCTATTGGCTCTGTTGCCTCAACTATACAACCAATAGGTATAGGCGGCCCGCGGGTTGCTCCAAGTTTTGATTACTTCAAAAAATGGAAGGACGAACGCACCCTTGATTGCTATACCCGTATCTCTTATGGCTTCTTGAACCAAGACTGGAAAGGCGATACCTGGTGGAAGTACCGCTTTGACCCGTTTCATTTTGGATTCTTTAGAGTAGGTGTCAATCATGACTTTGACGTAATCAGAGGTTTTGACGCGATTACCCAAATCTATAAACGGGACAACTTTTTTGAATCAACCAAGTTGAACTTAAACCTAGAATATGAACTATTCAATGGTTTTTATGCCTATGCGAATGCCCAATATACGAAGCGAAGAAGTATTGAGGGATATCAATTTTTAAATGGTATTGATGAAGCGCTGCCGAATAACGACCCCTTGGCTTTTGATCCATACGATGCTTTTATTCTGAATGTTGGAGCTTCCTACACGCCCGGGCAACGCTACATGCGTGAGCCCTATCGAAAGGTTGTATTAGGTTCTGCCTATCCTACCTTTTCTTTACATTTAGAACGCGGCTTACCAAATGTCTTCAAAAGTGCTGTAGACCATGCTTATATACAGTTTGAAATCATGCAGAACTTCAAGATTGGTACAATAGGCACCTCTTCTTACCGCGCATCTGTCGGTAAATTCTTAAGTGCAAGAGCCATTTATGAACCCGATTACAAATTCCAAAGACGTTCTGATCCTATTTGGTTTTCTAATCCACTTTACTCATTCCAAGGCTTTGATACCACTTTACGCACCACTGATTATGTATTTCAGGCCCATTATGTGCACCACGACAACGGCGCTATTCTCAACAAGATTCCTTACTTCAAGAAAACACGTGTAGGATTTGTTGTTGGAGGTGGGGCCATGTATGTCAAAGAATATGACTGGCAACATTACGAATTATTGGCAGGACTTGAACGCAATTTCAAAATGGGCCGTAGACGCCTAAGAATCGGCATATATGGTGTGGTTTCAGATGGAAATCAGATTGCACCAACAACAGATTGGAAAATTTCATTTGCAGTACTCGATGACCGAAGCATGAAATGGAATTTCTAGCTTTCCGTTTCTTGCTTTTCAGCAACTACTTTTTTAGGGAAGAATTTTTTCTGGCGGATAATTGCCCAGAATAAACCAATAGAGATACAAGCATCGGCTAAATTCCAGATAGCTGGAAAAATTTGCTGCCCACCCAGAAATGGAACAGCGCTTGGCCAACTCACATTAAACTGAAACATATCGACTACGCTACCAAGTAGAAAACCCTGATGACGCACCTCAATTGGATAAGAAAAGTGACCCGAAGTACAAACTGCTTTGATTCCACTACCCGGCATTTGGTTGAAAGCGACACAAGGGTCTACGTTGAAGAAAAGATCGTAAAACATGGAGTCAAGCAAATTGCCTGTTGCGCCGGCTAAGACAAACGAAACCACCACCAAAAATTCTTTGGAGGCACTTTGTTTCATTTGCTGATATAAGTAACGAATGATCAGACCAATAGCCACCACCCTGAAAAGACTCAGGGCTAATTTTGCCCATACTGTAGCACCAAAAGTTTGCCCAAAGGCCATTCCTGGGTTTTCGGTGTAATGTAATACAAACCAAGAACCAAGAATGGGTTTGTATTCACCAGGGAAGAAATTATTTTTAATAGAAAGTTTGATCCATTGATCGAGTATCAGCAGCAGTAATACCAATGCCGAAATAAAGAGCGCTTGTTTTTTCAAGATTTACTTTTGAGCGTTTTTTGCATCAATACTCATGGTGGCATGCGGCACCAAACGCAATCTTTCTTTTGGAATTAACTGGCCACTCACGCGACAAACGCCGTAAGTTTTGTTTTCAATTCTAACTAATGCAGCGTTCAGACTCTGAATAAACTTCTCTTGACGCGCTGCAAGCTGTGCAACTTCTTCTCGAGAAAGTGTTTCAGAACCATCTTCCATCATGTTAAAAGTTCGGCCGGTATCGTCGGTGCCGTGGTCATCGTTGTGAGACAGCGAACCTTTGAGCAAGTCAAGGTCTACGTATGCTTCTTTCAGCTTGTCTTGAATGAGTGCTTTGAACTCTGCTAAATCTGCATCTGAGTATCTAACTTTGGCTTTTTCCATGATTTACTTTTCAAAAAAAATGAGCAACAAATATATTATTTTTTGTTTTGTATGCAAGTGTAAAAACACGTATTTAACAGGAACTTCATTTCTTTTAAACAAAGTGTGCTACTTATTCACAAATAGAGTGCTTCATGAATAGAACTTGGTAAATTTGAAGATGCTACGTTTGTTCCTAGACAACAGAATCGGAGTCCTTATTTTACTCCCCTTTTTTCTGCTCTTATATCTTTTAGGCGACGTCATCGGTACGACCCCACATTTTGGCAACCTAGATTCAAAAACATTTATCGGAGCACTAAACTGGAGTTACTGGCCTACAGCTTCTTTTCAATTCGGCATCCTCTTGATCAACGCCCTCCTACTCAATTGGGTGTTTAATAGCCAAGAATTTCTTGAAAAAAATACCTTCATTATTAGTCTTAACTATTTAATTTTCAATAGCTTTTTTATTGATTTTGGGCAATTTAGCTGGACACCCGTTGTTCAAACCTGTTCAATCCTATTACTTGCTATTTTCTTCAGTATTCGACCCCAAAACGACGCGCGCAAGGCCGCCTATAATGCGGGCTTCATCTTTGGTTTGGCGCTTTTATTCTGCAGCTATCTAGTATTTTTCATTCCGGTACTTCTCATCATGCTGGTCGTGCTTAGAACCCTTCAATTCAGGGAGTTACTATTACTCACTCTTGGAATTCTGACACCTATCGCACTCATATTTTCTGCAGAATACCTCTTTTATGTTAATCGTGTTTTTCCTTTCAACTTTCACTTACAACTAACGCAATTAGATTGGTTTGAAATAACTGTGCTATCCCTCCTTCATGTATTGCTTATTTTTGGCCTTATGGGTCTCCGAGCTAGACTTTTAAAGGCGTCCCTCCGACTCAAAAAACAAGTCCAAGTACTCAATGTGTTTACCTTATTTACCTGGCTTTTAGGCTTGGGTGCCTTTCTATTTCTTGGGCAAACGAGCCTACTCAGTTTGCTGATTTTACCACTTACTTTTTATTTTGCCTATGCATTACTCAGTAGTGGCCTTGGTATTTCATCGCATTTGTTCTTTTATCTATTCTTACTTTCTACCTTACTAAAATTTGTGGTTTTGAGCTTTTAAGCTCAGACTTTTACTAACTTTGAAGCTCAATTGAAATAAACATGAAATTTGGTGTTGTAACCTTCCCAGGATCAAACTGTGATCAAGACATGATCTACGTACTTAGAGACCTCATGGGACAAGAAGTTGTTGAACTTTGGCATAAAGATACAGACCTCCAAGGGGTTGACTTTGTGGTTTTACCCGGAGGATTTTCCTACGGAGACTACCTGCGTTCAGGCGCTATTGCAAAATTCTCTCCTATTATGGAGTCTGTTATTGCACATGCAAATAACGGTGGCTACGTCATGGGGATCTGTAATGGTTTTCAGATTTTAACAGAATCAGGTTTGCTCGAAGGTGCGCTATTACACAATAACAACCAAAAGTTTATTTGTAAAAACGTACACTTAAAAGCAGTTAGCAAAACTGCGGCACCAACCATTGATCTCGACGCTAGCAAAGCTTACAAAATTCCAATTGCTCACGGCGAGGGTCGTTTTCATGCCGATGAAGCAACAATTGCGTCACTGCAGGCCAACGATCAAATATTATTTACTTACTGCGATGAATCCGGAGCCCAAACTCCTGAAGCAAATCCAAACGGTTCGTTGCTCCACATTGCAGGTATCACCAACAAAACCAAAAATGTTTTTGGCATGATGCCGCACCCAGAGCGCGCTGCCGACAAGCAGCTCAATAATATCGATGGGCTACGCATTTTTGAATCTATTCTAGCTCATTGTAAATGAAAGTTCTGTTACTAGGGTCTGGCGGCCGCGAACACGCCATCGCATGGAAAATAGCACAAAGCTCAATCCTTGATGAACTTTTTATCGCACCAGGAAATGCCGGCACCAAAAAACACGGCAAAAACATAGAGCTCAGCGTCACTGACTTTGAGGGCATTAAAAATTTCGTGTTGCAAAACCAAATTGACATGGTCGTGGTGGGCCCAGAAGAACCATTAGTTCTCGGTATCTATGACTTCTTCTCTAATGACCCGCAACTCAAAAGTGTAGGTGTTATTGGCCCAAGCCAAGAAGGTGCTCAACTTGAAGGCAGTAAAGATTTTGCCAAAGCCTTCATGTCCAGACATAAAATCCCTACAGCCAAATACGGCACTTTCACGGCTGCTACGGTAGCAGACGGCCTGCGCTTCCTAGACAATATGAAGGGGCCTTATGTCCTCAAAGCTGACGGTCTCGCAGCCGGAAAAGGCGTGCTCATCATTGAAGATCTCGACGAAGCGAAAAGAGAATTACAAGAAATGCTCCTCGAGGAGAAATTCGGCAAAGCAAGTGCAAAAGTTGTCATTGAACAATTTCTTGACGGCATTGAACTTTCCGTCTTTGCCATCACAGATGGTGAATCTTTTAAACTCTTGCCAGAAGCCAAAGATTACAAACGTATTGGTGAAGGAGACACAGGTCTGAACACCGGTGGAATGGGCGCCATTTCTCCAGTCCCGTTTGCCGACGCCGCTTTTATGGACAAAGTCCTGAACAGGGTTGTCATCCCAACAATCAAAGGTCTCAAGCAAGAAAAAATCACCTACAACGGTTTTGTATTCTTCGGACTTATTAATGTCAAAGGCGATCCTTATGTCATTGAATACAACTGCCGCATGGGTGACCCAGAAACCGAAGTAGTCATGCCGCGCCTTAAAAGTGACATCCTTGACCTTTTTGAAGGAGTAGCCACTCATACTTTATCTGAACGCGATATCCAATTCCATGACAAAACAGCAGCTACTGTTATGATGGTTGCGGGCGGCTATCCTGGCGCCTACGAAAAAGGCAAAACAATTTATGGCCTAAACAGTATCACAGATAGTTTGGTGTTCCATGCAGGCACACTTGCCGATGGCCCATCTGTTCTTTCAAACGGCGGCAGAGTACTTGCTGTTACTTCTTACGGTAAAAACCTAGAAAGCGCCCTTGAAAGAAGCTATGATACTATTTCTAAAATATCTTTTGAAGACGCTTATTTCCGTAAAGATATTGGCCGAGACGTACTTGACCACTAAAACCAATGGATAGCGCTTACATCCTGATCATTAGCTCACTCTTGTGCTCTGCTTTTTTCTCAGCGATGGAACTCGCCTATATCTCTGCAAACCGCTTGCGCATTGAGGTATTGCGCAATAACCAAAATTTTCAAGGAAAAATATTAGCCTTATTCTATCGCAAGGAAAGCAACATGATTGCCTTCTTGTTACTTGGCAATAATGTTGCGCTTGTACTCTACGGGATCGCTGCAGGCGAACTCTTGAATCCAATGTTAGCACAACTTGGCCTGCAAGATCAAGGGCTTATTATGGTTACCCAAACCATCCTTTCTACACTCGTTGTACTGATTACGGCCGAATTTTTACCAAAAGCAATTGTACAGCTCAACCCAAATAAAGCGCTAGATCTTGGCCTGATTCCTATGCTTTTGCTCTATGTGCTGCTCTACTTACCTACACAACTCATCATGCTCATTAGTTCGGGTTTTCTCAAAATCTTGGGCTCTGAAAAGGATCACAACAAAAGGGTCTTCTCCAAAGTTGACCTCGAGAATTATGTAGATGAGCTCAGTGCGAATCTCTCAGATGAACAAGAATTCGGCAATGACATGTTGCTACTTAGAAACGCCCTAGATTTCTCACATGTCAAGGCCCGCGATTGCATGATTCCACGCCCAGAAATCATTGCACTCGATATCAACGACAATATTGAAGAAGCCAAGGCACTCATGATCAATAAAGGGCTTTCCAAACTGATCATTTATCGCGATGACATCGATAACATTATTGGCTACATTCACTCTTTTGATCTTTTCAAACAACCGCAGTCAATCAAACAAATCCTGAAGCCTATTTCTTTTGTACCTACAGTCATGACCGGAAAAGAGCTCATGGAGAAATTCACCAATCAGGCAGGGAATTTCGCAGTAGTTACCGATGAATATGGCGGTACAGCGGGCATCATTACACTTGAGGATGTCATTGAAGAAATCTTTGGTGAGATTGAGGATGAGCACGATAAAGAAGCGCTTACCGAAGTTCAAATTTCCGAAACAGAATACTTATTTTCTGCTCGAATTGACATCGATTATCTAAACGAAGCCTATGGTTTTAAGCTCGAAGAATCGGAAGCATATGACACCCTTGCTGGGCTGATTCTCGAGCATCTTGAGCGCTTACCTGCTGAAGGTGATCGCGTGCAAATTGGAGCCTGCGAACTCGTTATCGAGAAAGTAAGTGAACGAAAAATTGAAACCGTCCGTTTGTTTCATGACAACTAAACAACAACTTCCAAAAATTGAACATTTTAAGGCGGTGATCTATGACATGGACGGCGTTTTAATCGACTCCGAGCCACTTTGGAAAATTGCTATGGAAACTGTATTTGGTCGCTACGGATCAACACTTGACAAACAAGATTTTCAAAAGACAGTTGGTCTGCGCATAGACGAAGTGATCCACTTTTGGAATTTACACGAAGGCTGGGGGCTACAAGACGAGAAGAAGGTAGAGGAAGAAATCATTAGTACTCTTATTGCTTTGATTAAAGAACAACCACAAGAACTTTCTGGTGTTTCTGAATCTTTGGCTTTTTTTAAATCCAAAGGTCTCAAAATTGGCCTGGCCACCTCTTCCTCTGAATTACTGATCAAAACCGTATTAAGTGCACTTCATTTGGAATCTTATTTTGATTTCACCTATTCAGCCGAGCACGAACCCTTTGGCAAACCCCACCCAGGTGTTTATTTAAAGGTTGCCCAAGAACTACAAGTAAAAGCGCAAGCGTGTTTGGTCATTGAAGACTCTTGGAACGGCGTTTTGGCTGGCCTTGCAGCACGCATGAAAGTCTGCTGCATTCCTGAAAAAACACATTTACCGCACCCTAATTTAGTGGTGGCTGATTACCATTTTGAGAACCTCACTGAACTAGTTGCTGCACTCGGCTAAACCACCGCTGCACAAATTTGTTACTTTTGTAACTGATGGAAGATTCCTTTGACTACCGACAAGAGGCTGAAGGCCAAAACGAGCAAGAAATTGATAA
>JBEEKM010000051.1:0-12274 GCA_041168645.1 Bacteroidota bacterium | reverse complement strand
AATTGCTGACTCAGTGGATTACTTAATTCGCTTTCCTGTTCTAGCGGAACTTGTGCAGCTGCAATTTCAAACATTTGTTTGCTGACTGCCGGTAGCTCAAAAGGAAATTGACGCTCAGACATGTTTGCTTTCTGTTGCGATGATGTAATCAATAACAGCCTCAGTAGGCACTACGCCTATTTTATGACACGGAATTTGACCAATGAGTGAGGTAGCAGTCTCCATGTGATGCTGGATATGTGCTTTGTTGTGTCCGTGATGAATGGTATGTGCGAGAAGTTTGCTCAAGGCTGCCACGCCACTGAGTAATTCAAGTTTGTTTGCTGGCGCATGATACGGAAAGAAAAGCGTATGCAGTTTTCCTTTTTGAGGAGCTGCCGCATAAAACATAGGCGTATTGTAAACATACCAAGTATCTTGTTCTTTGCGTAAAATGAGGCGATCGTCATTGATGATAGTAGCGTGTCGTTTATCTGCCCACAGCTGCGCCATGGTGCTTTTTCCTACGCCGCTGAAACCCGAGAATACGCGTGTTTGCCCGTCGAGGATTACAGCTGAGCCATGGATCATGAGCACATCTTCAATGGTGCTTAAGAAGTACCAAATGAGCGGACCTAAAGGGTAGGCGAGTGGGTTGATGCCATCTCCTTCTGCTAACAAGACATAAATATCCCAGCTGCGCTCTTTTTCAGACCAATAAGCAATTTGTTGCAATTGTGAGAGGTTCTCGGGGTTGTAGACCAAAATGCACGTCTTTTCAGGGCCTTGGTTGACTTCCCAGAGCACGCCTTCCGGTGCTTGAGCTTGGTATTGAATGTCGGGTTTGACGAAATTTTCAGGCACACCAGCAAAACAACGAATCTGAAAATCAGGTGTTTGCCCCTCGCTTAAAAAAGGAAGATAACCTTCTTCTATTTGCAACGGAACTTGTGCCGAAATGTCAAAAACAAAACCGCCTACCGAAAGTTGAACTTTAGGCATGGCCAATGGTGTATTGGTACAGCTGGTCGATAAATGCGCTTAAATCTTGACGTGCTTGCGTGTCATTTATTTCGTATTGAGCAAGAATTTCCGAAAGGATATCCTCAAAGGCCTTGCCGTCAGTGATGAGTTTGTAGATGAAACTACCAAGTTCGTTGAGGGTAAGGTACTGGTTGAAATCGGCGACGTTGTCACGAAGTGGAACTAGTAAGATTTCAGAACCTACTTCTTTACATACAAAATGAGCCGCTTGGGCTTGGATTTCTTGGATGTGCTGATTTTGCTGCATATGTAAAATTAAGCATTCTTTTGTAAGTTTACGGCTTCAAGATGTCAAAACAAACGCCTCATTTCTGGTTTGAATGGATACTTTCTTCCTTGCAGGAAGGAAAAGTGGTTGAGATAACCGCAAAGGGCTGGAGTATGTGGCCAACTATAAAGCCTGGTACTTCAATTAGTATATCAAGAGTGGCTTTGTCTGAGTTGCAACCCGGTGATTTGATTGCTTTTATAAGGTCAGAACACTTTGTAGTACATAGAATAGAGGAAATTCAGAGCAACGGAGCCTATACTATTTATACGCGGGGTGATGCGAACTTGCGCAGAGATGAGCCCATTACCGAGGATAATTTCTGTGGTAAGGTCATTGGAATAAATGCGCAAGACCAATCAAAACAAAGCTATTCTAAAGAAATGCCTCGTATGTCAGCACGAATGAAAAACGCAATGGTGCAATTTTTTCAAATCAATTTGGCGAGGGCAAAAAAAATCCCGTCTCTGTTGAAACGGGATTAAATGAGGTAAGTTTGTCTTACTTGATTCTAGATCTTGAGTTGAACTTTTTGTAGTTCACAAGTGCTTTGAAATAAATTTCAGCTCCACCAATTCCACCAGTTGCTTGGTTGAGCCTTGAAGTATTGGCATCAAAAGAAACACCAAAGCGGAAGCGATCCACTTTCATTCCGAATGTAGCAACTACTGCATCTTTATGACGGTAGTAAACACCGTAATTGACGCAATTTGATTTATTGATACCTGTGATTTTTGATCCTTCTTTGATGGTGTTTTCAAAAGTTACACCAGCAGTTAGACTATTGGTTTTTCCTGTTTTGAAGAAAAGGACATTTGGTTGAATTCTGAGGTCTTTGTTGCGTGTTTCTAAATCAGCACCTCCTTGAAGTACCATTTGCATGTACATTTTGTCACCGGTGAAAGACCACGCCATTTTAGGTTTAACAAGGTGGTTTACGGCATAACCAAAGTAGAGGGTAGAACGCGTTTTGAGTTGGTGTTGAAAATATACGCCTGCCCCGAGGTCCATGGTAGCATAACTGCCATTGATGCTGTTTTCCACACCAGTTGCAGGGTTGAAGATGTTGCCATCCCATTGGTTTTCCCAAGTTTGCGAACCGCGATCAGAAGATTGCTGGATAAAACCAGGCGACATTCCGATACTGAGTTTGTTGCGGCGATCAAGGCCAATCGTGTAATTGATCGGAATAGAAACGCTTAAGGTAGTGAGGTTTGCAGTGCCTGTTTGGTCAGAAAGTACGCTAAAGCCCATGCCAAATGAGTTGACATTACCCATGCTTCCACTTTCTTTGACTTTGAATTCTCCGTTGACAAAGTTTGTGCGCATGCCTACTCCCATGTCCGGAACTGTAAGCCACTGAGAACGGTGATTGGCAAAGAAGCTCATGTCATTTTGACCTGTAGCCACGGCTGCTGGGTTGTAAATAACGGCAGATTGCGTCCAATTTGAAATAAGACGGTCGTGTTGAGCATTGGCGCTAAATGCGAGTAATGCTGTAATTGAAAGAATGAATTTACTTTTCATGTGCTTATCTGAATAGTGTCACGTTTCCTTTGCGAGTGCCAGAACGGCCATCGATGGTGCGGAAGTTTAAAATATAAGTGTAGGTAGCTGGGTTCATTGGCTTTCCTTTGAGTGTGCCATCCCATCCTTCGTGAACATCTGTGGTTCTGAAAACTTGTTGTCCGTAACGATTGAAAACGCGAAGGTCAATTTCAGCAAGTGCACCACCTTCGTCAAAACCATTAGCAAAATTACCATCTTCGTCAACGTTTGTTAAAACGCGGAAGTAATCGTTTTCACCATCGCCATTAGGGGAGAAAGAATTTGGTAATTCAATTTTAACAAGGTTTGCAAAGTTGACAGTTACCAAAATTGTGTCGTAGGCATAGCATCCATCTAAACCATATTGAATGACATAATTAGTGGTGTAGAAAGGTGTAACCGTAAGTGAATCACCAGCAAAGCAGGTTGTACAACCAGGGATGCTATCAGCAGCAACTCCGCTAGGGTACCAAGTAAGATTACCACCCACCGGCGCACCTTCAGCATACAAGTAAGCTTCTTGGAACATGTCAATTGTAGTGTCTGGAATAACGACATACGCACCCCCTAAAGTATCGGAGATAGTGCTGGTTAATGTTGGCATTGGTAAAACCGTAACAAATTGTGAAATGGTACTTACAGCGCCTTGTGCGTTGGTTGCTGTAAGCGTAATTTGATAAGGGCTTAAGGTGCTTGCTGTATTGAAACAAACTTGCCCAGGATTTTGACCAATATAGGTCGAAGGGGTGCCACCCTCAAATTGCCAAGTGTAGACAAGGCCGTCTCCGGTAGAGTTGTTGACTAAAAAGATGCAGTCTCCTTCGCAAAGAAAGTTGTCTGAATCTGAAATGGTGAAGTTTGCACTAGGTGCCTGGGCATAGGTAAGGAGCCCAAGGCAGCTGAATAGAATAAAGGATAAAGCTTTCATACGCTTGTTAAAGTTGTACAATAATACGAAAGTACGCAAAAAAGTTTCATTTACAGTGATTATTCCTTCTCGAGCAGTGTAATCAATTCTTGCGTGGCTGCGGCATCATGTACACGAAATACGGCTGCCCCTTTGACGTAAGCGACTGTATTTAAAATACTAGTGCCGTTTAAAGCATCTTCTGTGCTGATATTCAGCTTTTTAGTAATCATGGATTTTCTAGAGACACCAATTAATAAAGGACAGCCCAAAACATGTAAGTGTTCAAGTTGCCTCAGTAATTGATGATTTTCTTGTAAAGTTTTTCCGAAGCCAAAACCAGGGTCGATCAGTACATCGGTTATTCCTTTGCGCTTCAATTGCTCAAGTTTTTCAGAAAGAAAAGACAGGGCATCGGCAATGACGCCTTTTCGGGCCACAAAACTTTTGGCTTCATTGGTTTGCTCGGCTCGGTTATAAGTCAGGATATAAGGGATTTTTGCTTGGGCAACTACCGTCCATAATTCTGAGTCAAATTGCCCAGCGGAAATATCATTGATGAGGTCACAACCTTCATTGATACCGAATTGAGCAACAGCTGCATAGTAGGTATCTAGGGAAAGTAATATATCTGGAAACGCTTTTTTGAGTACACTGATACTATTGCCTAATCGATCAATTTCTTCTTGTGCACTCAGGATAGCCGCGCCTGGTCTAGTAGAACTTGCTCCGATATCTAAAATTGAGCAACCTTGTTCAATCATGGTGCGCGCACGCTCTATTAGCATCGACTCTTCAGAAACACGACTTTCTTTATAAAAGGAATCGGGCGTCATGTTCAAAATTCCCATTATCTTTGGTTGTGCAAAGTCATGAAGTTGCCCTTTGATATTCAAAAAGCGACTTCTATGAAAAATAGCACCCAGTTCCTTACCCTGATTCATGACACAAACACAATTACAATACACAAATGTAATGACTATTTGTCGAGAGATTTTCGAAAAAAAGACTCACGACTACGGTCTTTCTTGGCGCATTCTTCGCCCGAGCTCGCTCACCGATCAATTATTTATCAAAGCGCAGCGCATCCGAACCATTCAAGAAGCGGGTGCCAGTAAAGTAGATGAGCCCTTTGAAGATGCCTTTCAAGCAATCGTGAATTATTGCATCATGGCGATCATTCAGGTCCGAACACCTGCTGGTCTTCAAGACGACATGACACCAACGGAAGCAATCGCACACTATGATCATATTGCTACCGAAGCCAAGGCACTCATGGAGCGCAAAAATCACGACTACGGCGAGGCCTGGCGAGACATGCGCGTGAGCTCCTTAACTGATTTAATATTAAGTAAAATTTTGCGCATCAAGCAAATCGAAGACAACGCAGGTCAAACCAAAATTTCCGAAGGGGTAGAGGGCAATTATTTTGACATGCTCAATTATAGTGTGTTTGCACTCATTCATTTGGGGAATTGTTAAGACGCTGTTAAAGTCAAATGAGCTTGCAGCCAACCCTTTATTTTCGTTCTTATAAAACTTCGCACATGCAAAACATTGAACGTTACCTCCCTTGGAGTATCCGCATTCTCATTGCCGGTTTGTTTTTAGTATCGGCCTACGGTAAAATTTATCCCGATCCGTCTGCCTACGGCACCATTTCTATGTTTGAAGTGAAGCAGTTGTACCCTTTAGGTTTCAATACCGAACTTGCAAAAATCTTTTCCAGATCCCTTATCGGAATTGAATTTGGCTTGGGCTTACTTTTGCTTTTCCCTTTTGATCTCAAAAAATGGGTCATTCCATCGGTTATTTTAATGCTCGGAGTATTTGTGGTGCATCTCAGCATTCAAATGGCGGTTTCTGGCAACAAAGGGAATTGCGGTTGTTTTGGCGCCTTGCTTCCTATGACCCCACTAGAAGCCATACTTAAAAATGTGCTCTCTATTGGGCTTCTGCTTATTTTATGGAAGCGCTATGGAACGCAGCTCCCCGAGAAATCGAACATCTGGTTTCTGACTACAGTCTTGAGTTTGTGCATGCTCCTGATGTTTATTTTCATCCCGACCTACAAAGCCGCAACTGTCATACAGACGCCAATACCACCTATCGTTACACCCGGACCTGATATTAAAGTAGATCCGAAAAAGATTGATGATCCGAAAAAAGGTGCTACCGGGATTACCCAAGACACAACAGGCAAGGTTAAACAACCTAAAGATATGGGGCCTAAACCCAAAAAATCGGGTTATGAAAAGTATTTTGCCAACATCAATGACGGTAAAAAACTCCTTTGTTTTTTTGCGCCAAGTTGCGATCATTGCCGTGCTACAGCCAAGCAACTAGTTGCCATGAAAAATAGCATCCCTGATTTCCCTGAGCTTCAAATTCTCTTCATGGATGAAGCTGCAGAAGAAATCCCGGACTTTTTTAAGTTTGCAGGTGCTCAATTTAATTTCAAAACCCTCGATATCATTGAGTTTTGGGGTGTGTTAGGCGGTAATCGCGATGTACCTGGCGTGGCTTACTTATGGAATGGAAATGTGGTTAAATTTTACCATAGTCCGGAAGGTCCTCAAGCTTTCAACAAAGAAGACTTGAAAACCCAATTGCAAAAACAAAAGTTGCGCTGATAAAACGCTTATTTTCGTTTCATGCGAAATAAGATCCTTGCGGCCAATTGGAAAATGAATTTAACCTTGCCTGAAGTTGAACTTTGGGTCAAAGCATTCAACGGTTTCAATTGGCAATCAGATACCAAAGAAGTACGGGTTTACCCCAGTGCTTTATTCATTCCGATGTTGCAACAAAACGTTAGTCATGTCGGTGCCCAAAATTTTTATCACGAGACATCAGGTGCTTTCACCGGAGAACTTTCCCTCGAACAACTTTCTAGTGTTGGAAGTTCGTCAGTCTTAATAGGTCATTCAGAGCGCCGTGGGCTTTTTAATGAAGACAACGCCTGTATTTCACAAAAAGTAAAAGCCGCTGCTGCAAGAGATTTATCTTTCATTTTATGTTGTGGTGAAAACCTCATGCAACGAGAGGGTGGAACACATTTGAATTTTATTGAACAACAATTGAAATCAGCTTTGTTGTCACTAGATGCTGCAAAATTATCTTTGCTCTGTATTGCATACGAGCCCAATTGGGCTATTGGTACAGGTCTTCATGCGAATGCCGAACAAATTGCCGAAATGCATGCTTTTATCAGAAGTTTGCTACAAGAATTTTTTGGCAGCGCAGCCGCAGCTGTGCCCATTTTGTATGGCGGTAGCGTGAATCCGGAAAATGCAGCCTCTATTTTTGCTTGCCCAGAAGTTTCGGGTGCGCTAGTAGGCGGCGCTTCATTAGATCCACAGGTTTTTCATCAATTATGGGAGCAACTTTAATATGAATTATTACGAATTACGCATCGCGCTCAACGATTTTGAAAATTGGAGTGACATCTTTGTGGCCTATTTGGCTGAAATTGGTTTTGAAAGTTTTGTGGAAGAAGCGCCGCACTTGAAAGCCTACATTCCCGAAGCAGACTACGATGGTCAAGCTTTACAAGCTTTGCTTGCCGAACAACAACAAGTTGCTCCAGTAATAGATGGCTTTCATCTTACATTACTAGCGCAGCAAAATTGGAATGCCAACTGGGAATCTCAGTTTGAGCCTGTGTATGTAGGTGAACAACTGCGTATCGTTGCCCCATTTCACGAGCTAGCGCCTTTTAACGGTATGGAACTCGTAATTTTGCCCAAAATGAGCTTTGGAACAGGTCATCATCAAACCACTCACCTGATTTGTCAAACCATGTTTGAACTCGATTTCAACGGCAAGCGCGTTTTAGATATGGGTGCAGGTACAGGTGTGCTTTCATTGCTCGCAGAGAAATTAGGTGCCCAAGAAATTCGTGCCATTGAAATTGAAGCATGGTCTGCTGAAAATATCCTTGAAAATATTGCTCTTAATGGCGCTACTAAAGTTGAGGCCATTCATGGCGGGGCCGAGGCGATTGGTGAGCAGCCCTATGATCTCATCTTAGCCAATATTAATAAAAACGTACTATTATCACAATTGTCGTTATATGCAGCAGTGATGTTGCCAAATGCTGTGCTTTTACTGTCAGGCTTTTTCTCTACAGATGCACCGGACCTCATTGCAGCAGCAGCCCAATTAGGTTTGCAACATCAACAAACATTGGATCGCGAAAACTGGGCGGTTCTTAAATTCATTAAGCAATGAAAAGAAATTTAGTATGCACCTTCCTATTTGCGCTTAGCAGTGCTTTTATTTTAAGGGCACAAACCTTTCTAAATGAACGCGTTCAATTTGTCAAGACTTGGCAGCAATTGGTTACCGACGAAGCGGCTCAAAGCTACCTAAAAGGTGATTTTTCTCAGCAAATCAAAGGTTCTTTGCTCAATGAAACCCAGTTCAAGAAATTGGTAGACAACTGCAATCAGCTGCAAAAAAAAGAGGTGCCTGTTTACCCAGATATTTATGCTTATTTGCAAGCAAGCATCCTACTCATCGAGAAAAAAGTGAGTACTGATTTATCGAGTCCTTGGCAGCAATTTGTCAATGACTACGCGACAGAGCCCGATGAAAAACTCACGAATTTCTTGCTTTTTTCAGTAGATTTTTTCCGTGATTTTTCATTTTATAAAGAGGCTAACTTTCGTTGGACTTCAAGTGGTGGAACGGTAGCTTGGCAAAGTGGCAAAACCTTGCAACTTCAGCTACAAAATATCAATCTGAAATGTTTTTATTTCAATAAGGACGGTAACCAAGATTCAATTGTAGTATATCAAACTTCTGGTATTTTCGATGTCCAAACTAAAAAATGGGTTGGGAAAGCTGGTACCATTAACTGGGAAAAGGCAGGCTTGGCCAAGAATGAAACATATGCGGTACTGAAAAACTACAAATGTGATTTCAATACAGCTAAATTAAAGGCTGACTCAGTGGCCCTAACGACGCCTTATTTTAGCACCCCAATTTGGGGTAAGTTAACAGATCTTACCTACATTGATTTAACGGAAAACGAAGCTGCACCCAAGTTTAGTTCTTATGAGCAGCGCCTGAAAATAGCAAATCTCCGAGACCAAATGGATTACGAAGGTAGTTTTGCGCTCAATGGCTCTGACTTTTCGGGGAAAGGAACCGCAAATAATCCTGCTAAACTCATTTTCAAAAGAGGAGGCAAACCTTTGTTTGAAATTAGTGCTGATGGCTTTGAAATGAGTCCAAAGCAAATCTTGGCCAGAGATGCCAGGGCGGTAATGCGCTATAAAAACGGAGACTCCATCACTATTCAGCAGTGTTTTTTCACTTTCGATGAATCACAACAGCTTTTGCGTTTGGCAGCAAGTCAAAAAGGCACCGATTACTTCCCTTTTATTGATAACTACTTTAAAGTGTATTGTTATGCACCCATCCTCAACTGGAAAAAAGGCAGCCCAGAACCTTACTATACTTTTGATGTGGGTACAGCTCAGGAACGAAAAACAGCGCGCTTTGAGTCGATGGATTACTTCGATGCAAGTCTGTATGGAAAATTTTCTGGGGTAGGTGGGCAGCATCCGTTTATTCAGTTAGCGGGTTTAGCGACTACGCAAGGAAAAACACTTTTTACGGAGGGCGAGTTGGCCAATGCGCTTAAAAAAACCATCGATCAGGTCAAGCCGCTCTTTGTTGATTTAGCTGCAGCAGGGTTTTTAATTGCAGATCCCAAACAGAAAAAATGGCTTTTGAGTCCGAAATTATTGGCTTATGCCGCAGCCAGCCAAGGAACCAGTGACTTTGATAATTTGCGCATTGAAAGTGACCTCAGAAAGTCCAAAGAGCAGGCCTATGCAAATATACAGCTCGATCAACAAGTGATGTATATCCGTGAGGTACAACAAATAGTGCTTTCCGCATCGCAACAAGTAAGGATCTTCCCAGACACAACGCTTGTGACGCTTTTGCAAAACAGAGACATCGTCTTTTCAGGCCTATTACAAGCTGGGAAATGTGAAATTTTCAGTAAGCAAGCTAAGTTTGAATATGATAATTTCCTGGTCAACCTTTACACAACCCAAGAAACAAAATTGCGTGTCAAGCCACTTAGAAAAGAAGATGGCACCACCCCAATTGAAATGCTAAGCGCCATAAAGGGCATCAGAGGAACGGTTCATATTGATTTACCTGCTAATAAGTCGGGTAAGGTTGCCTCAAACGGACGCTTTCCGTATTTATCAACCGTAGCGCCTTCTTTTGTATATTACAACGACAAGCAAATTTTAAAAGGAGCCTATGATAGCACCCGTTTTTATTACGAGCTTGCGGTCTTTGAATTGGACAGTCTAGATAATTTTTCAGAGCAAAGTCTTCAGCTCAACGGGCAATTGGTTTCTGCAGGCATTTTCCCAAGACTCAATGAGCCTATCCGCATCATGAATGACTACTCGTTTGGTTTTATTTCAGCTGCGCCGACTGAAGGTTTAGCATTTTACGAAACCAGTTCTCGCTACAAAAATCAAATTTACTTGTCTAATAATGGTTTGCAAGGATCTGGTACCATTGAATTTTTACATACGACAGCCATTTCTAAGAAATTAACCTTCTTACCAGATTCAGCCATCGGATTGGTCCAATTTTCTGCTCCGGTGCGCAGTTCTGGCGTGCGTTATCCGGTTGCTTCAGCCCAAAAAGCCTACATGAGTTATCAGCCCAAGAAGGTCAGCATGAAAATTGCGAGTTATGGCGATGAATTACTCACCCTCTTTGCAGAGAATGCCGCTTTGGATGGCGAAATCACCATTAATCAGAAAGGTATGACTGGAAAAGGCGCATTTTTCTACAAAGATGCCCAATTAACGGCCCAAGATTTTCAGTTTACCGACCTAGATGTGCGTTCAGATAATGCTGCCTTCGCCCTCAGAAACCGCTTCTCTAGTTATGGTGAAAACCCATTGGCAATTCAGTCCGATGAAATGAAGGCGCACCTCAGTTTTGAAACGCGTGTGGGTGAATTTATTTCTAATGGTACCAAACGCATCATGTTCCCAGCCAATGAATATTATTGCCAAATGGATAAGTTCAATTGGTTTATGGATGCTGAAACACTCGATTTCAAGAAAAACAAAGGCGGAGAAACAACTTTTGAAAGTGGCGCAGACCTAACAAAAAATAATTTCTATTCAACAGCTGTTAAGCAAGACTCGCTGCAATTTAAATCTCTGAGTGCCAAATATGACCTCAAAACGCAGCTCATTGTTTGCGATGCTGTTGATTTTATTCAGGTTGGAGATGCCCGAATTTTTCCAGACTCTTCGAGGGTCAAGATCAGAAAGGCAGCCGCCATGGATTCTTTAAAAAATGCGCGTGTTTTGGCCAATTACATCACGAAGTTTCACAGTTTCGAGCAGGCCAATATTCAAATTGAAGGACGTTTTGCCTATAAGGGTAATGGTATGTATCCATATTTTGACCGCGATTCAGTCAGAACAACCATTCAAATGGCCAAAATAGCCTATGAACAAACCAAAACAATTGCTGAAGGAGTCGTCCCTGAAAAAACAAGCTTCCAATTAAGTCCTGAATTTGCATATTTTGGAAAGGTTCGCGTAGAGGCAAGCCACCCAGGTCTCATGTTAGATGGTTCTACTAAATTGGCACACCCTTGTCAGTATAATAAATCTTGGATGAGTTTCAAAGATACGGTCTTAGCCAAGCAAATCCAGATTCCTATTTCCGAAAGCCCCAAAGATGCCATGGGTAGAAATTTGGCTGTAGGCTTTGTTTGGCGAGAAACCGAACGAAAAGATAGCTTGCGCATTTACCCTGCATTCTTGTCAGTGAAGGAAGGGTCGCAAGATCCTAGTGTTTTCAGTGCTGCTGGCTACATTCAATATAACGTGGAACGCAAGCAATTTGAACTTGGTAGTAAAGCGCGTCTGGAAAGAACAGACTCCTTGTCAAATCTACTGGTGCTCGATGCCGAGACTTGTGAGTTGGCGGGCTACGGTGCCATCAATTTAGGAATAGAAACCGGAGAATTTAAAGTAGACCTCTACGGTAAAATTGCCTATGACCGTAATCTCAACAAAACCAGGATTAGCGCCAATGCAAAGGTTCAAATTCCGCTAGACAACAGCATTCTCAATACCATGGCTGATCAATTCAAAGCCTCTGAAAATGCAACCGAGTGGGGGATGAAAAAACCAATTTATGGCCTCAGAAATAGCCTTTCTTATTGGTCAAATGCCAAGGAAGCGCAAGAAGTGTTCAAAGATTTCGACGAAGAAAAACTCAAAAAAATGCCGGCTGGTTTGCAACAAACGTTTATTCTAAGCGGACTTGTTTTAGAGAGTTTTGGCAGCGACAAACCGACATCCAAAAAGAACGACAAAGGCCTTATTGCTACCTCACAAACCGTTGGTTTAATTAGCATCAACGGCCAAGCCATCAATCAGCCGGTTGAACTGACGCAATGTTATGTGCAATGCTTCTCAGATCAATGCAATCCGAGTCTTATTTGGGAGCTTCAAACC
>JBEEKM010000050.1:0-12748 GCA_041168645.1 Bacteroidota bacterium | reverse complement strand
TGTGAAACAACGCCCAATTCTACCGAATCCATTTACACCGACGACTTTCATAGTTTAATTATTGTATTTGATACAAAAATAACAATAAAAAAGAAAAAGTGTTCAAATGACACTTTGAACACTTTTCTATCTGTTAATCAGTAACTTAAATTTAATTAGAGCTTGATTTTCGCTTTAACTGAACTTGGAATACCGTCTTTGTGTAAGTAAATATTGATGGTCTTGTAGCGGAAATAATTTTCAGAAACATACAAGTACCCTTTTGGCAAGTTACTGGTTCCCCAAGAATTTTTCACGAGGAAATAACGGGTGCCATTTTGATCTTGGTAAAGGCCAACAATGTGCATGCCGTGGTCATCAGTGGTAGTTTTGTTGTCATAACCTTTCTGGCGAAGATCAGGGGTGATTGCCAACTCTTTCATAGGCTCAAGGAAAGCATTTGATTTGCGCTCTGCACCTGCGTCATTGAAGCGCTTGTCGTCTTTGCCAACTACTTCAATCATCATAGGATCCGCCGGAACGATTGCCAAGCCATTTTTGAAGCTGAATCCGTTCTCAGAAACGTCAGCACCCCAAGCAAGTGTGTAACCATTTTTAAGTGCTGAGATGGTTACATCAACGAGGTCGTCTAGGCTCACGTTATAGCTTGAACCCCACGCCCAGTTGTCTGGAATTTCAAGCATACATTGGCTGTTCATTGGATGGTTAGTGAATGAAGTTAGGGAAACATAATTATTCATGTCTAGGCCCAAAGAAGCTGCATAAGTTTCAGGTGTGTACTTTTTACCGTTATATTCAAAACTAGTGACATCTTTACCTAAACCCATATCTAGGACTGAGTTGTATTTTCTCTTCCAGTCGTCTGTAATGCCTTCAGGCGTACCTAAACGTGCTATAATATCGTTCATGACCGCATTGAGTTGATTGAACATCTCGCCGTGGTTGTACTTATCTGTGCCGTTTAAACCAGTATAAACTTCATAAGGAACAATTCCGAATTTAGAGATGACCAATGGCGCATCGTGAAAAGCACCACCTTCGCCAAAATTGATTTTACCATCCATGCGGATATATTTTTCAGCTTTGAGCTCATAGGCTTTGCGAACGACATACATTTCAGACAGAATAACCGGCGTTTTGGCACCTAAGCGTTGAATTTCTGACTCAAAAAAACTAGTGGCAGAGAAAGACCAACAAGTACCAGTTTGACCCTGGCTTTGCACCGGTGTGGCATCTAGGTGGACGATTTTTTTAAATTGATATTTGCTACCTTCTGCGTTTGTTGATTGTGCAAAAAGCATAGAGGTACTGATCCCGACGGATAGTAAAATACTGAAGATTTTTTTCATGAGTTTATATTAGTTTTTATAGATCCAACCTTGAAGTTGACGCGCCGAGACGCGTTGTTGTAGCTCAGCTAATTGCACTGCATCCTGAGCATTTCCGGCACTTACTCTGATGAGTGTTCCGCCAGGGATAATTCTTGCTGCAAAACCGTCTCGTTGAAGTTTGAGCACTAGGTTTTGAGCGTTTTGGGCATTTGAAAAGCAACCCACTATGACATCAAAGCCTGCAACGGGCGTCGCCTCAACTTGAGCAAGTTCATTTTTAGCAATTTCCTTCGGAACCTTTACCTTGCAATGCGTGCTTGCATCCCAATAGTAATTGGAAAGGCGAGGATTTGGAGTTGCTTCCAATTGTAACTCAGGAGATGATGCCGGCAACTCGAGCGCTTGTAGTTGCAAACTATTTTTTTGATAAGCTGCCTCACCAGTTGCTTGAAATGGATTGAAGTCTGAGATTGAAAACAAACCAGAACTAAGCGCTGTAGTTTTGGTAGGAATCCAGACAGAATAAAAAGCCATTGGGATAAAGCAAGCTGCAGCAGCAATTCTAGCCCATTGAATTGGTTTTCTTTCTTCCTTGGCAACAGGTAAAGCAATAATTGGCGCTTCTTTTTTGGTCTCAAGTTCTTTCGCTACAAAGCTGAGGTTGCCAAGACCATAAGAAGTAAGTAACAAGTTGAAAAAACGGTCTTGATCGAAGCGAATTTGACCATCTTGTTGGCGCACAAATGTTCCGATTTTTGGAATTTTAACAGGCTCACCGGTACGCAAGGCTAGTAATAATTGATCGGTAAAAACTTGTAATTTGTTTTTAGCTTCTTCGTAGAATAAGCCATTTCTGCGAGAATACTCTGCCAAGAATAAACCGTCATCGGTAAGTAGAAAACGGTTGAAAAGCAATTCTTTTTTAGGTGGATTAACGAGGCCTTTTTCGAAGTCTATTTGGGCCGAGATTTGTTTGGCCACAAAGCCACCGAAACCTGGCACAACCACACAATTGTGGCGCAATAAAAGTTCAATTAAGATTTCTTCAAAACCCTGCATCTAACAAATTTACAAAACTCTGTTCAGATTACAAAAAAGGCAAAACCTTTTGTACATCTTCTGGTACATCTATGTTAGGTGTTTCAATGGTAGTGCGTACCAAATGAATCTGGTAACCATAATAAAGCCACCTCAGTTGTTCAAGAGACTCTGCTTGCTCTAAGAGACATGGAGTCAATTGAGAAAGCTCAATTAAAATGTTTGATCGATAAGCATATAGGCCAATATGTCGAAGCCAAGGAAAGCTTTTATCTTTGGCATAGTGCATATTAGGAAGAGGGCTTCTCGAAAAATAAATAGCTGAATGCTTGGCATTTTCGAGAACCTTTATTCTGTTCGGATTTTCTAAATCTTCTGAACTCACCTGCGGATTCACTAAGGTCGCGATTTGAACAGATGAATCTTGGAAGGCTTCCAGTAGGGAATCTAGTTGTAGCGCACTCACCAATGGTTCATCTCCTTGAATATTGATAACGACATCATAACCCGGATAATTGGCCAAAACCTCAGCACAGCGGTCTGTTCCACTTTGATGTACCGAACTGGTCATGAGAACCTTTCCTCCAAAACGCAGCACTTCGGTTTCAATTCGGGCATCATCGGTGGCCACTACTAAGGTGTCGATCTTTTGTGCATTGAGTGCGCCTTCATAGACACGCTGAATCATTGTCTTGCCTTTGAGGTCAATGAGTGGCTTGCCCGGAAAACGCGAAGAGTCATATCTGGCTGGGATAATGCCGAGTACTTTCATTAGAATTTGGCTTGAATTTGAATGATGAAATTTCTTGGCGCTTGGATGTCACCGGGTCTGGTGGCATATTCAGCGTTCAGAAAATTATTAACGATAAAGGACAATCTGTATTGTTCTTTGAATGTATAGGCCATGCGGAAATCTAGCACCAGATTTCCGTGATTGTTGAGTTGACGATAGGCCTTCAAGCCGGGCAGAATATAAACACTCGAGATAGGCGAAGGATCGACGTCGTCTTCAAAGACGCGGTCAATGTTGCGCATAAAACTGTTGTACCGCGCTGAAAAACCAAGACTCCAGTGTTGGTAGGAGGCTTCAACGTCTGCTTTTGCGAGGTGCTTGAAACGATACTTGAGCATATTGGTGCTGGTATCTGAAAAATTGGCTGTGTATAAAGGATTGGCATTTAATGAAATTGGATTCATGTAGGTGTAGCCCATTAATGATATCAGTTCAACCTTGCCCAAGTGCCCAATCGAGTTGAATGATAAATCTAGACCTGAAATGCGCGCTTTTTCTGCGTTTTGTGCCTGAAAGCCAACCCAATCGCTTACGTTATAATTGCCGCTTGTGAGAAATTCGAGGTCTGCTGGGCTTGGGTTAATTGGGTTCAAAGGCTGCTGACTGATGGGATTGTAGTATATAAAAGAAAACTCCATCATGTTGCTGTATTGATTGACAAAAACAGCGAGGTCGAGCATGGCCTTCCAAGTGCCAATTTTGAAACCTTGTTTGATGCCGACTTCTGCTGCCCAACCCACTTCTGGCCTGAGGCCCGGATTTGGAAAAATATTGAGCGCACCCACCGAGGTTTGCGTAAAGCGCTCTGCAACAGACGGATATCTGATACCTTGCCCAAAGCTAGCGCGCAAATGTGTGTAAGGCTTGAGTTCATAGTGCAAACCTGTTCGAAAAACAGGGTAAAAAGGCAGTGTTATAGAATCTTTTGTGGGGATGACAAATTTTGAGTCGGCTTCTAGCTGATCCATTTCAAAATATTCAAGACGCACGCCTGCCGTGAAATCTAGTTTTTTATGGTGAATATCTAATTGTGAAAATGCCGCATAATTTTGAGATTGGTGATTGCCAAAGAGCAGAGAATTAACGCGGTTACCAATGGCTGAAAAGCCGGAGCTCAGGGTGCCTGCTGCCCCTATTTTATTTTGATAGGTGTAGTCTAGATAAGATACCGTAGCTGCATTGCTTTGATTGACATTCGAAAGGTTTTCGTTGTCTACCCAATACAACCTTGTTTTGAGTTGGTGGATATTTTTTTTGTGATCGATGAACTTGATACTCGGGTCAATAAATAGGCGTTGGCCAAAATTATAACTCAGGGTTGACGCACCGGCTGTGGTATCGCCATAGCCACTTGGGGTATAGGCTAAAGAATCGCTTTCCCAGATGAGGAAATTTCCTGTTTTTTGAATTTGGTAGTTGTAGCCCAATGACAGTTTTAAGCGATTGGCAAGCAGTGGTTTCAAAAAGAGTGTGCCTGAAACCCGAGCTCTTGACTCTTCTTCGCCGATACGGTAGCCATCGTTATGAAAGCCTACTGTTGAAATGGTGTAGCCGAATTTATCTTTTAAGGCACTATGATACACTTCAAGTTGCTGATTCATCGGGGAAGCAGACCACCATTTTAAAGATGCCCTTCGAGGGTTTCCGTAGATGCCATTTTGAAATTTGACACTTGTTTGTGGAACCAAACCAGGTTCTTTTTCAGAGAGCGCAATGATGCCGTTTAAGGCTCCGCTTCCGTACAAAACTGAAGAGGCGCCTTTTAATACTTCTACTTGACTGGCTTGTTCCATCGGAATGGCATTCCATTGGGTATCACCTGCATAACCTGACAGCAAGGGCATACCGTTCCATAATAACAAAACACGGCTACCCGTGCCATAGGCAAAACCTGAGCCACCGCGTATGCTCACTTGGCCATCCATCGTATAAACACCCGGTGTTTGATCCACAGCCTGCTCGAGGTCTGTAATACCTTTGTGATCGATGAGTTGCGGACGAAGCACTTCCATAGAAACAGGAACCTCTTCAATTTTTTGTTTGCGCTTGGATGCGCTCACAACAATTGTGCGTGTGTCTTGTACACGAGTCGTATCAGTAGCTGCTTTTTCAGGAACCTGAGCCCAAAAAACGAGGGACTGAAACAGGAAAAACAAAAGAAAATAGTGCTTTTTCATGCAAATAATTTGTAGCGAAATTAAGGTGAAAATTCAGCAGCAAATACAGTAATTCTACTGAAATGATTGCCGAAACATCCTTCTAATTTTACCCGAATCTAACAAAAAAATGATGCACCCCAATTACATCTACCAAATTGCTTTCACTCAGCTCTACGGCATCGGGCCTATCAGAGCCAAGCGCCTATTGAAAATTCTAGACGCTCCAAAAGCTTTTTTCGATTTATCAATGCCCGAACTCCAACAGCTTACTAGTATTTCGATCAAACAACTTGAATTGGCAAACCGAACTGCTGCGCTGTTGGCTGCCCAAACACAAGCGCCCTACCTCAGCGCTAAAGATTTACACTATTTTTTCACCACTGACCCAGCATTTCCGCAGCAGCTCAAAGAGTGCCCTGACGCACCTCTGGGTTTATTTTACAGAGGCACTGCACCGACTTGGAACCAATCTAGAACTTTGGCCATAGTAGGTACGCGTCAAGAAACTGCTTACGGGAAACAAATTGTCAAAGAACTCATCGGTGCGCTACCAAAAGATATTTTAATTGTCAGTGGCTTGGCACAAGGGGTTGATGCCGATGTTCATGAGCAGGCCTTGCGTTTTGGCTTGCAAACCATTGGGGTGTTAGGGCATGGTCTTGACCGCATTTATCCGGCTAAGAACCGCGAACTTGCTTTAGCCATGACCCAACAAGGCGGCTTGCTTTCTGAGTTTTTAGTCGGTACCCGTGCAGAACGCATGCACTTCCCGATGCGCAACAGAATCATTGCCGGGCTTGCCGATGCCGTGGTTGTCATTGAAAGTAAAAAAAATGGTGGCTCACTCATTACTGCAGAGCTCGCAAATGACTACAACCGAGAGGTTTGCGCTTTTCCCGGCGCGGTGCATTACGCCAATTCAGAGGGTTGCAATGCCTTAATCAAAGCCAACAAAGCGCACCTCATCAACAATGCCGACGACCTCCTTACACTTCTAAACTGGGGGGCTGTACCCGTGCCCAAAATTCATGAAAACAACTTACTCAATGGTACACAAAAGCAAGTTTTTGAACTTTTTGGCAACAAAAACACATGGTCTATTGACGAGCTGGCCTTTCTCCTTCAAAAACCTGTTTCAGAAATCAGCACCTTGCTTTTTGAACTCGAGCTCCAAAGCCTTATTGAACATACTGGTGCAAATCGTTACAAACTCCCAATTTAAAATAGCTTTTGCTTTTGAAATCTTAAATTAGTCCTTAATTTTGCAGCAGTTCATTTAAATAAACTTATAAAGAAAGGTGGAGGGACAGGCCCTATGAAACCTTGGCAACCTCACTTCCAAAGTAAAGGTGCCAAATCCGATCCAGCAATGGAAAAGATAAGTTGAAACGCACTGTTTCTACCTTTCGCTACCGATATTATGATAAACAGTGACCTCGTTTCTGCTTTGCAACAACGCGTTTTAGTACTTGACGGTGCTATGGGCACCATGATTCAGCGCTACCAACTCGAAGAATTCGATTTTCGAGAAGGAGCATTTGAAGACCACCCACAATCTTTGAAAGGCAACAATGACCTTTTGTCTATCACCAGACCAGAAATCATCAAAGCCATTCACCGTGCTTATTTGCAGGCGGGTGCAGACATCATCGAGACCAATACATTTTCGGGTACTACCATTGCCCAAGCCGACTACCACCTAGAAGACGCTGTTTATCAAATCAATTATCAAAGTGCAAAAATTGCTAAAAAGGTTGCGTTAGAATTTACTGACAAGCCCCGATTTGTGGCCGGCTCTATTGGGCCAACCAACCGTACGGCTTCCATTTCTCCTGATGTAAATGACCCAGGCTACAGAGCAGTGACCTTTGACGATCTTGCTTTAGCTTACAAAGACCAAATTTCAGCGCTCATTGATGGCGGTGTAGATATTTTATTGATTGAGACTGTTTTCGACACACTCAATGCCAAAGCAGCCTTGTATGCTTGTGATCAAGTTTTTGAGGAGCGCAAGTTCAAACTTCCTATCATGGTTTCGGGCACTATTACAGACCAATCTGGTAGAACACTTACCGGACAAACCACAGAGGCTTTTTTGATTTCGTTATCGCACATGCCTTTATTAAGCATAGGTCTGAACTGTGCGCTCGGAGCCTCCATGATGCGCCCTTACCTTCAAGTACTCAATGAAAAAGCCACCTTTGCCGTAAGCGCCCATCCTAACGCTGGTTTACCCAATGAATTTGGACAATACGACGAAAGCCCTGAAGCAATGGCCGCTCAAATTGAAGAATATTTACAGGAAAGTTTAGTCAATGTCATCGGCGGTTGTTGTGGCACGACACCTGCCCATATCGAAGCTATAGCAGCTGTAGCAGCGAAGTACTCACCAAGAAAATGGAATCCTTGATATGTTAAAGTTAGCAGGCCTAGAACCATTAATTGTCACGGAGCAAAGTAACTTTGTCAATGTCGGCGAGCGTACGAATGTAACGGGCTCACGTGCCTTTCTTCGTATGATTCAAGAAGAAGATTACGAAGCTGCTTTGGCTGTTGCCCGTGAACAAGTTGAAGGTGGTGCCCAAATCCTAGATATCAACATGGATGAGGGCATGATTGACGGAAAAGCTGCCATGGTGCGCTTTTTAAATCTACTTGCCGCCGAACCAGACATCGCCAGAATCCCGATCATGATTGACTCCTCCAAGTGGGAGATTATTCAAGCTGGGCTTCGGTGTTTGCAAGGAAAAGGCGTAGTCAATTCGATTTCACTTAAAGAGGGTGCGGCTAATTTTATTGCGCAGGCTAAAGAAATCAAGCGTTTTGGTGCCGCAGTCATTGTCATGGCTTTTGACGAAGATGGACAAGCCGATTCCTATGAAAGACGCATTGAAATATGTAAAAGATCCTACGAAATCTTGACGCAAGAAGTAGGTTTCCCTGCCGACGACATCATCTTTGACCCCAATATTTTCCCGGTGGCTACCGGAATGGACGAACACGCCAATAATGCCCTCGACTTTTTTCGAGCCTGTAAATGGATCCGAGAAAACCTACCAGGAGCGCATGTGAGTGGTGGAGTATCTAATGTTTCCTTTTCATTTAGAGGAAACAACAAAGTCCGTGAATCGATGCATGCTGCCTTTTTGTATCATGCCACGGCAAATGGCATGGACATGGGAATTGTGAACCCAACAATGCTCGAGGTTTACAGTGAAATTGAACCCGAACTGCGCGAGCGCGTCGAAGATGTGTTGCTCAACAGGAGAGCAGATGCTACCGAGCGTTTGTTAACTTTTGCCGAAACCGTTAAAGGCAGCGTAAAACAAACAACAGCCGACCTCAGCTGGCGAGAATCACCCGTTCAACGCAGGCTCTCTTACGCACTTGTAAAAGGGCTTGTCGAGTTCATTGATCAAGATGTAGAAGAGGCCCGCCACTTATACGAAAGACCCATTGAAGTCATTGAAGGGCCGCTCATGGATGGCATGAACGAAGTCGGTGATTTATTTGGATCTGGGCAGATGTTTTTACCTCAAGTAGTGAAATCGGCGCGTGTCATGAAAAAGGCAGTCGCCTATCTACTGCCTTACATTGAAGCAGAAAAGAACGGCCAACAACAAGCTGCTGGTAAAATTTTATTGGCAACCGTCAAAGGCGATGTACACGACATCGGTAAGAATATTGTTGGTGTCGTTTTAGCATGCAATAATTATGAAATCATTGACCTCGGGGTCATGGTGCCGGCTCACATCATCATTGAAAAAGCTATTGAGCTCAACGTAGATGCCATTGGCCTGAGTGGCCTCATTACACCGTCTTTAGATGAAATGGTTCATGTAGCCAAAGAAATGGAAAAAGCTGGGCTTACGATTCCGTTATTAATTGGAGGTGCTACTACTTCAAAGGTGCATACAGCAGTTAAAATTGAGGCGCACTACCCTTCGGGTTCAGTGGTGCATGTGCTCGATGCATCTCGTTCTGTTACAGTTGTCGAGCGCTTATTAGGCAACAGAAAAGAAGCCTTTTTAACTGAACTCCGACAAGACTACGAAAAGCTGAGGGTGCATCATCAAAAACACCGAGCCGCCAAAGAACTGCTTTCCTTAGAAGAAGCCAGAAAAAATCGCTTACAGCTTGCTTTTAATGAGCAGACCATCAGCGAACCGAATACTGCTGGTGTTCAACTCCACGAAGTTTCCGTTTCAGAACTCATGCCTTATATTGACTGGACACCATTTTTTCAAACTTGGGACCTCCACGGTAAGTTTCCGCAAATATTACAAGATGAAGTGGTCGGCAATACTGCGCAAAAAGTCTTTGACGACGCACAAAAAATGCTCGATCAAATTAGTGCTGAAAACTGGCTGCTTTGCAAGGGCCTCAGCGGGATTTTCAAAGCCAACACAAGCGGCGATGACATCCTTATCAAGGATGCACAAACCAACGAAACGCTACACATTCAACATACCCTTAGACAGCAAACTAAAAAAGCACAAGGCCAACCAAACCTGGCGCTTTCCGATTTCATCGCCCCAACTGAAACAAACCTCAATGACTACATCGGTGCCTTTGTAGTTTGTACTGGTTTTGGCATCGAGACGCAACTTGAGCGCTTTGAAAAAGAACACAACGACTACGATTCAATCATGCTAAAAGCATTAGCTGACCGCCTTGCTGAAGCGTTTGCCGAATATTTACACGAGAAAGTGCGTAAAGAAATTTGGGGTTATGCCAGTAAAGAGAATTTGGCCAACACCGAGCTCATTGCCGAAGCATATCGCGGTATCCGACCTGCGCCTGGCTACCCAGCCTGCCCAGACCACCAAGAGAAACTCGGCATTTTCAAACTGCTCAATGCTACTGAAAAGATTGGCGTCGAGTTGACTGAATCTTTGGCTATGTACCCTACCGCTGCCGTAAGTGGTTGGTATTTTGCACACCCAGATGCTAAATATTTTGGTTTAGGAAAGATCACGCAAGAACAAATTGAGGATGTCGCCAAAAGAAAAGGGCAAACCCTTCAAGAAATCGAGCGTTGGTATAGTTCAGTATTGCACTAACTCGGATTTGCTTCAAACCAAGCATCAATTTCAAAAGGTGCTTTGGTGGCTGCTTCAACCGCGAGTTCATCACAGCGTTCGTTTTCCGGATGCCCAGCATGGCCTTTGACCCAAACAAATTCTAGATCAAATTGAGGGTGTAAAGCCAGGTAACGCTTCCATAGGTCGGGGTTTTTTTTGTCCTTGAATCCTTTTTTGACCCAAGAAAAGACCCAGCCTTTCGTGATCGAATCAATGACATATTTCGAATCCGAATGAATCACGACCGTGTACTTTTTGTTTTTAATATGCTCGAGTGCTGCGATAACCGCCAATAATTCCATGCGATTATTTGTGGTTCGTCTGAATCCCTGACTCAACTCCATTCTTTTTTTTCCAAAAGAAAGGATGACGCCAAAGCCACCAGGGCCCGGATTTCCTCTGGAAGACCCATCGGTAAAAACAAATATTTTTTCTTGACTCATTGTTTTAAGCGGTCTGGGTTTTGAGATAAAAAGGCAGTCCAAGAGTCGCCTTTGGTTTTGTTGTGCTCACCAATTCCTTTCGAAAAATGATGGCAAACGGCTACGGCCAAACCATCGGTGGCATCTAGGTATTTTGGCATTTCAGGAAAAGCTAATAATTTTTGAAGCATCGCAGCTACCTGCTCTTTGGAGGCGCTACCACTACCAGTTATGGATTGCTTGATGCGTCTTGGCGAATACTCCTCAAAAGGAATGTTGTGATTGAGACTGGCTGCAATGGCCACACCCTGTGCCCTGCCCAACTTAAGCATCGATTGGACATTTTTACCGAAAAATGGTGCTTCAATGGCCATTTCATCTGGTTTGTACTCAGCGATAATGCCATTTAGCCTTTCTAAGATTCTTTTCAATTTATCGGGGTGCGTCGGTAATTTGTGCAGTTGAATGACGCCAAAATTGAGCATTTTGAGCTGATTTTTTTGGACATGAATGAGACCGTAACCCATCACGGTTGTTCCAGGGTCGATACCTAATATGATTTTATCTTCGCTCATGCTGCTGTAAATCTACACACTATTGACTTTGCATCATTAAAAAAACTGCTATCTTTGTGCCCTCACGGGTGATTAGCTCAGTTGGTTTAGAGCACTACCTTGACAGGGTAGGGGTCACTGGTTCGAATCCAGTATCACTCACAAAAACCGGTTTAGGCCGGTTTTTTTATGCCTCAAAGTTTGCCCGCAACTAGGCCCCTATGGTGCTTTTGATCTGGCTTTCTGGAATCAGGGCGTCTCCTTTCAAGCGCAAAAATAGCTGAATGAGAGCCACTACATCTTTCTCGCAGTAAATCATGATGCGTTCAAGGTTCTGCTCTTCGAAATAAACTCGGGCTACATCGGCACCGGAAATGTCGTCTTTTGGTGTCGGGATTTGAAATACATGACAAAGCAAAGACAAGGACGTGAAAGATTTGTAATCGCCAAATTTCCAGAGTTCGAGGGTATCTAAATGGTTAATTTCCCAAGGTTTCTTTCCGGCAATCTGTAAAATAGAAGGCAAAGCAATACCGTTGATCAGCATGCGGCGGCAGATATACGGAATATCAAATTCTTTGGCATTGTGACCACAAAGCAGATGGTAAGGTGTATTGTAGTGTTCTTCCAAAAGGCGTTTGAACTGCTTGAGCAGTGTTTCTTCGTCGTCGTGATAAAATGATTTCAAGCGGATGGCCCTGCCCTGCCCGCTATCATGAACCATCCCAACAGAAATGCAAACAATTTTACCGAATTCGGCAAGAATGCCGCCACGCTCATTGTAAACTTGGTCTATTCCTTTCTCGGGGCCAACCTGAAAACGATTTTTTTGCTCAAATAAGGATTGGCCTTTTTCATCGAGATCTTGAAATTGATAGACTTGTGGAACCGTTTCAATATCAAGAAAAAGGATCTTTTCAAGGGGAATTCTTTCTAACATAGGGGAAAATTACAAAGTAATCGGTTGTTGTTAAGCCTAAAAACGTGAAATTTGTAGAAATTGATATGGCCGAAACACTATTTTTTTCGAGTACAAGTAAAGACAAGCGCTATGCGGAGTTGTTACCGCAATTACAGGCCCTCATCGAAACAGAAGAAAATCCAATTGCCAACATGGCCAATTTTTGTGCCGCTTTGAAAGAAGCGTTTGGTTGGTTTTGGATTGGATTTTATATGGTGGCAGATGAAGAACTCATCCTTGGCCCCTTTCAAGGTCCTGTTGCTTGCACCAGAATTGCCAAAGGCAAAGGTGTTTGCGGTACTGCTTGGGCACAAGAAAAAACCATTTTAGTGGAAGACGTAGAGGCCTTTCCTGGTCATATTGCTTGTAGTGCTTTATCAAAAAGTGAAATTGTGGTTCCACTTTT
>JBEEKM010000049.1:0-12851 GCA_041168645.1 Bacteroidota bacterium | reverse complement strand
TTATTGAACTCAGTTTCCACACTCACTTTCCAACCTATTGTTTGAAAATCTGGTAAGTTTCTCTTTAAAGCACCCTGATAAACTATTTCATCATAGGAGCTATTTACAAATACCCCATCGAGCTTATCTAAGGCCGTCATAATCAAAAAAGTGTCTTTCTTCAAATAAACCCTCCCCAAAGAAACAGGTCTAACGATTTGGTCACGTTGCTTAAAAGTGATTTCAAAACCTTGCGCTTTAACCGTATTGAATAATGAAAAACAAAGAATCAATAAGAATGTCCGTAAAATCATGGAATAAAAGTAGGGAAATAGTAAGGTTCTTTGATTAAAAAAATATGGACCATTTCTCTTGTTTAAAAGTATTAAAAGTAATACTTTTGAAAAGTAATTCTCTTCTGTCATGAAATCGAGTGAATTACATCGCCTTATTCTTCAAAATGGATGGATTTTTTTAAGAAGTTCTGGAAGTCATTTCATTTATGAGAAAAATTCAAAACGTTATCCCGTTCCATATCATGGATCGAAAGAAGTTGGGAAAGGGATAGAAAAGAAAATTAAAAAGGAAATGAATCTTAAGTCATGAAGAAATCAATATACAAAGCAATCATTGAAAGAAGCAAAGACGCCTATTGGGCATATATTCCTGAACTAGAAGGTGTAAGTGGCGTTGGAGAAACCGTTCAAGAGGCTAAACAATCGATGTTGGAAGGGCTGAGCATACAGCAAGAATTAGGAAACTTAAGCGTTGGAGAAATTGAGCTCGAGTACCAATTTGACGTGATGAGTCTTTTGAATTATTTCAAAGGAATCTTGACCAATGCTGCTTTTGAAAGAATTTCAGGCATCAATCAAATGCAAATGAGTCATTATGCCAACGGGCTCAAAAAACCTAGAAAAGCCCAACTTCAAAAAATAGAAAAAGCCCTCCACCGCCTCGGCGATGAATTAAAGAGTATTAGTCTTTGAGCACTAAAATTGCACTTTCCACCTCTGCAACTATTTCTTCTACTGTGTTGTGCTGGCAAAAAGTAGGGTCACCAAAATAAACTTGCGCATCATAAGGCACAGGAAGGATAGAGCCTTTGGGTAATATTTTTCCCATTCCTTGTAAGTAAACTGGGATGAATGGAATGTGTGGGAATTTTTGCAAGAGTACGCCAATACCCTTTTTAAAGGCTTGCATTTGTTCGGGTTCGCCTCTGGAGCCTTCTGGGAAGAAAATCAAGGAGTGTCCTTGTTCGAGTTTTTTCATGAGGCGCTCGAGCGCTTTTCCTTGGTCGGTTTCAGGTGATTTTTCTTCGCGGCGCTGAATGAGTACGGTATTTACAAATAAATTTGAAAGCAGTTCCAGCCATTTTTTCTTGCCAAAATAGGTAGCTGTAGCCACAGGGTGCGTGCGCTTCAGTTGACTCATGGGTAAACTCGAGAGGAGCACCATAGTGTCCACATGACTGTTGTGGTTTGCAACAATAATAAACTGTTTGGCTTCTTTGAAATTTGGTTTACGCATGGTTTTAACCCCCACGAGTCTCAGTAATAGGGGCATAAGGCCTTTGTATATGAAAATCAGCAAAAGATGCTGCATTAGGCGTAGTATTGCAGGTAAACGAAATAGAAGAAGAAGGGTGAGCTGATGACTAACGAATCGATGCGGTCAAGAATGCCACCGTGGCCTTTGATGACGGTGCCTGTATCTTTGAGTCCGAAATCTCTTTTAATTGCCGAGACAATGATGTCTCCTACAAAACCTGAACAGGCAATTAAAAAGCCAGCCATTAAAGCCAGCTCTGTCGAAAATGGCGTCAGAAAACGCAAGAAATAGGCTGCAGTCATCGTGCTCAATAAACCGCCAATGAAGCCCTCCCAGGTTTTATTGGGGCTTACTTTTTCAATGATTTTGTGTCTGCCCGTTAGTTTGCCCCAGGTAAACTGAAAAACGTCATTCATTTCGGTCAGGAAAACGACATAAAGGAGTAAGCCGCGGCCGCCCACCTCAAAACCTTTGAGTTCAGGTAAGGATAGTAAAAAGGCAAGGTGGCTAATTGAAAATACGGTTAGCATCAGATGCGTCGGAATCACACTCATGGAGCGGGCAATATCTTGGGTGTGTCCTTTTAAGACCAATAGGAAAGGAATCCAGGTAAACATCACAACCGGAATGAAAATAAGAAATCCGGCAAACCACCCCATGTAAGCTAAATAGTATTGGATAGGGATGGCTAAATAGGCCCAGAAAATGACGCTGCGGTCTTCTGAACGGGCGTTTTTACTGATGCTTGAGAGTTCTCGAAGGGCTACAAAACTCAAAAATCCGAAAGCGGCAAAGGAAATGAGCGGGTGCACTAAAGCGGCAGTTGTGAAAATACTGGCCATGACCCACCAAGATTTGGTGCGG
This sequence comes from Bacteroidota bacterium, assembly GCA_041168645.1. Taxonomy (GTDB): domain Bacteria; phylum Bacteroidota; class Bacteroidia; order Flavobacteriales_D; family Crocinitomicaceae; genus UBA952. The sequence continues at coordinate 10,454 of JBEEKM010000049.1, read as the reverse complement.
GTCATGAGCTCATCTACCTGCGGCCCTGGTTTGATTTTTTTCCAGATCCAAAAAAGTAATGTTGCAAAAACCAATACGCCCCCGATAACGGCAAGCATTTTTTGAATTTCATTCATGGGAAAGGCTAGCATTTTTTAAACGTTTGTAGGTACTGATAAACAGCAGTATAAATATGCTCAGGAAAATCCAAGAAAAATAAATTTGCAATGACAAACCAAACCAAATTAGCAGACAGAGCAACCCAATTACTAGCGCCCGGTCCGATTTACCCATTGGGCCATCATAACGTCGTTCGCCTCCAAGCGCTTGCCCAAGTAGGCCTGCAAATTCATTGATGACACTGAGTAACAAGTAGCACCAAATCCATTCGTGATCCTTGATTTCAAAAAGTTTAACAAGCGGATAGTACAAAACTAAATCTGAAAAAACATCCCCGATTTCATTCAATACAGCCCCTTTTTTACTTTGTAGATTGAACTGCCTTGCCATCATGCCATCCAGCGCATTAAGGGCCATTCTGAAAAGCAAAAAGAGCGGAAGCAAAAGAAGGGCAATCTGGATGGGGCCATAAAAACAAAAGATCCCAGTTGCTATCGATAAAATAAGCGCTAAAATCGTTAACCCGTTTGGCGTGAAGCCCCATTTTTTGAAGCGCAGTAGAACAGGCTGTAACAGCTGTTGGAATTTAGGCTTGAGCTGATAAACAGAAATCATGGTTTGTGTTTAATGAAGGGGTTTTCAACAGGTTTGAAAGTATCGAGCGAGGTGCCGAAATTTCCCGATTTGAAAAAATTCAAAAGTGCTTCGCCAAATACTTCCGGATGCGTATACATTTGGTCATGATTCAAAGGGACATATTTGTAGTCTTGGAAATCTTGTTTGAAACAAGCTGGTTCCCAACAATAAGGTCCAAGTTGGTCAGCGGTAGCTTTGTGCTTTCTGACAATTGCTGTGGCATAGGTTTCGAGCAGTAAACCTTTTTGAATATTGGTATCTGTTAAGCTCGGGTACGGCGTTTGATGAAGGTCTCGCATGATCGGGCCAAATACAAGATAATTCGGGATTTTCAAATCATTGATTAAAATGTATGGAGCACGTTCTTGGGGAGCGCTGCGGTCATACACGATGCTTTTGATATTCGGATGCGCAGCTGTTTGAAACCACTCATTCACACTCCAGGAACCCACTATGTAGGCAAAAACATGTACCTTTTCGTAAGCGGCCATATTGCGTTGCCTCCAGAATTTATCTAGATTGTTAACTGTTTTTTTGAGGGAAGTTCTCGAGATATAATTGGGTACATAGACATCATAGCCTTTGTCTGAAAAATACTGTTTTAACTTCTTTAAGCTATGGTATTTTGAACCGAAGCCAGTTAGAATAAGGATGGCTTCCTTTTGAGGAACTTTGTTTTTGCGCTTGCCAAATAAGGTTTGCGGTACCGCATTGGGTTCTGCAAACAAATAAGCATCGAGATTTCCGAATACCACTTGCATTTGCTGGGTTTGAAAAGCCGTTAGGTGATGTGCATATAAGTCTTCTATGAGTTCATTGGGTGTACTGATCATAAAAGCCAAACCTGGGTTCAATTTTGAAGCCCTGAGTGTTTTTTTTACGGCATCAGAACAATTATTGATAAAAAGACTCCAGGGTTTCTCAATGTTCCAATGATCTGAAAGTGCTTCAAGTTTTTCAAGAGATGGAGCGCTAGAGGCGATTTTCAATACCAAGCTCGGTGTTTTGGCTTGGTGCTTTAAAATATTCTTGTCGTAATGAAATGCTTGATCATAATTCATGTTCATGACCTTAACACCTCCGCCATCGGCCTTGCGGTATTTGGTGTAATAGGTGAGGTGCAAGCTATCTGGACCAAAAGCCATGCTGATATGCCCAGCACCTGATTGTGTTTGCTCACTTGTGTAGATAAAAAGGTAAAGCGAGAAATTTAAATTTTCAAGGGCAAAAGCGCGTGAAAAAATCAAGCATAGCAGGAAAAGAAAGGTGGTCAACTTCAATTGCATGGAACAAAATACGAAAGTTTTATTGAAATGCTCAAATCGAATTCAGCAATGTAGGTGTTTAAAGTTGCGAAAAATGCAAGTTCAAAAAAGAGCAGGATCAAAAGTAGTAGAAAATAAAAAAGCCCAGTGAAGACTGGGCTTTGAGTAGCGAGACCGAGAGTTGAACTCGGGACCTTAGGGTTATGAATCCTACGCTCTAACCAACTGAGCTATCTCGCCATATGCGGGTGCAAATATAAACAGAATTTTAATTTTCTGTATCAAATACGTGCAGTTATTGCAATTTTTTCAGCTCTTGCTGAATGAGTTTGGCTAATTCTTGGAGACGGGTTGAGGAGAAGTCAAACGGCACACCTGCGCTTGCATAGATTTCAGGTAGCGTTTTAGTGTAGCCCAAGGCAAGCGCCTTTTTGTAAGCAGCTATCGCCTTTGGATAATCCTCTAGGCTATTTTTCCAGACACCCAGAGCACCAAGCTGCGCAATGCCATATTCAATGTAATAGAACGGTACTTCAAATAAATGCAGCTGTTTTTGCCAAGCACTTGCTACTTGGTCTTCATAACCAGTCCAGTCGGTGAGACCCGTTCCGAAATCTTTAGATAAGCCCAACCAATATTGCGCTCTTTCTTCGAGTGTATGTGTCGGGTTTTCGTAGATCCAATGTTGAAACGCGTCAATTTGCGCAATCCAAGGAAGTACTTTGAGTGTGCCTTCTAATTGTTCGCGCATGGCGCGTTTGTGCTCCGTTTCATTTGGATAAAATTCAGACCACTGCGGCATACTGAGCAATTCCATCGACATCGAGGCCAATTCGGCAACTTCTGACGGGAGGTTTTTAAATGCAGTCAATGATAAATCTCGGCTCAAGAAAGAGTGAATTGCATGACCACCCTCATGGACCATCGTTTCGAGGTCACGTTGAGCACCAACGGCATTCATGAAAATAAACGGAACGCCAATTTCATAAAGGGGGTAATTGTAGCCACCGGGTGCTTTCCCTGTTTTGGAGTCGAGGTCAAGGTGCCCGAGCTCATCCATTTTTTGCAAGCAAGCGCCAAAATACGGATCAATTTTATTGAAGAGCTTAATAGTTCCGGCTAACATTTGTTGGCCGTTTTCAAAAGGTTTCAAGGCTGGCTTGCCTTCGGGGTCTACGTCGAGGTCCCAGGGTTTGAATTGTGTTTTACCTAATTGGTCCAGTTTGGCTTGCTGTATTTGCTTGACAAGCGGTACAATGTGCGTCTTGATGGCTTCATGAAAAGCAAAGCAATCTGCTTTGGTGTAGTCAAAACGACCCATCTCTACAAACTTGTAGTCGCGGTAGTTTTCAAAACCAGCATTCTTTGCCAGTTGTGTTCTTTTTTCAATGAGGGAGCTGTAAAGTGCGTCTAGTTTTTCGCGGTCTTGGCGGCGGCGTGTCACTATTTTTTCGAAAATAGTTTGGCGCAAGCTTTCATTTTGATCCTTGAGCAGCAAAGCCGCTTGTTGCATGGTTAGCTCTTTACCCTCGTGTTCAATGGTTTGGGCGGCGCTAATGGCACCAAATTGCTGTGCCTCTTCGTTCAAGGCCGCTTCAATGCTGATGTTTTCTTCTCTGAAAAGTGCAAGTGCGCTGCGAACTGCTCTGAAATAAATTTGGTGCGCAGCGTCTTGTCTTTGTTCGAGATAGGGCAGCGCCACTAATTTTTTGTTGAGTTGATCTTCAAGCGGTGCTAATTCAGGCTGAATTTGACTCACAAAAAGGTTATAGCGTTCGCGGAGCTGTTCATCTTGGGTATTGATGCTCATGCGGATATAACGCCACGCTAGATCTTCTTCAAGTACTGCATCGAGTTCAGAGCGATCCTTTAACCACTTATCAAAGTCTGCTAAAGAAGAAATTTGACGCTCGAGTAGGTCCAGAAAATAAGGCTCGAGTACCTGAAAATCAGTAATGGCCAAGTTTTCTGGAAGAAATTGGCGCGCTTGTTTTTCAATATTCATGTTATTTCCCTCTAGAAGAACCTGTTTTTACAGCTGTAGGTTTTTTAGGGGCAGCTGGCTTGGCTGCTTTTGGGCTGGCACTTGCTGCTGGTGCTTTCTTTTTTGGTGCGTCTGCCTTTGGTGCTTTTACTTCTTTAGCTGCTTCAGCTGTTTCTTCAGCTTTTGCCGCTTCAAATGATCCGGCTTTGATCAGTAGGTTATACCACTGAAATAATTTGCGAACATCAGACGGATACACACGGTCTTGATCCCAGTTTGGTAAAAACTGTGCCATAGCCGCTTCAAGTTCTTTCATGTCTGCTTTGTGAGAAGGCCCTTCAGTTGGATAAAGTGCCAACATTTTTTCAAAAATGTCTGTCAATTTCACATCTTCCTCGTAGGTAAAGACACTGATGTCATCAAGGGTAGAAATACGTTCTGTCGCGTAGGCTGGGAAACGTTTTTTGTCGATCATAGATTCTACGATAACGCTGTTTTTTCCTTGAGCGATAACTTTGAAGAGACCTGGTCTTCCTGAAATGGCGATGATTCCGTTGAGTTGCATAGTTGATTTTCTGATTTAAAAGTTCCCAAAAATAGAAAAATAACGTTTACCAAACGCTGCGGTGTTCTAATTTAGGATGAGCTGTTGCCTGGCAAGAATGGCTCCGTTCGTTAGCAATTGGATATAATAACATCCTTGCGGATAATTTAAGGTCTCACTTTGATAAAATTCAGTATCGAAGTTTGCTGATCTGTACAGCAATTTTCCGTCGAGGGTAAGCAGCTCGAAGTACCGTTCTTGTTGATTCGGATTTGGATAATATAAATTCAGCGCTGCCGCACTCGGATTCGGATAAACAAAAAGACCTTTGTCTGCGCAAGTCGGAATTACATTTGGTGCTGGAAAACGAATTTTCCAAAGTACGCCATTGTTTTCAATGATATATAAGTTGTTACCTACTAGTTCGGCATCTACTGGTAAATAAAAACCTGTAACGACATTACTCGTTTGAATGGCGTAGTCATTGTTGAGGCTGTCATAATAAAGGTTCATCAAGACCAATTCTCTGGATGGGTCCACAAACGGGCAAGGTGAGCCCCAAGGTGAAATTGGGCTAAAACCCGTACTGTCACCACCCGGCATAAAGCTCATCACAAAAGCTTTGCCACTGTAAACTGCGCCCAGCTCTTTGTTTTTATCAATGACCAAGCCTAAAGGTGAGCGATGCGGCGTAAATGTTTTGACTGGTATGCCGCTCTCACTGCTTTTTTCAATATTTCCAGTGGTTTCATTTTTATAATAGTCGGCTGCAGCTCCATAGTTGCTGAGGGGTTCTGTGAATTGAAGCCCGCTTGGAATTTGGGGAAAGCTAGGGTCGGCATTGAAATGCCCCTCGAGATAGGCTGAGTTTTGCGGATTGATGAGCGGATCTTGTGCGGCGTTATAGTTCGGATTAGTCAATGGGTTTAGGTTGCCACCAATGCGCCATGGGAAACCGTAATGCTTTCCTTCTTGAATCCAGTTGAGCTCTTCGGGGTCATCGCGTTCACCCGCGTTGTCTATGGCGAATAAATGACCTTGGGCATTCCAGGCCATATCATAAGCGTTGCGTGTACCCATTGCAAAAACATAGCCGCAGGTATCGAGAAAGGTAGAATCGTTGTATAAGTAAAGATTTTCAGCCGATACTGGAATGCGAAAAATCTTACTGGTTAAGGGTTGTTCGCGCAGGCCGGGGAAAGCACCGTTATTGGTCTGAACTTCGCCAAAAGAGGTACGGGAGCCGCTCGAGAAATATAAATATTGCTGTTGCGGGTCTATATTGAGCCCTGTAAAACCGTGATCGCCGCTGGGGCCTGAAGTAGGGTAGGCTTCAGTGCTCAAAACTGTGCTCCAAATTCGTGTGCCGTTGGGTTGTAAAACACCTTTCATGATCAGGCCAATACCAGTGGTCGAATACCAAATATTACCTGAAAGAAAAAGAGTACTGTCCAAAAAGCACAGGCCTTGTAGGCGGGTGAGGCTATGGTCTTGGCTCTTAAAGCGCAAAGAATCGGTTTGAGCTGCTTCAAATACTTCGTAAATATTGCCATTCGAGCCACAATAGAATAAATGTTTGGAAATCGGGTCCTGTGCCAATTTGGAGGCCCAAGGTTTGGCAAGCAAGATGGAATCTACAGAAATATCGTTAGTGAGCGCCTGAACTCGCTGTGCGCTTGCCAACTCATAAAGCATAAATTGGATGAAAATCGCAAGGATGATGTGTAATTTCATGATTTTAAATTACTCAATATTTCAACAAGTATACACATAAAGACAAGCAGATTAGGGCCTTAAATTTTCACCTTTTGAAATTACAATTATTTCTGAAAAGGAGCCTCGGATCTGCCTGAACTTCATGGCCTTTTATGATTTTTTAACACTACAAATCAACTTATTAACAATAAATCCCTATAATCTATGTACCTTTGCACCTAATTTTAAAAAGAATACATGACATTTGAAGAACTGGGATTGAGGCGAGAGGTGCTGAAGTCGTTGACAGAATTGGGTTTTGAAGCACCGACCCCCATCCAGGAACAAGCAATTCCCTACCTATTAGGAGAAGATTGCGATTTTGTCGGTCTGGCGCAGACCGGTACAGGAAAAACGGCCGCATTCGGTTTGCCGTTAATTAATAACATTGATAACGCAGCACGCCTGCCACAAGGGGTTATAATTTGCCCTACCCGCGAGCTCTGCCTTCAGATTACCAAAGACTTAAATGTTTTTGCCAAGTATCTCGACGGCAATATCACAGCAGTGTACGGCGGAACCGATATCCGTACGCAAATTTCCAACGTTAAGAAAGGAACATCTATAGTTGTGGCCACACCAGGTCGTTTGGTCGACCTCATCAACCGCAAAGTAGTGCAGTTGGGGCAAGTTAAATACGTCATTCTCGATGAGGCCGATGAAATGCTCAATATGGGTTTCAAGGAAGACATCGACATGATCCTTGATCAAACCCCAATTGATAAAAATGTTTGGTTGTTTTCAGCAACCATGCCAAACGAAGTAGCGCGTATTGCACGTACCTACATGACCGATCCTTTAGAAGTTTCTATTGGTCACAAAAATCAAAGTAACGAGAACATCGAGCACATTTACTTTAGTGTCAAGGAACGCGATCGCTATGATGCCGTCAAACGCCTCATCGATTTCAACCCTACTATTTATGGTCTCATTTTCTGTAGAACAAAGAATGAAACGGCAACTGTTGCCATGAAATTGGCCCGCGATGGTTACAACGCAGAACCACTGCACGGTGACCTCACGCAAGCTATGCGCGATCGCGTAATGGATCGTTTCCGTTCAAAAGAACTTCAGATCTTGGTAGCTACAGACGTTGCTGCTCGTGGCCTCGATATCAATAACATTACCCATGTCATCAACTATAACTTACCTGATGACATCGAGAACTACACCCACCGAAGTGGCCGTACGGCTCGTGCCGGAAAAAAGGGTCAGTCTTTGGTACTCATCAACACGCGTGAATTTGTCAAGATCAAAGCGATCGAAAGACAAATGCGCACCACTTTTACCCAAGGTCAAATCCCGAATCCGGCCGAAATTTGTGAGATCCAGCTTAAAAAACTCATTGACAACACCATTGCCACTGAAGTGAAAGAAGCCGATATCGCACCTTTCATGGATCAGATCTTAGATTCTTTCAAAGATCTTTCTAAAGAAGAAGTGATCAAAAGATTTGTTTCCGCTGAATTCAATCGCTTCATTGAATACTATGAGCGTGCCGGAGATTTAAATGCTTCAGCAAGCAAAGACGACCGTGATCGCTCAGATCGCGAACGCCCTGACCGCGGTAACCGCGCTCGTGAAGAGGGTAAAACACGTTTCTTTGTCAATTTGGGTCGTCGCGATGGCTTGAACCCTGGCGCTATGGTACGCATTATCTGTGATGCCACAGGCCTCAATTCAAAAGCACTTGGTCGCATTGACATCATGACTTCATTCTCGTTCATCGAGGCCGATGACGAGCACACACAAAAAATCCTCAAGTTGGTCGACGGTACCGAATTTGAAGGCCACAAAGTTTCCATTGAAGTAACTGCTCCTGGTCAAGGAGGCGGTGGCGGTGGACGCGATCGTGGTGGTGACCGCAAATTCTCTAAAGGTCCGGGTTCTAAAAGAGGCCCAGGTTCTTTTGGTGGAAGCAGAAAACCAGCCTTCGAGAAAAAAGGTGGATTTGACAAAAAACGCGCTGGCGGTTCTGATCGCGGATCTGATCGCGGCTTTGGTTCAAAAAGAAGTAAATATTAAAAAAAGCATACAAGCTCCTTATGGAAATTAGAAATATCGCCATTATCGCACACGTCGACCACGGAAAAACTACGCTCGTCGATAAAATGATTGAAGCTGGACAGGTAGTCAACGAACGCGACCGCATGACCGGAGAACTCATCATGGACAACAATGACCTCGAACGAGAAAGAGGAATCACTATTGTTTCTAAAAACGTATCTGTTACCTACAAAGGCACCAAGATTAACATCATTGACACACCGGGTCACGCCGACTTTGGTGGAGAAGTAGAACGCGTCTTGAACATGGCCGATGGTGTATGTTTATTAGTGGATGCTTTTGAAGGCCCAATGCCGCAAACGCGTTTTGTACTTGGTAAGGCTTTGTCAATGGGTATCAAACCGTTGTTAGTGATCAATAAGGTGGACAAAGAAAACTGTACACCTGAAGAAGTTCACGAAAAAGTTTTCGATCTCATGTTTGAGCTCGACGCCAACGAAGAACAACTTGATTTTCCTACCATTTACGGTTCTGCGAAAAACGGTTGGATGTCTACTGATTGGAAACAACCTACAGACAGCATCACGCCTTTGCTTGATCAAATTCTCGAGTATTTTCCACCGCGTAAAATTGAAGACGGAAATACCCAAATGCTCATTACTTCACTTGACTTTTCGTCATATGTAGGTCGTATTGCCATTGGTCGTTTGTCAAGAGGTGTCTTGAAAGAAAATCAGCCGATTATCTTGTCTAAATCAGATGGTCGTCAGGAAAAGCACCGCATCAAAGAAGTTTTTGTTTTTGAAGGTATTGAACGCGCTAAAGTAACTGAAGTTCAGGCGGGTGACCTCTGTGCTGTTACCGGTATTGAAGGTTTTGAAATTGGCGATTCTATTTGCGACGCAGAAAATCCAGAGCCGCTTCCTACCATTAAAATGGATGAGCCTACCATGAGTATGCTCTTCTCTATCAATGATTCACCGTTCTTTGGTAAAGAAGGAAAGTTCGTGACTTCACGTCATATTGCAGACCGTCTGACCAAAGAACTCGAGAAAAACTTGGCTTTGCGTGTTCATGACACCGACAAAGCTGATAAATGGATGGTTTTTGGCCGTGGTGTCTTGCACTTATCTGTACTCATTGAAACCATGCGTCGTGAAGGCTATGAATTACAAGTTGGTCAGCCACAAGTCATCATCAAAGAAATCGATGGTGTTAAATGTGAGCCAATTGAAGAACTCACAATTGACCTTCCTGAAGAGCATAGCGGAACAGCTGTTGAGGCCGTTACGCGTCGTCGTGGAGAAATGACCAACATGGTGCCAAAAGGAGAACGCATGATCGTTACTTTCCAAATTCCATCGCGCGGTATCATCGGTCTTAGAAACTACTTGCTAACTCAAACAGCAGGTGAGGCCATCATGAACCACCGTTTCTTAGAATATCAGCCTTACAAGGGTGAAATTCCAGGTCGTCAAAATGGATCTTTAATTTCCCTAGAGCAAGGAACTTCTATTCCATTCTCTTTGAACAACCTTCAAGAGCGCGGTAAATTCTTTATTGCCCCTAATGAAGATATCTATGAAGGTCAAGTAATCGGTGAAAACTCAAGAGCAGGAGATCTTTGTGTGAATGTCACAAAAACCAAGAAACTCACGAACATGCGTGCTTCTGGTTCTGATGACAAAGTGCGTTTGGCTCCACCAAAAGTATTTAGTCTTGAAGAGTGTCTAGAATACATTCAATCAGACGAATATGTAGAAGTAACACCTAAAAATTTGCGCATCCGTAAAATCCTTTTGAAGGAAACAGATCGCAAACGTTCAGGTAAAGCGTAATATTTTTGCCATTTTTGCGTTCGCATAACGATGAAAAAGGCATTTATACTATTTAGCATCATGAGTTCGCTTTTGGTTTTTGGCCAGAAGCGAACTTTTTTTTCTAGGTCTGAGCTTGGTTTTACCGTAGGTCAAAGCTATTATCTCGGTGACCTCAATCCGTATCAGCAGTTCAAGCAAGCAAATCTTGCTACTGGTCTCATTTATCGTTATAATTTCAATACAAGGCTCAATTTTAGAGCCAATTACCTTTACGGAAAGGTTGCTGCCGCAGACTCACTTTCTCCTTATACGCTTTTAGTAAATCGCAATTTAAGTTTTGAATC
>JBEEKM010000048.1:0-13923 GCA_041168645.1 Bacteroidota bacterium | reverse complement strand
TTCGGGTTTTTACCTGGAGCCAAAAGGTTCACACCTGTGTTGGTGCTCAAAGACCAGTTGTTGTGCTTACCTGAACCGTTGACACCTGCAAATGGTTTTTCATGTAATAATACACGGAAGTTGTGCTTGCGGGCAATTTTTTCCATGAGGTCCATCAATAAGAGGTTGTGGTCATTGGCCAAGTTACACTCTTCAAAGATTGGCGCACACTCAAACTGATTAGGCGCTACTTCGTTGTGACGCGTTGTAACCGGAATTCCGAGCAACAATGACTCCACCTCAAACTCACGCATGAATGCATTGACACGCTCAGGAATTGAACCAAAATAGTGGTCTTCTAATTGTTGACCTTTTGCTGGCGCATGACCAAACAAAGCACGACCCGTTAACATTAAATCTGGGCGTGCATTGAATAAAGCAGAGTCAATTAAGAAATACTCTTGTTCCCAACCTAAAGTAGCATTGACTTTATTTACGTTTTTGTCAAAGTACTGACAAACTTCAACTGCAGCTAAATCAACCGCATGCAAAGCTTTTAACAAAGGCATTTTGTAGTCTAAAGACTCACCTGTATAGGAAATAAAGATTGTTGGAATACAAAGTGTTTTACCAATGACGAAAGCTGGCGAAGATGGATCCCAAGCTGTGTAACCACGTGCTTCAAAGGTATTGCGGATACCGCCATTTGGAAATGATGAAGCATCTGGCTCTTGCTGAACAAGCATGTCGCCATCAAAGCGCTCAATAGCTTTACCTGGTCCAATTGGCTTTAAAAAGGCGTCGTGCTTTTCCGCTGTGGTTCCGGTCAAAGGCTGAAACCAGTGTGTATAGTGTGTGGCTCCTTTAGAAATAGCCCAATCTTTCATGGCACTAGCCACTTGATCGGCGTATTTGCGATCTAGACGCGCACCGGTCTGAATTGCTTCCAACATAAACTTGTAGGTGTCTGCAGGAAGGTATTCACGCATGACATCTTGGTGAAATACATTTTGACCAAAAAGATCAGAAAGCTTTCCATTGTAATCAATGTGTTTTGGTTCGCGATGCAATACATCTTGATACGCACGAAGTCTTTTAGTTGCCATTTTTTATAATTTTTTGACAAAGGTATCTAATTTTTAGGGGTGCAAACAATATTTTATTTCATTTTTTCAACAAGACCCCCTCATTTTTAACATTAAATTAAAAAAACATGAATTTTTATTCATTTGAAGAATTTTGCCAATTTTGCGCTATGGACAAAAATTGGCTGATCAGCTGTTTTCAAAAAGACCTCCCAGGCGAAGCAGCCCATGCGCCTTACAAGCGCTATCGCGAACAACTCGAACAAATTCACGCCAAACAAATCAGACGTCCTGCAGCAGTTGCCATACATTTTTATCCGAAAAATTTACAATGGCATTTTTTATTGATCGAGCGCAGTACTTATAATGGTCAGCACAGTGGTCAAATGGCTTTTCCTGGTGGCAAACCCGACCCCACCGACCCACACCTCGAATTCACAGCCCGGAGAGAATCTTTGGAAGAAATTGGCATACCGACCAACAAAGGCCAACATATCGCTACACTCACCAATGTCTGGATTCCAGTTTCAGGTTTTGAAGTAAGTCCTTTTGTGTTTTTACACGATGAAGCACCTCTACTCCAAGCCGATCCTCGCGAGGTACAACAAATTGAAGAAGTCGCGCTCTTTGAATTATTAGCAGACTCCAGTCTTACTTTCAAGGATATTAATATTCCCGGAGGCGAAAAATTAGAATCACACCCATGCTTTTTATTAAATAATCGTATTGTTTGGGGCGCCACAGCCTTGATGTTGAATGAGGTGAGGATGTTGTTGAAACAAGACTAAAAACCCCTAAAAACAAAAAGAGGAACAAACTGTATTTGTTCCTCTTTCTGCTAAACCATGCTAAAACTATAAAACTAAAACTACAACTATGAACTGTAATTCTGGTGCAAATTTACGGACACATTTTGAATGTGCAAGTATTTCAATGTAAATTTTTTATTAAGCTTTTGTAGCTCGGGTCATTTCGCGCTTTCCAGGAGGGCCCGGAATGGCTTCCACATTAAAGCCAATGCTTTTTAAATCTCGTTTGAATTGGCCCATCGCACAGTAAGTCACTAGCACCCCTCCTACTTTTAGTGCCTTAAAGAGTTTTTCGAAAATGGTTTTATCCCACATTTCAGCTTGTGCCCTCGGACCAAAAGCGTCAAAATAAACAAGGTCAATTTGATTTTCTAGCGCGAGTTGCTGTATCGGTTCTTGAATTTTTTCAAGCTGAAAAAAGGAAGTTATACTTGTTTTTTCACCATAGGGCACCTCCATTAAGTGGCAATACGCCTCCTTTTCTGATGCAGTTGTTGCGTAATTAAGTTGCTGCCAAATTTCTTGCGGGACAGGATGCGTTTCAAAACCTAAATAATGCAGAGATGCACTGGGTATTTTTCCCATTTCCTGAAACGTCAGAAAAGCATTTAAACCCGTTCCAAAACCTACTTCTAACAATTTAATTTCAGTTGCCTCAGGATGCTTTTCTAAATGATATTGCAAACCATTTTGGATAAAAACATGCAGTGCCTCTTGCCTACTTCCATGCCTGGAATGATACGTTTCATCTAACTCAGGCAAATAAAGTGTGTTGGAGCCGTCAGCGGTTTGAAGAATTTCTATTTTCATAAAAATTACAATTTCCTGATTAAATACAAACCATCTCTAATTGGCAACAAGACCTTCTCTACGCGTTCATCTTGACTGATCTTCAAATTGAGCTCACGCAGCAAAACAGTATCTTTATCTTGATGCTTTTCTTCTAACACTTTACCCGACCATAGCACGTTGTCTATTAAAATGAAACCGCCCGGATTCAAGATTTGCAAAGCTTGTTCGTAATAAGTGGGGTATTGCTGCTTGTCTGCATCTATAAAAATCAAGTCAAATGTGGTGTCTAGCTGCAACATGAGTTCAGCGGCATTACCAATGCGGTAGTCTATTTGCTCAGCATAAGTTGAGCTGTTAAAATAAGCGCGAACTCTTTTTTCAAGTTCTTCATTGATATCGATGGTAATGAGTTTGCCCTTTGGTGTTAAACCTTCAGCCAAACAGAGCGCAGAATAACCAGTATAGGTGCCGATTTCTAAGATGGCATTGGGCTTCAACAAATGACTCAGCATACTTAAAACGCGCCCCTGAAAATGACCACTCAGCATGCGTGGCTGCAATACTTCTAGGTGTGTTTCACGGTCTATTTTTGCAAGCAATGCTGAAGCAGCAGAACTGTGGTTACCGATATAATTTTGTAATTCAGAAGAAATGAAGTCCATGAGCGATACTGATTTGCACAAAGATACAAGAAGCTCGCAGCAAATTCCTAACTTTGTGGCTTCAGAAAAAACACATGACCGTTTCAGAAATAAGACAACAATTTTTCGACTTTTTCGAAAGTAAAGGACACCAAATTGTTTCATCCGCCCCAATGGTGGTCAAGAATGACCCTACCCTGATGTTTACCAATGCAGGTATGAACCAGTTCAAAGATTTCTTTTTGGGCTATCAAACACCGCAGCAAAGACGCGTAGCAAACTCTCAAAAATGCTTGCGCGTTTCCGGAAAGCACAACGACTTAGAAGAAGTAGGCGTTGATACCTACCACCACACCATGTTTGAAATGCTTGGTAACTGGTCTTTCGGTGACTACTTCAAAGAAGAAGCCATTAGCTGGGCCTGGGAATTACTCACAAAAGTGTATCAAATTCCGGTGGACCGACTGTATGTCACCGTTTTTGAAGGCGACCAAAAAGACGGCGTTCCGCAAGATACCGAAAGCATTAACATCTGGAAAAAATGGATTGCCGAGGAGCGCATCATTATGGCCTCCAAAAAAGACAACTTCTGGGAAATGGGTGACACCGGGCCTTGTGGTCCGTGTACTGAAATTCATGTTGACCTCCGCTCTGAAGCAGAACGTCAGCAAACCGCAGGTAAAACGCTGGTCAACCAAGACCACCCGCAGGTCATTGAAATCTGGAACAACGTATTCATGGAATTCAATCGCAAGGCTGATGGCTCGTTAGAACCACTTCCTGCGAAGCACGTTGACACCGGCATGGGTCTCGAGCGCCTAGCTATGGCCCTTCAAGGCAAGCAAAGTAACTACGACACCGATCTTTTTCAGGCGCTCATTCAGTCTGTTGTTAAAGTATCTGGTATTCCTTACGGCAAACAAGAAACCACAGATATCGCTTTGCGTGTGATTGCAGATCACATCAGAGCCATTGCTTTTTCAATTGCCGATGGTCAACTTCCTGCTAACAACGGTGCAGGCTATGTCATTCGCAGAATTTTGCGCAGAGCTGTTCGTTATGGCTACCAAACTTTGGGCCTCAAAGAACCGTTCTTATGCGAACTATCTTTAGTTCTTGGTGCTCAAATGGGCGCGCCTTATTCCGAATTACTTTCGCAAAAAGAGCTGATATATAAAGTCATTAAGGAAGAAGAATTGAGTTTCTTCAGGACACTTGAGCTCGGCATCAAACGCATCGAGGACCTCATTACACAAGTTAAAGCCAGTGGTCAGCAGCAAATTTCTGGCGCAGCAGCTTTTGAACTTTACGACACCTATGGATTCCCATTAGACCTTACTTCTTTAATTGCCCGTGAAAACGAGCTGTCTATTGACGAAGCGGGCTTTGCCCAAGAACTAGAAATCCAAAAAGAAAGATCGCGTGCGGCTACTTCTTTAGAAACCGACGACTGGATGCAAGTGCACCCGGATTGCAATACCACCTTTATTGGCTATGACCAACTGAGCGCGCCTGTACAGATCATCAAGCATCGTAAAGTGAGCCAAAAAGGCAAAGTGTTTTACCAATTAGTATTGGATCAAACTCCATTCTACGCAGAAGGAGGAGGCCAAATTGGCGATAGCGGTACACTTAGCACTGCCCATGAGCAAGTGCGCATTTTTGATACCAAAAAAGAGAACAACCTCATCGTTCATTTGTGTTCAGAATTGCCTAAAGACCTGAGCGCCACTTTCACCGCACAAGTCGATGCAGCGAAGCAAGCAGCTACTGCTAAAAACCACAGTGCAACACACTTACTGCACCATGCTTTGCGCAGTATCCTCGGGACACACGTTGAGCAAAAAGGCTCTTTAGTCACGGAAAAAGGCCTGCGCTTTGACTTCTCGCACTTTTCAAAAGTCACCGATGAAGAACTCGCACAAATTGAAGCGCAAATCAATGCAGCCATTCAAGCTAATATAGCCCTTGAAGAAAACCGTGCCCTAGACATCGAAGCTGCAAAAGCAAAAGGTGCCATGGCCCTTTTTGGTGAAAAGTATGGCGACAAAGTGCGCGTCATTGAATTTGGAGCCTCTGTTGAATTATGTGGCGGAATTCATGTGCCAAACACCGGACAAATCGGAGTTGTCAAAATCACAGCTGAAAGCGCTGTTGCTGCAGGTATCCGACGCATTGAAGCGATCACAGGTACGGCTGCCATGACTTACTTTAAAGAAAAAGCGGCGCAACTCGAACAAATCGATGCTTTGCTCAAAAAACCTAAAGATTTAGTCAAGGCTATTGAAGAATTGCAACACAAAAACATCAGCCTACAAAAAGAACTTGAACGCTTTGCCAAAATGCAAGCCCAACAGCTCAAAAACGAACTCAAAGCTGAAGTTACTGCACACAACGGCATGCATGTCTTGTTCAAAGAACTCAATACCGACGCCGCAACTGCCAAAGACATCTTATTTCAATTGCGCCAAGAATTCGACGCTTTTGTAGGTGTCATTGGCCATAAAGAAGCTGACAAATGCGGCATTACCATCATACTGAATGAAGCTTTAGCTAGCCAAAACAACTGGCAAGCCAACCAATGGATCAAAGAAATCTCTGGTCATATTCAAGGCGGAGGCGGTGGGCAAGCAGCTTTTGCAACTGCAGGTGGTAAAAACGCTGCAGGGCTTCAAACAGCACTTGCACACCTAAAATCAAAACTTGGCTGAGCGTAAAAAAGTACTGATCTTGACCTATTACTGGCCCCCAAGTGGAGGCACGGGTGTTCAGCGTTGGTTGCATTTTACCCGCTACCTTCATGAGCTTGGTTGGGATCCAATTATTTACACACCCAGTAATCCAGAAGCACCTGTTCAGGATGAAAGTTTGTTAGCTTTTGTACCCAAAGATATTCAAGTCATCCAGACTGAAATTTGGGAACCTACCCAGCTTTACCTCAAGTTTACAGGCAATAAAGGCAAGCAACTGCACACCGGTTTTTTGCAAGAAAAAGGCGGCAAAAAGCCAGGTCTTACCAAACGCTTGTCGATGTGGCTGCGTGCCAATCTATTTATACCAGATGCCAAAATGGCCTGGATCAAGCCATCTACCAAGTTTCTCCTTAAGTTTTTAAAAGAACAAAAGGTGGAGGCTATTATTTCTACAGGGCCTCCCCACTCTTTACACCTCATTGCCAAAAACCTCAAAGCCAAAACGAACCTGCCCTGGATTGCCGATTTTCGCGACCCTTGGACACAAATCGATTGGTTTGAGCAACTGCCACTCACAAACTGGGGGCTTCGTTGGCATCAAAAATTAGAACAAAGTGTTTTGAAGCAAGCAGATGCACTTGTTGTTGTCAGCCGCGATATGCAAACGCAAATGACGCAATTGGCAGGCCGCGTACCTCAACTCATTTCCAACGGCTTTGCACCCGAAGATTTTCAGCATTTTGAAAAGCAAGCTGACCCGCATTTTACCATCTTACACACAGGTTCTATCAATAAAGACCGAAACCCAGGTGCACTTTGGAAAAGCCTAGGGCTGTACGTTCAAGAACACCCTGATTTTGCTCAAAAGCTAAAAATCCGACTCATTGGCGCTCTAGATGCCTGCGTTCACGAAGACCTACAAGCCAATGGTCTTTTGCCCTACACGCATTTTGAAAACTTTGTGCCACACGAACAGGTGCTCGAAGAACTTTCTGCTTGCAGCTTGCTCTTGTTACCACTCAATAATGTAAAAAGTCAAAAAGGTATTGTTACGGGGAAACTCTTTGAATACCTTGCCAGTGAGCAAGCCATTTTGGCCATCGGCCCTCATGACGGTGATGCCGCAGCCATTCTTTCCAAACAAGCTGGCACCATGGTCATCAACTTCGATACCGCCGTGCCGTGGCCAGCTGTCATCGAACTCAGTTCCCAAAAAATCAGTAGAAAAGAAACCCTTTTACCCTACTCTAGAAAGGAATTGGCAAAGGAGATGCATGAGCTTTTAGTACAGCTCACAAAGTAAGCTAGCAAGCATACTGAGTAAATACAGCTTTCATTTTTTCCAAACGATGCTCAGGGAGAAAGTGAGTTTCAATTCGATTTCTAGCTTTGATACTTGCCCCTGAAAAATCTTGTTGAAGCAAAAGCTCAATGCTGCGCTCTAAATAAAGCACATTTTTCTCACTCAGAATAAGACCTGTATCGCCAATTAGTTCAGGGATACCGGACACATTGCTTCCAATAGGTACACAACCGCAAGCCATGGCCTCACCAAGTGCATTCGGAAAACCTTCCATCACCGAAAGCTGAAAGTAGTAACGATGTTTTTGCAAATATTCAATGACAACAGCAATTGGTGAAAAAGCGATCAGCTCGACATTACTCGGCACTTTCTGACCATTTGACTCCCAGCCAATAATTGTAAAATGCCAGGTTGGTTGGCGTTCGGCAAGTTCCAAAATCAAATCAAAACCCTTTCTAAAATAACAATAAGGATCTTTTAAATTTCCTATTGTGATAAAGCTATGAGGCGGGCGCTGCGCTTCCCCATATTGAAATTGAGCTGTATTGAAACCGTAAGGAATGACCGTATACGGAACCCTTTTGGTTTTTGGCGCAAAATACTGAAAGCCTTGGGCTGGTGCGCCTCCCGGATAATAATTGTAATCTTGATAGGCCAAGCCTTGTGCAACAGGCATAATGTGCGTACAAAACCGCAAAGAAGTACGCGTAGCCCAGGCCAACAAGATTTTGGTGTAATTCCCGTATTTAAAATCTGGAAATTTAGAGCCGTCATTCCCAGCAACAATCACGAAAACTTTTTTGCCGAGTAAACGCCCCACGAGTACGGGTAACAAGGAGGCATACCCTGCAAAATGGCAAACAAAAAAAGCGTTTCGGGTCTGAAATAAAATGAAAAAAAACTGCTTTACAAACTCCAACGGAAGCTTGACTTTACTGCGAATCTTGAATTCATAAGCCTTGACTTCATAAGCATTGGCGAGCAATTCTAAATCTCGAACAATAAACGTGGACGCATGCGGATAAAAATAGCAGATTCGATTTTTTGACTGAGGCATCCTGAGCTTTTGTTAATTTCTATTGCTCAAAAGTAATAACTTTGGGCTTTTGAGGACCAATGAACATGATACTTCGCCTGATTTACCACCCTATCATCAATCAGCTGCTTCGCCCAGTTGCTAAGTTAAACTATGCTTTGCGCAAGAAAGAGTTGCTTTCTGTGAGTGGAAAACTAGACTTTCAAACGAAGGACATTCAATTCTCCTTACAGACCAATCAGACTTGCTTTGTAACTAAATATATGTTTTATGAAGGCTTTGAAGCCTATGAATACAATTTGTTATTCAAAGATTTAGCTCAAAATGCGAAATGTTTTTTAGATGTAGGCGCCAATATTGGTTTGTATAGCGTGTTAGCTGCCAAATACAATCCACAAATAAAGGTGCACGCATTTGAGCCTGGTTTAGGAGCGGTGCATTATTTAAGAAAGAATATAGAGGGCAATCAAATCAGTGCGCAAGTTCAAGTTCATGAACTCGCCATGAGCAATCAAGATTCACAACTTGAGTTTCACGAAGCTGCACACCCTAAATTTCCATGGCTGAAGCAAAACCTCAATGGCTCAAGTAGCCTTCAGGCCGAACACGGCCGTACTAAAAGCAAAGCATATCAGGTTGATGTGTGTCGTTTAGGTAGTTTTTTAGCGCAGCAACAACTTGAGCAGTTCGATTTACTCAAACTCGATACGGAGCACACCGAACAACTTATTATCGCGGATAGTCAGGAGCTTTTAGCAGCCAACCGTCCCCTGATCATGATTGAAATTTATCCAGAAATAGCCGATGAAATCCAAACACTTTTATCGGGTTGGTCTGCCTATCATTATCTCAGATTGGAGCGCCCACAACTGAAAGAAATCAATTTAAAAGAACTTGGTAAACATACAACGCACGTAAATTACTTACTGGTTCCTGATGAGAAATTGAATTGGGTTAGCCACTATATCTCTAAATAAAGCTTAACGTCGATGTACAACTCCCTTGAAAGTTTTTTACTCCAAATAGGCTTTTCTTGGACGGCAGCTAAGTTTACTCCTTATGTCCTGACATTGGTGTTGGGTTATCTTTTTTTTTGGCTCATTTCAAAATTGCGAATCAAGACTTGGCTGAAGCTGAGTTTAATGGCCTTAGGTTTTTGCCTGCCTTTCTTGACCTATTTTGCTTTTTACCCGATTTATGAGGCAGACTTGAAGTCCAAAACTTTTAAACCGCTACAAGCAGGAATGCGCTTACCCAAAGCAAAAACATTGGTACTTGTGATTCTACCCGGTTGCCCCTATTGCATGGAGACCATCGCGCTCAGTAAAAAAATGGTAGGTCTGAACCCCAAAATAAAGATTCAATATTTATTAGCCTCCGAGGATCAGGAAGGTTTTCAGTACTTCAGAAAACGACTTCCTTCAACCATAGGTGTCAAGAGGGCCCAAAACAGTATGTTGTGCATGCTGATGGCGCAAGGAGAGTTTCCGAGCTACTTTTTGGTGGTAAAAGGAAAAGTCAAAACAGCATGGCACAACACCCAATTTGGCGTGCGTGCCCTTGATCAAATCAATTCGTTTTTCTGAGACTCCAGTACAAGGAAAACAAGAAACCTAACAACAAGATGCTTGATCCGAACATGGCGAGGTTATTGCCACGGCTCACACTCACTGGTTCAAATTTCCATTCTATTTTGTGAGTTCCGGCTGGCACAACAACCCCTCGCAAAATATAATTGGCACGGAGCGTTTCAGTAGCTTTTCCGTCTATGTAACAGTTCCATCCTGCCGGATAATAAATTTCACTAAATACTGCTAATTGCTTAGCTTTTGAAACAGATTTGTACTGCATATTGGATGGATTGTAAGCCAATAGGCGAATTTGAGCTGTGCTGTCTTTTCCGATTCCGTTGATTTGACTTTTGAATTCAGTATGCACCACCGCATTGGTCTTGCTTGAACCCAATTTTTCGCCGTTGCTTAACAACATTTCTTGATTGGCATCTTTAGCCATTTTCACATTGCTCACAAACCACGCCGGGCCATTTGCTGTTTTGTTTTCCACAGCAGCCTGGTTCGGATTCAAGATGATGTACTTGGCATTGAGCATATTGAAATATTCAGCAGCACCAGATAAATTAAATGCATTGACACTTAGGGTATCAAAAATTTTCTGAGCTTGCTCTTGGGTCATGTCTGCTGGTAAGGCTAGGGTTCTGAACTTTTCATTTTTAGCCGCATTGACTGCTGCATTGAGCCCGCCAACTGCTTCAGGGAAATGAAAATCTACAAACTCTTGGTAGCGCTTGAGTTTGGCACCATGATAACCACCCAAACTTTTGTGGAAGAAACTGGTATTGGTTTCAGCCATGGTTCCATTGACATTCAAAACACGGTAATTTGTAAATAAATTAAGTGCGCCAAATGCTGCATAATAGTCTAGGGTTTGTTGATCTGTCAGGTTTTTGTAATATTCAAAATCCGTGTAGCTCTCCTTTAACTGATTGGCTAGGGCAACAGGTGCCTTCTCACGATTCAAGATACTGATATCTGCAGCTGAAACTTGGTACGGCGCACTGGCTTCGTCTATCGTTTGATACGAGGCATAAGAACCAGTTGAGTCATCGTTGTTGAGGTAGCGCTTGGCCACACTCATTTGATCAGCTAATACCAAGACCCCGGCAACTCCAATGAGAATAAATCGATTGATTTGAGTGCGGATTAAAACGAAAATTAAACCTAAAGCTAAAATAACCAAGAAGAAAGAGCGCTGCATGTCTGCTTTATAGATGCCAATTCGGGTATCGATGAGCGCCTGACGCAAGCCTTGATAATAAGTGATTTGAGATGCGTCTTTGGCTTGTTTACTCGCTTCTGCAAATTGCTTGACTTCTTGCTTGCTCAAAAAATCTCCGGAAAGCGAAGGTGAAGTCATGAGTATGAAGCCGAGCAAAGCTACAGCTCCCATTCCGATAAACCAGTGTTTCTTTTGGCCGAGTACGCCTTCATTTTTTATCATGCGGTCCAAGAAGAGCAAACCAAGTGCAGGAACCATGATTTGCATGAGCACCAACATCATTTTGGAATCGCGAAACTTGTTATACATCGGGAAATCGTTGATGAAGAACTCATTGAAGAAGTTCATTTGATTGGAGGCCAAGAAGATGACCAATATGGACAAAGCCAAGAACGGCCAACGGAGCGCATCCTTCAAGAATATAAGGCCAAGCACAAAAAGCACGAGCATGACAACACCAAAATAAAAGGCGCCTCCACTCATGCGTTGACCACCCCAATATTGGTCCATTTGGCCTACTTGTTCGGAATAATTGTAGTCTACGTTAGCGAGTGCTTCAGGATTATTGGCGATGTAGTCATTTTTACCTCCTTTGGCATTCGGTGCATAGATCGATAACAATTCGTTTTCACCGTAGTTGTATTCGAGAATGTAAGAAGAAGCAAGCCCTTCTTTTTCCATACTTTGACTTGCGGCTTTTGGCTTGATACTGAGTTCAGAAGTACCACGTGTGGTGTATTTGCTATATTCAAGCGTTGGCAATAAAAGACTGGCATTTGCCAAGAGTGCCAAAACGCTGGCCAAAGCCAAAGCAGGAATGGCGCGAGTTAGAGACTTAAAGTCTTTAGCAAGACCCAAGCGAATGACTTCGGTAAGTGCGACTGCAACCAAAATGAAAGCTAAATAATAAGTCATTTGAAGGTGGTTGGCGCTAATGTTGAGACCCATAAAAAGAGCGAAAAGTCCAGCGCCCAAGAGCCAGCGGCCTCTAAATGCCAAGATGAGACCACCAAGTGCAGGTGCCATGTAAGCAATGGCATTGACTTTAGACATGTGGCCTGCACCGAGATAAAGAATATTAATCGTTGAAAAGCCATAGGCTACCGCTCCAATCATTGACAACCACGGGTTGATGCGCAAGCAGAGCCCTAGGATGTAAAAACCAAGCATACTGATAAAGAGAATACCAACCGGACGAGGCAAGCCTAATTTAATCACTTGATCAAGGGTGGTAAGCAGATTGGAATCTTGGGTCACGGAGATTTGGTAACTCGGCATCCCGCCAAACATGGCGTTGGTCCACATGGTTTGCTCACCGTTGTGGGAAAGTTTGTAATCGAAAATTTCTTTGGACATCCCTTGAAATTGTCTGATAT
This sequence comes from Bacteroidota bacterium, assembly GCA_041168645.1. Taxonomy (GTDB): domain Bacteria; phylum Bacteroidota; class Bacteroidia; order Flavobacteriales_D; family Crocinitomicaceae; genus UBA952. Next base: position 1,413 of record JBEEKM010000048.1, on the reverse strand, counting down.
CGCTTTGTTTGAGCGTGTAGCCATTGTACAAAGGAGAGAAATAAATGGAAGGTAAAATGACGAACATCAAGACTGCAATCAGGTGAGGAAGCAGTGATTTAATAGAAACTTTCATAAACTTATTTTGTGTGAATTTAAGTAATTAATGGCTTGGATTTGCATAGCGTTTGACGTCTGAGCTCGTGATGGTTTGGTCGCTGAGGATGACTAAACGCTCAATGATGTTGCGCAATTCACGGATGTTGCCTGTCCAGTTCAAGGCCTGAAGTGCTTCAATGGCTGCTGCATCAATGGATTTTTTCGGAATGCCGTGATCTTGGCAAATGAGCTGTAAAAAATGTTCAGTAAGCATTGGGATATCTTCACGGCGCTCATTGAGTGAAGGCACGTGAATTAAAATCACGGCCAAGCGGTGAAAAAGATCTTCGCGAAAACGCCCTTCTTTGATTTCAAGTTGTAGATCTTTGTTGGTTGCGGCCAACACACGGCAATCTACCTTGATGTCTTTTTCGCCACCCACGCGTTGAATCAGGTTTTCTTGTAAGGCTCTGAGCACTTTTGCTTGCGCAGCCAAAGACATATCGCCAATTTCATCTAAGAACAAGGTACCGCCTGAGGCCAATTCAAATTTACCTTTGCGGTCTTTGACAGCTGAGGTAAAGGCGCCTTTTTCATGACCAAATAATTCGCTTTCTATTAGTTCAGCCGGAATAGCAGCACAATTTACCTCTATAAATGGCGCTTTATTGCGATTTGACAACTCGTGTAAAGACCTCGCCACCAATTCTTTACCAGTGCCATTGGCGCCGGTGATCAAGACACGCGCATCTGAAGGGGCCACTTTGTCAATCATGGCTGTGATTTCCTGAATAGCAGGTGTTTGCCCAATAATGTGAGTGCCTTTGATTTTCTTGACCACTTGCTTTAGTTGAACGGTTTGTTCAACCAGATGATTGCGGTATTTGACCTGTCTGAGTAAAACGAGTATGCGATTGAGGTCAAGGGGTTTTTCAATGAAATCGAAAGCCCCTAATTTGATGGCCCCAACGGCTGTTTCTACGTTTCCGTGCCCAGAAATCATGACAACAGGCGTTTCGAGGTTCTTTTTTTTAATTTGCTCTAGGAGTTCAATGCCATCCATATGTGGCATTTTAATATCTGAGAATATGAGATCAAAACTACTTTGCTCTAAGAGTTGTAAGGCATGTACACCACTTTCAGCTTCTTGAACCTGACAATTTTCAAATTCTAATATTTCTCTTAGCGCCCTGCGAATAGCGCGTTCATCATCGATAAGTAAGATTTGCATGGCTATTTGACTGTGCGTTCTAACATGGGTACAAATTTAAAAGTACCAAATTCTGTGATATCTATATCGGTTTCAGATGTTTTTTGAATCTTGAGCATTTTTTG
>JBEEKM010000047.1:0-14399 GCA_041168645.1 Bacteroidota bacterium | reverse complement strand
GCTGAGGCCGTTAAACAGTATCAGCAAGAAGCAGCTCTCAAAACTGAGCGCGATCGCCAGGCCGATGTCAAAAACATCAGTGGCCAGTTTACGGGCGCCTTTGCCGTGCATCCGTTTACAGGAGCAGCCATTCCAATCTGGATCGGCGACTACGTTTTGGCTTCTTACGGAACAGGCGCCGTTATGGCAGTGCCATGTGGTGACCAACGCGACTACGACTTCGCTAAGCACTTTGACTTAGCCATCCCAAATATTTTTAAAGATCAAGATATCAGTGAAGCGGCCTATGCTGAAAAAGATGCCTTGATTGCCAATTCTGACTTCCTAAATGGCCTGCCCGCAAAAAAAGCCATGGAAACCGCTATTGCTGAAATTGAAAAAAGAGGCCTTGGCTTCGGAAAAACAAATTTCCGCCTGCGCGATGCAGTCTTTTCAAGACAGCGTTATTGGGGTGAACCTTTCCCGGTTTATTACCAAGATGGCCTGCCTCATTTGGTTCCAGATGAGCAGTTGCCCGTAACGCTCCCGGAAGTAGATAAATATTTACCCACTGAAGATGGCGAACCGCCACTGGCGCGCGCAACAAAAGATGCGTGGTCGTGTCAGCTCGGTGAGCGCATGGAGTTCAATACTATGCCAGGTTGGGCCGGAAGCAGCTGGTATTTCTTGCGCTACATGGACCCTCAAAACGACGACTTTTTTGTGAGTCCAGAAAAAGTGGCCTATTGGCAAAATGTCGATTTATACATCGGTGGTTCAGAGCATGCCACTGGGCACTTACTTTATTCCCGCTTCTGGACGAAGTTTTTGCATGATCTCGGATATTTGCCTTTTGACGAACCTTTTGCCAAACTGATTAACCAAGGCATGATCTTGGGCAAAAGTGCCATTGCCTACATTGGCCCTGATCAAAAAATGTATTCTTATGATTGTTTGCCAAAAAACCAAAATGGCTTCCGCGAAGTTAGGATCCTAATTGACCTCATCAATGACGACGAAAGCATCCAATTGGAGGCCTTACAGCAATGGCAACCACAATATGAAAATCTTGAATTCGTCAAAAATGATGCTGGTAAAGTTATCGTTAAACGCGAAGTAGATAAAATGTCGAAGCGTTGGTACAACGTCGTTACCCCAGATGACCTCTGCGAGCGTTATGGTGCCGATACCCTGCGCATGTATGAAATGTTCTTGGGCCCACTCGAGCAAAGCAAACCATGGGATACCAAAGGTATTACAGGCGTACACGGCTTCTTGAAAAAATACTGGCGTTTATTTCATCAGAATGGCACTTTTGAAGTGAGCGAAGGCGATGCAAGCCCTGCTGCACTCAAGACCTTACACAAAACGATCAAGAAGCTCCGCGATGACCTCGAACGTTTTTCGTTCAATACAGGTGTTTCAAGCTTCATGATTTGTGTGAATGAACTCACTGATCAGAAATGCAATAACCGCCATATTTTGGAGCAGCTCACCATTCTAATGGCTCCTTATGCGCCGCATATTTGTGAAGAAATTTGGTCTCAGTTGCAGCCTCAAAGCCCAACTATTTTCAATGAAAGCTACCCAGAGCTCAACGAAGCTTACTTGACAGAATCTAGTTTCTCGTATCCGGTTTCTTTCAATGGCAAGATGCGCATGAAGGTTGAATTACCTTTAAACCTAAGCCCTGCTGAAATTGAATCGGCTGTTATGGCCTTACCTGATGCACAAAAATGGCTCGAAGGCAAAACGCCTAAAAAGGTGATTATTGTTCCTGGAAAGATTGTGAATATTGTTCTTTAGGGACAGTCCTTACTTGAACAAAGAAAGCAAACTTGCTGCGTTTTTAACTTCAGTAATGAGTCCTTTGAGCGCTTCTGAATGCACATGAATTTGAGCGCCTCCAGCCATAAATTCAACGCCTGGCGCGTCTGCTTGCAGTTGCTTAAAGTAATTTGTAATAAAGCTTTGGTCTACGGCAGTTAGCCAACTACTGAGCACTACCGTTGGTTTGAGTCTTTGAATGCAGTCTACCAATGAATCGTAAGGTAAACTTTGCCCTAGGTAGTAAGTATAATAACCCTTGCTTCTCAATAAATATTGGTAGAACAGCAGTCCAATTTCATGCCAGTCATGTTCTGGCAAGAAGAGCAATGCTGATTGTGAACCTTTATCAGGGATTCCTAATTTATCAATTTCAGTAATGACTTTCTGACGGATGAGGTTTGAAATAAAATGTTCCTGAGCCGCTGAAATGCTGTTAACCAACCACATCACACCAATTCTGTCAAGGAATGGAATCAAGTGCTCTGAAAACGTATTTTCGAGGCCTTTTTGATGGATGAGGTCGTTGAGTGTATTTCTAAATAGTTGTTCGTCTAGTTCGAGTAGCGCCAAAATGAGCTTTTCTTCGGCGTTGTCAATGGCAGGGCTGAGTCGTATATCTGTGACCAATGCGTGAATGGCACTGGTTTCCATGGTGGCTATTTTCGAAATTTTAACCCCATTTTTATTTAATAAACTGACATTTAAAAGAAAAGATAAATCGGCATCAGTGTAGGTTCTGATTTGCGTGTCGGTTCTTTCCGGAATGAGCATGCCGTAGCGCTTTTCCCAGATGCGAATCGTATGGGCCTTGATGCCCGTAAGTATTTCTATATCTTTTATTTTATATTCTGCCATTGCGATGAGAGTTACTGCAAAACAACAGAGATTAAAGTTTGTTCAAAATGGGCAAAAATAAAAGTTTCAAATAACTTTGCAACATGCAAATCAAAACCGCAGAGTTCAGCATCTCTAATACCGAAGTTTCTAAATGCCCCACAGATGGCAAACCCGAATTTGCCTTCATCGGCCGCTCAAATGTTGGGAAGTCTTCACTCATTAATATGCTGACTTCTAAAAAAGGCCTCGCCAAAACATCGGGCACACCCGGAAAAACACAGCTCATCAACCATTTTCTAATCAATGAGCAATGGTATATTGTCGATTTGCCGGGCTACGGTTATGCAAAGGTAAGCCGTTCACAGCGCAGTTCATTTGAGCGTTTCATCTCTGACTACCTTACCAAAAGAGAAACACTCATGAATATTTTCGTGCTTTTAGATGCGCGGCTAGAGCCTCAAAAAATTGACCTCGAATTCATGAATTGGTGCGGAGAAAAAGGCCTGCCATTTTCCATGGTATTTACCAAAATAGATAAACTCTCGAGCACGGCCTTACAAAAGAACTTGGCCAAATACAAAAAAGAAATGCTCAAATATTGGGAAGAACTCCCGCCTGTGTTTACTAGTTCAAGTGATTCAGGCTTCGGAAAAGAGCCGCTTTTGAACTACATCGAGCAAATTTTGGCCTGAGCCAATTCCTTTTGAATTTTCCTTCTGAATTCCTTATTTTTGCCACAAAAAGATAACAAAAATGGGAAGAGCGTTTGAATACCGTAGAGCAGCAAAAGAAAAGCGTTGGGACAAAATGTCCAAAATGTTTCCAAAACTAGGTAAAGCCATCACCATGGCTGCCAAAGAAGGCGGCATGGACCCAACAACCAATGCCAAGCTCAGAACTGCTATTCAAAACGCGAAGTCTGAAAACATGCCCAAAGACAACATCGAGTCTGCGATCAAAAGGGCGGCCCAAAAAGATATCGCCTCTTTCACCGAAGTAAATTACGAAGGAAAAGGGCCGCATGGTGTTTTGGTTTATGTCGAATGCGCCACAGACAACCCAACGCGTACCGTTGCCAACGTTAAATCATACTTCAACAAAGCTGGCGGGGCTGTGGTTCCGAATGGTTCTATGGAATTCATGTTTGCCAGAAAGAGTGTTTTTGAGATCGCCAAAACACCCGAGATGGATCCCGAAATGCTCGAACTAGAACTCATCGATGCCGGTTGTGAAGAAATCGAAGTTGAGGAGGAGCAAATCGTTGTTTACGGCGACTACACAGCCTTTGGAACGATTGCTAAAGCCTTAGAAGACATGCAAATTGAAGTTCAGAAATCGAGCCTCAAGCGCATCCCAACGAGCCCGGTAGAATTCACAGAAGAACAACTTGTTGACATCGAGAAAATGCTCGACAAAATTGAAGACGACGACGACATTCAGCAAGTCTTTACCAATATTGCCTAATTTGCACACTAAAAACGCAGTTTTAGCGTTATAACCCTCTTTTTGCATTCATGCGTACAAGCCTTTACATCTTCCTGACCTCAATGCTGCTTTTGCTGTCATGGGCTTGTTCTACAGAAAATAACACACCGCTCAATCGTTTTTATCACCAAACGACTGCCAAATACAATGGCCATTTCAATGCCAAAGAATTGATGCGGATTTCACTCAAGACCTATCACGATAGTCGCAAAGAGGATTTTTACACCATACTTCCCATATTCCCTGTCCCATCAGAAAAAGATGTCAAAGGCATGTTGCCAGCAATTGACACTGCCGTCATGAAGTGCTCCAAAGTGATCCTGAATCACAGTATGCCAACAGCTGAAAACATGTTCTATAAGTCTGTTGAGTACAACAAATGGATTGACGAAAACTGGCTAACTGTCGGAGAAGCATTTTTCTATCGCCGTGACTACCAAAAAGCACTAGACAATTTTGAGTTTGTCAAGCGGTTTTTTGAAAAGGATCCCAGCACTTATGTCGCAAGCTTATGGATTGCTCGTATTTACATTGAACAGCGTAAATATGCCGATGCCAAACTCATTCTTGATGCACTCAATGAGCGCGCAGAATTACTAAAAGACAAGAAACTCAAAGACTACATCCCTTTCATCAAGGAAAAAAATCCGGAGGCGGGCCCTCAGATGTCTCGGAAATTACAATATGAAATCCACCGCACTTTTGCTGATTTAGCTTTGCGCCGCCGAGAATATGACCTCGCCATAGAAGGTCTCAAATTGGCAATAGACAAATGTCCGGTTGCCAAAGAAAAAGCCAGGCTCAATTATATTTTAGCTCAAATTTATCAGCAGCAAAACCTCATGCCAGAAGCTACTCAGCGCTATGGCAAGGCCTACAAAGCCGCAGCCTCCCCAGATATTGCTTTCAATGCACGTCTGAACAGAGCAATTTCAAGCGGAGACCAAAGACTCATGTCTGATCTTCAAAAAATGCTCAGAGATGCTAAAAATGCTACGTTCAAAGACCAGATTTATTACGCAATGGCCCTTATGGAACTCAATAAGGGCAATAAAGAGCTGGCAAAATCACACCTTACTTCATCGGCTTTTTATTCAAATAACAATAAGCGTCAGCGTGCACAATCCTATGAAAAATTAGGCGATATCTCCTTTGCTGACAAGAACTATGTTTACGCGCAAAAATACTATGACTCTAGTTCAAGGTTCATCACAGAAGATTACCCGAACGGAGAACAAATCAAAAGCAAAGCGAGCAAATTAGCAGACCTCGTTAAAGCTATAGAAACGGCTCAGTTTGAAGATTCTGTGCAGCGCATTGCTGCGTTGTCAGAAAAAGACCGCGAAGATTTTCTGAAAGAAACTTTGAAGCAAATCAAAAGAGAAGAACAGCGCCGCAAAGAACTAGAAGCCGCCAAATTATTAGCGCTGCAACAAAGTCAAACAACTGCTACTACCGGTAACGCCAATAAGTTCATTTTCAATAACCCCAAATTGCGCGAAGATGGCTACAACGAGTTCCGCAAAAATTGGGGTGTCCGTGAAAACACCGATGACTGGCGCCGCAGTGAACGCATCATTTTAAATGCCAACATTGACCCACTTAGCCAAGACTCTACACAGCAAGCTGTAGGAGGCGCACCAAAACAAGATACGCTCAGTATTGAAACACTTTTAGCAAATATCCCGCTCACTCCTGAAGCGCTCAAAAGCTCTCAAGAACGTTTGTTAGATGCACTTTATACTTCTGGAGTTCTCTACAAAGAGATCCTCAACGAAAGTGAGTTGGCAGCTGCACAATTTTTAGCCATCCTCGAGAAAAAACTAGAGCACCCAACTGACTTATCAGCAGCCTTCCAACTTTACAAAATTTATGAAAATGGCCCTGAGGCTGCGACCTACAAGTCTTACATCTTACAAAAATACCCAAGCTCTGACGCCGCAAACTTTTTCCGCGACCCCGATTTTTATGTGAAGCAAAAACTAAGCGCCCAAAAAGATCAGGCAGCTTATTTAGCCTTACTTGAAAAATATGAGCAGGCCTATTACACACAAGTTTTGAGTGCCACACAACCAATTGTCGACAACGACCCATCCAATGCTTACCGTGCTGAATACCTCTTATTAAATGCATTGGCCTTTGGTCAGCTCAATGAAAACAAACAGTTGTTGGTGCCAAAATTACAGCGCATCATCGACGAAAAGCCTAAGTCTGATCAAGCTATTCGTGCACAAGAAATGATTCAAACGATACAAAAAGGGGTTTCGAAATTTGAAGTGGGCACCAAAAAAGAGTCTTCTATTTATTCAACAGATATCAGCGGCACTCAGTTTGTAATTGTCTTGCTCGATGAAGATGAAGAGGCGGATGATCTCAGAACGGCTGTTGCTAACTTCTCTACCAAAGGATTTAAAACGGGGAAAGTCAAAGTCACGGTCAAAACAACGGTCGCTGAAAATAATTTTGTCCTTGTTTCAGACTTCCCATCTGCCAAGATTGCCTGGGACTACCTGAACGCCTATAAGGCTGGTTTCGAGTATCTAGATGACTATCAAAACAATAAAATTTACATAATCAGTCAAGAAAATTTGAAAAAGTTGATAGAAAGCTCGAAATTTGATGATTATAAAGCATTTTTCATCGATAATTACTAAGCTCTTATGCTAAGAAAAGACATTTTCGGGGGTTCTAGCCAGGTTGATCACGCAGACCGTCTCAACAAAATTGTAGCCGGAACAGAAATCAACGGTGACCTCACCTCAGATTCAAATATTCATCTCGAAGGCGAAGTAAATGGCAACGTTTCTTGTGCTGGTCGTGTCGTGATTGGTAGTTCAGGTAAAATCAATGGCAACCTCGTTTGTGTGCATGCAGAAATCGAAGGCGCCATGGAAGGCCAACTGATGGTTGAAAATTTGCTTGTCTTGCGTTCAACTGCCCGAATCAAAGGCGATATCCAAACCATGAAGTTGCACATCGAAGAAGGTGCATTTTTTGAAGGTGCTTGTGTCATGCGTGCAGGAGTAAGCGCTCCAAAGCTTGATTCAGAGCCTGCTTTCGACGAATAATCTTGGCTTCTTCCTCCAATCCTTATCTCCGATTAAGCGCGGCAGCAATTCAAATGGCAGCCGTTATCGGTGGTTTTTCGTGGTTGGGTTACTTTCTTGATTCCAAATATCACACCGCTAACTCACTCTGGACGATTATCCTCGGTTTACTCGGCGTTGCACTAGGCTTATATCTTGTGATTAAAGAGGTACTTGCCATTTCAAAAGAAAAATAACTTGAAAAAGCGTCTCACTTTTGTTTCTTATCTTTTGAGTATGCTGGCCATCCACGGTGCGTTTGCTATTCTAGCCTTGCTCGAGATATTTAAAATCAGCTCAAGCCATTTGTTATTAGCTCAACTCAGTTCGTTCTTCATCATTTTGGTTTCGGCAGCTATTCTTTTTTTGAAAAACACAGGTGACCAAAGCGCATTTACTTTTCGCTTGTTGATCCTCATGACCACCCAAATGTTGGGCTATTTATCGATTCTTTTGGCTTTTATTTATACCAATCAGGCCTCCCAATTTGTATTTTACATGTTGGGTTTGGCATTATCGGTTTTAGTGATTCAAACGAGTTACTTAGTGCGTAGGCTCAAATGAGTTCAGAAACTTATAAAAGAGCGTGGCTAAATCCCCGAATTCAGCAAAACTTAGTGCCTCATATTTGTCATGGACGTCGTGATAATTTTTATTAGGCCCCATGGTATACACAAAAAATGTGGGCACGCCTTTTTCAGTAAAGAAATAATGGTCTGAATTGGCAGCCGGGCCCCTCGACTTCACTTGTGGTAAAAAATTCCCTTTTTGATTGAGCTCCACCAACTTTTCAAATTCAGGTTTAAATAGCGTGGCATTCACCACTGTTATCCCTTCTTCACCGCTTCCCATGATATCGGTATTGAGTAAAAAGCGAATATCCTTAAGCGGGATAATTGGATGAGCTACGAAATATGCAGAGCCTAATAAACCAGCTTCTTCTCCACTGAAGGCAATAAATACATAATTAAAATTCGGATTGCGCTCTTTGGCTAGTTGTTGAGCGAGGTAAAGGAGCATCCCAACGCCAGAAGCGTTGTCATTTGCCCCCGGAAAATAAGTGTTTTGACCCATCATTCCCAAATGATCATAGTGGGCAGTGAGTACAATATAGGGTTTGTTTTTGGCTTTTTGAGCAGCTGGCAAATAGGCGAGCACATTCGAACATTTATAAGCTGAATGGAAAACACTTTCCAAGTGAATATTTGCCGAGCTGGGTTGTGAAACAAACCTATCTGCTTTGGCAATAAATGCAGGATAGGGGAGCACCGTCTGACTCACAGACCACGTGAGTTTATTTGTCGTGATTTCAAGGACGGCCGCAAATTGTTGCAATTCTTTAAGGCGTGCTTGTAGTACTTTATTGGTATCGCCACCAAAACCTGAGGTTTTTACTACCAACATGCGGTTCTTCGGACAGGGTCTAAAGGCATTTACATTGCGATACAGCGACTTTATATTGCAATAGACTAAAGTATACTGCTGTGGCGTTTGAATGCCCGCAGAAGTAGGATCAACCAAGTAGTCAATGCCAGGTTGCAAGGTGTCATTACCTAGAATGAACTGACACGCCCCCGGAAAGGACTGAACAGGAAAGCTAAAATTTTGTAAATAGTTGTTGCGCTTAAGCGGTTGCAAGCCAATTTTTTGAAATTCTTGCGCAATAAATGTCGCAGCTTTTTCACAACCTTGATTGACATAGCCGCGTCCAGCAAAGGGCGGCGAACAAAGTGTGGAAATAGCTTCCTGATAAGGATACGTTTGGGTAAACCCAAAACTAATTAAGCCACAAAAGAGAAGGCTAAGCCCCAGCCGCATGACGTCTGCAAATCTTGTAAAGGAAATCTTCAACGATCTCTGACTCGGTGTCCCAGTTAAAAGATTGAGACAATTCGGCAAGCATATTGCGTGCTGCATCCATGTTGGCCAATTGATCGAGTTGCTTTACAGAGCTAGAGAAATCATCAGAAGAACCATCAAAAAGCTCGTTGATGAATTGTAATTTTTCGTTGAGCGTAAAGGCGCCCGCCAAGGTTTCTAATGGGAAAATACTGCGGTTGTCTCTGATATTTGCCTCCATTTCAGCCATCCAAATAGGTTGATCAGCTGAAAATTGAGGTTCATAATTGGTTTGTGGAACTTCAATAGGTGTTTCTTCAATGAAAGGTTCAGGTTCTACGTTTTGTGCTTCTTCGTCCTCTTCGAGAATATCCGAATTATTAAATTCAGTGGCTTCAACAAGTTCTTCGCTTAATGAAGACTCATCTTGGTCAAGGAAAGACCCTTCTTCTTCCTCATCTTCATCTTCCTCTGAGGATTCATTTTCAAAAATTGATGCTATTACTGATTCCTCAGTTCCCTTATCAAAAGAATCATTTTCAAAATTTGATTCTTTTTCCGTTTCTATTACATCTTCCAAGATTTCATTTTTGAAACCTAATTCTTCCTCAACTTCCTCTTCAAGCGGATAGCTTACTTTTTCTTCATCAATGATTGGATCTTCATTGGCAAAAGTCACTTCAAACTCAGGTTCTGAGCCAAGATCACTAGCCCCAAATAAATCAATAGGAGTTTCGATTTCAGGCTGTCTGATACTTGCAGAAACTACAGGTGCAGAAACACCTAGCACATTAGTTTCGTAAATTTTGTAGCGCATAATAACCATGCGCTCGTAAAGTTCTTTTGCGTCTTCAACAAGCAATTCCATATCTTCCGGACTTAATTGACCAGATTCGAGTTTTTCAAGGCCAGATTCGAGGTGGCCAAGGATAGTTTTGATCATTAGAGAAGGACTTTTTTCAGACATTGCTTATAACTTATTAATTTCGTGCAATCGGGAACCCAATTGAACCTGAACCAAAATTAGAAAACATTTCATAATCTGATTCACTGACACTATGTTTTTAGAGCAATTTAGCAAAGATAAAGGGCAACTTGGTTCAATTGAAGTCATTTGTGGTTCAATGTTTTCAGGCAAGACCGAAGAACTTTTTCGAAGATTGCGCCGTGCACAATTTGCAAATCAGGCCATTTTATTAGTCAAGCCAAGTATCGATGAGCGCTATGCTAGTGAAGAAGTCGTGAGTCATGTGGGGCAAAGTTGGGCAGCCTTGCGTTGTCAGCAAGCAAAAGAAATTTTGGAGTTGTGGAAGGGTGAACAAATCGTTGCCATTGATGAAGCCCAGTTTTTCGATCAGCAAATCGTTGCGGTTTGTAATGAATTGGCCAATAAGGGTGCGCGTGTCATCATTGCAGGACTAGACATGGACTACTTGGGGCAACCCTTCGGCCCTATCCCACAGTTAATGGCTATTGCAGAATATGTTAGTAAAGTACATGCGGTTTGCGTTGTTTGCGGCAATTTGGCCCACTTCTCTTACCGAACGGTGGCTCAAACCGAACAAGTTTTGGTAGGTGCCGTAGAAAAGTACAAACCTTTGTGCCGTTCTTGTTACCAACAAAAAAACTCATGAAACTAGCCTTCTCCAGTCTTGCATTCCAAAAAATAATAGAGGCCGCTAGCGAAGGGGAACAGGCTCAGGAGCTTGTTGTTCATGAAGTAGTTTACGACACCCGAAAAATAACCAGAACAGCTGGCGTTGTATTCTTTGCTTTAAAGGGCCCAAAACAAAATGGACATGCCTTTGTCCAACAAGCCTACGAACTGGGCATTAAACAATTTGTTGTCGAAGAGCTACCCGTAAAAATGAATGCCGATGCTAGCTATTATTTAGTAGCCGATACTTTAGCAGCTTTACAAAAACTAGCTATTTACAGACGCAGCCAATTAAAGTATCCGGTGGTGGTTATTGCTGGTTCTATCGGAAAAACAACCGTCAAAGAATGGATCCATCATTTATTAGCGGGTCAGCTGCATGTGGTTCGGAGCCCAAAAAGTTATAATTCACAGTTAGGTGTTGCGCTTTCAATTTTAGAATTACCGCTCGAAGCTGATCTTGCGCTCATTGAAGCGGCGGCAACCAAACCAGGTGAAATGTTGAAGTTGCAGGCCATGATACAGCCAAACTTTGGTCTTGTTACTAATTATCATCTGCGTGGAAATGAATTTAAAGACCTCGACCAATATAAAGCTGAACTTCAAAACCTATTGCATGTTTGCCAGTGGGTACTCACAGATGAAGTTCTTCAAGGAGTTCAAAACAAAGACTTCCTCGATTTAGAGCAATTCATTCCATTCAAAGATCCAGCAAGTGTCCAAAATGCCCGTTTAGCATTGGCATTTGCCCTCAAGTTTGCGTCTATTTCAGTCAAGAATATCACTTCACTTCCACGTCTAGCCTTGCGTCTCGAAACTTTTGAGGGCATTCAGCATGCAACCCTCATTCAAGATGCTTACACCCTAGACTCATTGGCATTTGAAGGTTCTTTGGCTTATTTAAAAACGTTGTCAGCGGGTAAAAAAACATTAGTGTGTTGTTATCTCAAACCCGAGCAGCTTTTTCAAAAAACAGCCATTGAAGCACTGATTCAAGCGTATGATATCGATCGCTATTTTATATGGGAAGAAATCCCTGAACAGTTACCTGATATTCAAAATCAGGTGGTACTGATCAAAGGGAATGAACTCAAAGCCACACAAAAATTACTCGAACATTGGTGCTTAAAAAAACACAGCACCAGTGTTACTTATGATTTGGCAGCACTCAAACACAACCTGAATCAATACCGTCAAATGCTCAAACCCGAGACGAAATTACTCGTGATGGTCAAAGCACAGGCCTATGGCGCGGGTCATGGACAGTGGGTTTCAGAGTTGCTCAGAAGCGGTGCCAATTACTTAGGGGTGGCCTACGCCGACGAAGGTCAAGAACTCAGGTCGCAAGGCATACAGGCTCCCATTCTTGTCATGAATGCCGAGCCAGAGGCTTTTGATATGTGCATTAATGCCCAACTGGAGCCGGCAATTTACAGTCTCGAGCATTTGGATGTTTTTATTCGCCGATTGATTTCGCGTGGCATAGAAAGTTATCCAATACATATTAAACTCGATACTGGCATGCACAGGCTTGGTTTTCAAGCGCAGGATGTCTCGGTTTTAATTGAAACCTTATTAGCACAGCCCGAAGTGCAAGTCAAAAGTATTTACAGCCATATGGCTTGCGCCGATGAACCAAAAAATCCAATCAATGCGCAGCAAATTCAATTATTTGAGACGCTTAGTCAGCAAATCATGGCTGCACTACCGTATTCGGTTTTGCGCCATTTATTGAATTCCGAGGGTGCAGCTCATTTTCCAAGTGCCCAATTCGATATGGTTCGCCTCGGGATTGGCTTGTTTGGGATCAATCACGACCCGCAGTTTGCTCAGCAACTCAGACCGGTTTTGTCTTGGCGCAGCAGTATTTCCCAAATAAAAACACTTGAAGCAGGCGCTTGTGTCGGGTATGGCTGCAGCGAGCGTGTTGAAGCAAAGCAAAATATTGCCATTATTCCGGTTGGTTATGCAGACGGCTTCAAACGCAATCTTGGCGGAGGAAGAGGAGGCGTATTTATCAATGGAAAATTTTGCCCAACCATTGGCCGTGTTTGTATGGACATGATCATGGTTCGTGTCTCACCAGAGGTGACATTGACGGACGAAGTAGAAATTATCGGTAGCCATCAATCGCTGCTGAGCATAGCAGCTGCTGCAGATACAATTCCTTATGAAATACTTACAAGTATCTCACCTCGTGTTCAACGAATTTATACGAATGACTAATTTTACTTAAATTTAAAATTAAAAGATGAAAATTACCCTCTCCGTTTTATTTGTCCTTTTGAGCTTCATGACTTTCGCTCAACAACCCTCCAATGACCACGACACCACCAAATTTCTTATTGTCCGCAATAACGGTATCGAATATGTAGGTGAAATCATTTCCGACGACGGGCGTGAAATTTTGTTAAAAACAAAACAATTAGGCAATATTTATATTCCAAAATCGGATGTCAAAAGCATCACTAAAGTTGACATGGAAAATGACTACAAAGCCGGAGAATTCTTAGGGCAGGGTGTTTTTACTACGCGTTATCAGTTCACAACAAACGCTTTTCCAATTCAAAAAGGTGAGAATTATGCCATGGTCAACCTTTATGGCCCCGAGGTTCACTTATCTGTTGCACAAAACTTTAGCGTGGGTGTGATGGCCACCTGGATTGCCAGCCCAATTGCACTTGCTTTCAAATATACCATCCCGACACAAAATCCAAAATTAAATTTTGGCTTAGGTACCTTGCTTGGTTCATCTGGGTATTTTAATCAAGGAAAAGGTTACGGTGGTTTACATTGGGCCATGGCGACCTACGGCACCCGCAGAACCAATGCGACGTTTTCTTTGGGCTATGCGTATTTCAATTCAGGCTTTAATTTTATCAATGACTACACCTATTACACACCCGGAACCTATGCTGCGGTGCTACAACAAGGTGTTTATTCTTTTCCAATACCTGAAACAATCAATTACCAAAATGAAGTTGGCAATTTTAAATCACCAATAATTGGTATTTCTGGGATCACTGCTATTGGAAAAAAGGCCAGCTTTGTTTGGGATGCCATGATCATCACGGGTACCACCCGAAAAGTATTTGACAATCAGCAAATTGATTACTACTACGATCCAAATACGGGTCAACCACTTTCTGTTGTTTATGGTGATCCATTTGCTGAGGTAAAGGCAACCAATGTGATTTTCATGCCAGGTATGCGCTTTCAAAAAGATCAAAACCGTGCGTTTCAGGTTACACTTGCAGGTATTATCGGAAAACGAGAAGTGAAAACCAATACCGAGACTTACACGAATAATTACTCTTTTCCAATTCCGATGCTGAGTTGGTTTTATAAGTTCTAAAAATGGAGAGCACGCAGGATCAACTCTTTCAATTAATCAAGTCTAAGTTGGCTCCCGGAGATGCCTTAGGGCATGTCCTGAGCGAGACCCTGCACATCAGTATGGATGCCGCATATCGTCGTATGCGCAACGAAACTGCCCTCACAATTGATGAAATCAAAAGACTTTGTAAAAGTTTTGACATCTCTTTTGACGCACTCATTCAACAACAAAAAAGCAATGTCATTTTTAGGTATACGCCTCTAAACGCTTATGATTTTTCCCTTGAATCTTACCTTGAAGGTATTCTAGACGCTTTTGAAAAGCTCAAGCACCTCGAGGATCCAAAAAT
>JBEEKM010000046.1:0-14538 GCA_041168645.1 Bacteroidota bacterium | reverse complement strand
ATCGCTGCGCATGCCAAAGGCACTTTCCAAGACTTTGAGCTCGAAGTGCTACGCCTCATTGGTATTGAAGCACCTGTTGATGAAAACACTTTCAAAAGCATCAGCACCTCAGAACTCACCGAACGTACTTATCAGTCATTAAGAGAAGCCTATGATCGCAAATGCGAAAAGATTGCCCGTATGGCTTACCCACAAGTGAAACACGTTTTCGAAACGATGTCGCAACAATATAAAAATATTGTCTTCCCACTCACTGATGGTCGTCGTCAATTACAACTGATTGTCAACCTAGAAGAAGCCTACAACTCTGAAGGGAAAATCATCAGTAAGTATTTCGAAAGAAACGTAATCCTGAGCAAAATCGATGAGGAGTGGAAAGAACACCTCCGCGAAATGGATGACCTCCGCTCTGCGGTACGCAACGCACAATACGAGCAAAAAGATCCATTAGTTATCTATAAACTCGAGTCATACGAACTCTTCCGTTCGATGCTGAATCGTTTGAATGAAGAGGCGCTTGAACTGCTCATGAAAATGGATGTGCCTATCGAACAACAGATCGAAAGCACCAACAAAGAAGACCACCAAAACAACTACGAGAAAGCGCAACTTTCGGCAACAAGCAGCACAACACCTCCAGCATTTGAAGGTCGTGAAGGCTATGAGCAAGCCATTGCCAACTCGATGCCACAGCGCGAGAAACAACAGCCAATTGTTGCTGACCCGAAGGTTGGGCGCAATGATCCTTGCCCTTGTGGAAGTGGCAAGAAGTTCAAACAGTGTCACGGTCAATAAATGCATCCTATTCAAATTGCAGTCATCGGATCCGGAAGGGTTGCACAAACGTTGCTACGTCTTTCCTATGATGCGCAAATTTCAATAGGCGGAATTTATGCCCGCAATCAGCAAAAAGCGGAGGCACTCGCGCTTAAATACAACACAAAGGCGGTAAACAGCATTTCAGCACTCAAAGCAGACCTCATTTTGCTTTGCGTTTCAGACGATGCTTTGCCCGAAGTAATTGGTCAACTGAGCCCTCAACAGTTTGCAGCGTATACTGCGGGTAGCCCAAGCATCAAATTGTTTGCCCACGAAAACTTAGGGGTTTGCTATCCTTACCAAAGTATATCAACCAACCGCGACCTCTTGGTTTCAGATATTCCTTTCATGATTGAAGGAAAAAATGACTTCGTACTCCATCGCATCACCGCCTATTTGAACCAATTAGGTGCGCAATTTCAAGCTTGTGGTTCGGCCCAACGCGCACAGTATCATTTAGCCGGTGTTTTTGTCAATAATTTCGGCAATCTCATGCTACTAGAAGCAAGTAAAATTTTAGCCGCTGCACAACTCGATTTCACGCCAGTCTATCCGCTTTTAAACGAAACCATCGCAAAAGCTATTTTGCTAGGCCCAGAAAAAGCACAAACGGGCCCAGCCCTCAGACACGATGAAAATACCCTTGAGCGTCACCGCAATCAACTGAGCGGTCAGCAACTCGAGGTTTATAACCAACTAACACAACGCATTCAAGATCTATTTAAAAATGCTTAGTTACAAACAAAGACTCAATCACATCAGCACCTTTATTTTTGATGTAGACGGCGTTTTTACCGATGGAAAAGTCTACCTCATCAACGATGAAATTGTAAGAGCACTGAATTCCAAAGATGGTTATGCCGTGCAGTATGCTGTCAAGATGGGATATAAAATATTTTGCATCACGGGTGGATCTTCACCAGAAGTAAAAAAGCGCCTGATGGGCCTCGGTGTTCATGATGTTTTTTTAGGCGCACACAATAAAATGGAGCGCTACGAATCCATTAAAGCACAATACAACCTTTCTGATCAAGAAATTGCCTATATGGGTGATGACATTCCAGATATTCCAGTATTGAAAAAAGCAGGTTTATCTGCTTGTCCACAAGATGCTGTCAGCGATGTGAAAGCCAATGTGCACTATCAAAGCCCATTTCTGGGTGGTAAAACATGTGTCCGCGACCTCATCGAACAAACCTTGCGTTGTCAGGGTAAATGGCTTACTGAGTTGGCCTACGAGTGGTAAGCCAATACGCTTCTAATTCTTGCGCTAAGTTCAACTGATTCGCTGCCCGTCTTAAGTTATGCAGGTCGTCCTTGACTTTATAATAAACATCGTTGTTCAAGTAGTCGGTTAAAAAACGCATAGACTGCACTAAAATAAGCCCGCGCGCTGCACTAAAGAATTTGGCGTCATCGACGTCAAAACACGCCAAAAGTGCTTCAAAAATATCTGAACGAAATAACTCTTCTTCAGCACTGAGCTCTTCTCCCCTTCCGCAAAATGACCGAACCATATCGGCATAATCATAATACACGCAACCCAACTGAATCGTATCCCAATCGATAAGTGCCCTCACTTTTTTACCATCTTGCGTAAACAAATAATTACTCAGCTTAGGGTCGCCATGAATCAATACCTTAGGTTCAGCTTCACATAGTGCTTGCCATGCGCTAATTGCTGGCAATTCAGTATTAAATTTTTCAATGATTTCTCCACCCAGTTCTAGTCTACTTTTAGAAGCATGCTGTTTTGCCGCATCAAAAGCCGTTATCCGTTTTTGCACATCAAGAAAATCAGGAATGGGCGCTTCCCAATTCGAAAAATTAAGTTGATTTAAGGCGAAATGAAAGGTTCTTAGTGCAGAAGCAGCCTGAGCCGAAACAGCAACATCAATAGTTTTTAAGGTAGTACTTGGCCAAATTGCTTTTTGCAAACGATAGTAAGCATTTTCGAAAACGAAACATGATTTTTCGTCTACTTCAATGAATTCTAAAGGAACCAAACCTGTTAACTGAAGGGCTTTAGAAAGGGTCTGCAGTTGCTCTTGTAGCTTTTCGGGCTTTTGAAAAACCACAGCATTGATCTTTTGTAAGATGTAATTGTGTGTAGGGGTTCTGAGTAACCACGTATGATTGATCAGGCCCTCTTCTATTGGAATGAGCGCTGTGCAGGTTAACCCCCAGGTTTGATCTACAAACGATTTTAAGTCCACCGTTCAAATATTTTAGGGTAAACTCCTGTTTGTTCGAGTAGCTGAAGTTGTTGGACTGCTTGCTCTAGATCCGCTTTGTAAGTCAGGCCAAACCATGTGCTTTTTGCTGCTTCTAGCCTCACTTCGAAAAGTTGGGCATCAATCGCTTTTTGAATACAATCTGGCAAGAAGATTTCAAGTTGCTCATCGGCCGAGTGGTTTGCTATAAAATCTTTCACCTCAGTATCCAAGAAAGTCAGAAAGGAGGCTGGCAAAAGCCATGCATTCATGGATACTAAGGTACTGGCCTGATAAACTTTATTTGACGAGTCTAGGATTTCACCATTGTGATATGCCAAATGTTTCACCTCTTCAATTTGCATTAATTGACCCGCTTCTTCCAGACAAATACCTCTTGACACCGGCCCATGAGCACTGAGTGTCGTATTTAAATGAAATGCCAAACTTGCAGCTAAAACACCCGATTGCTGTAAATCATAGGCCTTTTTGATGAGCGCTTGCCCGTAGTAATCATCGGCATTCAGCACTAAATAGGACCCCTTCCAATGACCATTAAGCATACTCAAGGCATGAGCCGTTCCTAAAGGTTTTATGCGGGTTTGTGTCTGCGTTAAAATCTGAAATTTAGCCGGAGAGATCCAACGTTTGAGTTGCTCGAAAACCACCTCTTCCATACCAGGGCGCACCACTACAAATACTTTTTGAAAACCTTCCCTATGGGCATCATAGCAAGCATATTCGAACAAGAAGTGTCCTTGCTCACCAAAGGGCTGCACCTGTTTGTCACCGCCAAAACGACTTCCTAAACCTCCTGCTAATATGACCAGCGCTAAATCAGTAATTGGCATTGAGGGCAAAAATAGGCTGCCTGGTTTTCCAAGCGCCTTTGGTAAAATCTGGAATGTCTTGCGGCGCACCATTTGCTGCCACAGACTTTTCGCTGAGCGGCGTAATTGCATACCATGCAGCGAGGTCGTAGACATCTAATGGAAATGCTTGATTTTGCTTGATACATTCAATAAAAGCGTTGTCGACAAAATAATCCATACCCCCATGTCCTGAACTTTCAGCTGCAGCTGCATTGGCTTTCCAGAGCGGATGATCGTATTGCTCGAGCCAATTCTTGGTGTTATCCCAGCGGTGTGAATGCTTCATTTGGGCTTCAAAATAGATATGCCCTTGTTCTGGGTCACCCCAACCGAAATCTTGCCAAATGCCTTTGGTACCTTGAACCCTGAATCCTAAATTATACGGACGCTGTAAACTGGTATCGTGGGTTAAAATGATCGTCTCACCATTAGCGCATTGCAAATGGGTCGTGACAACATCTCCTTGCTTGAATTCAACAGCAGCATTCGGATGCGCAGCACCTCCTTTTGGATGATTAACAACATATTCATGTAAACCTCTGGACTTACTGGCAAAAGAACTCAGACGCACCAAACGGTTTCCTCGATTGAGATCGAGCATTGTGGCCACAGGGCCCAAACCATGGGTCGGATACAGCTCGCCATTGCGGTTCACATAATGATTAGTGCGCCAAGCGGCTTCACTGAATCCTTTTTCTCCAAATTCAACACCTGAATTGTAAGCACTATTTCCATCATTGAACAACACGCCACGCAAGTCATGTTCATAACCACCTTGGGCATGCACAATTTCGCCAAATAATCCTTGGCGCACCATATTTAAGATGGCCATGACATCACGACGGTAACAAACATTTTCGAGGGGCATAATCGGCATACCTGTTTGCTCTGAAGTCTTGACATAAGCCCAGCAGTCTTCGAGTTTCATGGCGCCCCCTACTTCCATCCCAACTATCTTTCCGGCCTTCATCGCAGCAATACCGTGCGGTAAATGCCACTCCCATGGCGACGAAACAAAAACAGCATCGATGTCATTTCGAGCGAGTAAATTCAAATAATCACCGGGGCCATTTTGGTAAACAGCAGGGCTTGGTCTACCTGCTTTTTCTATTAAAGCCAATGCATCTTTGATCATGCGCGGGTTAGGATCTGCCAACGCAATGATTTCTGTGTCATTGCGCTTGAGCATTTCTTCAATATGTGTTTGACCTCTAAAACCTGTCGCTATAAAGCCAAGGCGTACTTTCTTTAATTCAGAACTAATTTGACCAGCGTTTAAAGCATTTGGCACTAGCAAGGCACCTAAGCCAACGACGCCTGTTTTTTGAATAAAATCTCTTCTTTTCAAGTTGTTTTTTTCAGAAAGATAAAAAAAGCCGCTCTTTTAAAGCGGCTTTTAGGGTGATAAATTTCAAGGATTGAGGTTATTTGTTAAAATTTAAGTTGTAGACGATACTCGTCCAAAGTGTATGGTTGCGCTCCATATGCAACCCATCTGGCTTCAAAACGAACTGATTGAGGTAACCAAATTGAACATTGAAATCCTGAGAAAAGCGCCAGCCTAGAGCCGCAATGAATCGATTTTGGTCTAAAATATTTTTTCCAATACCCTTACCAAAACCTAGGAATATTTCATTATTCACATTTAAAAATGGCGCATGATCGACAAGGCCTTTTTTTGTTAAAGGAATCAAGGCCTGAGCTCGGTACCTGAATCTTTGACGAAATATGTTGTCTAGCTCATTGATTTGACCATTCTGCTGTTCAAATTGCTCGATCCATCTTTGCTCTAGTCGATAACGATGTTGTATTTGAACTGTCCCAATAGTTTGCTTTAAATTGACTTGTTGCCAAAGCCTAGATTCGTCAGTATTGGTCAGGATGGGTTGTGTACCATACGGAAAAGTAAGTACCCAAGCATATCCTGCAGTGAGCGTCAGTTGCGCATTGAACTTGTAATCTAGACCAACTCTTAACAAAGATTGTTGCCTGTCCGCATAGCCATTGGATCGACGCCATTGGTATTCTGTATGCAGGTCAAACTTATTATTGAGGTGGTGATTTCCTTGAATAACTGTCCAGGCATTGAACTGATTGTCAATTATCTTTTGCGCTTTGATTATGTGAAGTGCACCAATAAAAAACAATCCTAAAAAGAACTTTTGCATGTTTTACTTTTTTCTGCGCGCAGCGGCGTGGTGTTTTGATTTAGCTACAGATTTAAACTCGCTTAAACCGATTACGTTAAGGTTCCCGCCTGCATTTTTAAAGTCATTCTCAAGGAGGTGTAAAGCTTCCACTGAAGTATGATCGATAAAGCTGCAATGCTTAAAGTCAATATGAACTTCATCTGAAAAATTACCTTTTTTTATTTGAGTTTGTAATTGCATTGCATTTGTAAATACAAGAGGGCTTTTGACCACAATTAGTCCTGGTTTTAGTTCGAATTGAAGATGGAAAAAATGTTTGAATTTTACGCCACGTAACAAGTGCAAAAACGCTTTCATTAAAATTCCGGCAGCCATCCCAACCAGTAAATCAGTTGCCAAAGTAATAATTACAGTGATGCAAAAAACCAAAAGTTGATCTGCCCCAATCTTGAGCGCAGAACCAAATTCTCTTGGGTGTGCCAGTTTCCAACCAACGCCAATTAGCAAGGCAGCCAAGGCAGACATTGGGATCATATCAGAAAACGAAACATCCACAATCAAAAATAGCAAGATAAAAAGACCATGAAAAAAATTGGCCCACTGAGATTTTGCACCATTATTGACATTTGCTGAAGAACGCGCCACCTCTGAAATCATGGGTAAGCCGCCAAAAAAACCAGCAATCATATTGCCCAAACCGACGGCCATTAAATCTTTATCATATTTCGATTTGCGCTTTTCTGGGTCGATTAAATCAACAGCTTTTACCGTGAGTAAGGATTCAAGTGACCCCACTAATGTAAACATGATAACAAATTTGATAAAGGTGCCAAACTGGTTAAATCCTTCAAAACTTTCATTGACTCTTAAAATATCAAAGAGGGCTTTGTCAAATGACAACAAGGGCTTAAAAGAAGCCGAATTATGAATTCCAAAAAATTTAACAAGCGCTATGGAAACCAAAATAACAACAAGCGCAGCAGGTATTTTCTTGACCATTGGATGTTTGATCAAGGGCCAAAGGAAGACAATGGCCAAAGAAACCAATCCAATAAATGCTATTTGCCAATGCTCAAAGAAAAGGGGCAAGGTGTTTTTCATTTCAGCAAGTAATTCTAGCGGCTCTGTCATTGGTTTACCTAATGCTGTTTGCGGTGAAAAACCAGCTAGAATATGGACTTGTTTACTGATAATGATGATGCCAATAGCCGCCAACATCCCATGAACCGCCGACAACGGGAATAAATCGGTGTATTTACCTAACCTGAAAAAACCCATTAGCACCTGAAGTGCCCCAGCCACTACGATCGCTCCAAGAGCCAAATGCCAACCCAATTCGTTATTACCGTGTCCAAGTTCGGCGACTGAGCCTGCCACTATAACAATTAAACCAGCAGCTGGGCCTTTGATTGTGAGTGGCGCACCCATAATAAAGGAAACAACCACACCGCCTATCATAGCTGTAATTAGGCCATAAATTGGTGGGAAATCACTGGCTTTGGCGATACCTAAACTGAGCGGCAATGCCAATAAAAAAATTAAGAATCCAGACAACATGTCTTTTTGCCAGTGTGCTTTTAGTTCTGATAAACCGAGTCTGTCTTGAAATGTATTTTTCATTTGATAATATTTTATGATGATCTTTTAGCAATTTGGTGATAGGTTTTAATGTGTGGCCCTAAAAACACACGTGCATAAATTCGCATGGTAGCCAAGCCATTAATGACTAAGCTGAAAGCTGTAAAAAATGCGAGTCCGACTTGACTCAAATGGATATGTGAAAAAATAAGATCCTCACCCACGAAAGATGGGGTGATCGGAAAACCAGCCAGGCTCAGGCAAACTAACAAGAATACGAATCCGGTTTTTGGATACTCATAGATGTGGCCATAAAAGTTGTTCAAACTCACCCACTCTTTTTTTCGCAGTTTCGTTAAAATGAAATACCCTAGTGCCCAAGCAGCAACAACACCACTCAAATACCAGATATGGTGCGCATGGTCAAAGTGCTCGTTAAATGAAAGTGCCAACGAAATAGACACATGATTGAACATAATTAAGGTCAAGCTTTTGCGGACAGAATCTCTTTCACTTAGTGCCTTAACCGCAATTAAAAACCCCCAGAAAGCAAAGAAAAAAGGCAGTTTATGAATGAGGTCCGCAGTCAGTAACTGTTCGTTTACTCGGAGGACTAATCCAAGTAATAACACAACGGCCATCACCCAAAAAACATATTGAAAATTCAGGATTTTCCATCCCCGACCAATTTTCTTCAAGGGGTTCCAAATCAATTGGTAAAGCAAGGCATCAAGGTTCCACTCTTTGAGGTTTAACAAGTATATTTTTAGCTGAAATTGCTGCCACAACCTGCTTTTTTTCTGTTGATCTGGATTTGCTTGATACAACTGCTCTCTTATTTTATAACTGACAATAGAGGGCGAAATTAATAATTGATACGTTCGCAAAAATGCATTTCCTAGAATATGAATCAGCGCTAAATTCTCCAGTCCAAATGCGATTTCAACAAAGATGAGTCCTATTTGGGCAATTGAAGCATAGGCAATTTGACTTTTAATCGAACTTTGCACCCTACTAATTGCCGTAGTAATCAGGGCCGTGAGTAAGCCCGCTGAGATCAAAAAGACCTTGAAAACCAACTGATTTTCCCAAAAATGCATCGTGCGCAGTAAAAGAAATGCACCAATATGTACAGACATCGACCCGTAAAAGATCGCACTTGAAGGGGTAGGTCCTTCCATAGCTCTTGGCAACCACGATGAAAACGGAAGCTGAGCTGATTTGGCAGCAGCCGAAATGTAAAACAGAAATGCTGTAATTAAACCAATGGACGAGGTGCCCGCCCGTTCTGCATTGAGCCGGACACTCGCATTCATTTCCAAAAATGTAATATTGGAATGCCACAAATGATGTAAAAGCCACATAGCCAAAATAATTCCGATGTCACCTATTCTATACACCGAAAAAACTTTCAAGGCATTTTTTACAGGTAATAAACGCTCTCTGTAAAAAGCTATTAATAGAAAAGACGATACACCTAGGATTTCCCAACCTATGAAGAGGGTTTCCATATTTCCAGAAAAAATAATCAGGGTATAACCAAGATTAAAGAATAATATGGTGTTGAAAAACCTTTTGTATCCTTCTTCTCGGTGCAAATAGTACCGGGAATAGATCGTGATCAGAAAAGTTAAAGAAGCACCTAAAAGCGCAAAAACCAGCGTAAGTTTATCAACAAGAAAATCAATAAAAAACTCATAATTTTCACTGCTATAGACTGATAACTCTTTGAATTGTGCAGGACTTGAACCATGACTCAACCGACTGATTCCATAAATCAACACGAGTATCAACTGTAGGGCTGCTGTTATGTAACTAATGACAGACAGTGCTTGTTCTTTGGATTTTTTAATGAAAAGACTCAATAAAAAACCAAATAAAGGCATTCCAATATATGCGTGAATAAATTGAACTGTACTCATGAGGCTTTACTTTTAAGTTCGACAACAGGAAAGTTCTCAGGAGTATCCGCGATCAGCGGCAAGACATCATCTACGATAGGCAATTCTTTTTGAAGCACCTCATAAGGCTCAAATTCACCCTTGTTTAATAAAAAGAAGGTGTTTAATACGGGATCAAATGCAATTAGGCGTACCCACTCATTTTGGAACCATTGCCACGTTGCAGGATTACTTTGAATAGCTTTATACACTATTTCCGCAGACTGCTCCACAATGACGAGTAAACGATACGGATCATGTACTTCTATCATCTGACTTGGCAGCCCAGTTCTGAGGTCTCCATCAATACCATTTGCCACACCAATTAGCCCCATTACATTGTGAGGCAGCTTGGTTCCGGCTCCTAGTTGCTGGTTGTCAACTCTAGAAAAATAGTACTCTAAATTGATGCCGCCACAAACAGGTGCCACCGCATTTAGAATTCCTGTCAAACGCTGACCATCAGGATCTTTGTTCAAATCATATGAATTTAGAAATGCCCTGCGATCTAAAAATAGATTTTTGGAAAAGGACCTATTACCAACAATACACAAAGAATTGGTTGCATGATTGAGTTCAGGCCTTGGTTCAAATAAAGAAACTGCTCTTAATTTAACTTTTTGGTGTTGCTCTTGCTGATTGGCACTTTTGTTTAGGGTAATGAAACGACGCGAGCGCTCTACAGCATTGGCATCGAGCGCTTTCTCAAAAATGGCTTGATCAGTGCGCAATTGGGTCATCAGTGTTTCGGGAAGTTGATCCAAATCGTAGTACACAAATTCATCTCGGCAGGTATCGTGCAGAACAGGAACAAAATGGGTGTGCCCAGGAATAACTATTTGCTGCGCTTTTAGAGCTTCCCGGACTGAACGAAGATTGGCCATAAAAGCAAAGGCGCGTGCGTTAACAGAACCAGGACGACCCGAACATGCGCCACAATCATAACCTGCATAATGGGTATTATTGGCACTACTAGATCCATGAGCTACCAAGTAGACAATTGGCGCGAAATTTTCAGTGAGCCCAATACTTCCTAGTAAGGAGGCAACAATGCTGGTCATTTCTTCTAAGGTGAAACCAATCTGAAGCCCATCAGCTGTTTGCTGTCCTTCATAAGCTATACTGAGCGTTGATTCAACTTGCATGTGTTTGGAAGAGGAAACGGCCATGCTGTTCAGCGAGGGCTTGAAAATCGATAAAGCCAATTTAAAGGCCGACCATAAACCATAAGTATGCGTCAGTATCCAACCTAAAACAAGGCCATTCGAACGCGCTGAAAAATGCCACTCTTTTTGTTTTTCTGACTTGAGTGATTTTTCCAGAATTAAATGTGTAGGCTTGACCGGTGCCGGACAAATTTTAGTTCTTTGCGCTGAGCCTTCAGGCTGAAAGTAAGTCTCAATATTGAAATGACCTGGTGTTCCAAAAGTTGAGAATGAAGGATGTAAACCCTCCATATGACGCCTGAGTGAACATTCGCGATCATCGATACAAAAAATACCTTGGGCTTGAACGTCAATCTTGGCTTCTTGTTTTTTCAACTTTAGACCTGCAAGCACCTTATCGTAATAGGTCCATTCAAAGGCCTCCTGCCAAAGTGCCTTTACTTGTTGAAGCTCGGTTAGTTTAGTATTTTTCGTGTCAAACTCATAGGGTGTAAACCCAAATTGAGCAACGGGCTTCCATTTTTTGTCAAGATGTTGGTCCAAGGTATCAATCTCGAGTAGACATTCCACAAAAATCATGGATTCAAGTGAGATGCTTCTTTTTTCTATTAGCGCTTGAGGGTTGTTTCCAACCTGACAAACCATACCAGAGTAACCCGGATGTGCAAATTGCTGATCGAGTAAATAAGCTTCGAAGTAAGTACTCGACCCCGTCAAAATTTCTAGCAAATCAACAAGTTGAACTGTTTCATTCAACAATAATGATTTTGCTCTCTTAGTTTCAAACAAAGATCCGATGCCTTCTCTTTCGAGTGTTCTTAATGCACTTAAAAAATCAGCCTCATTGGACGGAAACTTCCAAATTGAGATTCCTTGATCAAGAAAACTACTTACCAAACGAAAAAGCAGAGGATGAACCCTTGTATCAAGGTCAAAACTAAGTTTCTGCTTCCATGCTGTCCTGAGCGAACCCACACGTGCTGTGAGTTCTTCATTATAAGTCTTGTGAAGTAAGTTTGACTTGAGTGTTGTTTTTTGCGCTTTCTCTAAAACACGATCGAGCAGCAAAGGTGATATTTGAGCTGCCGCATAGGCCTCTCTGTAGAAAGCAAGCGAAGGATACGTTTGATAACCAAATAGATTTTGCGCAGCGCTAAGGCCTTCATGAAAAGGAAGGTCTTGGAAAGTGTGTAGTGTGTTGTGATGGATAAAGTCTTTTAGCGGAGCCTGAGACGGTAAAAAATGTTCGAGCACATGCAGCGCATGCGCTAAAGTTTCAGTTTCATTCATGAATTTAAGATTAAGTGTTCAACGAAATTTTGATTTCGGAACAGCTTATATCCTATACACCTGATAAACGATAAATAAACGAACTTTTAAGCGCCCTAAAGGAAGGCGATTGAAAAAATTGAATTGAACCTGATCTGGAACTAAATGATTTGCAAATTCAAATGAAGAATGAGCAGTTTTTAAAAAATCTTTAGAATCGAGGTGCAGTGTTGATTCGTTCTCTTCTAATTCTTCTGAAAAATCCTCTTCAAGAAAATAAAACAAGTCATAGTTCTGCCCTTTTAAATGAAGATCAGAAGCCGAAGATTTCTTGTTGTGTTGCTGAAAAAGGGTGCTTGAAGCCGCAGTGAAGCCAAACGCGGTATTTGCCACAAAAGCAAATAAAAAACTTAAAACAACAAGCGGTTTGATCAATTTCACATAACAAAATTAACAACTATCCCGATTTTAAATGTTAAATTATTCCTAAATGAAAAAGGAGTTTCACTTATCTTTGTCGTCTATGCAATCAACAAATACATTATCAAGTAAGTCACAAGCATTCATTGAGCTAGAAGATCAATACGGCGCTCATAACTATCATCCGCTTCCGGTTGTCTTGGAAAAAGGAGATGGCGTCTATGTTTGGGACGTAGACGGAAAGCGTTATTTCGACTTTCTTTCTGCTTACTCTGCAGTGAATCAAGGTCACGCGCATCCGAAAATCACAGATGCCCTGATCAAACAAGCCCAAACTTTGGCCTTGACATCACGTGCATTTTACAACAATTGCCTCGGTGAATACGAAAAATTTGTCACCAATTATTTTGGTTTTGACAAGGTATTACCAATGAACACTGGTGCCGAAGCCGTTGAAACAGCCATTAAATTATGTAGAAAATGGGCCTACGAAAAGAAAGGAGTTGCTGAAAATCAGGCGCAAATCATCGTGTGCGAAGGAAACTTCCATGGCCGAACAACCACCATCGTCTCTTTTTCCTCAGATCCAGACTCTCATCATAACTTTGGCCCCTACCCTGCTGGTTTCATCTCGATACCCTACAACGATACTGCAGCACTTGAAACTGCGCTTCAGCAAGCAAACGTAGCCGGTTTTCTAGTAGAACCAATTCAAGGAGAAGCTGGTGTTTATACGCCAAACGATGATTTCATGCGTGAGGCCCGCGCCTTATGTTCTAAATACAACGCTCTTTTCATTGCCGATGAAGTGCAAACAGGCATTGCCAGAACGGGTAGCTTACTTGCCGTTTGTGGCAACTGCACTTGTGAGAACAAATGCGAGCAACAAGCCGCTACCTATGCCAGACCAGACATCCTCATTTTAGGAAAAGCGCTTTCCGGAGGCGTTTATCCGGTATCAGCAGTTTTAGCCAATGACGACATCATGATGGTGATTCAACCCGGACAACACGGTTCTACCTTTGGTGGCAACCCTATTGCTGCTAAAGTTGCTATTGCCGCTTTGGAAGTCATCTACGATGAAAAATTAATTCAAAATGCACGCCGTCTTGGTGAGTTATTCAGACAAGAAATGCAAAGAATTATTTCAGATAACGACCTCATCATTAAAGTACGCGGAAAAGGCTTACTCAATGCAATCGTTGTCAATGATAGCCCCGATTCAGACACAGCTTGGAGACTCTGCTTGGCCCTCAAAGAAAATGGCCTATTAGCAAAGCCAACCCACGGCAACATCATTCGTTTTGCGCCACCTTTGGTCATGACTGAAGCGCAACTAAATGAATGCGTAGCCATTATCGAAAATACCATTCATTCATTTAAAAAATAAGCAACTTGGCAACACCAATTAAATTCGGAACTGATGGCTGGAGAGCTATTATCGCCGCAGAATTCACAGTAGAAAATGTAGCAAGAGTCACAGAGGCCACAGGCCTTTGGCTCAAAGAGCGTTTTGAGAACCCAAGTGTCGTACTCGGCCACGACTGCCGTTTTGCAGGAGAACTTTTTATGGAAACAGCTGCCAAAGTACTATTGGCACAAGGTATTCACGTTAAACTTTCTCGTGGTTTTGTTTCTACACCCATGATTTCTTTGGCAGCTAATCAGTTAGGCTGTGAAGTTGGGATCATTTTAACTGCAAGTCATAATCCACCAAGCTACAACGGTTTTAAGCTCAAAGCTAAGTTTGGCGGGCCGCTCGAGCCAGAAAAGATCAACGAAGTCGAGGCTTTAATTCCAGATACGTGCTCCATAGATTTTAATAGCATCGACTTGCAAGCCGCTCAAAAATCTGGGCAGCTAGAAGAAATCGATATTGAAACGCGCTACATCAATCATGTAAAAGCCAACTTTGACCTTGCAGCTATTGATCAGTCAGGGCTTCACCTCATGTATGACGCCATGTACGGAGCAGGACAGCGCGTCATGCCACTCATTTTACCAAAAGTGTCTTTGTTGCACTGCGAGCACAACCCTTCTTTTATGGGTACTGCTCCTGAACCTATTGCTAAAAACCTTCAAGAATTAGCACAAACCATCAAAAATCAAGG
>JBEEKM010000045.1:0-14597 GCA_041168645.1 Bacteroidota bacterium | reverse complement strand
CCTGAATCGGGGCTGATCATTTGATTGAGCATACGGATGAGCGTGGTTTTACCTGCTCCGTTCGGGCCGAGTAGTCCGAAAATTTGGCCTTGCGTCAGGGAAATACTGACGTCATCGAGTACCAGCTTTCGCTGATATGACTTACTGACACCCTCTATTTGAATCATGATTTAAAGCTACAAAAAACTTAGCTAGCGCAATTCAACTAAAGACTTCCAATGATACTTTTTTGCTAAAATGAAGTATAAACCTGTAAAAAACACGGCGCCAATGAGCAAATGCACCCATGCGCTACCAGGTTCAGCGTTATCGAGCCACAAGGCATCTGTATGAAAAACTTGCCAGGTGCTGGAGATGACTACAGCACTAAAAATGTTGTTGATGCTGTGAAAAGCAAGCGCGAGCTCGAGGCCGTTATCTTGAACGCTGATCAGTGCGAGAAAGAAGCCTGCCATGAAATAATAAAGAATGATCGCCGGGCCCAGGGCCTGAATTTCAGGATTAGAGCCGTGAACAACAGCAAAAAACACAGCACTTAGCACTAAACTCAGCCAAATCTTACCCGTTCTGGCATAAAGACCTTGTAGAGCATAAACCCTGAAAATGAGTTCTTCAGCAGCAGCTTGTATGGGGATGAGTAAAATCGAAAGTGCTAATAGCGGAAAAAACTGCTGTGGTTTGAAATTCCATTGCAAGCTAGCGCCTGAGGCAGTATCAATGAAAATTGGTACAAAAGAAACGATACCGAGTAAAACTAACAGCAAAGCAGCTAACCAAAAAAAGCGCCCCCATCTAAAGCGAGGTGCTGCTGTGAATATCGGGCGTAACTTTCTTCGATGGACAAATACGAGATAAAGTAGTAGACCAAAAAAGAGGAGCACAAATGGAAACAACATCCAAAAAAAGAAGCGCAAACTACCAAAGGCAGCCACGAGCCGCTGGTTTTCAAGGTCAAAGTTTGAGCCCGGAAAATGCGCCTCCCAATCGAGCAGTAAAGGCAAAGAACCTAATACATAAAGCAAGACCAACAGTAAAATACCGCCAGCATAGAGACCAACTGCACCTTTACCTTGTTTGGCTGCTTCTATGAATCGCATCAGGAAAAGATATCGCGCATACGACTAAAGAATCCTTTGTCTTTTTGCGCTTTTTGTGGATCAAAATTCTCGGAATCACGGAGCTTCTCTAGCGTTTCTTTTTCTTCTTTGGAAACAGCCGTTGGCGTGTAAATGTGTAAGTGCACAAAAAGATCACCGGTTGCGTAACCCTGTACACTTGGCAAGCCTTTACCGCGCAGACGCAGCACTTTGCCACTTTGCGTGCCGGCATCCATTTTGATTTTGACCTTTCCGCCAACAGTAGGCACCTCTAAAGAAGCGCCGAGCACAGCGTCTACAAAATTGACATAAGCATCGTAATGAAGGTTTTCTCCTTCGCGCTTGAGCTCTTCGTGTTCGATTTCTTCAATGACCACAATGAGATCACCGGCAGCACCATTGAATGGCCCCGCGTTTCCTTTGCCGCGCACACTGAGTTGCATGCCGTCTTCAACACCTGCTGGGATATCGATTTCAATGACTTCTTCCTGACGCTTAAGACCTTGCGCATCGGCATCTGAAGGCTTGGATTCTACGGTTTTACCTGCACCCTGACACACATGACAGGTTGACTGCGTTTGCATGGCTCCTAAAAAGGTTTGCGCCACGCGTGTAATACGACCCGTTCCTTGACAGGTTGGGCAATTTTTATAAGTAACGCCCTCGGCCTGAACCAGTTTGTTGACTTTGATTTTTTTGTTGACCCCGTTGGCAATTTCTTCGAGGGTAAGTTTCATTTTAACACGAAGGTTGGTGCCCTTCACGACTCTTGAACCGCCGCGGCTACCACCGAACGAACCGCCAAATGCGCCACCGAAAATGTCGCCAAATTGCGAGAAGATGTCGTCCATGTTCATGCCGCCGCCAAAGCCACCTGCACCGCCCATTCCAGCATGACCAAAGCGGTCATATTGTGCTTTCTTTTCAGCGTTGCTCAGGACTTCATAGGCTTCAGCAGCTTCTTTGAATTTTTCCTCAGCACTGGCGTCATCGGGGTTCTTATCAGGGTGATATTTGAGCGCTAGTTTGCGATAAGCCTTTTTGATTTCGGCTTCATCGGCATTTTTAGAAACACCCAATACTTCGTAATAATCTCTTTTGTTACTCATGTTCGTTTTATTGTCCTACTACAACTTTTGCATAACGCAAAACCTTGTCATTGAGATAATAACCTTTTTCTACATCATCAACTACTTTACCTTTAAGTGCTTCTTCTGGAGCAGGAATATTGGCAATGGCTTCGTGTAAATCACTGTCAAATGCCTGGCCTTTAGCTTCCATTTCTTTGAGCCCCTTAGAAAGTAGAATTTGTTTGAATTTATTTTGAATTAATTTGAAGCCTTCTCTGAGGGCTTCGATATCTTCTAGATTTTCATTGTTGGCGACCGCTCTGTCAAAATCATCTAGAACTGACAGCATATCCTTTAGTAAACCAGCGTTAGCGGAAGCAATTAGGTCGAGGCGCTCTTGATTGGTACGGCGACGGTAATTCTCGAACTCGGCATAAAGGCGCACAAATTTGTCGCGGAATTCATCGGAGTTGGCCTCAGACGCAGCTTCTTGCTGCTCTTGTTCGTTGCTATCTTGAGCTTCGTTCTCTTGCGTTTGGTTTTCTTGCGCTTCTTGATTTAATTCTTCGTGTGCTTCGTTTTCAACTGACATAATGACTCTATTTTACTTTGGTCTATACTTTGCAAAGATAAGGCCAAGTCTGAGTTTAAGACAAGCTGGCAGTTTTCCGCTGTCAAATTGTGTCAAAAAAGCAGATTTTAAAGCAGATGCCGTTTGAATGTTTAATTTTACGATGCTATTCCATCGAGAAGTAGACGCTCTCAACGGATAAGCCCAGAACCAAAATTTCTTATGAAAAAATACCTTTTATTAGCCTTTTTACTGCCGCTTTTTGCCAAAGCACAATTGTTTTACATGATTTCTGGCAAAGACCTCGCACAGCCTTCTTATTTATATGGAACCATCCATATCTTACCAAAGGAACAATTTGAAATCCCGAAAAGCCTAGAGCGCGCTTTTAAAACGTGTAACACGCTTGCTATGGAAGTAGACCTCAATATGAGTGCCGGTGAGAAAATTGCCATGGCACAACGGGCCGTAATCGCTGATGGTAAAACACTCAAAGACCTCATGGAGCCACAAGATTACATTCGCCTCAAAATGTACTGCATTGATAGTTTAAAATGGAGCGATAGTAAATTTGAGCGCAGTAGCCACCTACAACCCATGTTTTTCTCGAGCCTGATGGTTCAAGAAAGCATGACCAATATGGCTTCCTATGAAATGGAATTCAACAAAATGGCTAAAAAACAACACAAAAAAACAATGGGTTTAGAAACTATTGATTTTCAATTGTCTTTATTTGAGCAGCTTCCTATGTCAACACAAGTTGGCATGCTGAAAGAAGACTACCAAAGCAGCATGAAATCTTACGATACGCTTTTGGCTTGTTACCTCAAAGAAGACCTCGAACAACTCGGTAAACTGATGGCTGAAGAAACCGATGACTATCCTGAGTTCAATGAATTATTGTTGTTATCACGCAACCGCAGCTGGATTACACCCATGGGTGCTCAGATGCAAAAAGAAAGCACCTTCTTTGCTGTTGGTGCCGGACATCTTGGTGGCCCGGAAGGAGTTATTGAACTGCTGAAAGCCCAAGGTTATACCCTCACTCCTATTGCTAAAGATTAATTCATTTCAAGCTCATAACAAATGCAACAACAAGAGATCTTTGAACAAATCGTTCAGTTTAGAAGAAGCAATCGCAAATTTGACCCAGAAATCAATGTGCCCAATGAGGTGATTGAAAGGAGCTTACACCGCGCTATTTTATCTCCAAATTCCAGCAATATGCAACTCTGGGAATTCCATTGGATATCGAGCCCCGATGCTTTGCAAACAATGGTGCCCATTTGCCTCAATCAGTCTGCAGCGAAAACAGCCAAACAAATGGTGGTTTTTGTTGCGCGCCCAGACAAATGGAAAGCGCGTCAGCAGTGGCATTTAGCACAGGTTCAGAAAGAAATCAACGGTGAGCCCACAAAAGCCCAAAAAATGATGCTGCAGTATTACGGCAAAGTGATGCCTTTGCTTTACGCCGCCGACCCCTTGCGCATATTAGCCGCTGTACGTTTAACAGTTAGTTTCTTCGGTGGGCTTTTCAGACCATTCTACAGAACAGGAGGTGCTTCTGCGGTAAAGGTCGTTACACAAAAATCTTGTGCATTGGCTGCTCAGACCTTTATGCTTTCTATCGCCGCTGAAGGCTTTCATACTTGCCCTCTTGAAGGCTTTGATGAGAAACGCTTGAAACGCTTTCTCAAACTTCCAAGAAGAACGCACATCAATATGGTAATTGTGGTTGGGAAGGCAACTGAAGCCGGTATCTGGGGTGAACGCGTCAGGGTTCCTTACGAAGAAGTTGTCGTGAAGCACTAATTTGAAAATTGTTTGAATTAGATTCGACATTCATTTCTTTCAAGACGAAATCCACTTTCTTCAATTAGAAACCTACTTATTTCAAATAATTCCTGATCCCTACTTTTAAAGCAGGCTTCATGGGCTGCGCTTCAATCATTTCTATAATGGCCCTAACTTCTTGGTCAATTTCAGGGTATTCGCGAAGAAATCTCTTGAGGTGATATAGCGCATACACCCTGTTGGCCACTTCCTTGTCTGGATCTGAAAAGATCCGAAAACAGCAATCGAGCAATTCACCTTTAAATTTTCTTTTTTGAGGCAACTCTAGTAAAACTACCAAAATGGACCTTTGAATGCTATGATTATTGGTGAGTAATAATCCTTCTGTTAGCTGATCTTGAAAAGGTGCCAAAAGCGAAGTGTTTGCCTTTGCAATATGTACCAACAACCAAGCACTATAGGCAGGTACGGGGTGTTTTTTATTGCTGAGCGCCAGTTGCACCAATTCAGTGATGTACTGGGGCTGCTCCAGAAAAAAAGCGTGCCAAGCCACAAAATTTGGGGCTTTAGCACGCTCAAGGAGTTGTGTTTCTAAATCGAAAGGCACTTCAGTTATTCTGCAGAAGATTCACCTTTGGCTTTGGAAGCTTTTGCTTTTTTAATGTGCAAGTCTAGGATGTCCTTGCCTGCTGTGTAGTCAAGCGCAATGGTGTCACCTTCTTGCAAGTTGGCATTGATGATCTCTTCGGCTAGTGGATCTTCAATGTATTTTTGAATCGCTCTTTTGAGCGGACGTGCTCCGAATTTTTCGTCATAGCCTTTGTCGACGATGAAGTCTTTAGCGACATCTGTGCAAGAAACGTGGTAACCCAAGTTTCCGATGCGCAACAAGAGTTTTTCAAGCTCAATATCAATAATACGGTGGATGTCTTCGCGCTTCAAAGATTTGAACATGATCATGTCGTCAACGCGGTTCAAAAACTCTGGTGAAAACGCTTTTCTGAGGGCATTTTGAACCACAGACAACGCGTTTTGTTCTTGGGCCTCTTCTTTGGCTTTGGTACCAAAACCTACGCCTGTACCGAAATCGGCAAGTTGGCGGGCTCCGATGTTGGAAGTCATAATCAAGATGGTGTTCTTGAAGTCGATTTTACGACCCAAACCGTCAGTCATGTGGCCGTCGTCTAGGACTTGTAATAACAAATTGAAAACATCTGGGTGTGCTTTTTCAATTTCATCGAGTAAAATGATTGCATAGGGCTTGCGGCGCACTTTTTCTGTGAGCTGCCCACCTTCTTCGTAACCTACGTATCCTGGAGGCGCTCCGACCAGTCTAGAAATAGAGAATTTCTCCATGTATTCAGACATATCAATGCGGATCAATGCATCTTCAGAATCGAATAGGTTTTTAGCTAAAATTTTGGCAAGCTGTGTTTTACCTACACCAGTTGGACCTAAAAAGAAGAACGAACCAATCGGTTTGTTTGGATCTTTGAGCCCAGCGCGATTGCGTTGAATGGCGCGCACTACTTTTTCAACGGCGTCGTCTTGACCAATGACTTTTCCACGAATGGTTTCGGCCATTTTAACCAATTTACCGAGTTCAGATTCAGAAACTTTGGTAACCGGGATGCCACTCATCATGGAAACCACCTCGGCCACATTTTCTTCTGTGACGGTAACGCGGTTGTTCTTGGAGTCTTCTTCCCATTTGGTTTTGGCGGTCTCTAACTGCTCTTGGAGTTTGCGCTCGGCATCGCGTAGCTCAGCAGCTTTTTCGTATTGCTGCGAGCGAATAACTTCTGCTTTCTGAGACTTAAGGCCTTCAATTTGCCCTTCAATATCTGTAATTTCTTTGGGCACATGTATATTGGTGATGTGCACCCGCGAACCCACTTCGTCAAGGGCATCAATGGCCTTGTCTGGCAAATGACGATCTGTGATGTAGCGCTCAGTAAGCTTCACGCAAGCTGCGATGGCTTCATCGGTGTAGCGAACGCTGTGATGATCTTCGTAGCGCTCTTTGATGTTGTGTAAAATTTGAACGGTTTCATCAATGGTGGTTGGCTCAATGATCACTTTTTGAAAACGTCTTTCTAATGCACCGTCTTTTTCAATGTATTGGCGGTATTCATCGAGGGTTGTGGCCCCAATGGCTTGCATTTCTCCGCGCGCCAAAGCTGGCTTGAACATATTGGATGCATCTAGAGAACCACTGGCACCGCCCGCACCAATAATGGTGTGGATTTCATCGATGAATAGAATGATGTCTGGATTTTTTTCAATTTCTTGCATCACGGCTTTCATGCGCTCTTCAAACTGACCACGGTATTTGGTGCCAGCTACTAATGAAGCGAGGTCAAGAGAAACAATGCGTTTGTTGAACAAAATTCTGGATACCTTGCGCTGAACGATGCGCAAAGCCAAGCCTTCTGCGATGGCCGACTTCCCTACTCCGGGTTCACCGATAAGAATGGGGTTATTTTTCTTTCTGCGCGACAAAATTTGACTCACGCGCTCGATTTCTTTCTCGCGGCCTACAATAGGGTCAAGACGACCGAGCTCGGCCATTTTGGTGAGGTCACGTCCAAAGTTATCTAAAACAGGCGTTTTGGATTTTGGGTCTGCGCTTTTGCGCTGAGCAGCGCCAAAATTTTCTTCTTCTTCGTTGCCAGAATTAGGAAATTCGGCACGTGGTGGTTGTTTGTCTTGTAGCATAAGTTCGTATTCTTCACGGGCGCTGTCATAGAGCACCCCATATTTGTTTAAAACTTGACAGGCAACGCTGTCTTCATAACGTAAAATAGTGAGCAACAAGTGCTCGGTGCCAATGATGTTTTGTTTGAATTCTTTGGCCTCTAGGTACGATTGCTTGATGATGTTTTCAGCTTGTTTGAGCAGCGGAATATTGGTGCTCACTAAATGATTGACGGCTGTTTTTTCAAGCATTCTTTCTAGCTCGGCTTTAAGCTGTGCTAGATCGACATTAAATTCATTGAGAATTTTAACCGCTGTTCCTTCATTGAGTTTGATCAAACCAAGCAGTAAATGCTCAGCTCCGACAAATTCATTGGAGAGACGGACAGCTTCGTCGCGGCTGTAACTAATCATGTCTTTGACACGTGGAGAGAATTTAGCTTCCATGGGCGTTTAATCGTTGTTACAAATATAACTTTTATCTGTTCGCGACCTTCGCTTTTATCCACAATTTATACTTGCATTTTGTTAGTAAAAAATAGCGAGGGGAAACGTTAAGGGACTGCATTTTATTAATTTTGGAAATCTAATTAACTAACGCATAGACTAACGCAATAATATGGCTGAAGGCGAAAAAATCATTCAGATCAACATTGAAGACGAAATGAAATCAGCATACATCGATTATTCGATGTCTGTCATTGTCTCACGTGCACTCCCAGATGTTCGGGATGGCTTCAAACCAGTTCACCGCAGGGTGCTCTACGGTATGCAAGACCTCGGCGTCTATTCCAACAGACCTTACAAGAAATCGGCTAGAATTGTCGGTGAAGTACTCGGTAAGTATCACCCACACGGTGACAGCTCTGTTTACGACACCATGGTGCGTATGGCACAACCTTGGTCTTTGCGCTATCCGTTGGTCGATGGGCAAGGTAACTTCGGTTCAGT
Organism: Bacteroidota bacterium; assembly: GCA_041168645.1. Taxonomy (GTDB): domain Bacteria; phylum Bacteroidota; class Bacteroidia; order Flavobacteriales_D; family Crocinitomicaceae; genus UBA952. The sequence continues at coordinate 6,417 of JBEEKM010000045.1, read as the reverse complement.
AGATGGCGACAGCCCTGCTGCAATGCGTTATACCGAGGCCAGACTGCGCAAGATTGCCGAAGAAATGCTCGACGATCTTGAAAAAGAAACCGTAGACTTCCGTCCTAACTTTGACGACTCTTTAGAAGAACCAACCGTACTTCCTACAAAAATCCCTAACCTCCTAGTGAACGGAGCTGCTGGTATTGCAGTAGGTATGGCTACCAACATGGCGCCACACAACCTCACTGAGGTTATTGACGGCACCATTGCTTACATTGACAACAAAGAAATCACCGCTGAAGAATTATTGCAATTCATCAAGGCACCAGATTTCCCAACAGGTGGTATTATTTATGGTTACGAAGGAGTTCGCGATGCCCTACTTACTGGGCGCGGACGCGTCGTGATTCGCGGTAAGGCCGAAATCGAAGAAGAAAACGGCCGCGAGCAAATCATCGTTACTGAAATTCCTTATCAAGTCAACAAGGCAGAAATGATCAAAAAGATCGCCGAGTTGGTCAACGACAAAAAAATCGAAGGCATCTCTGACCTCCGCGATGAATCTGACCGTAACGGAATGCGCGTTGTGTTTGAAATCAAGCGCGATGCCATTGCCAATGTCGTATTAAACAAACTTTACAAATTCACCCAACTACAAACGTCGTTCTCAGTGAACAACATTTGTTTGGTTGACGGACGTCCACGCTTACTCAATGTACGTGAGCTCATCGAGCAATTCGTTGAATTCCGCCACGAGGTAGTGATTCGCAGAACGCGTTTTGATTTGCGCAAAGCTGAAGAGCGCGCACACATCCTCGAGGGTCTCATCATTGCCTCAGACAACATTGACGAAGTCATTGAAATCATCAAATCTTCGGCTAGCCCTGACGACGCCCGCGATCGTTTGGCAACACGCTTTGGCTTATCGGAAATCCAAACCAGAGCCATCGTCGACATGCGTTTGCGTCAACTTACTGGCCTCGAGCAAGACAAGCTGCGCGCAGAATTTGACGAACTCATGAAACTCATCGCAGATCTCAAAGACATCCTCGACAAAGAAGAGCGTCGCATGCAGATCATCAAAGATGAATTGATTGACATCCGTGCAAAATATGGCGACGAGCGCCGCTCACAAATTGAATATTCCGCAAGCGAAATGCGCATGGAAGACCTCATCGCTGATGAAGAAGTAGTGGTAACTATTTCACACGCAGGATACATCAAGCGCACCAACTTGGCTGAATACAAAGTTCAGAACCGCGGTGGCATGGGCTCAAAAGGATCCGCTACCCGTGACCAAGACTTCCTGGAGCACCTCTTTGTAGCTACCAACCACAACTATCTTTTGATCTTTACTGAAAAAGGACGTTGTTTCTGGATGCGTGTTTATGAAATTCCTGAAGGCAACAAAACATCGAAAGGTCGTGCTATTCAGAACCTCATCAATATCCCTCAAGACGACAAAGTAAAAGCTTACGTCAAAGTACTTGATCTTACCGACAAAGACTACGTAGAAAACAACTTTATCGTGATGTGTACCAAACAAGGTGTGATCAAGAAAACTTCTTTAGAAGCTTATTCTAGACCACGCAGCAATGGTATCAATGCCATCGGTATCCGTGAGAACGACGAATTACTCGAAGCTAAACTCACCAACGGCAGCAACGAAATCGTATTGGCCACTTCTGAAGGTCGCGCCATTCGTTTCAACGAAGCAACCGTACGCCCAATGGGTCGAAACGCTTCCGGAGTTCGTGGGGTTACCCTTACCTCAACTACAGATTGCGTCATTGGCATGATCTGCGTTGAAGACATCTTCTCTACTATTTTAGTGGTTTCTGAAAAAGGCTACGGCAAACGTACCTTCCTCAATGACCCAGAAGACCAAGAACCAGTTTACCGCATCACCAACCGCGGTGGAAAAGGTGTGAAAACACTCAACATCACCGACAAAACAGGTAAACTCCTTTCTATTCAAAATGTATTTGACGAAGACGACCTCATGATCATTACCAAATCAGGCGTTACCATTCGTATGCACGTAGACACCATCAGAACAATGGGTCGCGCGGCACAAGGTGTCAAACTTATCAATCTGAAATCTAACGCTGAAATCGCAGCTATAGCGCGCGTGCCACGTTCGGAAGATGAAGATGAAGAATTTATGGAAAATGGCGAAGTTTTAACTCCTACTGATGTCGCAGATGCTGGCACGGATATTGAAAACGACGCAACAGAAACTGAATAAATACTGATCATGAAAAAACAATTGCTCTTTATTGGATTGGCGCTTGCACTAAGCACCACCACTTTCGCTCAAAAAAAGAATGTCACCGACGCCATTCTTCTCATGAGAAAATACAACCCAACCGGAGATGTTGATGCCAATTTAAAAACGGTTACTGACGCCAAGAATTTCATCGACCTCGCTGCGGTTAACCCTGAAACGGCTGAAGATTTCAAAATGCATTTGTATCGTGCTGAGATTTATTACGCCTTAAAAGAAACCAATGATTTAAAAGCGCTCAAGGAAAACTACAATGGCCCTACAGATGCTAACACTGCCAAAGAATGGAAAGAGATTTCTATGGCCAGCTTTAAAAAGGTTATCGAAGATCCAAAGAAAACCTACAAAACCGATGCTGAAAATTTCATCAATATCCGTGTAGAAATGCTTTTCAACTTAGGAATCACTGCCTACAATGAAAAGAAATATTCAGATGCAGCAAAAGCTTTTCTTAAGGCAAGCGAGGTAAAAAGCTACCTCGGTGAAACTTTCAAAGATGCTGAAGTCAATACTTCCTTAGCAGTAAATTATGCTGTTGAAGATTTTCTTGCTGCCAAGAAATACGACGAAGCTTTGGCTTTTGCTACTTCAATGTCAGATGCCATGCCACAAAACATCGACATCTTAATCAGCATTGTCAATATCAATCTTCAAAAAGGCGATGTTGCCGCTACTGAAACATACATTAATAAAGCACTTGCTATTGACCCATCCAATAAGCAGCTTTACTATGTTTTAGGCACGAGCTACATGGACAAAAAAGAAAATGACAAAGCAACTGCAGCACTCCAAAAAGCAATTGAAATTGACCCGAACTACAACGAGGCTCTTTATCAGCTTGGCGCTCACCTCTACAATTTAGCCGTTGAAAAACGCAACAAAACCGTAGAAATGGACTACAAAGATCCAAAAACAGCCCAACTTGAAAAAGAAGCCATGGACCTTTTCAAGCAAGCTTTGGTTCCACTAGAGAAATATGCCAGTCAAAATGAAAACGACAAAGCTATTCTCGATATCCTCTACAAAACAAATATGAAATTGGGGAACATCGACAAAGCGCAAGAATACAAGAAGCGCCTCGATGCTTTAAAGAACTAATATGATATTTTGATCTTTAAACTGCCCGCAAGTCGGGCAGTTTTTTTATACCTAGGTTTTGCTTTTTTACTAACTTTGAAATATGGAATTTGTACACCCCGAACGCTTATGGCTGCTCTTCTTAGTACTCATTCCTATTCTCATTCACCTCTTCCACTTTAGAAAAAGAAAAACACTCTTTTTTTCATCCTTGCGTTTTATTCAGTTTCTTGAAAAACAAGAGCAAAGTACGCGCAAGCTCAAGCATTACCTAATTCTTGCCACAAGAATCCTTGCCATGAGCGCGCTCATTTTTGCGTTTGCAAATCCTTTTATCCCGAATGCAAGCTCACAAAAAAGTGGTAAAAATGCGGTGATCATTTACCTCGACAATTCTTACTCGATGACCGCACTGGGCACTGAGGGCTCCTTGCTATCTGAAGGCCGAGAATTGGCCAAACGTGTTTTGGTTCAAATTGAGCCCAATACGCGGGTATTGATTTGCAGTAACCACCTCAATAGCGCTGAACAATTTTTTGTCACCAAAGCCGAAGCACTGCGCTACCTCGATCAACTAGAGCCTTTTGCGCTCCCTAGAAGCCTCAATGACATCGTGCAATGGCAAGCCCAACAAATTGAACAGCACGAAGCACTCCATGAAAAACTAAGTTCGGTACAGCGCATCTTTATTTCTGATTTTCAAAAACAGAATGCTCAACTGAGCCCGCAACTAAACAGACTTCAAGACCCCTACTATTTGTTTCAAATGGCTGGGCAAAAACCCAACAACATTTACATTGACAGCATTTGGTTTGGCAACCCAACGCAGCAATTCAATGCCAATCAAGAATTATTTGCGCGCATCAGGCATTCAGGCACCCAAGAACAAAATAACCTAGAAGTAAATTTGGAACTGGGCAAGACCAAACGCACCATGTTCTTAAAAATCGGTGAAAACCAGAGCAAGGTGGTGAGTTTTCCTTTCACCGAAAAGAACAAAGGCGCTGTAAAAGGAAATATCAGCGTCACTGACGCTCAAATTCATTTTGACGACACTTGGCATTTTGCCTACGAAGTAGCCAGTGCAACGCGTGTTTGTCTCATCGAAAACAGCAACTCCAGTAAACGTGTTGCCGCTGCGTTTGCCGTTGAACCGCGTTATCAGGTAACGCAACTTGACCCAGGTGCTGTAAACGCAGAAAAACTCAACAACACAGACTTAATTGTACTCAATGGGCTAGATGAGATCTCAACAGGATTGCGCTCAGACTTAATTGAAGCGGTACAAAATGGCCAGAAACTCCTTATTATTCCCGGTGCGCAAATTGACCGCAATGCCTACAACAGCCTGCTCAACGCACTCAACCTACCCCAACTTGGGCCTACAACGAGTGCAGGCCTACAACTCCAGCAAATCGCCTACGAAGATCCATTCTTTAAAGGTGTTTTCGAAAAGAAAATTGAAAGGCTCCAAACGCCAATAGTAGCCAAACATTACGAAGTCAAAGGTCAGCAACAAAGTGTAGCCCTTCCGCTACTTACACTCCGCTCGGGGCAGGCACTCCTACTCAGGGCTAAGCAACAAGTTTTTTTATTTTCGGCAGCACTAGATCCTTCGTTTGGCACCCTTGCCCAACAATCTTTGTTCCCGACCATTTTATTGCGCTGTGGTGAATTTGCAGCCCAACGCTATCCGCTTCATGCCATTATTGGCCAAGACGCTCAAATTGGCATCAGGGCAAGCATTCCCGGCGATATCGCACCTAAGTTGCGCTCCAACGAATTTGAATTCATCCCTCAAATCAGAAAGAATGAAGGTTTGCTGCAAATCAATATCAGTGGGCCAGCTGCTCTCGAGAAATTAAAAGCAGGCATATATCAACTCGTTGCACCTGAACCAATTGGACAACTCGCTTTGAATTACCCCAGAACCGAATCTATATTAAGCTTTACAGATTCTGATGCACTTCAAGAATTATTCGAGCGCAACGGCATAAAAAATTGTAAATTTAACAGCATCAATGAGGGTCAGAGCCTAGCCGCACTCCAAATTGACCAAGTTGCCTACTACTGGCGCTTGTTGCTCATTTTTGGTTTGTTGTTTTTATTGCTCGAACTCGCATTGTTAAAATGGTGGAAATGAAAATTCAACTCAATCAGGTCCGAATCTACGACCCTCAGTCAAAGTACAACAACCAAGTACTAGATATACTTATTGAAAATGGCCACATCAGTCAGATGGCGCCTCAAATCAAAGCAACAGATGCACTGCAAGTGAATTCTGCTGAACTTTGTGTGGCACCCGGTTTTATAGACCTCAAAGCTGACTTCTGTGATCCTGGTTACGAACACAAAGAAACCATCCAAAATGGTTTAGATATCGCAAGTTTAGGTGGCTTCACACAAGTTTATATCCAACCAGGCACCATGCCTGTCATGGAGAACAAAGGCCAGGTGACTTACGCCCAGCAAAAAGCACAAGGCGCCACTACTCTCTTAGGGGTCAATGGTGCACTTACCAAAGGTTTGAACGGCGAAGAACTTGCAGAGCTCTACGAACTTTACACACATGGTGTGCGTCTGTTTACCGACGATGCACATGCGGTAAATGCCGGAATTTTACAGCGCGCTTTGCTGTACACCCGAGACTTCGGCGGACGCGTCAGCGTGTTTTCGCGCAATGCATCTTTAGGCGCTAAAGGGCAGGTCAATGAAGGGCAAGCTTCTACCCGCACCGGGCTTAAAGCTGATCCGCACTTGGCAGAAATCATTGAAGTTGAACGCAATTTGCGGATCTTGGCTTATACTGGAGGCAAATTACACCTCAGTGGCCTTAGTACTGCAGAAGCGGTCAATTTGGTACGCAAAGCCAAAAACGAGGGGCTAGACGTCACTTCAGATGTCCATCTCATGAATCTTTGCTTTACAGAAAGTGCCATGCTTAGCTTTGACACCCGTTTCAAGGTACTTCCTGTATTGCGCACCGCCGCAGATCAAAAAGCGCTTTGGGAAGGTGTACTTGATGGCACCATTGACGCCATTGTCAGCGACCACCGCCCTGGTGATCTCGA
>JBEEKM010000044.1:0-15982 GCA_041168645.1 Bacteroidota bacterium | reverse complement strand
TTGCTGAACTTGAATTTGCACCTGGCTTGCTGTAAGCATAACGCACTGGACGCGCCTTGCGGTTTTGGATTGTTAGTAAAATACCATCAATAACGTGAATGAGCACAGCGGCGTAGGTCACGTAAGATAGGATCTTGATAAATGGATTGTGGCCCATGAAGTAGGCATACTCATTGAAAGCACGGCGGCCTTCTTCTCCTGTCTTGAGGATGAGTTGTAAATTTCCTAGCAAGTGTCCGATTAGGAAGGTGCAAAGGAATAAACCGGTAAGTGCCATGAACACTTTCTTGCCGATTGATGATTTAAAGAATGCAGAGTTACTCATATGGATCTTTCATTTGAAGTGTTGCAAATTTAAGTTAAGAACACCTAATTAAAGCATTTGTTGACTAGATATTATAGCTCACAAAGCTATTTAGAATCATTTTAGATAGCTTAACTGTACTTGTTCATTTTCCACGTCTAGCACAACTTGCGCACCAAAAACCAGTGCACGGTTGTCTGAGATGTGCCCAGCAGGAAAATCAAAGCAAATAGGAATTTTACGGTATTGAAAGTGTTCGAGAATGAGCGCTTCAATTCCCATTCCAAAAGGAATATCGGTGTCTTCGAGTTCAGTCATACCGCCAACAATGAGCCCCTGAATTTTTTCAAGCGCCCCAGTTTTACGCAAGGCATGTAGCATGCGGTCAATATGATAAAGATGTTCGGCCAGGTCTTCTATAAATAAAATGCTATCAGAAAAGTCATAGCGTTCTGGTGTGGCCAACATGCTAAATACGATGCTTAAATTTCCACCAACAAGCATTCCTTGTGCTTTCCCGGTCTTGTTAAATGAGGAAGCAGGAAAATTAAAAGCGGTTCTAGTTCCAAAAAGCAAAGCACTTAAAGTTGTTTTAGCCGCTGGGCTATTTTTTTCAAGATTGAGCGCCATGGTGCCATGAATACTCTGGAAGCCAAGACTTTGTATTTTATGATGTAGCACACAGATATCAGAAAAACCAATGAGCCATTTAGGTTCACGAATAAACTGAGCCCATTGCAAACCATCAAGTAGTTGGATAGAACCATAACCGCCGCGCACACACCAAATGGCCTTAGCTTCTGGATGGTCTAGCCCTGCTTGCAGATCGGCAAGTCTTTCTAAAATACTGCCTGAAAAATAATGATGACGACCTCCGATGTGCTGACTTCTCTCTGATTTAAGGCCAACTGAATGCAACCAGTCTTCAGCTGCTTTAATATAAATTTCTTCAGTAGCCTTAGCTGGTGCGCACAAATAAACGAGGTCACCAGGCTTCAGATTTGGTGGGCTTTGCAACATGTCTAAGTCAATAGATTATTCAAGAGTTTGAGGTCAAAGGGGCTTGTGATTTTTATGTTTTCTTCATTACTGAGGACCAAAATAGGTTGAATACCAATAGCTTCGGCCACACTTGCATCATCAGTAAATGTGCTTTGATAGTTTTGTTCGTAGGCCTTTTTTAGCACTTCCGTTTTGAAACATTGTGGTGTGTGCACCAGAAAATATTCAGCTCTGTTAACCGTTTCAGAATTTTGAAGTGTGCCTTTTCGAATGCTGTCTTTTGCCGGCAAAACCGGAACAACTGCTTGCGCATCAGAAAGTGCCTGAAAACACCTTTCAATGGTTTCCAAACTAACAAGTGGACGAACGCCATCATGCACGGCAACTTCTTCTCCTTGGCAATGAACGAGTGCATTTTTGATCGAATGGAAACGCTCTTGACCGCCGTCGATGAGTTGGTGCGGAATCTGAATGTCAAATTGAGCCAACAGTTCATTCCAATAGCCAAACCATGCTTCCGGTAAGGTGATAAAAATTTGAGCTGTTGGATCGAATTGATAAAAACGCTCAAGGGTATGCATTAAAACAGGTTTTTCCTGAAGCAATAAAAATTGCTTTGGGATGTCAGTTTGCATGCGCTTGCCCAAACCTCCGGCAGTAATAATAATGGACCGTTTCACTAAAGCCAAAGATAAGTAAACTTTAGTTGTGGAATTTGACCGGGAGTATCTTTAGTCTACCAGGTAAAAGTGAAATTTCAAAGGTGTGTCCACCGATATATTCTCCATCGGTTTCAGCGTGTAAAAATTCAGCTGCTGACTTCACCTGTATAGGAAAGCTCACCGCTAAGTAATGAGCCTCTGGATGCTTGATCTGAAAACCTCTTTTTACTTTCATAACATTTTTCAAGTAGTCAAACAACGAGACTTTACCGAGCAATGTAAGCTTCAACTCCCCGTCATTGATGCGTGCTCCGGGGTGAATATATAAGCCGTCTCCAAAAATATTTCCGTTACAAAAAGCGGCTAATAAAAGCTCTCCTTCGTATTGAAAATGAGCGCTTTGTATCTGAACGAGAGGTCTTTTATATTGTAAAAAAGTTTTGATGATAGCAAGGCCATAAGAAAAGTTAGGCCCGAAACGTTTTCTAAAGTTTTGAAGTTGCAACACAACAGCACCTCCAAAACCAATATCGGTGATGTTGGCGAAATACCGTGTTTGCTCCTCAGTTTTGAGTATGCCTAAATCAATGTTTTCAAATTGACCTGAAACAATTGCTCCAAAGAAATCATATTTTTTCGGAAAGCCAGCCGATCGATAAAAATCATTGCCGGTTCCATTAGGCAGTACACCAACAATTGGAGAAAAGTTAGGGTCAGGATGCGTGCAGACGCTATTTACAATGATATTAAAAGTGCCGTCACCACCGACACAAATGAGGTGTGTGCACTGCTCATTTAATTGGTGAATAAAACTTCTGGCTGCTTCCGGATCAGCGCTGTTGTAACATTGAAAAGCGGCTCCGAAATGCGTTTGTAGTACAGAGAGGAAAGCTTGATTTTCCCGAAGAATTTTTTTGTTTCCGTTGGTAATGCAGTAGATAAGAGGCATTCGGAAAGGTAGCAAAAAATTTAATACTGGATTTGTAGGCTACTAGACTGCTGCCATTTTTCGCCATTGATTTGGCCAGTGACAAAGTAAATGAAGAACCCAGGCGCCAATTTTTCACCACCGAGGTCAGTGCCGCTCCAATTAAAGTTCGGATCTGAACTTCTGTATACCACCTGATTATTTTGATTTAAAACCACCAGACTGAAGTCAGAAACAGCAAGCCCCTTCCAATCTATTTCTAGCCAATCATTTTGGCCGTCATTGTTCGGGGTAAATACATTAGGCAACTCGATTTTTGGCGTATTTGTGAGCGGCGTAATTCTTGAGTTTTGAGCAGGCGCAGCAGTAGCTTGAGTTGAAACCACAGCAGACCCTATAGTTGCTGCCCCAACGTTATTAGCATGCCCCGTACTTGTTTGATTTACCGAAGTTGTATTATTTGAAGCTGGTGTTGGCTGTGTTTGAGGTGCTAATTGTGTTTGTTCGGCTAAAGGATAACCAATAACAGGAATAGCGTTGGTCAATGGAGTTGCTTCAGGTTGCGTCTGAGTTTGGATAGCACTTCCTGCTTGAATAGGGCGCTCGTCTTGAACTGAATTCAAGTTTTTTGATTTGGCAGCTGTTGTTTCTTCTTTGAGTAGATTTCCCTGCTTATTTGAAGAAATGACAAGTGGATTTTTGTTAGAAACTGCTCTAGATTCACCTGAGGTAGTGTAAAAATAAGCACCAACTATGAGGCCGGCGCTTGTTCCTAAACCAATGAGCATTTTAGAAAGAACAGACAAGCCCACCGGTGCGGCAGTGGCTCCGATGGAAGCAGAAACAGCAGACCAAATTGCAGGATCTACAGGAACCTGGTGGTCCTGAAGCCCTTTGGCAAATAGATCTTTAATGTTGTCTTGTTCAGTCATTGTCAATTTTTTCTAGGCGGTCTTTCAAATATGCTCGGGCTCTGAGGTACTGTGTTTTAGAGGTACTTTCAGATATGTTGAGTTGTGTGGCAATTTCTTGATGTGAATAACCTTCAATAGCAAAGAGGTTAAAAACCGTTCGGTATCCGTCGGGTAAACTTTGCACAAGTTTCAGTAGGTCATCGGCCATGAGTTTTTCAATGCTGTGGTCATGACGCGCTAACTTGAAACTGACATCGTCTATTGAAACATCCGAAAGTGTTTTTTTGTCTTTGCGCAATTGATCAAGACAAGTATTGACCGTAATTCTTTTGACCCAACCTTCAAAAACGCCTTCAAACTTGTAGTCTGGGAGGTGTTTGTAGATTTTTACAAAAGCATCTTGCAAAGTGTCTTGAGCGCGCGGCACTTCTTTCATGTAGCGCAAACAAATCACGAGTAGTTTAGGAGCATAAATGTCAAACAACGCTTTTTGAGCCTTTGGACGACCAGCTATACAACCAAGTATGATCTCACGTTCATCCATAGACACAGGACCATTGACGGATTATGTTTTCAAAAAGTTGCATGCGCTAAGCAAGATAGTTTATTTCTTTTAATTTCGTAGTTCAACCCCGCAATCTTTCAACTTATGCGTAACGCTATTTTTGGAATCTTATTAATTTTTTTGAATGGTTTTCTAGGTCATACCCAAGACAATTTTGCCTCCCGACCTAACGCTGTTCTTTTCCCATATATTGCAGAAATTCAACTCAATGATCGCTTGCAAATACAAGTAACAGCTGCCCTCGTTGAAAAAAATTCTAAATCACCTATTACCATAAATAATGGTAAGGAAGTTTATCAGTTGTCCGTAAAAAAACGGATAGGTGATACCCTTATCTATCAATTCCCTGCCCAAGACGCCGAATGGCGAATTGCATTTAACGATGATTTTTCAGAAGCCCGTGGTTGGTGGGTCAATTACAATAAAAAAGTTCCGGTTCGCTACCCTGTTCACTTGTACATGACGCTTTCAGAAATGATACCAAAACCTGATAGTATCTTTCCGGAATTATTCGGTAGATGGAAAGTACTATTTGAGCCAGGCACGCCAAATGAAGAAGTGTTGGTAGGTGTATTTCAGCAAGAAAAGAATGGGCGCATTTTCGGAAGTTTTCTTAGTGAAACCGGTGATTACCGTTATTTGCATGGTTATGCCGCAAATGGGAAATTGCATTTACAGACCTACACTGGTTATTGGGCCTTTGTCGTGGAGGCTGATTTAAATGGTAGTAATGAAATGACCGGTGTATTCTATAGTGGCGGAAAGTCAAGCTCTAATTTCAAAGCTACCAAAGATGAAACGGTCCAACTAAGAGATGAAGCAGAACTGACTTATTTGATTAAGCGCGATGAAACGGTTGCGCTCAACGGGCTTCAAAAGTTAAATGGAAAGAAACTCAATTTGGATTTTTCTAAAAAACAGCAAGTTACCCTGATTCAAATTATGGGTACTTGGTGCCCAAATTGCATTGATGAAGCCAATCTATTTAGAGAATTAAAGGCAAAGTATGGTAACCAAGGTCTAGAAATTATGGCGCTAGGCTTTGAAGTCGGCACAGACCAAAAGAAACAACGAAGCAGGCTGAAAAAATTCTCAGATCAACTCGAACTGAATTATCCGGTTTATTTGGCCGGAACCTCAAGTAAAGAAGCAGCCGCTGCGTATTTTCCGATGCTGAATGGCATCATGAGTTTTCCGACTGCTATTTTGGTTGATCAGCAGGGAAAGATCATTGCAATCCATACTGGGTTTAGTGGGCCAGCAACAGGAGCAGACTACTCTGAATTAGTGAAGAAATTTGAGCAAGAAATTCAAAACGCCTTAGCAGGCGCTCGCCAAAATTAACGGCCCATCAAGAATGGGTACTTGTCAATGTTTTTCAAGGCGATGCTTGTTCCACGAGCCACAGCTCTTAGCGGATCTTCAGCAATATGAACCGGTAATTTGGTTTTCGTAGAAATACGTTTGTCAAGACCGCGAAGCATTGAACCACCACCAGCTAAATAAATACCAGTTTTGTAAATATCAGCAGAAAGTTCTGGCGGCGTCATTTCAAGGGCGCTTAAGATCGCTTCCTCGATTTTCGCAATGGTTTTGTCTAGTGCATGAGCTACTTCTTGGTAAGAAACCATGATTTCTTTCGGAATACCGGTCATGAGGTCACGTCCGCGTACTGCAAAGTCTGCTGGTGGATTCTCGAGCTCAGGCAACGCTGCGCCAACTTCAATTTTAATTTGCTCAGCGGTACGCTCACCAACAAGAATGTTGTGCTGACGACGCATGTATTCTTCGATGTCATTGGTGAAGTCATCACCGGCAATGCGGATAGATTTATCACAAACGATACCTCCAAGGGCAATAACGGCAATTTCTGAAGTACCACCACCTATATCGATGATCATGTTACCCATTGGCTCTTCAACGTCGATACCGATACCAATAGCAGCAGCCATTGGTTCGTGGATGAGGTAAACTTCTTTTGCTCCGGCATGCTCGGCGGAATCTTGTACCGCGCGTTTTTCAACTTCGGTAATACCTGATGGAATACAGATTACCATACGAAGTGTAGGGTTGAACAAGCTTCTTCCTGGGTTGATCATTTTAATCATCCCTTTGATCATTTGTTCAGCACTTTGGAAATCTGCGATTACGCCATCTTTGAGCGGGCGAACTGTTTCGATTAATTTGTGTGTCTTACCATGCATCTGTTGTGCCTTACGACCAATAGCCACGACCTTTCCGGTTTGGATATCTTTGGCAACAATAGATGGTTCATCAACGACTACCTTGTCGTTCCAGATGATGAGGGTGTTTGCCGTACCGAGGTCAATGGCAATCTCCTGTGTAAGAAAGTTAAAAAGGCCCATGTTAAGCGCTAGTTTATGTTGTAACCTAGTGTTATTCGAAATTAGCGTCGAAAGGTTACATTAATTTCGAAACAATTTTATTTTTCTTTTTGTTGCCGTTTTAATGCTTGAAATGGCGCACTCCGGTAAACACCATACTCATGTTATTGGCGTCACAATAAGTAATCGATAAATCGTCTTTTACCGAACCACCAGGTTGAATGACTGCATTAATTTGTTCGTTGTGGGCAATCTCTACACAGTCTGGGAAAGGGAAAAACGCATCGCTCGCCATGACTGCACCATTGAGGTCAAATCCAAAAGATTTTGCTTTGTGAATGGCTTGTCTGAGTGCGTCAACTCGTGATGTTTGTCCGGTACCACTCGCTAGAAGCTGACCGTTTTTGGCCAAGATAATCGTATTAGATTTGGTGTGTTTGACCAATTTGTTGGCAAAAAGTAAGTCTTGAATTTCTGAAGCACTTGGCGCTAATTTGGTTTTAACCTCAAGGTTTTCAGGCCCTTCAGTAGCTAAATCAGCATCTTGAACCAGATAACCATTTAAGGCGCTGCGCACCAATGTTGTAGGAAGTTCAATGTCATTTTGAACCAAAATGATGCGGTTCTTTTTGGATTGTAAAAGGGTGACTGCTTGTTCGTCATATGCTGGGGCAATCAAAACTTCGCAGAATAGCTCATTGACCAACTCAGCTGTTGCGTAGTCAATTTTTGTATTGGCGATCAAAATACCACCAAAAGCACTCACTGGGTCAGCAGCTAATGCGGTTTCATATGCTTCTTTAAGTGTAGGGCGCGTTGCAATTCCACAAGCGTTGTTGTGCTTGAGAATACCGAAAGTTGGCTGGTCATTTTTAAATTCGTTCATTAAACGAACGGCAGCATCTACGTCAAGTAAATTGTTGTAAGACAGCTCTTTACCATGAAGTTTAGTAAATAAGGCATCGAGGTTACCGTAGAAAATTCCTTTTTGATGTGGATTTTCACCGTAGCGCAATGGGCTTTGATTTTCTTCGCTTATTTTTAGATAAGCACTGTTCTGATTCATGAAATATTGGTGAATCAGGGTGTCGTAATGAGAGGATACATGAAATGCTTCAGCTGCAAAAGCTTGTCTCTGTTCGATGGAAGTGCTCGCACCTTGCTCGTTTAAAATCTCGAGGAAGTTTGCATATTGCTTCACACTTGGAATGATGACGACGTCGTTGAAGTTTTTAGCAGCGGCACGAATTAAGGAAATACCCCCGATGTCAATTTTTTCTATGATGGCTTCATGGCTAGCACCACTTTGGAGGGTTTCTTCAAACGGATAAAGGTCAACAATGACTAAGTCTATAGAAGAAAGCTGATGTTCAGCCATGTGAGCTTGATCTGCTGGTAAGTCTCGGCGATTTAGAATTCCACCAAAGATAGCAGGGTGTAAGGTTTTTACACGACCACCAAGTATTTCTGGAAACTGAGTGACATCTTCAACAGCGGTGACAGGAATCCCGAGTTCTTGAATAAAGGCAAGGGTGCCGCCAGTAGATAAAATTTCAACTTTGTTTTCGTGTAATTTTTGCACGATTGGCGCCAAACCGTCTTTGTAATAAACTGAGATTAATGCGCGCTGAATTGCTTTTGAATTTGTCATTTTGTATTGGAAAATGCAAAGTTACGGTATAAATAAAAAGGCCCACTAAAAAGCGGGCCTTATTTTATCATTCCTGAACACATTTAGTTCACTTCGTTCATGAATTTACGTTCAGTATATAACCGGCTGACACCGCTTCTATCCTGAACACATTTAGTTCACTTCGTTCATGAATTTACGTTCAGCATATAACCGGCTGACACCGCTTCTATCCTGAACACATTTAGTTCACTTCGTTCATGAATTTACGTTCAGCATATAACCGGCTGACACCGCTTCTATCCTGAACACATTTCACAGCCTTCTGGGTCGTCGAGTGAACAAGCGATGGCTGCTTGTTGGTCCTCGACACTTTGAACTTGTGCTTGCGCTTGTGGTTCTTCAGTGACTGTTTTATCAACGGTAAATTTGATGGCGTCTGTTGCGGCTTTCGTACGCAAGTAGTACATACCAGTTTTCAAGCCTTTTTCCCAACCGTAGAAGTGCATTGAGGTTAACTTACCAAAGTTTGCGTTCTCCATGAAAATGTTGAGCGATTGGCTTTGACAAATGTAAGCACCGCGGTCAGCAGCTTGTTCGATGATGGCTTTTTGAGAAATTTCCCAAGCCGTTTTGTAAAGATCTTTGAGGCGTTGTGGAATTTCTTGGATATTTTGAATAGATCCGTTTGCAGCCATAATTTTTTGACGCATGTCTTTGCTCCAGAGACCTTCTTTCACGAGGTCTTTGAGGAGGTGCTTGTTCACGATAATGAATTCACCTGAAAGTACACGACGCGTATAAATGTTAGACGTATAAGGTTCAAAACATTCGTTGTTACCCAAGATTTGTGCAGTAGATGCTGTAGGCATTGGCGCAAGGAGTAAGCTGTTGCGCACACCGTGTTTTTTAACTTCTGATTTGAGCACATCCCATTCCCAACGATTTGTTGGCGTAACACCCCACATATCAAATTGGAATACACCTTTAGATACCGGAGATCCTTTGATTGTTTCGTAAGGGCCATCAACTTTAGCTAAGTCTTTAGACGCAGTCATTGAAGCAAAGTAGATGGTTTCAAATACTTCACGGTTCAAAGCACGTGCTTCTTCAGATTCAAATGGGAAGCCCATCATAATGAAAGCATCAGCTAAACCTTGTACACCAAGACCAATTGGACGGTGACGCATGTTAGAATTGCGCGCTTCAGCGACAGGGTAGAAATTGTTGTCGATGATGCGGTTAAGGTTAAGCGTGGCTTGGTAAGTTACTTCGAAAAGTTTGTCGTGGTCAAAGGTTCCTTCTTCAGTAACAAACTTAGGAAGAGCCAATGATGCCAAGTTACAAACAGCCACCTCATCAGGTGCTGTGTACTCGATAATTTCTGTACAAAGGTTTGAAGACTTGATCGTACCAAGGTTCTGTTGATTAGATTTGGCGTTTGCAGCATCTTTATACAACATGTATGGTGTACCCGTCTCAATTTGAGACTCAAGGATTTTAAACCAAAGATCTTGTGCTTTGATGGTTTTGCGTCCTTTTCCTTCTTGCTCGTATTTGGTATAAAGTGCTTCGAATTCTGCGCTGTGTGAATCAGAAAGACCCGGACATTCGTGTGGACACATGAGGGTCCATTCGCCATTTTCTTTGACACGCTTCATGAATAAGTCTGGAATCCAGAGCGCATAGAAAAGGTCGCGAGCACGTTGCTCTTCTTTACCGTGGTTTTTCTTGAGGTCAAGAAAATCGAAGACATCGGCATGCCATGGTTCGATATAAATAGCGAAAGATCCTTTGCGCTTACCACCACCTTGGTCAACGTAACGTGCAGTATCGTTGAATACTCGGAGCATTGGAACGATACCGTTAGAGGTTCCGTTAGTTCCTTTAATGTAAGAACCAGTAGCGCGGATGTCGTGAATAGACAAACCAATACCGCCGGCAGATTGTGAAATTTGCGCACAAGATTTCAAAGTATCGTAGATGCCTTCGATGCTGTCTTCTTTCATGGTGAGCAAGAAACAAGATGACATTTGAGGCTTCGGTGTTCCGGCATTGAAGAGGGTAGGAGTAGCGTGCGTAAACCAACCTTCAGACATGAGGTTGTAGGTTTTAATAGCGGACTGCACATCTTCTTTGTGAATACCAACCGCAACACGCATGAGCATTTGTTGTGGTCTTTCAGCGATTTTACCGTTCAAGCGCATGAGGTAAGAGCGTGTCAAGGTCTTGAAACCGAAATAGTCGTAGCGGAAATCGCGGTCGTAGATGATGCTTGAATCGAGCAATTCTTTGTTGTTCATAATGATCTCATAGACGTCGTCTGCCAGGAGCGAAGCAGCTTCGTTTGTCTTTGGATCAATGTACTGATACATATCTTGCATCACTTCCGAGAAAGTCTTTTTGGTTTCTTTGTGGAGGTTAGAAACCGCAATTCTAGAAGCGAGAAGCGCGTAATCTGGGTGATCAATGGTTTTTGCGGCAGCAACTTCAGCAGCTAGGTTGTCTAGCTCGGTTGTGGTGACACCGTCAAAAATCCCTTCAATGACCTTCATGGCCACGGCTTCTGGTGAAACAAGCGGATCAAGGCCATAACACATCTTGATGATGCGGGCCGTGATTTTATCAAATTTTACGGCTTCTTTGCGGCCGTCTCTTTTTACTACGTACATGTGCTCCTTATATTTATAGTTAGGTTAGGTTTTTAGAAATCTTCGTCGAGACTGAAAGTTTGGTTTTCTTTGCCGGCCAACACCCCAGCTTTTTGATATTCACCAACGCGTTTCTCGAAGAAGTTAGTTTTTCCTTGAATTGAAATCATGTCCATGAAGTCAAAAGGATTAGTAGCATTATAAACACGCTCATTGCCGAGCTCGACCAAAAGACGGTCAGCAACAAACTCAATATATTGACCCATGAGGTCACTGTTCATACCGATGAGTTTCACTGGAAGTGCATCCGTAACAAATTCTTTTTCGATTTCAACGGCATGCGTAATGATTTCTCTTACTTTCTCTTTTGGCAATTTGTTAACCAAATGCTTGGTGTAAAGTAAACATGCGAAGTCGCAGTGTAGCCCTTCGTCACGAGAGATGAGCTCGTTAGAGAATGAAAGCCCTGGCATTAAGCCGCGCTTTTTAAGCCAGAAAATCGAACAGAATGAACCCGAGAAGAAAATACCTTCGACAGCGGCGAAAGCCACAAGACGTTCAGCATAAGAACCTTGATCAATCCAACGCAAAGCCCAATCTGCTTTTTTGCGAACGCACTCAACAGTGTCAATGGCATTGAACAAATAGTTTTTCTCTTGGGTGTCTTTGATGTAGGTATCAATCAGCAATGAATAAGTTTCAGAGTGAATGTTTTCCATAGTTACTTGAAAACCGTAGAAGAATTTAGCTTCTGTGTACTGAACTTCATTGAGGAAATGCTCAGCGAGGTTTTCATTGACGATACCGTCAGAAGCGGCAAAGAAGGCCAAAACATGCTTAATGAAGTGGCGTTCGTCGTCATTGAGTTTATTTTCCCAATCAATCAAATCTGGTGAGAGATCGATTTCTTCTGCAGTCCAGAAGCTGGCCTCAGCTTTTTTGTAAAAGCTCCAGATGTCGTCATGCTGAATAGGGAACAGCACAAAACGACTTTTATTTTCTTCAAGTATTGGTTCGTGTAGTGCTTTTTCCATAGAGGTTTTTTAAATTGTTTTTCAGACTAAAACAGGGATACAAAATTTGTTAAAATTCGGTCTCGAATCAATTAAAGAAATTAACATTTATTTGAGGTTTTCAACACCAATTTCCGCAATCCTTTCTGCATCAACGCTTCCGTGGATTTCAACAGGTGAAATAAAGATATTCACACGTTTTGAAAGCGGGTATTGATAATTTTTAGTAAAAAAATTGGCTGTTTGAAACGATAATTTTTGTATGAAAAGAAACCACTATAAAATTAGCGAAGGGCTTGAGGTTTTGCAAGACACAATTCAAGCAGTTTTGAACACGTTAATGTTGAATAACAATATTACCAATGATCAAATACTTTAGCGGCTTAGGTTTGGTACTTAAAAATTATTCTGATGGTTTAGGACACCTCATTTTTACCAATGTTTGTTTGCACTGCAACCAAGAGTTGGTTCATTCAGAAAAATACTTGTGTTTTAATTGTTGGGAACAACTCGAGTCTACCTATTTTGAAAAAGAGCCGCAAGCAAATAAAGTGGAGCGGATTTTCTGGGGACGGGTTCAAGTGAAGCATGCTTGCTCCGTATATTTTTATGCGAAAGGCTCAGTAAGTCAGTCACTTATTCGGGCTTTGAAATACGATTTTAAAGCGCCATTGGGTATTTATCTAGGAGAGCTCATGGCCCAAAAATTGGTGGGTCATCCCTTGAGCAAGTGCGATTTTTTGCTACCTGTGCCCATTCATCCAAGGAAGAAATTTGCTCGGGGCTATAATCAAAGTGAATTGCTGGCACGAGGGCTTTCTAAAAGTTGGGGGACACCAATATTGAGTGAATTAGCCAGGAAAAACAGATATACAAAAAGCCAAACTAAATTGGATCGATTTGGACGCTGGGATAACGTTCAGGATATTTTCAGAAGTACCGAACTTTTGCAGTCTAGAAGTCATGTTTTAATTGTAGATGATGTCATTACAACCGGCGCTACTCTTGAGGCATTGGTGCGTGCAATTCAAGTTGTCAATCCGGAAATTCAGATTAGTTTGCTTAGCTTCGCATTTACAAAATAATTGGGTGCATTGGAACGGATTTTAATTTTTGGGGCAGGTCTTGCCGGCACTTGTTTGGCGCATCAATTGCAGCGAAGAGGGCAGCAAGTTTTACTCGTCGATTCAGGTGAAAATCATTCAAGTAGTATTGCTGCCGGAATGGTCAACCCCATGGTTTTCAGACGCATGAATAAGTCTTGGCGCCTCGATGAATTCATAAATGAGGCACAAGTATTTTATCAAGAAATCGGCCGTGAAATCGGTCTGGAGGTATATCACCCTATTGTCATTCGTCGTTTTTTCTCTTCTGAGCAAGAGAAACAGCTGTGGGAAGAGCGCCAAGATATGGCCGAATTTCAACCTTATTTAGAAAAATTAACTTCAGACGATCTCCTACATCAAGGGGCGACCAATTTATTTGGAAGCGGCCGAGTAAAGCAAGCTTTTTGGATAGATGCACAAAAGTGGGTCGCACAAAATAGTACTTACTTTCGAGAAAAAGGACTGCTCTCAATTGAAGAATTTGAACCTGAATCTTGGGAGCCGAGCACCCGGACATACCGTAATATTACGTATGACAAAGTCATTTTTTGTTTAGGATACAGACAAAAATCAGAGGCCACCTTTTCCTTTTTGCCCTTGCAACAAACCAAAGGACAAACACTACTCATTCAAAGTAAAGCTTTGCCCGATCATGAATCGTTGAATAGAAAATGTTTTGTGCTACCGGTGGGCGAGCAACAATTCAAAGTTGGCGCTACTTATGAATGGAATAATGCCAGTCTTGAAACAACGCCAGAAGCCCAAACACAATTATTAAATATGTTGGCTTCGCTCGGCAACTATGACCCTCAAATTCTCGAGCAAAAAGCTGGTGTCAGACCAACTGTTTTGGACCGCCGACCTTTGATGGGCGAACACCCAGCATATCAAGGGGTTTATATCTTTAATGGGTTAGGCACAAAAGGCTACATGATGGCCCCAACTTTGGCCTCAGAACTTGCTGATTTCATGCTCGAACAAAAGCCTTTGGACCCCGAGACCGATATTCGCAGATTTATACAGATTTAGGGCTTAATCTAAGCTTGTTATATGCTATAGATTGCTTACTTTTGTTGCCTATGAATCACATTCGCAATTTTTGCATTATTGCCCATATCGATCACGGTAAAAGCACCCTTGCAGACCGCCTTCTCCAGACCACCGGAACCATTTCTGATCGAGAAATGCAAGCTCAAGCACTTGACGACATGGACCTTGAACGCGAACGCGGCATTACCATCAAGTCCCATGCGATTCAAATGAATTACAAATTTGAAGGCCAAGATTATGTCTTGAACCTCATCGATACCCCAGGGCACGTCGATTTTTCTTACGAAGTATCTCGTTCAATTGCCGCTTGCGAAGGCGCACTCTTAATTGTTGACGCTTCTCAAGGAATTGAAGCCCAAACGATTTCTAACCTATACCTTGCCCTAGAGCACGACCTTGAAATCATCCCGATCCTCAATAAAATGGACCTTCCAGGCGCTATGCCCGAAGAGGTGTCAGACCAAATCATTGATTTAATTGGTTGTGATCCTGAAGACATCATTCCAGCCTCAGGGAAAACCGGTTTAGGTGTAGACAAAATTCTAGAAGCAGTAGTGAAGCGCATTCCGGCTCCAAAAGGAGAAGAAAGCGCACCGCTGCAAGCCATGATCTTCGACTCCGTTTTCAATCCATTTCGCGGCATCATTGCTTACTATCGCGTTAAAAATGGCGTATTAAAGAAAGGGCAAAAAGTCCGCTTTTTAAATACTGGCCGTGACTACAACGCTGATGAGGTGGGTATTCTAAAAATGGATTTACTCCCGAAAAACGAAGTAAGAGCAGGCGATGTTGGTTATATTATTTCCGGCATTAAAGCTGCCAACGAAGTAAAAGTCGGGGACACAATTACCGGCTCAGACAACCCATGTGAAACCGCCATTAAAGGTTTTGAGGACGTTAAGCCGATGGTCTTTGCTGGAATTTATCCAGTAGATACCGAAGACTACGAAGAACTGCGCTACTCCATGGAGAAGCTCCAGCTCAATGACTCTTCTTTGGTTTTCGAACCCGAGTCTTCAGCAGCTCTAGGTTTTGGTTTCCGCTGTGGTTTCTTGGGCATGTTGCACATGGAAATCATTCAAGAACGCCTTGAGCGCGAGTTCAACATGACGGTCATTACTACCGTACCAAACGTATCTTACAAAGCGTATATGAAAAAAGACCCAGACGAAGTGCTGGTTGTCAATAATCCTTCAGAGCTCCCCGACCCGTCGGGCATGGATCGCATTGAAGAGCCATATATCAAAGCACAAGTGATCACCAAAACCGAATACGTAGGTTCTGTCATGACACTTTGCATTGAGAAACGCGGCGAACTCAAAAATCAGGTTTACCTCACGCAAGATCGCGTTGAAATTACTTTTGAAATGCCACTCGCTGAAATCGTATTTGATTTCTATGACCGTCTCAAATCAGTTTCTCGTGGTTATGCTTCCTTTGACTACCATCCAATTGGTTATCAAGAATCTGATTTGGTTAAAATGGACTTACTGCTCAATGGCGAACAAGTCGATGCTTTATCGGCATTGGTTCACCGCAGTAATGCTTTTGACCTCGGTAAAAAAATCTGTGTGAAGCTCAGAGAACTCATCCCGCGTCAGCAATTTGAAATTCCAATTCAAGCCGCAATTGGTGCAAAAGTTATTGCCCGTGAAACCATCAAAGCATTGCGTAAAGACGTAACCGCAAAATGTTATGGTGGTGACATCACCCGTAAAAGAAAGCTTCTTGAAAAACAGAAGGCAGGTAAAAAACGCATGCGCCAAGTAGGCCGTGTCGAGGTGCCGCAAGAAGCCTTCTTGGCCGTTCTTA
>JBEEKM010000043.1:0-16207 GCA_041168645.1 Bacteroidota bacterium | reverse complement strand
TTGGCGCTGGAAATTACAGGCCTATCAAAAAACACAAAGACACGACGCTTTTCAAGCTTTGATTGGTCAAATCTGTTCTTATCTCTTGGTTAAAAAAGAAGGCATGGGCTTGCGTGTACAAGCACCCATTAGACTAGACGCTGAGCAAGACTTCGTGCTCAACGCTAGTTTCTACAATGCGTCTTTAAAAGCGATTACCACGCCACAACTCAAATGGGAACTCCGCGATGAAAAAGGTAAAATCCGCAAAGGCGAATTACAAGCCAAAGGATCTTATTATCAGTACAAAATCGGCCAACTCAAACCGGGGCGCTACAACTGGTCTGTCCGCACCGCTGTCAATGGGAAAACCTATGTAAAAACGGGAAAATTAATCGTTGAAGCCATCCAACTCGAACAACAAGAATCAGCAGCTCGACATGCGACACTCAAGCAACTGGCCAGTCAGAGTGGCGGTGCTGTATTTGCACTTCAAGATTACCAAAGTCTGCTTAAGCAACTGCAAACCAATGAAGATTTAGTAGCCGTCAGATCAGAAATTCATCAGTTTGACGAACTCAATGACCTCATTTGGATTATCCTTGTCCTTTTAAGCTTGCTCGCCATAGAATGGTTTTTAAGAAGGTATCACGGTACTTACTAAGTAAATCGAAATTGCTTTATCAGATTCAATAACGACCAAATCAAAAGCATGAACTTAATTTTCGAAACGCTAGATTTTCAGGATTTCACACCCCAACATCTCTATGCCTACTTGCAACTAAGAAGCGAAGTTTTTGTGGTGGAGCAAAATTGTGTGTATCAAGATTTAGACGGCATTGATCAGTTGTCAAAACACGTTTTGGTTTACCAAGAAGAACAATTGATCGCTTGTGCGCGCATTGTTCCAGCAAGTGTTTTATACGATACTATTTCAATTGGAAGGGTCATTGTAGCGCCGGGTCATCGCGGTAAATCATTAGGTCATCAACTCATGACCTATTGCGTTGAGCAAATTGTCAGCTTATTTAACACGGACAAAATTGTTCTCTCGGCACAAGCCCATCTGCAAGGATTCTATGCGCAACATGGCTTCAATGCTATCGGAGAAGGATATCTTGAAGATGACATACCTCATGTCAAGATGCTCAAAGAAAAGTGATTCATTTAAAGACTATCTAGAATTTTCGAATCGGTTTTTTAAGTCTTATCTTTGTGTCAGATTTTAAATTCTAGGATTTAGTTGGTTCCGATTTGTGTCGATTTCATGCTACTCCTTATTTAATTCAGAAACCTGATATTTTAATTAATTCATCATAAAATGAAGCATTCTTTCGTAATCCTTGGCATCGCAGGCCTTTTACTCCAGGCTTGTGCCGGAACTAAAAATGAAAATAAAACAAGTGCTAATAGCTATCAAACCATTGATGTAACGGCTTTAGACAGAACGATCAAGCCTTCAGATGACTTTTTCACTTTTGCGAATGGAACCTGGGTGGCCAAAACAGAAATTCCCGCGAGTGAATCGCGTTGGGGTAGCTTCAATGAGCTCGAGCAGCAGAACAACATCAAATTGAAGGCAATTTTAAATGAGGCAGTTGGAAACCCGGGTGCTAAAGGTTCTCAAAACCAATTGTTGGGTGCTTACTATAAATCTTTTACTGATATGCAAAAGCGCGATCAGTTAGGGATTGCACCTTTAAAAGAAGACCTTCAAAAAATTGAAAACCTTCAAAATACAGCTCAAATCCAAGGGTTGTTGTCAAGTTTTCATAAAGATGGCATCGGAACACTTTTTGGCTATGGAATTGGTCAAGATCTAAAGAATGTCAACATTAATGTTGCCTACATGGGTCAAGGTGGCATTGGTCTTCCAAACCGCGACTACTACTTTGACGAAAAATACCAAAGTGTCTTAACGGCTTATGAGCAACACATTTCCAGATGTTTTGGACTCGCTGGCCTCAGCACTGACCCACAAATTGCCAAACAAATTTTAGCACTTGAAAAAGCGCTAGCTAGTGCAATGCTCAGACCTTCAGAAATGCGTGAGCCTGAAAAAACCTACAACAAACAATCTTTAGCTGAAGTTGCAAAAAGTTTGGGTAGCAATGTCAATTTTGAAGCCTATCTAAAAGCCATGGGCGCTACACTTCCTGATTCAATTATTGTCAGCAACCCTGCATTTAACACGCAAGTTGCTGTGCTTTTACAATCAGTAGATCTCAAAACCTGGAAAAATTATTTCAATTGGTGTTTGATCAATCATTATGCTGGGCATTTGAACAGCGCTTTTGTTCAGGCAAATTTTGACTTCTATGAAGGCGTGCTTTCAGGAAAAAAAGAACAGCAACCTATTGATGAACAAGCGATTGAAGCCATTACCAATTTAGAAATTGGCGAATTGCTCGGCAAAGCTTTCGTCGATAAGCACTTTTCAAAAGAAGCCCAAGACCGCGTCAATGAAATGGTAGACAACTTATTGATTGTATACCGCGAGCGCATTGAAAAATTAGACTGGATGACGGACATCACCAAGCAAGAAGCCTTGAAAAAACTCAACTCAATCGGAAGAAAATTAGGCTATCCGTCTAAATGGGAGGACTACTCAATGCTCAACTTTGATGCCGCGCAGTATGTCATGAATGTAAAAGAAATGGCCCGTTACAGCGTACAAAAGAATTTTTCTGAACTCGGAAAACCAGTGGACAAAGACAAATGGGGCATGCCAGCTCATATGGTCAATGCTTACTACCATCCTTTGCTCAATGAAATTGCTTTCCCGGCTGGTATCATGCAAGCGCCTTTCTTCGATGAAAAAGCAGAAGATGCCGTTAATTATGGCCGCATCGGGATGGTCATTGGCCACGAGTTTACACATGGCTTTGATGACATGGGTAGTAAATTTGCGGCAGACGGTTCTTTCACCAACTGGTGGACCGAAGAAGACCGTCAGTCTTTTGAAGAAAAGACAAAATTATTGGGTGCTACTTTTGCGGGCTTCTGCCCGATGGACAACCACTGTGTCAACCCAGATTTAACCATGGGTGAAAACATTGCCGACCTCGGTGGTTTGACCATGGCATTTTACGCTTATAAGAGAACTGACGAATACAAAAAACAAGAACTTCGCGAGGGCTTCACACCCGAGCAACGCTTTTTTATTGCTTATGCGCAGCTTTGGAAAATCAAGTACACGGAGGCCGAAATGAAAAAGCGCTTGGCTACAGACCCGCATTCACCAGGAATGTACAGAGTAAACGGCCCTCTTAAAAACTGCCCTGAATTTTTTGAAGCCTTTCAAATTGAAGAAGGACGCGAAATGAGAAACGACGTTAAGCGAGTGGCTCGAATTTGGTAAGTAATTCGGCTTGTGACAACTGTTGTTGCAAGCCGCTTTCCATATCTTTTAGGGTAAGTTTACCTTGTTGCCTTTCTTCTTCACCCACTAATATGACAAATCTAGCTTTGCGATCATTGGCATACTTGAGTTGTTTTTGAAGCTTAGCAGCGCTCGGATACAATTCTGCAGCAACGCCCAAGGCACGTAGTTTTTTCAAAAGTTGGAGATGAGCAAGCTCAGTTTCTTGTTCAAAATTGGCAATTAAAATATCCAAGGATTTTTCGAGATCAGCAGGGAACAACTGCAATTCTGACAGGACATCATAAATGCGGTCTGCACCAAAAGAAATGCCTACCCCTGATAAGTTTTTGAGGCCAAAAAGTGCGGTGAGGTCATCGTAGCGCCCACCACCGCAAATACTACCCATCTTGACACCTTGTGCTTTGACTTCGAAAATTGCACCCGTGTAATAATTCAAACCTCGGGCTAGAGTCACATCAAAATTGAGCGAGCCTTTTTCTAGTCCAAGTTGCTCTATTCTGTCCAATACATATTGAAGTTCATCTAGACCTTTGAGGCCAATTTCACTCGAGGCCAAGAAAGTTCTGAGGTGTTTTATTTTTTCTTGATTGCTTCCTGTTAATTCAAAAAGCGGCTGAATTTTTTGAAGGGTGAGGTCCGAAAAGCCTTTTTCTTTTAATTCTTTGAAAACACCTTCCTCACCTATTTTATCTAATTTATCAATGGCCACCGTGAGCTCAACAATTTGCTGAGCAACGTCACACACCTCGGCAATACCAGTTAATATTTTTCTGTTGTTGATTTGGATGTCGAAGCCAGGTAAACGAAGGGCAGTGAGTACTTCGTCAAAAATTTGAATGAATTCAACTTCGTGTAATAGAGAATCCGAACCGACGACATCGGCATCGCACTGAAAAAACTCTTGATAACGACCATGTTGTGGGCGATCTGCGCGCCAAACTGGCTGAATTTGATAACGCTTGAAAGGGAATTGCAATTCGTTTTGGTGCTGGACCACAAAGCGTGCAAATGGCACAGTGAGGTCGTAGCGCAGCGCCTTTTCTGCTAATGAATTGGCAAAACGCGGGAGATTATCTTGTGCCAACGCCTCGAGGTCTGCTTTGCGCATTTTTTCTCCTGAGTTCAAAATTCTAAAAATCAAGCGGTCCCCTTCTTCGCCATATTTGCCTAAAAGTGTACTTGAAAGTTCAAAACTTGGCGTTTCTATTGGTGCAAAACCATAGCGCTTGAAAACCGTTTTGATGGTATCAAAAAGATACGTTCTTTTAGCGACTTCTGAAGGTAAAAAATCTCGAGTTCCTTTTGGGATTGCAGGTTTTTGTGCCATTTTAAAGTGTGGTGTTTTTAAGAAAGAGTTCAAGCAGAATACCATCAGCCAGGCCTATTTTGGGCACTACGATTTGATCCTGTTCGAGCGCAGCAAGTGCTGCGATATAAATTTCTAGGGCCGGTACAATGACGTCTGCACGATCTGCTTTCAATTGAAACTGTTCGATGCGTTGATCTATAGAAAGCGTGGCCAATTGACTATGTAACTGGACCAAGTCCTTTTTTGAAATTTTATCTTTTTTGTTGGGTAACATTTTGAGCGCACGGTTGATGTTACCTCCGGTTCCGAAAACGAGGTGCGGCTCATTGACTTTTGCATGGGTTTGAATCCAGGTAGTGAAATCAGACCATATATTTGAATCAATTTTTTGGTTGAGAATACGGAGAGTTCCGAGCTCAAAAGATTTGGACGCACGTCTTTGACCATCTTCAAAAACACTAATTTCTGTACTGCCTCCACCGACATCAACAACAATATATTGGGTTTTTTGACCAAGATGCAATAGTTCAAAAGCGGCAAAAATCAGTTTGGCTTCTTCTTCACCTGAGATAACCTCAATTTGCAAACCCGTGGCCTGGAAAATTTCTTTGGCTACTTTTTTATTGTTAGAAGCTTCCCGCATCGCAGAAGTAGCTACCGCTCTGAGCTCTGTGACTTGATGAGCGCTAGCAAGCAACTGAAAAGCTTGCATGGTCTGAATGAACTGCTTGAGTTTTGTAGCCCCAATTTTTCCTTTGCCAAAAACGTCAGCACCTAATCTTAATGGACTTCTGTAGTAGCCGAGTTTTTGTATTTGCAAGCCAGACTGATTGACCAACACCTCGCCTATCAAAAGACGCGCTGCATTGGTGCCTATATCGATTGCTGCAAATTTCATAAGACAAAATTAAAACAATGAGACTTGCATAGCCTGAAAATATTCATTTTATTTGTTGTGCGCTCATGAAAATTACCCAACAACATCTGTTCAGTACTAAAATTACACCACAGACAGGTCGTCTATTAATAGCCGAACCTTTTCTCAATGAGCTGTATTTTCAGCGTGCGGTTATTTTATTAGTACACCACGACAACGATGAAAGCATGGGCCTTGTACTGAACCATCCTTCGGAGACACATACCCACGAAATTCTCAATGACTTTGATTTTTCCATGCGCATTTATCATGGTGGCCCGGTTGATACCCAAAGTTTATTTTACCTTCACAGCTTTTCTGAGCTTAGCGAGGCCAAACAACTCACTGAAAACTTATTTTTTGGCGGCAACTGGGATGAACTGTTAGTAGCCATGAAAAATGAAAAGCACCCCGAACGCCGCGTCCGATTCTTTTCTGGTTATGCCGGCTGGGGAGCTCAACAACTACTAGACGAAATGTCAGAACACGCTTGGGTCTGCATTTCAAAATACGATGACGCGTCTATTTTAAGTAAGCCCAGTGATACCTTGTGGCACGATTCTTTAACGAGTCAAGGGCCTGAATTGGCAACTTTTGCGCATTTCCCACTGAATATCAGTGACAATTAAGTGTTTTCACCTTGTAATTTCGAGATTTATTCCTAATTTTGCGCCTCCGTATGGAACGGCGTGCCCATTCTGCGCCCATTATTATTGTTAAACATCTTTTTAATCGATGGGGATTAAAAATACAAATTTGAAAGCCACATGGCAAAGAACATTGAAAAGCAGGGAACTGCAGATTTTGATTGGGAAGCGCTCCAATTGGACGGTTACAATCAGGTAGAACGCTCTGAACTCGGAGATCGCTACGAAAAAACCCTTACTTCTATCAACGAAAAAGAAGTGATCCAAGGGACCGTTGCAATGCTCAACAAAAAAGAAGTAATCATCAACATTGGTTACAAATCTGAAGGAGTTGTTGCTGCTAACGAATTTCGTTACAACCCAGATTTAAAAGTTGGAGATGTCGTTGACGTTTACGTTGATTGCTTAGAAGACAAAACTGGACAACTTATCGTTTCTCACCGCACAGCGCGTATGCACAGTGCTTGGATTCGCGTAAATGACGTACTACGTACTGGCGAAATCATTACTGGTTACGTGAAGTGTCGCACTAAAGGTGGTTTAATTGTCGATGTATTCGGAATTGAAGCGTTCTTACCAGGTTCACAAATTGATGTGAAGCCTATCCGCGACTACGATATCTATGTTGGTAAAAACATGGAGTTCAAAGTTGTTAAAATCAACGAAGAATTCAGAAACGTTGTCGTTTCACATAAAGCCCTTATCGAAGCTGAACTCGAAGAACAGAAAAAACAAATCATTTCTGGTCTTGAAAAAGGACAGGTTCTTGAAGGTATCGTTAAAAACATCACTTCTTACGGTGTATTCATCGACCTCGGTGGCGTTGACGGACTCATCCATATCACAGACCTTTCTTGGGGCCGCGTAACGCATCCAGAAGAAATGTTAGAATTAGATCAAAAAATCAATGTGGTTATCCTCGACTTCGATGACGACAAAAAACGCATTGCTTTAGGCTTGAAACAACTTCAACCACATCCATGGGATTCACTTGACACGAACCTACAAGTTGGTGACAAAGTAACCGGAAAAGTTGTTGTTATGGCAGACTACGGAGCATTCATCGAAATCGCTGCTGGCGTTGAAGGCCTTATCCACGTCTCAGAAATGAGCTGGTCACAACACTTGCGTTCTGCTCAAGATTTCTTGAAAATCGGAGACAGCGTAGAAGCAGTTGTGCTTACCCTTGACCGCGAAGAGCGCAAAATGTCTTTGGGCATCAAACAATTGATGCCAGATCCATGGAACGATATCGAAATCAAATACGCAGTTGGTACACGTCATTCTGCTAAAGTTCGCAACTTCACTAACTTCGGTGTATTTGTTGAATTAGAAGAAGGTGTTGACGGCTTAATTCACATTTCTGACCTTTCTTGGCAGAAAAAAATCAAGCACCCATCTGAATTCTGTAAAGTTGGTGACGCGATGGAAGTACTCGTACTTGAAATCGACCGCGACAACCGTCGTATTTCTTTAGGTCACAAACAACTTGAAGAAAACCCTTGGGATGTATTTGAAAATACATTTGCTGAAGGATCAGTTCATAGCGGTACAATCATCGACATGAAAGATAAGTCAGGAATTGTTGCGCTTCCATATGGTGTAGAAGGTATTTGCCCATCTAAGCACCTTAGAAAAGAAGACGGTTCAAACGCTAAAGTTGAAGAGACACTTGATTTCAAAGTAATCGAATTCAACAAAGACGCGAAGAAAATCGTTCTTTCTCATACACGTTTATTTGAAGAAGGTGAAGATAAACCAACAACTACTTCAAAAGGCGGTAAAAAAGGTGGCGCTGGAAGCAACACTGACCAAGCAGTAAAAGCAATCAACCAAAACTCAGAGAAATCAACTCTTGGTGACCTTGATGCACTTGCTGAATTGAAAGAAAAAATGGAGCGCGGCGAATAAGCCAAGCTTTTACAACAAATCAAAGGGGGTTTCGGCCCCCTTTTTTATTTCGTCTAAAATTTATAACTAACTTTAGGGCGTAAAATGGGAACAAGTCAAATTTCGGCTACGGTCAAAGATATTTTTGCCGCTTATCTCGAGCAAAATGGTCATCGGAAAACACCCGAACGCTTTGCCATACTTGCAGAAATTTATGAATACGAAGGTCATTTTGATGTAGAATCTCTATATATCAAAATGAAGAATCACAATTACCGTGTTTCAAGAGCAACGCTCTACAATACCATCGAATTATTATTGGCTTGTAATTTAGTGCGCAAACACCAATTTGGTAAGAATATCGCACAATTTGAAAAAGCCCATGCATCCAAACAACACGACCACCTGATACTTACAGACACCGGTGAAGTGATTGAATTTTGCGATCCAAGAATTCAACAAATCAAAGCCACAATAGAAGAACTTTTCCAAGTAGATGTCCAGCATCATTCTCTCTATTTCTATGGCACACAAAAAAAATAGTTCGCATATGGAAGTCAGTTTAAGCACACATGGCAATCTTTGTCTATTCAAACTTGAAGGTCGTTTCTTTACAGAAAGTGACCGTGAATTGGCCATTGAAAAATTAGACGAAATCACTAACTGGAACTTAGTGATTGACTTATCAAACTTAGAGTACATCAATTCAACGGGCATTGCCTTCTTGGTAAAAACCTTGACACGCGCACGCTTGAATCTTGGCGAAACCGTACTCTACAGACCCAACGAACAACTCAACAAGATCTTTGAACTAACAAGGATGCAACACATTTTCGCCATTTATCAAGATTTAGAATCAATTAAAAAGTTTTTTGAACAAACACAATCATGAAGGTAGACGTATTATTAGGCTTACAGTGGGGAGACGAAGGAAAAGGTAAAATAGTAGATGTACTCACACCTTCTTACGATATCATCGCCAGATTTCAAGGCGGACCAAA
Organism: Bacteroidota bacterium; assembly: GCA_041168645.1. Taxonomy (GTDB): domain Bacteria; phylum Bacteroidota; class Bacteroidia; order Flavobacteriales_D; family Crocinitomicaceae; genus UBA952. The sequence continues at coordinate 7,080 of JBEEKM010000043.1, read as the reverse complement.
CGCTGGTCACACCCTAGAATTTGAAGGTATCAAACACGTATTGCACACCATTCCATCTGGAATTTTCCACAAGGATGTCATCAATTTGGTAGGTAATGGCGTCGTTATCGACCCTGTTGTGTTTAGTGCTGAACTCGATAAATTAAAACCATTTAACATCGATTTCAAAACAAGACTTTTGCTTTCAAAAAAAGCGCATTTAATTTTACCAACACACAAGCTGCTCGACGCTGCTTCTGAGCAAGCTAAAGGAAAAAACAAAATTGGTTCAACTCTTAAAGGCATTGGACCAACCTACATGGACAAAACAGGTCGTAATGGCTTGCGTGTAGGCGACATCCACTCGCCTAACTTCAAAGAAAAATACGATGCGCTCGTTGAAAAACACGAGGGCATCCTCAAGCACCACAATGACTTTACCTATGACCTCGCTAGCCTTGAAAAACCATGGTTTGAAGCCATTGAGTTACTCAAAGACCTCACAGCCGTAGATTCTGAGCATTATTTAAATACTGCTCTTTTAAGCGGAAAAAAGGTATTAGCTGAAGGTGCACAAGGCACCATGCTAGATATCGATTTTGGCACGTACCCTTTTGTAACTTCATCTAACACAGTTACTGCAGGTACTTGTACGGGCCTCGGTATTGCGCCAACTAAAATTGGTTCAGTTATCGGTATTTTCAAAGCTTACTGCACGCGTGTTGGTAGCGGGCCCTTCCCTACCGAACTCGATGATGAAGTAGGAGAACTCATCCGTCAAGAAGGCCGTGAATTTGGCGCTACAACTGGACGTCCACGCCGTTGCGGCTGGCTAGACCTCGTTCAATTGCGCTATGCCATCATGATCAATGGCGTAACTGAACTTTCCATGATGAAAAGTGATGTACTCAGCATCTTTGAACACATCAACGTTTGTACACACTATTTAATTAACGGAGAAAAAGTAACTGACTTTCCTTTTGACGTCACCGATCTTCACATAGAACCAGTCTATGAAAAATTAGCAGGCTGGAATTGTGATCTCACTGAACTTGAATCGTTCAACGACGCTCCTCAGGAACTCAAAGATTACGTCACTTACCTAGAAGCGCAATTAAACGTTCCAATTCGCGTTATCTCTGTCGGTCCTGACCGCAAACAGACACTTCAAAACTAAAAATGACCAAACTTCCTCAAATGCGTTTTGCAATCTTCATGATGGCAATTGTATGTTGGGGAACTTTGTTTGGGCAGGGCACACTCCAACTACTGCCTGGCACCGAGAAAGTTTACGCCATTCAAAATGGCATACACCGCTTGGTCGGGACAGTTAGCTTTACCTATCAAGGCAATACGATGTACTGTGATTCCGCCCACTACAACGAAGGTGGAAAAGAAGTACGGGCCTATGGGAATGTACACATTCAAAAAAGTGGCATCAACCTCTATGCTGACTCCATTTACTACGCCGAAAAACAGAAATATGCCAAACTTTGGGGTCATGTAAAAGCCCGAGACAACGCTTACAAAATGAGCGCCGATTCCATGGACTACGATGCCAAACGCGGTCGGGCTATTTTTAGAAGTTCTGGTAAAATTGAATCTATCCTATCAGATGAATCAATTGTTTGCCAACGCGGCTATTTCTACCCAGGCAACGGCTCTTTTTTCTTCAGCGGAAAAGTTCATTACAAAAAAGGCAAACTCGATGTCAAGGCAGATACCTTACAATTTGCCTATGAGCAGCAAAAACTCTACTTTCTTGGTAATGCACAACTGCGCAACGATACCGTTCAAATTTATTGTCAGAAGGGCTGGTTTCATGTGCAAGATGAATATGGCAAACTCTACAAACAAGCCGAGGTCTTTCACCAACAACATCTCATAAAGGGCGACACCTTGATTTTCAACACCAAGAAGAATGATTATGAAGCCTTTGGCAAGGTTTTTTACAAAGACACCAAAGAAAATTTTGCCTTAATGGGTCAACATGCTTTACTTTCTGACACGGACCACAAAGGATACATGACTGGATCTGTTTTAGGATTTAAACGCCTTGAACAAGACACACTATACTGGACAGCAGATACCTTATATTTATCAAGAGATAGTTTAAATAACAATAAATATATTATTGCTAATCAAGATTTTAAATTCATCAATAAAAATCTACAAGGCCGTTCAGATTATGCGCAATTTGAGCTAAAAACACAAGAACTCTTGCTCGAGGAGCAACCCATCCTATGGACAAATACTGCTGAGCTCAAAGCCCAACAAGCGCACATTTTCCTAAAAGACAGCAGTCTTCAAAAAATTCAACTCACCGATAAGGCAAGCATATTATTGGAGCTCGAGACCGATAGTTTATACAATCAGTTGGCAGCAAGAGAGCTCAATGCCTATTTCGACAGCACTGGCCAATTGAATTTTGTCGAAGCACTTGGGCAAGCCTGGACCATTTTCTATCCAGAAACCCAAAAACAGCTCAATGACAGCACCCTACAAATTCAGCGCGAAGGATTAAATAGGTTATACTCGGAATATTTGGAAATCAGTATTGCTGGCAAAGAAATAGTCGGCATTACTTATTTTGAGCAGCCAGAAGGTATTTTCTTCCCAATGGATCAAATAGATCAAAAAGAAAGATGGATAAAGAATTTTTCATGGAATCCAAATTTGCGACCGCTGAAGGTATCAGATCTTCGTTAGCTCAGTTCTTCGTTGTCCACCGCAGCATCCCAACGCGTTACGCTCTTTACACCTTCTACTTCTTCAAATTTACGGGTCAGTTGCTCAAGTTGGGCAGTATCGTAAACCAATACCTTGATGCGCCCTTCAAATACCCCATCGTTGGTTTCAAAAGAAATACTCTTCATGTTGATGTTGTTCTGTCGGGAGATAATTTCAGTAAGGCGGTTTACCAAACCAATCTGATCGATACCAATGATTCGGATGGCCGCAACGCGCTCAATAAGTGCACTACTTTGCCAAGTAGCCTTAAGGCAACGGTAGGCTAACTTCGAAAGTAAATGCATGGCATTGGGGCAATTGAAACGGTGAATTTTGATACCACTCGAAATGGTGATGAATCCAAAAATACTATCGCCCGGAATTGGGCTACAACATTTAGCTAAGGTGTAATCAAAACCTTTGAAATCTTCGCCAATGATGATGGTGTCCGTATCTGTATTGATGCCCTCATGCAATAAACTATCGTCAGAACCCTTGATTTTTTTCGAACGAATTTTGCGTTCCAATACGATGTATCCTTGCTGGATATTTAATTCTCTGAGTTGCGCAAGATCTAGCTTACCCTTAGCAATTTTAAAATATAAGGTACCTGTAGAATCTAGGTGAAAATGCCTTTCTAATGCGCGGATGTTTTCAGGATTAAAATGAATGCCAAATTGCTTGAGTTTGCGCTCAAGGATTTCTTTTCCATCAGCAATAATAACCTTGCGCTCTTCATTGAGTGCCTGCTTGATGCGCTGCTTGGCTTTTGCTGAAACCACAAAGCGCACCCATTCATCATTGGGTTTTTGCTTTTTGGAGGTCAGGATTTCAAGCTGATCTCCGTTCTGCAATTGGTAACTAAGGGGCACCAAACGATTGTTCACTTTAGCGCCAATACAATGGTTCCCAATTTCAGTATGGATATCATAGGCGAAGTCTAGGATGGTAGAACCTGTTGGCAACACGCGCAATTCACCCTTTGGGGTAAATACATAGATTTCGTCATTGAAAAGATTGAGCTTGAAGTCATTGACAAAATCAATGGCGCTGGTATCTGGGTTATCGAGTAATTCTCTGATTTCAGCAATCCAACGATCAAACTTGTTTTCGTCGGTTTTGGATTCTTTGTATTTGTAGTGTGCGGCCAAACCGTGCTCTGCGATGTCGTCCATGCGGGCACTTCTGATTTGTACTTCCACCCAACGCCCCTGTGGAGACATTACTGTGGTATGCAAAGATTCATAGCCATTGGCTCTTGGGGTTGAAACCCAGTCACGGAGTCTTTCAGGGCTCGGTTGATAAAAGTCAGTAACAACCGAATAAACGCGCCAACAATCTGATTTTTCTTTGGCTGGAGGCGTGTCAAGAATGATGCGCAGCGCAAAAACATCAAAAACTTCCTCAAACGGAATGTCTTTGGTTTGCATTTTACGCCAAATAGATGATATAGATTTAGTGCGCGCCTTGATTTCAAATTGATAACCTTGTTCTTGCAAGGCTGTTCGGATAGGCGCTACAAATCTTCGGATGAAACGATTTCGAACGTCTTGCGTAGATTTTAGCTTGGCCTCAATTTCTTGGTAGACATCGGCCTCGCAATATTTCATTGAAAGATCCTCGAGCTCTGACTTGATTGGGTATAAACCTAGACGGTGAGCCAAAGGAGCATAAAGAAACTTGGTTTCAGAAGCAATTTTGAGCTGTTTCTCTGGTTTCATGCTTTGCAGCGTGCGCATGTTGTGCAAGCGATCCGCTAACTTAATGAGCACCACCCTGAAATCATCAGAAATGGTGAGGATCATTTTTCGGAAATTCTCCGCCTGAATGGAGGTGTTCTCATCGAAGACTTCAGGTATTTTAGTGAGGCCATCAATGATTTTTCTTACCGTAGATCCAAATAGATCTTCGATATCTTGCAGCGTTATATGCGTGTCTTCAACGGTGTCGTGTAGCAGCGCACAAACAATCGCTGTAGGTTCAAGGCCCATTTCCTCGGCACAAATTCGGGCTACTGAAATCGGATGATAAATGTAAGGTTCACCAGACTTGCGGCGCATGTCTTTATGCGCCTCGAGCGCAATATCAAAAGCTTTGCGAATGAGTTTGGTTTCTTCCCGACTTCTGTCTTTGGTTGCGCGCAATAAGCCCTTAAACGCATTGAGAATTTCAATGCGCTCTTGTTCGAGATCGATATGTCCGGAACCGTCGTAGCGCATTAGTTACTTGGCAACAATTGCGTGCGTACTTCGCCAAAGCCGATTTTTACATCTTCGTTTTGACAAAAACCGCGCATAATTACGGTGTCATGGTCTTGAATGAATCGGCGCTCTGAACCATCGGGCATAGCGATTGGTTTGGTGCCTTTCCAAGCGAGCTCTAGCATGGATCCGTAAGAATCTGGCGTCGGGCCAGAGATGGTTCCCGAACCCATGAGGTCGCCACAACGCACGTTACAACCATTGACGGTATGATGTGCTAATTGCTGGGCCATATTCCAGTACATGTATTTGAAATTTGATTTTGATACCAATTGCTCTGGATGCTGAGGAACCTCGATGGCTACCTCTAATTGAATATCATAGGACTTCTTGCCTTCAAATTGAAGATAAGACAAGACATCTGGGTGCTGCTCTGGCGTTTGAGTAGAGAATGGCACTAAGGCATCAAGGGTGACAATCCAGCAAGACATAGAGGACGCAAAATTCTTGGCTAAAAAAGGACCAAGTGGCACGTACTCCCATTTTTGAATGTCTCTGGCTGACCAGTCGTTAAACAAGCACAAGCCAAAAATGAAGTCTTCTGCTTCGGCGGTAGAAATTTGCTGCCCCAATGGTTTACCATCGAAGGTGATGAAGCCCATCTCGAGTTCGAAATCTATTTGTCGGGATGGCGCGTAAATTGGGTCCGCGTTGTCATCGGGTTTGATCTGCCCCTTGGGTCTGATGATGTTTTGCCCAGACGGTATAACTGATGAAGCACGCCCGTGATAACCCACTGGTATCCAAAGCCAGTTTGGCAATAAAGCATTAGCTGGGTCTCGGAACATGATACCAACGTTGGTCGCGTGTTCTTTTGATGAGTAAAAATCGGTGTAATCGCCAATTTGAACCGGCAAATGATTCTCGGTGGTTGCAACCGAAATCAAGGCACTATGATGAGTTGCGTTGTTCTGAAAGTCGGTGTTATTTTGCTCAAGCAATTCGGAAATGCGATTGCGCAAAGCGCGCACAGCAAGTTTGCCGTGCTTCATCATGGGGTTTAAGTAGGCTTGCTGAAAATCTGTCTTGGCAAATGGCAAAGCGTCAAAATAGCCAAACTCAGCCATTGCGGCTAAATTCAGGACGTGATCACCAATGCGCACTGCCACAAATTTATGCTGTGGAGTAGCACTTTCACTGACAATTCCGAACGGTAAGTTTTGAATGGGAAAGTCTGAGTTTTGGGGAACATTAACCCAAGACTTCAGATGAACTTGATTGGCTGTGATTTCCATAGGGATCAATTAAGCGAATTAAACGTTAAAGCGGAAGTGCATGATATCGCCATCTTCCACCACATATTCTTTACCTTCAACTTTGAATTTACCGGCTTCTTTGACCGCACTTTCAGACTTAAGTGTCACGTAGTCATTGAATTTCATGACTTCCGCACGGATGAATCCTTTTTCAAAATCTGAGTGGATTACTCCGGCTGCCTGCGGAGCAGTCATGCCTTTGCGGATGGTCCAGGCACGTACTTCTTTAACCCCTGCAGTGAAATAGGTTTGTAAATTCAATAAATGATAAGCCTGGCGAATTAGGCGATTCACGCCTGGCTCTTCTAGGCCTAACTCTTCTAAAAACATCTGACGCTCGTCATAGGTTTCAAGTTCGGTGATATCGGCTTCAATTTTTGCTCCGATGACCAACACCTCGGCATTTTCTGCTGCAACGGCTTCTTTGACGCGCGTTACATGCGCATTGCCTGTTTTTACAGAAGCTTCATCCACATTACACACGTACATGACGGGCTTGGAAGTGATCAAATTAAAGGAATGAATGATATCCATTTCTTCTTGACTGAAACCCAAACCGCGGACAGACTTTCCTTGTTCTAAGCCTGCCTTGATTTGAAGCGCAAGCTCATTTTCTTTGACCGCATCTTTGTCACCAGATTTAATAACGCGCGCTAAACTTTGAATTTTTTTCTCGATAGAATCGAGGTCTTTGAGTTGGAGCTCAATGTCGATGATTTCTTTGTCACGGATGGGGTCTACACTGCCATCCACGTGAATGATGTTGCCGTCATCGAAACAACGCAAAACGTGTAAGATGGCATCTGTTTCTCGGATATTGGCTAAAAACTGATTGCCAAGGCCCTCCCCTTTTG
>JBEEKM010000042.1:0-16889 GCA_041168645.1 Bacteroidota bacterium | reverse complement strand
CTTCACCTTGTATAATGTCGTTGTAGTTGTTGCGAAAACCTTCGAGGTAACGCGCGTTGTAAGTGCCAAAGACATTGATATTGCCGTTGCGGTAACTCAAAGACAAATTACCTTCGCCAAAATTTCCTGTACGGAGGTCACCGGATGCCAAATTGTTAGAGAGCATCCCGTTAAACCCAAGTAGTTTGTTTTTCTTTAAAACAATATTGATAATTCCTGAGGTGCCGTCTGGGTCGTATTTGGCCGAAGGATTGGTCACGACTTCAATGCGCTCAATGGAATTGGCTGGTAAGGCATCGAGCAAGGTTTTACCATTTCCGCCACTCAAAGAGCTTGGTCGGCCATCAATGAGGATGGTCACGCCACCTTGGCCGCGTAAAAGTACTCCACCTTCTTGATCAACCTCTACAGAAGGCAAGCGGTTCAAGATATCATTAGCGGTTCCGCCATTGACATTGAGGTCTTCGGCGACGTTATACACTTTTTTATCAATGCCTGCTTCCATGACATCTTTGGAGCCCTTCACGACGATATCTTTGACATCTTGTGTTTTTACTTTTTGCAAGCGGATGGCTCCGAGGTGTAAATTGCTTTGATTGACATTGAGTTGCACCCCAGAAAGCACTTCCGTTTCGTAAGTTGCTAAACTGAGTTTGAGGTAGTACGTACCCGGAGCAATTGTTAGTTCAAATTTTCCATCAGCCTTCGAGATGGTGGCAGCTAAAAAAGATGAATCTGAAGGTTTGAAGGCCTTGACAGATACGTATTCTAAGGGCTTGGATTCTTCGATAGAGATGATTTTTCCTGTAATTGAGCTGAGTCCTTGCGCAAAAAACTGAGGTGCACAAAGCAGAATCAAAAAGAAAAAGGACAGCTTTTTAAGGAGAGACAATCTAAACATAGGGCAAAAATACGCATTAAGTTTCCCAAAATCACTTATATTTGCGTTTCAAAATTGAAACTATGATTGATCAATTGAGCTTCGACGACCTCAAAAACAAGTTTAACCAAAACAAAAATTTCAAAATTGGAACTTATGTTGTAGGTGGATTACTTGTAGCTATTATTTTATATTTCTCTTACCGCCAATTCATTTGGGGCCCAGCCAACGAGAAATCTAATGACGGTTGGTGGGTAGCACTCAACTACATTTCAAAAGATTCAACAGACCAAGCTATTCGCGTGCTTGAGCCTTTCGTTAAAAACAACGATGGCAAAACTGGTGGTGAAATTGGTCAGTACCTTCTCGGTAAACAATACATGAAAAAAGGGAACTATGTAGCTGCCTTAAAAATGTTAGAAGACGTCAACCTTAACGACACTTACGTTTCAACAATGTCTCTTGGTCTTCAGGCCGATTGTCATTCACAAATGAAGCACTACGATCAAGCACTTGAGCTTTACGTATCAGCTGCTAACAAAGAAGAAAACGAGTTTACTACACCAATGTATCTTTTCAAAGCAGGTTTACACGCTGAGAAACTCAACAAAAAAGAAGATGCGCTTGCACACTACCAACGCATCAAAGACGACTTTCCAAACTACGCTAGTACAAAAACTATCGAACGCTACATCGCGCGCTGCGCAACTAAATAATATTCTATGGCGACTGCAGGCAAAAATTTATCAGCCTTCGATCCTATTCAATTTCAAAACTGTGCCGATTTTCGAATCGGCATTGTTGTTTCTGAATGGAACGGACACATCACCGAACGCTTATTAGCAGGAGCACTTGCTGTGCTTTCTGAAATTGGCCATGACACCAGCAAAGTACATGTGTCGCGTGTGCCTGGAGCTTTTGAACTGCCACTTGGCGCACAATATTTAGCGAGCCAAGATCAGTACGACGGCATAGTAGCCATTGGCGTAGTGATACAAGGTGAAACCAAGCACTTCGATTTCGTCTGCAATGGCGCTACAAACGGCATCATGGATGTTATGCTTAAATATAACAAGCCTGTTGGCTTTTGCTTACTCACCGACAACAACGAACAACAATCATTAGACCGCGCTGGTGGTCAGCATGGCAACAAAGGCACGGAAGCCATGGTTGCTGTACTTCAAATGCTACAAATTCAAAAAGGACTTCGTTCATGACACTCATCAAATCAATTTCTGGTATCAGAGGCACTATCGGCGGTAAAGTTGACCAAGGCCTCACTCCTATTGACGCCGTCAAATTTGCAGCGGCCTATGGCACGTGGCTAGCGGCTCAAACTCCCAATAAAAAACTCAAGGTTGTTATTGGGCGCGACGCGCGCATTTCAGGCCCCATGATCGCTGAATTGGTCAAGCAAACTTTGGTTGGGCTTGGCATCGATATCATTGATCTTAGCCTATCTACAACCCCTACAGTAGAAGTTGCAGTACCCATGGAAGGCGCAGACGGCGGTATTATTTTGACCGCAAGTCATAATCCAAAACAATGGAATGCCTTGAAATTACTCAATCAAAAAGGAGAGTTCATTTCAGGTGCAGATGGCGCTGCCCTGATGGCTATTGCCGAAGCTGAAGCTTTTGATTTTGCAGAGGTTGATGACCTCGGAAACATCAAACAAGATGCGTCTTACCTCGAGAAACACATTGAAGCCATTCTTAACTTACCACTCGTTGATGCCAATGCGATAGCTGCTGCACAATTCAAAGTGGTGGTAGATGCTGTCAATTCAAGTGGTGGAATTTTTGTTCCAGCCCTTTTAAGAGCACTTGGTGTTCAAGACATTGAAGAATTATACTGTGAACCAACTGGGCATTTCCCACACAACCCGGAACCACTCCCAGAACACCTTACAGAATTATCTGCCAAAGTAAAAGCCAATCAAGCTCATTTGGGCATCACAGTAGACCCAGATGTTGACCGTCTGGCCTTGGTTTGTGAAGATGGCAGCATGTTTGGTGAAGAATACACATTAGTTGCCGTTGCCGATTACGTGCTCAAGCACACTCCGGGCCCAACGGTTTCCAATTTGTCTTCAACCAGAGCACTTCGCGACATCACTGAAGCCCGCTCTTTGCGCTATGAGGCAGCAGCTGTAGGCGAGGTCAATGTGGTTGAAAAAATGAAAGCAATTGGCGCTGTTATTGGCGGCGAGGGCAATGGCGGTATCATTTACCCTGAACTACATTATGGTCGTGACTCATTAGTAGGCATTGCCTTGTTTTTGAGCCATTTAGCGCACCAAAAAATGAGCATGACTGCACTCAGGGCAAGCTACCCTAATTACGTCATTTCCAAAAATAAAATAGACCTCGACCCTACTACAGATGTCGATGCCGTTTTAGCAAAAATGGCAGCAAATTATGCAGCACATGAAGTAGACACCACCGACGGCGTTAAAATTTACATCGACAAAGAATGGGTTCACCTCAGAAAGAGTAATACTGAGCCCATTATTCGTATTTACGCAGAGTCTAAAGATGAAAGTGCTGCGAATGCCTTGGCGCTAAAAATCATGTCGGAAATCAAGTCGATTTCATAAATACTTCATGGAGCGCTGCTAGCGATTCATGCGCTTGAAGTGCTCGTATTTATCCTTGATAAACAAGATGAGCTCCATTTCGGAGGCTGTTTTAATGAATTGTTCGTCGAGATTCAAGAAGGTAATGAATTCGTCAAAGTCTGCTTCAGAAAGTTCAATGATATCGAAGGCCACATAAAGCCTCAAGAGTTCTTTAACGATTTTTCTTTGGTCGTCTTTGTATTGTTGCTCAGCAATCCAACGCTTGTTTTGTTCTTTTTTCGAAAAGGCCTGATACAAGGCAGTTATAGGGCTTTGTAATACATTGACACCTGTAACTGTTCTGGTTTCACGCAGTGCCAAAGCCTCGCGTTCTTCTTTGATTTCTTCAAGTGTTTTGAGCGGCCTTACTATAATTTCTTGTACCTCTTGGGGCAAACGCTCTATATAGGCCTCTACCCTGCACTGACAATTTTCATCGGGCTTGGCAATAAATTCATACACCGGATAACCCTTTGTAGATAAGGCAATGCGGTCACCGGGCCTTGCATATACGGAGAAATGACCATTGGGCTGCCCAAAAACACCTCTACCTGTTGATTTATTGACGACCATCAGGTTGAAGAAATTTTGCTCACGGAGGGTATCTAGGACTTTACCCGAAATAAAAACTTGCTCGCACTGTGCATGTAGAGCTGTTTGAAAGCTCAAAAGCACAATTAAAAGCAAAAAAATGGATCTAAAGTTTTTCAAAATACCAAGTGAAGTCATAGGTTGGCCCCAACAGCAAATAGACGGGCAACAAGATAGAAAGTAACCAAGCTACAATGATTATTGCTTTGAACCAAGTGGAAGCGTCTCGTTTTAAAGGTGCTAACAAGACCGCATTGACATGCGCAGCCACAAGTTCTGCTGCATCGGCACCCTGTATTTGAACCAACTGCGCCAAACGCGGCTGTCTGTCCAATATGGCATTCTTGAGTTGGTGATAATCGTAGTCTGAAAGGTCTTCGTAATTGAGTTCGTAATTGAGTTGCATTTGGTCTAGGTACTTGCGCAATTCATAGTTGCGCTGAAAACCCCTGACTTTAAAAGACATCAGTAAACCAAAGGCAAAAAGTATCCAACTTTCTATAAAGTAACCTACTGTCATCATGAGCAAGGACGACAACAAAGAAAAAATCAAAAGAAAGAAATCGCGTTTGCGCTTGACAAATAATTTAAAAAGTTGCCCTCCGTCTAGCGGGTCTATTGGGAACAGATTGATCACGTTTAGAAACAAAAACAAAAAGGACAGTTCTAAAAGCCAAGATAATTGATAAGCAACTGAAAAATGCAAACAAACAAGACCTAAAATTACCCCAGGAAAGGGCCCCGCAGCAATCACTAAAAAACTCTCCTTTTGAGAATAATTGAGTTTCGAGCCTTGTACAAAAGCACCCATTAATGGAATGAAAAGCATGCGCAAATCTTGATACTTGTAGCGTTTCATGAGTAAGTAATGACCTAGCTCGTGAATAAACAAGACCGACACTAAATAGAATACGAAATCGAGTTGATCTGAAAAAACGTAGAGAAAACTCAGTATAAAAACAACAACTGAAAAGGCTGTCAAGCCCCAATTTCCTTCAACTTTTACTTTTTCAAGCTGAGGTTTGGCTTCATACCAAGAAGAAGGGCCTTGGTCTTCCATGCTTACATGCCAGGCATTCCGCCCATTCCTTTCAATTTGCTCATCATCCCCATCATATTTCTAGGGTTGCTCATGAGCTTCATCATTTTGCGCATTTCTTCAAACTGCTTGAGCAATTTATTGATTTCTTGAATGTCGGTGCCGCTTCCTTTAGCAATTCTGGACTTTCTGGAAGGATTGAGCAAGCCCGGATTGGCTCTTTCTTTTGGTGTCATGGATAAAATGATGGCTTCAATCCCTTTGAATGCGTCGTCTGGAATATCGACATCTTTCATGGCCTTGCCCATTCCAGGAATCATGCCCATGAGGTCTTTGACGTTACCCATTTTTTTGATTTGCTGCAATTGCGCCAAGAAATCATTGAGATCAAATTGATCTTTCATGATTTTCTTTTGCAACTTGCGTGCTTCCTCTTCGTTGAATTGCTCTTGAGCGCGTTCTACCAAGGAAACAACATCACCCATCCCAAGGATGCGATCAGCCATTCTTTTTGGATAAAAGACATCAAGGGCATCCATTTTTTCACCAGTACCAACAAACTTGATGGGTTTGTTGACCACCGCCTTAATAGATAAAGCCGCTCCACCGCGTGTATCGCCATCGAGTTTGGTCAAGACCACCCCATCGAAATCGATGCGCTCGTTGAAAGCTTTAGCAGTATTGACCGCATCTTGACCCGTCATGGAGTCAACCACAAACAAGGTTTCAGCTGGCTGAATGGCTTGCTTGAGCGCTGCAATTTCGTTCATCATTTGCTCGTCAACGGCCAAACGACCTGCGGTATCGACAAGCACTACATTAAACGCGTTGCTTCGGGCATGCTGAATAGCTGCCTGCGCAATCTGAATTGGATTTTTTTCTTCTTTATTTGAGAAAACTTCAATTTGAAGTTGCTCTCCGAGTACGTGCAATTGGTCAATGGCAGCTGGTCTGTAGACGTCACAGGCTACCAAGAGGACTTTTTTACCTTTTTTATTTTTGAGATAGGCACCAAGCTTTCCAGTAAAAGTTGTTTTACCCGAACCTTGCAAACCTGACATCAAGATGATGGCTAGCGAACCTTTGAGGTTGATATCTACTTCATTGCCACCCATGAGCTCGATGAGCTCTTCATGACATATTTTAATCATGAGCTGACCCGGCGAAACGCTATTAAGAACGTCTCTACCAAGCGCTTTCTCTTTGACTACGTTGGTGAAGTGTTTGGCTGTATTGAAACTGACGTCGGCATCGAGCAAAGCTCTACGGACTTCTTTGAGCGTTTCAGCTACGTTAATTTCGGTGATTTGCCCCTGTCCTTTCAGGACTTTAAAGGCTCTTTCAAACTTATCGGTTAGATTCTCAAACATATTGCTTACGTGTGTCTACAAAGATACGTAGCAAATTTGAATTGCGAGATATTTAGCGGCATTATGAAAGGAGCATCAAAACGCGATCGTTAACTCGTTGGATTCAATAAGCTTTCTTAAATTCAGTACCGCATAACGCATGCGTCCTAAGGCCGTATTGATACTAATTCCCTCAGATTCGGCAATTTCTTTAAATGCACGGTCCTGAAAAAGGCGCATATAAATCATTTCTTTTTGTGCATCGGGCAAATGTTGGAGCATTTCGTGCAATTGCGCTTTTAATTCTTCAAAACTTGCTTGTTGTACAAAGTTGGGGTCTTCGCTGGCAATGCGATGAAAGATATTGTAGTCTTCAGAAATCGAATGGCGCTCTGAAATGAGGCGATGCTTGCGCTGCTTGCGAAAATGATCGATGACCAAATTGTGTGCAATGCGTAAAACCCAAGGTAAAAATTTACCTTCCTCTTGATACGCCCCCACTTTTAGTTTCTGAATGACCTTTATAAAGGTTTCTTGAAACACATCGTTGGCCAATTCACTGTCTTTAAGTTTATGAAAAATAAACTTAAAAATGGCTTCTTGGTGTCTGCTTAACAAGACTTCAAAAGCGGTTTCATTTCCGGAAATATAGGATTTTACTAATTGAGAATCAGAACATTGAGACAAGACCATAATTTACACTTTAGTGCTGAAAAAGAATTCAACGGTTAAAAGTAAAATTGGTCTATAGGCGTTCTTTTGTTAGAATTAGTTAGGCGAATATAGTAAAAAAGGATTTAAATCAAAAAAGTCGCTCAAAAAGAATGCTTAATTTTGTCACACAACGAAAAATAAGTTATGCCAAAAATAGCCATCAAAGGGCAAGAAATGCCTGCCTCACCGATCAGAAAACTTGTTCCTTACGCCGAAACTGCTAAAAAAGCAGGTAAAATTGTTTACCATTTAAATATTGGCCAGCCCGACATCCACACCCCAGAAGTGGCGCTACAAGCTATTAAAAATTTAGATCACAAAGTACTCGAGTATAGCCATTCGGCTGGTTTTGAAAGCTACCGCAACAAACTGGCATTAAGCTATCAAAAACAAGGAATTCCGGTTGACGCAGCAGATATCATTGTCACTACTGGTGGCTCAGAAGCACTCATTTTCGGACTCATGAGCGCGTGTAACCCTGGTGATGAAGTCATTATTCCTGAGCCTTTTTATGCCAACTACAATGGATTTGCAGTTATGGCAGGTCTAAAAGTTGTTCCGGTTACCTCTAGTATTGAAGTTGGCTTTGCCTTGCCTCCAGTTGCTGAAATTGAAGCAAAGATTACGAGCAAAACCAAAGCAATCATTATTTGCAATCCTGGTAACCCTACAGGCTATCTTTATTCGCAATCTGAGCTCGAGCAACTCAAAGCTATTGTGCAAAAACACGATCTCTTTTTATTTGCTGACGAAGTTTACCGCGAGTTCTGTTATGACGGCGCCCAACCTTTTTCGGTCATGAACTTAAAAGGCATTGAGCAAAACGTCATCATGATTGATTCCGTTTCCAAGCGTTATTCGATGTGTGGCGCCCGAATTGGTGCCATCATCTCCAAAAACCATGAACTCATGGCAGCGGTCTTGAAATTTGGTCAAGCCAGACTTTCACCACCAACCGTTGACCAAATTGCAGCTGAAGCAGCTCTCGAAACACCACAAACCTATTTTGACGAAGTGGTGGCCGAATATGTGGCGCGTAGAAACATCATGGTCGATGGCTTAAACAGTATTCCAGGCGTTTATTGCCCGAAACCAAGCGGTGCGTTTTACTGTGTCGCTAAATTTCCTGTCGACAACGCGGAGAAATTTTGCCAATGGCTACTCGAAGACTTTGCTTACGAAGGGCAAACGGTCATGATGGCACCGGCTAACGGTTTTTATGCCACACCAGGTGCTGGCTTGCAAGAAGCTAGAATCGCCTACGTTCTTGATCAAGCGCATCTGAAAGCTGCAGTTGAATGTTTGCGCCATGCACTTGAGCAATACCCTGGCACCACTCGTTAAGAACCAATTCAAAGTTCAAGCGTTATTTAGCTATGAAACAATTCGAAGTTCCTGCTTTCTACAGATCGCCTCTCATTTCAAAAATCAAGGCCAGTAGAAAAATTGAAGATCCCAGAAAAAAGGACTTCACGCCTTCCAAAATTCAAATTGGCGACTTCACGTTTCTTTTAGCAAGACACTTTGGTTTCTGTTACGGCGTTGAAAATGCAATCGAGCGCAGCTACAAGGCCTTAGCTGAAAACCCAGGAAAGCGCATCTTTCTTTTGAGTCAAATGATTCATAACCCTGCTGTCAATGAAGATTTAACAGCCAATGGCATTCAATTTCTTCAAGACACCAACGGTAAGCAACTCATCGGCTTCTCTACCCTAACGCCGCAGGACATCGTGCTCATTCCGGCCTTCGGAACTACGCTTGAAATTGAGCAGCAACTCAAAACCTTAGGGCTTGATATCCAAACCTACAACACCACGTGTCCTTTCGTTGAAAAAGTCTGGAATCGTTCAGACAAACTTGGCGAAACAGCCCACACCATTATCATACACGGCAAATACCAACACGAAGAAACCAGAGCCACGTTTTCTCATGCGGCCTCCAGTGCCCCTGCTTTAATTATCAAAGACATGCCCGAGGCTGAATTTCTAGGTACTTACTTAAAAGGTCAAAAAACACCAGCTGAATTCCTTGCTTTTTTTGAGGGTAAAATGAGTGCGGGTTTTGACCCAAGCCAACACTTAAATAAAATTGGTGTCGTCAACCAAACCACCATGCTGGCTTCTGAAACAGAGGCCATCACTAATTATTTACGCGAGGTCATGATTGATCTTCACGGCGAGGCTGACATAAAAAATCACATTGCAGACACACGTGACACACTTTGTTACGCAACCAACGACAACCAAACCGCAACCTATGGCCTACTCGAAGAAGCCGCAGACCTTGCCATCGTTGTTGGTGGCTACAACTCTTCAAACACGAGTCATTTAGTGGAATTGCTTGAACAAAAATTCAAGACCTATTTCATCAAAGATGCCGATGAAATCCAAGCTGACCTAAGTATCAATAGCTTTGACATCCATCAAAATGTACTCAGCAAACAAAATCATTTTTTACCCACTCAAAAAGAACTCAAAATAGTCCTGACTTCTGGGGCTTCTTGCCCCGATAGCATCGTTGAGGGTGTCATGAAGCGCCTTTTATCCTTGCGTTATTCCGAAACAGAAGTCACAGCTCTTTGCGAACAATTTGCTTAAATTTCAACCATGAAAATTTATACCAAAAAAGGTGACCAAGGCAGTACTGGCCTCATTGGAGGCACACGCGTTTCCAAAGGAGATGTGCGCATTGAAGCCTATGGCACTATTGACGAACTCAATTCCTATATTGGCCTCATTGCGTGTTTAGATATCGATGTGCGCATGCAAGCGCAACTGCATGAAATCCAAGATCGCTTGTTTACCATTGGCTCGCATTTAGCCGCTGATCCAGAGAAGAATAAAATGCAGCTCCCTGACTTACTTGACTCCGACATCGAAAAATTAGAGCACTGGATGGATGTCATGGATGAGCAGCTACCCGCCTTGACCGCTTTTATCTTACCCGGAGGACACATCAATGCCGCACACACGCATGTGGCACGCTGTATTTGCCGCCGAGCAGAGCGCATGGTAGTGACACTTGATGAATTAGAAGGTGTTGAAGCACGCGTTTTGATGTACTTGAATCGCCTCAGTGACTACCTTTTTGTGCTTTCTAGAAAACTCGCTCTAGATAAGGGTGCAACAGAACATACCTGGACTCCTCGTAATTAATTTTCGAGTTTTTTACAGATGGGCTTGGATTTTTGGAAATAAAAATTACTTTTGCCAAAAAATAACCTAAAATAAGTAAACATGTACTGGACACTGGAACTTGCCTCCTATCTCGAAGACGCACCGTGGCCTGCCACCAAAGAAGAATTAATTGATTTTGCGATACGTACAGGCGCACCGCTAGAGGTTGTAGAAAACCTACAAGACCTCGAAGACGAGGGCGACATGTATGAAAGCATCGAAGAAATTTGGCCAGATTACCCTTCTCGCGAGGACTTTCTCTTTAACGAAGATGAATATTAATCTGGAACAAGGCATCAAGCCATTTAAAAATAAATCTCGCTCAGGCGGGATTTTTTTTTGACCTAAATTTCAAAAAACTCAAAGTACTACTCTTAGCATTATAGTACAATGAACAATTCCTAAAAAAATCAGCGCAGCAAATGTACAAAACCAAGTACGGTTCGCTCCTCGCCTTTTGCCGATTCTTTGTACTTAATCAGGTAGTTATAGATGCCATCAGGGCAATTGGTTCCATCTGACATCGCGCCATCCCAAGCAGCTTTAGGATCCTTGCTGTAAAAGATTTCTTCACCCCAGCGGTTAAAAATCGTGAAGCTATACCCTTTTGGTTCAAAGCCTGTTGAGAAAACTGGAAAAAACAACGTGTTGAACTCATTTTGGTCAGGCGTAAAGGCATTTGGCACATAAACCGCAATGTTGTTCATGACCGTAGCGGTTAGCGTCAAAGAATCTGTACAGCCAATATCTGTAGAACTGATGAGCTGAACTGAATAAGTCCCTTCGGTAAAAGGCAATTGGAAATCAAAAGTACTGCTGGCATTTTCAAAAGTTTGTCCATTGATGGTCCAAACATGCGTGGAATTTCCGGTCGTGACGTTGTAAATTGTAATGAGTGGCGCATCAATTTCAACACTACTGGGGTTAATATAAAAATCAGGAACCGGAATAGGATCAATTTGAACAGTTGCACTGACTGAACTACTTTGACAGTTATTGGCATCTGTTCCGACTACTGAATAAGCGGTGGTCTGACTTGGGCATACAGTAAGGCTGCCATCTATATTCTGTGGTGCTGACCACAAATAGCTCAAGGCACCACTCGGAATCAAGGTTGCACAAGTATTGGCACAAATAAGGGTATCTGAAACACTCACTACTGGCAAAGCCCATTCAGAAACAGTCAGAACAACCATAGAATCACAACCATTCTGATTGTTGAGATGAACGGTGTAAACTCCTGGGGCTGTAATGCTTAAACCATTGAAAGCAAGCACTGAATCGGCACAAATACTTGTAGAAAGCAGCGTAGTATCAGCTTCCATCACTACATTTAGATACACCAATGAATCACAACCAAAAATGTTAGTTTGTAAGCTTTGATAGGTTCCGGCACTACTAATTGTTTGACCATGAAATGAATAAGTTGTTCCGATACATAAACTCAAGCTACTAGAACTGGTATCCGGAGCAAGAACCGCAATATCAATTTGATCTTGAGCTGTACAGCCAAGGTTGTCGGTAATTGTCAAAGAATAGGTGCCCGCTGTTTGAACATATATACTGGAAGAAGTAGCGCCGGTGGACCACAAATAGGTGTTGTATGTGTTAGAGGGCTGTAGCAAGCTAGAATCTCCGAGGCAATGGTAGGAATTTGGACCTAAATCAACAGTAGGTTGCTGGACAGAAACCACAATAGAGTCACGGGCTACGCCGCAACCGCTTGGTACATCTAGCCAATAAGTTCCCGGAGTTGACACAGTAATGCTAGCCGTTGTCGCACCTGTATTCCAAGAATAACTAGAAAAGGTAGAATCTGGTTGCAGCGTAATTGATGTTCCGGCGCAAATCAAGGTATCTGGACCCAAATTAGGTGCCGTTCCCGGGGCTGGCGGTGTATAATTGTAAACAAGAATTCCGCTAGCACCCGCCTGAGCACCGAAATTAGTACCTGCACAAGCAGGTCCTGTGTGCAAAATACTACCCGGATTGCCCCCGACCACATTCGGTGTGATATTAGTTGGAGTGGCTGCTTGCTGCATAACGATAGCGCCGCCACCGCCACCGCCACCAGGGCCATGACAGGCTGAGGCCCACATGGTGCTGAAAATGTTTCCGCCGTTACCTCCAGAAACATTGACATTTAAGTTAGAAGAAAAGTTTTGAGAGAGCAGATAAACACAGCCACCTGCACCTCCTGCCCCAGCACCTTCAGAGTCAGTGTTTCCGACCACACTAGCACCGCTTGCATTGATTTGTTGGTTGTTTCCTATAATAGTCGGGGTAATGATAAAGACAATACCACCACCGTTTGCACCGGCTGTGCAGTTGAGCCCGTTATCTTTATAGCCACCGCCACCACCGCCACCAAGATAAGCGCGATACGTCGTATAATTGAGCGCCAGGCCGCCCATTCCAAAAGCAGTGTTCACTGGGCATGAACCTGAGAACTGATTGCCTCCTCGGCCACCAATACCACCATTTGAACCACCGCCTGCACCCGGGTTACCTGAATTGGCTCCACCGCCTCCATTAGCAAGTGGCGCTCGGTTTCCTTCCATGTTCAATGGTGCCGTGGCAATACCCTCGCCTTTTTTACCTGCTGCAGTACCTGGGTTGGCAAAATTGGGGTCATTACACATGAACCATCCAGTTGTAAAAGCACCACCAACAAAGCCCTGTCCACTGACATTGATCTGATTATTGAAGGTTAAACTCGTTGTAGCTTCAATGGCTACCACACCGCCAATAGTACCATTCCAAGGTGTTGCGCTCACTACCGCATTGATTGTAGCCTGATTATAGACCGGAACTCTGATGAGCTGAACCTTTCCTGCCGGGCTAAACGATTTACAAAGGTTGGCAACAAAAGTGATCTGGTTTCCTGTAATTGAGGCAATATTTGTAAATTCAAAATTACCTGCACTCCCGAGATTGATAACTTGACCAAAACTTGCTGTATTCGTTGTATTGATGATTGATCCTTTCATCTGGATAAGCAAGACTCGATCTCCAACAGCAAATCCATTTGAACTTGTGACCGTGACACTGTTGGGCGTCATATTACTGACGGCCGTATAAATATTCACGACACCGCCAATGGATTGTGCTCTATAATTGTTGAAGGAAACAACACAAAGAGAAAATAAAAAAAAGTAAAAAATGAAGCGCGTAAATCTTAGTTTCATAGGCTTATCTCATTAATAGCACGCTTCCGTTAACCGTAAAAATATCGTCGTTGTTCATGGATTTAAACTCAATCTTGTAAGTATAAATACCTTCCGCAGCTTTCATATAATTCATGGTTCCATCCCAGCCATATGCTAAGTCTTTTGACTCAAATACAAGACCTCCCCACCTATTGAAAATTAGAAGGTGATAACTTGCAGGGTCAAAGCCTGAAGTGAAAATGGGTTTGAATACATTATTGCATTCGTCGCCATCAGGTGTAAAAGTATTAGGGACGTAATAGATAATACCTCCTTTAATTTGAACAAGCACTTGCGTTTGATCAAGACAGCCCTCAGCACTTTCAACACTTAAAATAACCGTATAATTCTGGTCCTCAACAAAAGGATACGTATAAGAAAAGTCGTTTTCAGCAGATTCTTGGAGTATTCCGTCACCGAAATCCCAATGATTAATAGCTGCAAACTGCGACGTGTTTGTAAAGTTTACCGTTGGATTATCACTGGTGAGCACAAGCGGGTCAGCTGTAAATGACGCAATAGGTTGATCGTAGACCGTAACGGTTGTACTTGCTGTATCGTAACAATTGAAATTATTGACTCCCACAACGGTGTAAGTACTTGTTTGCAAAGGAGTAAGCACATTGTTTGTTCCGGTCAAGGTTGGATCTGACCAAGTGTAGTTCGTAGCGCCAGTCACACTGATTGTAGCTGAAAAACCAGGGCAAATTCCTTGATCAGGGGTCAGGTTCAAAACAGGAGCAGGATTGACTGTAATCAGTAAAGAAGTACTATCCTGACAGCCATATTGCGTTGTTCCGATCACTTCATAGCTACCACTCAATGGATTGATAATCTGTTGTTGAGCTGCTCCGGCATTAAAACTCACTGGACCATTCCAGGTATAGCTATTGGCACCTGAAGCAGTGAGTTCTAAAGTATCATAAGCACACAACACCAAATCATTGGCAAGCAATTGCATGTTGGGCAGTGGGACCACTTGAATAGTGAATGTATCGGTATAATTACATAAATATGGGTCGATACCTGTCACATAATAGGAATTTGTTTGGGAAGGTGTAATTGTGAAACTAGTTCCGCTCACGGGTAGTACAGCACCCAAAGGCAACCAATAGTATTGAATATTGTTAAAAGTGCTATTCGGAACTTGTGTGGCGCTCTCCCCAATACAAATGAGGGTGTCAGCAACACTGAAAATCGGCGTCTGTGAAATAGAAATATCGATAGTAGTAATGGAATCACAGCCATTTATGGTTTGCGATGAATCAATGTAAATACCTGTTTGTGTAAAGGTTTGACCATTATAAACAAAAGGACCTCCATTACAAAGCGTATCTTGAACTGAAATTTGGTAAGCTGGAAGAACGGTTACATCAACTTGATCTGTGGCTGAACAAGAACCTGAGCCAACTGTATCTGTAACTGTAAGGGTGTAGGTTTGAACAATTGGCCAACCCGTATTCAAATTCGGTAAAGCAACAGTAGGATTTGAAATGTTGGATGCACTTAAGCCCGTACCCGGGGACCACGCATACTGAAAACCCGCTATTGCTACCTGACCTATCTGGCCGGATTCATTTGAACAAAGTGTTATATTTTGACCAGCATTGACTGAAGGCAGCGTTCCAATTGTGAGGTTTAAATTAACTACGGAATCACAACCATGCACCGTATTCAAAGTATCTTGATACAAACCTGATTGCGTTAATGCTTGCCCATTGAACATATATTGACCAGAACACGAGGTAATAGTTGAGCTAAGGCTATATTCAGGCTGGATTGTTACTACGATTTGATCGGTGGTGGCGCAGAGACCTGGGTTAGTTGCCAAAGAGGTAGTTACAGTATAGGTTTGCGTAATGGGCGCTCCGGTTGTATTATTGATGTTTACTGTTGGGTTTGCTGCAGTCGTGGAATTTAACCCTGTAGCTGGAGACCAATTATATACATAACCTGTACTAGGCGCAGCACCAATATTGACATTTTCTCCTGAACAAGTCGTCACATCTACCCCTGCATTAGACGTAGCTTGATTTGTATAAATGATCACGTTTCTGATGGAATGCATGTCATATAAAGCTCCTGTGCTTGCCGTAAAGCCCATGTACCCGGTAAATCCGATGGTGTAATTTGCTGTTAACAGCACAACATTATTTACGTAAACCGTAACCAAACCGTTGTTGTAGACGATTTTAACAGGTTGATAACTCGAATTCCTGAGGTAATTGAGACTACCACCAGAATTTTGAACTTTTGGCGTGGTCGCAATGCATTCGTTGTAGCCAATTCCGTTGAAAATCTGGAGCTCTGGATTGGTTCCGGCTTGAGTGCAATTGTCATAGGTATCTATCACGACCTTCATACCTTGAGCGGTGCCTGGTATACCAATTCCACCTCCTACTACAAATCCGGTTGGAGGTACATTAATAAAGCAAAAGGCCAAACCGTCGGCTGCATTTCCACCCCAAATGCGGTATTCAAATTCTACGGTCCATTGCTGACATTGTGTTAAGTTGATTGGAGTGTTGTAAAAAACTCCGCCAGACTGAGTAGTGGCAATATTTGTGAGAATGAGTTCATTTGAAAAATTGTCTAGATCTCCTGGAGTATCCCCAATGTGGGCGTTTCCGGTTAAATTCCAACCTGTAGTGATCATGTTTGGAGATCCTGTGAGCTGACCAAAGACATAGGTTTGAGCTTTTATTACATTGAAATACAATGTATTAACTAAGATTATAAGCAAAAAATAAACTCTCATTGGCTACAAAACGTTATAAACAAAGATACGTTGCTAAATTTAAATATTTTAATTGCTTTTTTATTTCACTTAGTGTAAATTTGACACAAACTAAACTTACAGGCATGAAAGCCACAGAAAAAAACCAAGCTCATCAAGAACGATTTCAACCTTTCAATATTGTTGTTTTCGGTGGCGATGGCGACCTCTCCATCAGAAAAATTCTTCCTGCGTTATTTCATCGCGATTTAGATGGGCAGCTCAATATTCCTTATAACGTTGTTGCTGTAACGCGTAAAACACCAGATATCGCAGCTTTTCATGATAGACTTATTCCCTTCTTAGAAGTGAGTGATCATCATAAATATAGCCGAGCAGAAATTGACAAGTTTTTAAAACGCGTACAACTCATTCAGGCAGAAGATTCTACTGTTGAAAACTATAAAGATTTAGCGGCTTTTTTAAAGCAATTCCCAGATTATCAAAACATTTATTATTATTCGACTCCGTCTTCGGCCTTTGGCCCCATTACGCAAACATTAAAAGCTTGCGACTTAGTAACAGCTAGCAGTAA
>JBEEKM010000041.1:0-17000 GCA_041168645.1 Bacteroidota bacterium | reverse complement strand
CTGCTCCTGTAAACGGATGCACGGCAAAGGCGCCCGTAAACTGGCCACTGATGTTTTTGACATCGGCCTGGCGATCGCGCTCAGTTTTGAGAGCTGCTTCTTGCTGATACTGTTTAACGGCCTCAGCGTGGCCCTCAGCAGTGATTTGCGGCACTAACGGGTGCTCGGGTGCCAATACCATGAAACTCACACCAAAGATCGTGTCAGGGCGCGTGGTAAAGACTTCTATTTCAGCATCGTGATCTTTTACTTGAAAACGCACGCTCGCACCTTTTGACTTCCCGATCCAGTTGCGCTGTTGTTCTTTAAGCGCGTCGGTCCAATCAATGCGGTCTAAGCCTTCTAAAAGGCGATCAGCATATGCTTTGATGCGCATAGACCACTGCATCATGCGTTTTTGTTCTACCGGATGTCCGCCACGCTCTGAAACACCGTTGACAATTTCATCGTTGGCCAAAACCGTACCCAAAGCCGGGCACCAATTGACCCAACTTTCGGCTAAGTAAGCCAAACGGTATTGTTGTAAGATTTCTTCTTTTGCTTGGGCGTCTTTGGCATTCCAAGTAGCGGCATCAAATTGTTCTGTACAATCTGTTACTGCTTCAATATGTTGATTCCCGTCTTTTTCAAAAGCAGCAATTAATTGAGAAATGCGTTCGGCTTTGTTGCTTTTGAGATCATAGTAAGCATCGAACAGTTGTTTGAAAATCCATTGGGTCCATTTGTAATAATTGGGCTCTGAAGTACGGACTTCTCTTGACCAATCATAACTGAAACCCATGAGGTCTAGCTGTTGGCGATAGCGGGCAATATTTTCTTTGGTGGTGATCGCAGGGTGCTGCCCTGTCTGAATAGCATATTGTTCAGCAGGCAAACCAAAAGAATCATAACCCATTGGGTGCAACACGTTGAAGCCCTGTAAGCGTTTGTAGCGCGCATAAATATCGGAGGCAATATAACCCAGTGGATGCCCCACGTGCAAGCCTGCTCCTGAAGGATACGGGAACATATCAAGTACATAGTACTTTGGCTTGCTGCCGTCTTCGGTGATTTTGTAAGTTTGGCGCTCTTGCCAAATTTGGCGCCATTTGGCTTCAATGTGGTTAAATTGGTAGTCCATGCTTTCTTGTAGAGAGCACAAAGATACAAAGCTTGCGCTTAACGGAATAAAAAGTAAAGCCCAAGCAAGAAAAGCAAACTATCAAAGCTGCGTTTTGGAAAGAATTGCTCTCGGTTCATGACCACTAGCGGAATCAAGATCAAGGCGAAAGGCAAAAAGAATAAGTACGCGCACAAGGCAAGCAAAAACAAGACAACATACCCCGTATTCTTATAACCAATCAATGCTGCGAGCGTTTTAAAATTCCCTTGGTCTTGCGGTAAATCTTCTCGGTCAGCCTGTAGGCTTAATGCAAAATAAAAAAGTAAAAAAACCGGGTTCAAAAGGCCATTATTTTCAGCCATGCTTGGAATCAGATTTAAAAACACGAACCACAACACCGGAATCAGAAAAGACTTGAGATACGGAATTCTTCGCCATTTTAAATAATGATCATAACTGAGGGCAAGCAAAAACAAGAGCAATAAAATGAGCCAGAAAAATACATAGTTCCAAAGCCCTTGATACAAGAACAGATAATAGAGCCCACTGAGGGTTAAAAGGAGCAATTGTAAAGATGGTTTGGGGCGCTCGTGTAGCCAATAATAAAACTGACCAATTAATAAACCTTGTGCCAAAGCCTGTAGCCATTCTTGTGTGGTCAATTCAAATGCAGCTTGAGGCGCAAGTAAGCCCAAACTAAATACGCTGACAAATAAGCCAAGCAAAATATTGCGCCACAAGATTTTATTCAATGGCATCGCAAATTTGTTGAGGCGTAATATTCAATATTTCTGTGATTGCCTTGGATTTTGGCCCTAAAGCTTTCCAACGTCCTGGATGAATAGGTCGGCGCTCTGTAAACAAACCAATGGCCTGAATTTGACACAAACCCGCTAAATGATACGGGCCAGTCGAACATGCAATGAGCGCTTTTGATTGCGCAATAACCGCAATAAATTCTTGCAGCGTCCATAAACCTGCGGCATTTTGAATAGAAGGATGCCTTGGAATTTGAGCTGCAAATAACTCGCCTTCTTGACGGGTGCCTGTAAAATAAATCTGATAGCCTTTTTCGGCTAACATAAGTGCGAGCGCTGCATATTTTTCCATGGGATATTCTACCCCACTCCCATTCGATTTCGGATGAATGAGAATTCTATTTTGCTGCGCATTTGCGTTTAGATCTAATGGAAAAGTATCGAGCTCCGCTCTAAAAGCAGTACCCGGCTGTATTTCCTCCCAACTTGGAATTTGCTTAATGCCTATCGCTTTTGCTAAATGAAAATTGAGCTGTGCCTCATGCAAATCAGAGCGCTTTCTAGAAAACCAGGGCAATAAATTGCAAGTCATCCAGTGGTGTAAGCGATGTGCAGTACCGACTCTTAAAGGAATACGAGCTTCTTTACACCATTGCCCAACAATTTGATTTGGGAATAAATGCAAGACAGCTGAAAAGCCTTTGAGCTGTGCTTGACGTTCCTCTTTGGATAAGGCCTCTAGATCTTCAAAAAGCAATATGCCATCGATGGGCTCAAAACAGGCAACAACAGGCGCTGTATATTTTCGGCACAAATAAACAAGTTGCGCTGCTGGGAATTGCTTTTTGAGCGCCATGCAAACAGGCAGCGTTAGGCAGACATCGCCAATGGCATCTGTTCTTGAAATCAGGATTTTTTGTAGACTAGGCCGCGGCATCTTTCCACATTTTTCTGAGTAACGTATACTTTTGATGCGTAGCATAGGCGCTTCGAGTTGCGATTTGCCAACCTGCCAAACCATCTAAAAACCCGAGTTTAATCAAGTAACTTTTAACAAATTGAGCAGCTACCTTAACGCCTAATTTCAAGAGGCTACAATGCTTCTTTTGAACAAATAACTCTTGTGCTGCAATTTTTGAAAAGTAAGCAATCTGCTTGAAATGATCTTCTTTGGTGTAGTATGAATAATGTAGCAAATCTCCGGTGAGCTTTTGCACTTTGAGGTCTTGAAGTGGTAATAGTTGATCGTGAGGGTTGAGCCCTCCCCACTTGGCCAGTTCTTTATAAACCAAACGCACTTTTGTGTCGGGGTACCAACCGCTATGGCGGATCCATTGACCGCAATAGTTTGTGAGCCGATTCATGGCATAAATACCGGGCTCAGGGTTTTGATCTTTTAGCGTTTGAATGCTTTTCTTGAGTTCATCAGTAAGCGCTTCATCGGCATCTAGAGAAAGCACCCAATCGTGAGTGGCTCGTTTGAGCGCCTCATTTTTTTGCTGAATGTGGCCTTCAAACGGATTTTGTTCAAAGCGCACCCCAAATTCTTGGCAAATGGCTTGGGTTTCATCGGTGGAAAAGGAATCGAGTACTAGAATCTCATCGCAAACTTCTTGCAAAGAAAGCAAGCAGCGCCTGATGTTTCGGGCTTCGTTGTAAGTGATAATGACGCCTGATAGTTTCATGGGAAACTATTTAATCCGGATTCTTTGACCAACAGAAATGCTATTGACTCTGACACCAGGGTTGAGGCGTTGTAATTGAGCTTGAGTCAGGTTGTTGCGCTGAGCAATTTTCCCGAAGGTATCGCCAGAGCGAACTGTATAGTACTTTTTGGCTGGAGGAGGAGGTGGTGTTGGTGCGGGTGTAACTGGAGCTACTGTCTGGCTCGAGTAAACACTTAGTTTTTGACCCACGTAAATGTTGGTAGTACGCAAGCCGTTCCACTCCATCAATTGCTCAATAGAAACATTGTATCTTAAGGCAATCTGGCGCAAGTTTTCACCAGTTTTGACCTTGTGATATAGCAAATTATTGGTGCCAGGAGATCGGGTACTTAAAGTATCAGTGGTGCTGGTAATGATAATGGTGGAGTCGCGGGAGGTGGAGTCGCGGAGGGTGGAATCTTGGGGGGTGGTGGGTGGGGGAACGACCACAGGTTTTGGATGATAGATCGCTTCTTCTAGAAGATACAGCGAATCTTCAAAACTGACTAAGAGCCCAATTTTGTCAAGAGGTCCGGTGACACAACGTGCAGGTGTCATTTTCGGGATATAAGTTGTTTTATAAACTGGGTTGAGGCTTTGAATTTCAGTGAGTTCCCAATCTGTAAGTTTGGCAATGGTTTGCATATGAACCCCGCCCTTTAAACACATGGTGTCTAGTTGCGCATTGTGAATTTTGGCCTCCATCGGAATAATGTTGTATTCAGCGTGGTAGGTCATCATGTAGGCGGCGGCAATAAAGTTAGGAACGTATCCCTGTGTCTCTTTTGGCAAGAAAGGACGCACCTCCCAATAGGTTGTTTTTCCGCCTGATCTTCGGATGGCTGCATTTACATTTCCAGGGCCAGCATTGTAAGCAGCCAAGGCTAAATTCCAGTCGCCATAAATGCCATAAAGTTGCTTAAGATAACGACACGCTGCATCTGTGGCCTTATCAGGATCCATGCGCTCATCTATGTAAGAATTTTCGTCAAGGCCGAAATAAAGGCCTGTTTTGTACATAAACTGCCATAAACCAAGTGCCCCTGCTCTTGATTTCACTTGTGGGCGCAAACCACTTTCAATCACAGATAAATAACGCAACTCAAGTGGCAAGCCGTATTCAGTCAATTTCTCTTCGAATAAATCAAAATAAAGTGCTGAGCGCCCTAGAGCTACTCGGATGAATCCACGGCGCTGAGCTGCAAAGAACTTAATGGTAGAAAGGGTTGCTGAATTACAGTCTAAATGAAAAGGTGTGAGTTCGTTCATCTTAGACAAGCGCGCACAAATCACAGAATCTGAAAAAGTTGGGATTTGACCCGGTGCGTAATTGAGGTCTGCTATGATCGCTTCGTAATTTTGAGCATTGGCGTACTCAGCATAAAACAAATTGAGACTTTGTTGAACCGTATTGACAAAAGGATCTGGATCAAGCGTATCTGAAGGACGCACGAGGTGTGCTGGCTTTTGCGCAAATGCAAACGCAGTTAAAAAGAGAAGAAGGGAAAGTTGCACCCACTTCATCATAGTACTTCTTGAATTAAAGACGCGGCATGATAAAGGTAATCTTCTTCAAAATCTTTGGCCATAATTTGTAGACCAAAAGGTAAACCGTTTGAATGCCAGCCAAAAGGCATGCTCAGCGCAGGGTTACCTGTCAGGTTGGCGTGTACAGTAAAGATATCCTGCAAATACATTTGAATAGGGTCTTTGACCGCATTCATTTCAAAAGCAGTTGAAGGCGTGGTTGGCGATAATAAAACGTCACAATTTTGTAACAATTCATTGGTGCGGTTCTTTAAAATTCTACGCACTTGTTGACCTTTGGTGTAATAAGCGTCGTAGTAGCCATGTGACAACACAAAGGTGCCGGTCATGATGCGTCGCTTTACTTCTGGGCCAAAGCCCTCTGTTCTAGACTTCACGTAGGTAGCTTCAACACCTTGTGCATCTGGGCTTCTGTAGCCGTAATGTACACCGTCGAAACGCGCTAAGTTTGAAGAAGCTTCAGCAGTAGTGAGTACGTAGTAGGTCGGGACCATGTAGTCAAGAAACGGGAAACTTACTTCTGTGAGTTCGTGTCCGGCAGCTTTTAAATCAGCTACACATTGGTCGAGTTTTGCTTTGACTTCTGGGTCGAGGCCTGGATGTGAAAAGCATTCCTTAATGATGCCAATTTTAAGTTTGGCTGGTAATTCTTGGCGCGTTGTATAAGGCTTACTTGAACTTGTAGCGTCAAATTCATCTTGGCCTGCAGTCAATTCAATTAATAATTTAGTATCAGAGAGCTCATTGGTGAAAAAACCAATTTGATCAAAAGAAGACGCATAAGCGATCAAACCATAACGGCTTAGACGTCCGTAGGTAGGCTTAATGCCGAAGGTGCCTGTCCAAGACGCTGGCTGACGAATAGAGCCACCAGTGTCAGAGCCCAAAGAAACGGTACATAGATTTGCCGCAACAGCAACAGCACTACCACCCGAAGAACCTCCGGGAACATGATTGGCCTTCCAATTATTTTGAACTGGCCCAAACGCAGAGTTCTCATTGGAGCTACCCATTGCAAATTCGTCACAGTTCAAGCGACCGATGACGATTGCATCTTGATCGAGCAAACGTTGAAGAACGGTTGAGGTATAGATTGAAGAGAAGCCCTCTAAAATTTTAGAGGATGCAGAAACGCGGTGATTTTTATAGCAAATGTTGTCTTTGATACCGACAATTACTCCTGCTAGCTTACCTGCCGTACCGGCCTTGATTTTCGCATCAATGGCAATGGCTTGCTCACGTGCGGATGATTCAAATACTTCGAGAAAAGCATTGAGGTGTTGATGTGCTTCGATGCGCGACAGGTGCTCCTCAACGAGGTCCAATGCCGTCTTACCAGAATGCAAGGCACTCTGAATCTCTGCGATAGATCGGTACATGCGTTTACTTTTCTTCTTTAGAAATTTCTGTTGAAGATTCTGTAGAGTTGTTTTCGCCCTTTGAAGCGTCTTTGAATTCTTTAACGCCTTTTCCGAGACCTTTCATGAGTTCAGGGATTTTTTTGCCGCCAAAGAATAGCACAACAATTGCAAGTACGAGGAGGATTTCAGTTGGTCCGAATTTGCCCATAATTTCTTTATTTATTGTCCTACAAAACTAACTAAAAATAGCTTTGAACTTGGAGTTTATAATTTTCTTGCTACTTCAACTTCTTCGTATGCCTCGATGATGTCACCGATTTGGATATCGTTGAATTTATCGATGTTCAAACCACACTCGTAGTTGTTTTTCACTTCTTTGACGTCGTCTTTGAAGCGCTTCAATGAACCAAGAGAGCCAGAGTGTACAACAATGCCATCGCGGATGAGGCGGATTTTCGAACTGCGTTTGATCGTTCCGTCGAGGACGTAACATCCGGCAATAGTACCCACTTTTGTGATTTCGAAGGTCTCGCGTACTTCGGCAGAACCCAATACTTTCTCTTCGATATCTGGTGACAACATACCTTCCATTGCCGCTTTGATCTCCTCAATCGCTTTGTAGATGACAGAGTACATGCGGATATCAATCTGTTCTGTTTCAGCCAATTTACGCGCTGGTAAAGTTGGTCTTACTTGGAAGCCGACAATAATAGCGTCTGATGCTGATGCAAGGTTGACATCGGCCTCGGTGATAGCACCTACCCCTTTGTGAACGATGTTCACTTGGATTTCTTCCGTAGAAAGATTCAATAGGGAGTCAGAGAGGGCTTCAATAGAACCGTCAACATCACCTTTAACGATGATATTAAGCTCTTTGAAGTCTCCGATAGCCAAACGACGACCGATCTCATCAAGAGTAATGTGTTTGGTTGTACGCAAGCCTTGCTCGCGGAATAATTGCTCGCGTTTCTGAGCAATTGACTTCGCTTCTTTTTCGTCGTCGAGGATATTAAATTTGTCACCTGCACTTGGCGCGCCACCAATTCCGAGAACTGAAACTGGTTGAGCTGGGCCCGCCTCTTTCAAGGCAACACCGTGCTCATCGTGCATGGCACGAACACGACCATAATAACGGCCAACAAGAACAACATCTCCTACGCGCATTGTTCCGGCTTCAACAAGCATGTTGGTTACGTAACCTTTTCCTTTGTCAAGAGAAGATTCGATGACTGTACCAACAGCGTTTTTGGCTGGATTGGCCTTGAGATCAAGGAGTTCAGCCTCTAGAAGTACTTTGTCGAGTAAAGCGTCAATGTTTAAGTTTTGCTTCGCTGAAATTTCTTGTACTTGGTATTTTCCTCCCCAGTCTTCGACCAAAATATTCATGGCTGACAGTTGCTCGCGGATGCGATCTGGATTAGCACCAGGCTTATCAATTTTATTGATGGCAAAAATCATCGGCACATTTGCTGCTTGTGCGTGAGAAATTGCTTCTTTGGTTTGTGGCATGACGTCGTCGTCTGCTGCTACAATAATAATGGCAACGTCAGTGACTTGCGCACCACGAGCACGCATCGCCGTAAAGGCTTCGTGACCCGGTGTATCTAAGAAAGTCATTTTGCGACCATCTTTGAGCGTAACAGAGTACGCACCGATATGCTGCGTGATCCCTCCGGCTTCACCTTCAGTAACGTTGGCATTACGAATGCGGTCAAGTAAGGAAGTCTTACCGTGGTCAACGTGACCCATTACGGTAATAATTGGTGGACGAGCAATGAGGTCTTCAGGCTGATCTTCAACAACTGTAATAGCATCTTGAAGTTCTGCGCTAATGAATTCAGTTTCATAGCCAAATTCGTCGGCTACAATTTGAATGGTCTCGGCATCAAGTCTTTGGTTAATTGAAGCAAAAATGCCTAAAGACATACAAACTGAGATAACTTGTGTCGGTTGGACATTCATCATGGAAGCCAACTCAGAAACAGTAACGAACTCAGTGAGTTTAAGTGTTTTTTCTTCAAGCTCAGCCATCGCCATTTCTTCTTGGCGGCGCTGTGCAAAGTTGTCGCGTTTTTGACGGCGATTTTTAGAAGCCTTTGACTTCCCTCCTTGGTTGGAAAGGCGTGCAAGGGTTTCTTTGATTTCTTTTTGGATATCTTGCTCAGAAATCTCAGCCTTTTCAGTCTTTGGTCTGGCTTGATTGTTTCCACCAGTGTTGTTTCCGGTAGAAGGCACTTCTTTTTTGATGCGCTTACGCTTGCGCTTAGAGTTGGCGTCATCTGAAGACGAAGCAACTGGTGTGCGTGGACGTTCAACAGGGAGCTCAATTTTACCAAGAACTGTTGGGCCAGAAAGTGTCTGACGCGCTACGCGAATGGTTTCAATTTCTGCTGGAGCATCAGGGGCTTGTGGCGCTGGATTTGACTCAGGAGCAGGGGCTTCAGTTGGTGTAGTTGGTGCAGTTTCAGCAACAGGTGCTGGTGCAGCCTTTGTTTCTTCTTTGCTGGCTTCTTTTGGAGCTGCAGTATCTTTCTTTTTATCAGGGCGCGTGCGCTGATTGATCGCATCGAGGTCAATCTTGCCAATAACATTGACTTTGTTCTCAGAAGCCACCTCTGGCTCTGTTGTTGCTGCTGCAGGTTCAACCGGAGCAGCTACAACTGGTACTGGTGCAGCTGGTGTATCACTGAGCACTTGACGCTTGATTTCTTCAAGGTTGATATCCTCTTCATCTTCGTCCTCTTGTGCTGGTTGAGCAACTGTTTCTTCTTGTGGCTTGTCTTTGATTGATAAAGACTCGCGCTTTTCGCGACGCAAGGCAGCCTTGGACTGCTCTTTCATGTTTTGGTCTGCAGCAAATTCTTGGCAAAGAATGTCAAAATGCTCTTGCTCCAGACGTGCTGTCGGGCTTGAGTCAATGACAATTCCTTTTGAACCTAAGAACTCGACAATTGTCGGAATTCCTACATTCAATTCTCCTGCTGCTTTTCCTAAACGTATCGGTTTTCCCGCCATATTCTATTATTGCGCTCCTAATTGGTATTAAAGTTATTCAAATTCTGCTTGTAAAATGCGGAATACTTCCTCGATTGTTTCTTTTTCGAGGTCTGTACGCGATACAAGGTCATCTTTGCTGATTTCGAGAACTGACTTCGCGGTATCACAACCAATCGCTTTCAATTCATCGATGATCCAGCTGTCAATTTCATCTGCAAATTCTTCGAGGTCAACGTCTTCGATATCAACTTCTCCGTCGCGGTAAACATCAATTTCAAAACCACAGAGCTTTCCGGCAAGTTTGATGTTGTTACCACCTTTACCAATTGCCAATGACACTTGATCTGGTTTGAGATAAACTTTGACGCGTTTGTCGTCTTCTAAAATCTCCATAGAGGTAATTTTAGCCGGTGACAACGCACGTTGAATGAGCAACTGTTGGTTGCTTGTATAGTTGATGACGTCAATGTTTTCGTTGCGCAATTCACGAACAATTCCGTGAATTCTTGAACCTTTCATACCGACACAAGCCCCAACTGGGTCAATGCGGTCGTCATAAGATTCAACAGCAACTTTAGCGCGCTCTCCTGGTTCGCGAACAATTTTCTTGATGGTGATGAGGCCATCAAATACTTCTGGAACTTCAAGTTCGAATAAACGCTCAAGGAATTCAGGAGCGGTACGAGACAAGATAATTACTGGGGTGCTGTTACGCATGTCCACTTTAGCTACAACTGCGCGAACTGACTCTCCTTTTTTGAAGAAATCTGAAGGAATTTGCTCCGATTTCGGCAAGATAAGTTCGTTGTTGTCGTCGTCCATGATCAGGATTTCTTTCTTCCAAACCTGATAAACTTCTCCGGTAACGATTTCACCGATGCGCTCTTTGTATTTGTTGTAAAGTTGGTCCTTCTCGAGTTCCATGATGCGAGAAATAAGGTTCTGACGCAAAGCCAAAACATTGCGACGACCAAAATCAGCAAACTTGAATTCTTCGGTAACTTCTTCACCGATTTCGAAGTCAGGCTCAATTTTAATGGCATCTGAGTAAGCGATCTCGGTATTTGGATCTTCTACTTCGCCGTCACCAACGATTTCTTTGTTCAAAAAGATCTGAACATCACCTTTATCAATGTTTACAACGATATCGATGTGCTCATCTGTGTTAAACTTCTTTTTGAGCATCGCACGGAAGACGTCTTCCAATACGTGCTGCATCGTTTGTTTGTCAATGTTTTTAAGTTCTTTGAACTCCGAAAATGAGTCAACAAGTTCCAAACTGTTCATGGTGCTTATTTAAAGGATATTACAATTTTTGCTTCTTTTATTTGGTTGTAGGGCAATTCAATGAATTCTTCTACCCATACTTTTTTCTTTTTTTCTTCGTCGCGTCTTTGAATGCGTTGTTTGAAAACAAGTGTGTCATCGGCCATTTTAACCAGTTCTGCTTCAAATTTTTCGCCTTCGAGGGGTTGAACTTTGAAACTGCGACCCACATTTTTTGCAAACTGATTGATGTGGCGAATTGGTTGATCAAGGCCAGCTGAAGACACATGCAATTCGAAGTCTGTTTGCTCGCGGTCTAGGTTGTGTTCGATATTTCGCGAAACAGCCATGCAATCACTTACGCTGACACCACCTTTGAGTTTATCTAGCTCAACATTGATGATGTTATTGGCAGAAATACGCAGATCGACAACATAAAGGCCGTTGTCTAGTTCAGCGATGCGCTCTGCAATTAATGATTCTATGTATTTACGATCTAACATGTAGCTATGTTTGTGGAAAAAAAGAGGGGACTTGCGTCCCCTCGTTCTTAACACCTTCAAATGTGATGCAAATATAGCTAGTATTTTCCATTCCACCAAATCCTTAGCTTATCTTTGTAGTATGTTAATAGAAATCAACGATAAAATTATATCAACCCAAATCTTTGAAAGACAATTTGTCTGTGACCTCAATGCTTGTAAAGGTGCATGTTGCATCGAAGGAGATGGAGGTGCCCCAGTTACAGAGGAAGAAGTGCAAATTATTGAGGAAAACCTGGAGAAAATCAAAACCTATATGCGTCCTGAAGGCATTGCTGCCGTTGAAGCTAATGGGGTTGTTTACCACGATGAAGATTTTGAACCTGCCACAACACTCGTGAATGGCAAAGAATGCGCCTTTGTTTACTTCGATCAAAGCAACACTGCAAAGTGTTCCATAGAAAAAGCGCAGCGCGAAGGAAAAATTGATTTTATCAAACCTATTTCATGTCACCTCTACCCTATCCGCACCAAACAATTTTCAGAATATACTGCCCTCAATTATGAGAAATGGGATATCTGCGAACCGGCTTGTGCTTGCGGTGAAAAACTAGATGTTCCCGTTTTTAAATTTTTAAAGGAGCCACTAGTAAGGGCATATGGCGCCGAATTCTTTAAAGAATTAGAAAAAGTTGCGTTTGAGCTTAATAATGAAAATCGATAGATCTTCGATGTATTATTTCTATACATCCCTCTCTGGAACAATCTAAAAATATTGACAATAAAAAAGGCCCGATAATATCGGGCCTTTTTTGTAGTTCGTTTATAGCGTCATATTAATGCGCTTCTTCACCTTCTGCCAATGGTGTAGTTTGCGGAATGAAATCTTCACTTGCACCTGGCTTAGAATAGTCGTATGGCCAACGGTGAACAACCGGTAAAGCACCATCCCAGTTTCCATGAATATGTTCAACAGGAGTTGTCCATTCAAGGGTATTAGCTCTCCAAGGGTTCTGCGGTGCAGCTGGCCCACGGAAAATGCTGTAAAAGAAATTGAACAAGAATAGAACTTGACCAATTGCCGCAATAATTGCAAATGTGGTAATGATCACGTTTAAGTCCATCATCATGGCTCCTGAACCTGCATCAAATTCGTTGTAAACTGAGTAGTCATAGTAACGACGCGGTGCGCCTGCTAAACCTACAAAGTGCATTGGGAAGAATACACCATAAGCACCCACCAATGTTACCCAGAAATGAGCGTAGCCAAGACGCGTATTCATCATGCGACCAAACATTTTAGGGAACCAGTGGTAAACACCTCCAAACATACCGAATACGGCAGACATACCCATTACGATGTGGAAGTGAGCTACAACGAAGTAAGTATCGTGCAACATGATATCCAAAGCAGAGTCAGCAAGAATGATTCCTGTTACACCACCTGTGATAAATGTAGAAACCAAGCCGATTGCAAAAAGCATTGCAGGTGTAAGAACCAACGATCCTTTCCAAAGTGTAGTGAGGTAGTTAAATACTTTAACCGCAGATGGAATCGCAATCAAAAGAGTTGTAAATACGAATACACTTCCTAGGAATGGATTCATACCAGTAACGAACATGTGGTGACCCCACACAATAAAGGATAAGAAACCAATTGCCAAGATTGAACCGATCATGGCTTTATAACCAAAGATTGGTTTGCGTGCATTTGTTGCAATAATTTCTGATGAAAGGCCAAGTGCAGGAAGTAATACGATGTATACTTCAGGGTGACCCAAGAACCAGAATAAGTGTTGGTAAAGAATCGGGGAACCACCGTGGTTAGTCAACATTTCACCACCTACAATGATATCAGAAAGATAAAATGACGTACCCATTAAGCGGTCCATGATCAAAAGCAAAGCAGCTGATAACAAAACCGGGAATGAAAGCACACCCAAAATTGCTGTAACAAAGAACGCCCAAATAGTAAGCGGCATACGTGTCATGGTCATACCCTGAGTACGAAGGTTGATGATCGTAACAATGTAGTTCAAAGAACCTAACAATGAAGAGGCAATGAAAATAGCCATTGATACTAACCAAAGTGTCATACCTAGACCAGAACCTGAAACAGCTTGTGGTAAAGCAGAAAGCGGAGGATAAACTGTCCAACCTGCCATTGCTGGTCCTGACTCAATGAACAAGGAAACCAACATGATGATTGAAGACAACGCAAACAACCAATAAGAGAGCATGTTCATGAAGCCAGAAGCCATATCACGCGCTCCTAATTGCAACGGAATAAGCAAGTTTGAAAAAGTTCCTGATAAACCACCTGTTAGTAGGAAGAATACCATAATCGTTCCGTGGATAGTAACCAAACCTAAGTACATATCCTCTTTTAAAACTCCGTTTGGAGCCCACTTTTCACCGAGGAAGAAACTTAAGAAATCAGAACTTTCTCCGGGCCAAGCCAATTGGATACGGAAAAGGATTGATAACATCATAGCAACAAGACCCATGAATACAGCAGTCATTAAAAACTGCTTACCAATCATTTTGTGGTCTTGCGAGAAGATGTATTTGGAGATAAAATGCTCCTCATGATGGTGGTGATCATCATGATGTCCGTGTGCGTGTGCGTCGTGTGAAGCCATCTTTTATTTTTTTATCGTTGCTAAATTAATTCATCGTTACTGCTGTAGTATCAGTTGCTGCCGGTGCTGCCGGTGCTGCTGCTACAGGGAAATACTGATCTTTGAAAGTTTGTTTTTTCTTACCAGCCATCCACTTATTGTAAGCTGGTTTGTCAAGTACAACAACAATCATTTTCATTTTGTAGTGAGCACCACCACAAATTTTATTACACATCAAGATGTAATTGAATGCAGCATCATTCTTGATTTCACGCATCTCAGCAGTTGTCTTGTTAGGTGTAAACTTCATGCGAGTTGCCATTCCAGGTACCGTGTTCATTTGAGCACGGAAATGTGGGAAATAAGCAGAGTGAATGACGTCTTTTGCACGCAAAGCGATTTCGTACTCCTGACCTTTGCAAAGGTAGAGGGTATCTTTTTGGATGATGTCATCCCAAGCTGAAGCATCTAATTTTGCATTGTGATTCTGCTTCATTTGCGTTAAGAAACGATACAAACGCTCTTTTCTCGATAAGTCTGTGCGCAAGACATTCACCGTTGAATCACTAAATACGGTGTCGCGGTTATTTAATAATTTTTGCAAAGAATAAATACCTGACGCGCCCTTGAGCATATTATTTAAAGCGGAATCAATGGTGTTTGAAGTCAAAAGTGCGAGTTCGTTGTTGTCAAGTGTAAGCTTGTAGTCATAAAGACCTAACGTGTTATCTTGACCTGAATAGCGAGCTGTCCAATCAAACTGTTTTGAGAACAACTCAATTTTAACCGCTTCTGGTTTAGACGGACCAGATAAATGACCCCATGTTTGAAGACCAAGGATGATGATAACTGCCAAAACAATAGCTGGAACAACTGTCCAAATTGCTTCAAGTTTGTTGTTGTGTGGATAATAAAAGGCAGGAACACCTGGCTTTTTCACATATCTCCATGTAAAGTAGAACAATAAGAAATTGGTGAAAAAGAAAATGGCAATGACAATCACAAAGTTCAGATTGAGCAACCAATCCATTTCATCACCTTCGTCAGAGGCAGCTACACCTCTTCCCGTCCAACCATACTCAGACATTAAATAAATGAAGAAGCCAAACAACAATATCATGAAACCGAACATAAGGCGGCCATTTAAATTGTTGTCACGACTTGAAATCTCGTGTTCTTGGTGCTTGCGCAACTTAGAAGAAATTTCATAGACGCGCACGAGTTGTGCGATGGCGATAGCGCCTAAAACAATGACAAGTAAAACGATCAATTTATTTTCCATGACTTATAGATAATGTCTTGTTATATTAAATTTCGTGGTGGTTAGATTCATCCAGGAATGGGTGATTCACTGGTGTTAAAGGAGCTTTAGAAAGATTGCGCAACACCACAAAGATGAAGGCACCAGCCATTAATAAAGCCATTCCGATTTCAAGTGCACCAACCGTTGCATTTTGTCCCATTGAACCAGCAGAGATCATGATGTAAACATCAAGCCAGTGACCAGCCAAGATTGTTAAACCAACTGCTGTAAGGATA
Organism: Bacteroidota bacterium; assembly: GCA_041168645.1. Taxonomy (GTDB): domain Bacteria; phylum Bacteroidota; class Bacteroidia; order Flavobacteriales_D; family Crocinitomicaceae; genus UBA952. The sequence continues at coordinate 1,620 of JBEEKM010000041.1, read as the reverse complement.
CCTGCATTTCTTTTGGCATCACGCGACATCAAAATAAGCATCGGGAATGCAAAATTGATGATGAACATACCAAAGTATAAGTATTTGAAATGCATGATACGTGTTTGGAAGTAAATGACTTCTTCACCGATGTTCGCATACCAAATCAACATGAATTGTGAGAACCACATATAAGACCAAAGGAAAGAAGTGGCAAAAGTCCATTTTCCAAGGTCATGAATGTGAGAATCGTTCACATTCTCTAGGTGGCCTAATTTCTTTAGGTAAAGTGTTGTTAAAACCAATACTACCATTGTTGAACACCACATGCCTGCAAAAGTGTACCATCCGAACAACGTTGAGAACCAATGCACATCAATAGACATGATCCAATCCCAAGCAGAAGTCGAACTAAATACAGCAAAGAAAACTAAGAATAAAGCTCCTCTTTTGTAGTTTTTAAAGTGAAGTTCAGTACCTCCTACTTTATCTTCTTCCAAAGAGCGTCTTTTGAAACCTCTCCAGAACAAGAAATAAGTTGTAAAGTAAGCAAGTGTACGGATCCAGAAAAATACTGGATTTAAATAAGCTGCTTTGTGACGAACTACTTCATCGTGCGCTTGTACTTCTGGGTCCATCCAAGAATAGATATGAGCACCATCAGCTTAAGTAATCACGAGTAAAACCACCCCTAAAATGATCATCCCGACAGGAAGGAAGCCTGCAACAGCTTCGATGACGCGTTTTACTGCAGCATACCAGCCTGTTTCAGTAGCATATTTCAATGCTAAGAAGAACAATGCTCCGAGACCGATGGCAAAGAAGAAGAATCCGCTGATTAGGGCTGAAGCCATGAAGCGGGTAAAGAAGTGATGATCACCCGCAGCAATAGCGGCACCAATTATTGTTAGTAACACACCGACTCCCATGAGTCCGAAGGCTACGTTTTTCGCTTTTTTGGTTATTTGAAATTCCATTGCTCTGTTGATTATTTCGCGTTAGTGGTGTCTGAAACAGTTGCTACTACAGCTGCACCTGAAGCGTCAAATTTGCCGTAGTTGGCATCTTGTAGACGACGGATGTAATGAATGATAGTCCAGATTTCTTTCTTGTTCAAGATTGAACCATGTGAACCCATCATCCCTTTACCATAATAGATAGAGTAGAACATTTGACCTTCTGTTGCAGCCAAACCTACATAGTTTGGTACACCAGCATAAGCGCCACTTGCTACCATCGGGCCATTACCATCACCTTTTTCACCGTGACAGTGCTGACACATCGCAGTAAAGAGTTCTTTTCCTTTTGTGATTACTGCATCAGCGTTGCTGGCATTGATCAAGAGTGGGTTTTTGTCACCAACTGCCATCGTGTATTCGTCAGCTGCAGAGTAATCCCAACCGTAAAGACCATGTGTTTCGCGGAAGGCAACATTTGGTTTGCGGAAGTAAGGCAACATCAACTTCACTTCTGAAGAATCAGTACCATAAAAAGGAATGGTGTTGCGAGGCGGAGTCATGGCAGACAAACGACCTTTAAGATCACCATTGATACGTCCTCTTACTTCTCCGTAATCTACATAAGTTTCAATACCAGGAGTGCGGTACATATCTGGTGCATATTCTAATCCTGGGCTGTCGG
>JBEEKM010000040.1:0-17359 GCA_041168645.1 Bacteroidota bacterium | reverse complement strand
ATTTATGCGATTGTAACGAGATTTTCCACTTTTTGTTGCGTTTGATATAGTCGATGATAAGCGGGAGTAAACGATCTTGTTTTTCCCATTCTGTTTGTAAGTACAATTTACAATTAGGCCCGACCTTATGGGCGTGTGTTTCAGCCCATTCGAAATCGGAAGGATGCGCAATGACAATTTTCAATTCATTGGCTTTTGTGTAGGCTTCGTCAATAGGAGCTTTAAACTTTTTTGGCGAGAAACAATACCAATCAATGTGGCCTTTAAGGGGGTGCACACCTGCAGTTTCAATAGCGATTTCAAAACCATTCCTCTTAAGTACAGAAGTGAGTTCTGTGAGATCGTGCATGGTGGGTTCGCCACCGGTTATGACCACAAAATCAGCTGCGGCGTTTGAAAGTGCTTCAAGGAGTTGATCAATGGTCAAGTATTGCTCAGGGCTGATGGTCCAGCTTTCTTTGACATCGCACCAAACACAACCAACGTCGCAACCCGCTAAACGAATAAAATAAGCAGCTCTACCGGAATGAAAACCTTCGCCTTGTAAGGTGAAGAAATGTTCCATGACGGGTAGTGTGGACTGTTGTTTCATTCGGTAAAGTTACCTAAAATGTTATATTTGTTTGAAATCTAGTTTATGAAAGCTATTACCTTTTTTATATTAATCTTGCTTTGTTCGACCCTTCAGGCCCAACAATTAGGCAATGCAAGCTTCGAAGATTGGGATAACCTGGGTTCCAATTCAGAGGAACCAACGAATTGGTCCTCTTTCAAAACTGCTACTGGTAGTTTTGCAGCATTTGGATCAAAGCAAGTAGAGCGATCGAGCATTGTAAGAACCGGAGCTACAGGATTATATAGCGCAAGAATTTGGTCCAAAAGTACTTTAGGAATAATGGCAAATGGCGTTCTTACAACTGGTCGCATGAATATGGGCAGTTCTAATTTGAGTAGCCCAGATAATTATAATTATACGGTGCTGAATGATGCTGCTTTTTCTGAATCTCTGATTTTTGCACCAGATTCAATTGTTTTTTGGGCGCGTTATACGGCGGCTGCTTCTGAGAGTGCTGGCATGCATGCAATTATTCATGATGAATTTGCCGTGCAAGACCCCCTTGATGCGGCTTCTACACCATATGTTGTAGCTGAGGCAGACCTGCAATTTTCACCAACCAATAATGCTTGGGTGCGATTTTCAACTCCTTTTACATATACTGTAAATACGGGGCTTGCACCGAAATATATTTTGCTAACTTTTAGCACCAATCATATTCCCGGAGCAGGTAGTGCTAATGATGAAGTCCTCATAGATGATGTTGAGCTGATTTATAATCTTGTAGGAACACAGAGTTTGGAAGAAAATCCAACAACGATTATTTCGATAGATGCGAATAGTCGTTTGAGCATCGAAGGGGCTAACAAACAAGACAATATTGAAATTTATAGGTTGAATGGTGAATTACTTCAAAGGTCAACTGTTGCACAAGTAAACGGTGTCCAATTAGCATCGGGCTTTTATATCATCCGCTGTGCTGATACAGCTACTAAGATTTATGTGCCTTAATTGGTTTGTAAGTAGTAACGCAACCAATTCATTGCGCTGAGGACAGTCATTTCAATATTTCTCTGACGATTGTCGCCAAAACGGAAACTTTTAGCAATAGTACCTGTGGGGCCACTGAGGCCAATCCAGACTAAACCAACAGGTTTTTCAGGTGTTCCGCCTGTTGGCCCTGCTACGCCAGTTGTAGATAAGCAGTAGTCTACACCTAAAATGCGTTTGCCATTGGCTGCCATTTCGATAGCAACCTGCTCGCTAACGGCACCAAATTTACTCAAGGCTTCATTTGAAACCTCAGCAATTCGGTTTTTGAGTTCATTGGAATAAGTCAATAAAGCACCTTGATAATAAGCTGAGGCTCCGGGAACAGAGGCAATGGTCTGCGCAAGTTTGCCGGATGTACAACTTTCAACAGTGCCGATACTTAACTTTTTTTCAAGAAGTAAGTTACCCAGAACGCTTTCAAGGGCTTGATCACCCTCGCCAAAAACGGCTTCGGGTAGAAGATTCTTAAGCTCAGTAAAAAGATTATCAATCAAGATTTCTTCCTCTTTTCCTTTATATGAAGTGAGCCTTAATTTGACCAAACCCGGCGCAGGTAAATAGGCCAAACCTAGACCCGTAGACCTCACGCGGTTTTCCCAATCGGCAATTTGCTCGGCTAAGAAAGACTCGCCTATGCCTTGAGTGAGTAGCGTACGATGATATAAAGAACTTTTGCCAAAGCGCTCTTCTATTAAAGGAAAAGCTTCTTCGGTCATGATGGTTTTCATTTCATAGGGCACACCGGGGAGCGAAATAAAAATGACATCTTGTTTTTCAAACCACATCCCTGCAGCCGTTCCGCGTCTGTTTTTAAGGATTTTAGCTTTAACTGGTAAGGCCGCTTGTTGCACATTGACCTCGAGCATGGGTTTGTTGCGTCCTTCAAAAAAAGCAACAATTTGTGCAAGTGTGGCCTCATCAATTGCTAATTCAGAATCAAAGTAGGCAGCAAGGGTATGTTTGGTGAGGTCATCTTTGGTTGGGCCTAAACCGCCAGTTATGATCACGCAATTGGTGTCTGGTAATACAGCGTCAAGCGCTGCAATAATTTGGGTTGGGTCATCGGCAATAGAAAGGGCTCTTGTAATTTGGTAACCACGAAGACTGAATTCTTGACCAAGCCATGAAGCGTTGGTATTGACCGTTTGGCCAATCAAAAGTTCATCGCCTATAGCAATGATTTCAACTTTCATATTTTACAAATTTTGCAATCGATTCTATATGACCTGTGTGTGGAAATTGATCGGCAAGTGCATATTTCTCGAGTTGATAACCTGCCATGGCCAGCGTATTTGCATCACGAGCCTGTGTAGCTGGATTACAGCTGATGTAAACAATGCTTTGAGCACCTAAAGCTAAAACTTTTTGGAGTGTCTTAGGAGCTATCCCTGCTCTTGGTGGATCAAGCATGATACGCTTGATTTTTCCTTGAAATTCAGGATATTCCTTTAAAAATTTTCCGACATCGGCTGCATAAAACTCTGCGCTACTAATTTGATTTTTGAGCGCATTTTCTTTAGCATCAGAAATGGCTTTTTCAACGATGTCGACACCTATGATACGGACATTTGGATTGCGCTTGGCCATAAGTTGCGCAATGGTACCTGTTCCGCAAAATAAATCCATGGCGATGTCGCCGTCTTCAAATGGTTCTTCAAAAAGGAAGTCGAGGGCCTTGGCGTAAAGCAATTCGGCACAAGCAGGGTTGGTTTGAAAAAAGCTCTCCATCGAAATTTGAAAGCGCAGACCGGAAAGCTCTTCTTCAATGACCGGGCTACCATAAAGCAGGGTAGAAGAGCCATTTTCGATTTTGGCACGATCAGCTACGTTGTCGTTGATGGTGTGCCAAAGCCCAGCAATGCGTCCGGGATGAAGGTTGAGAAGAAAGTCCGTGAAAGCTTTGAGGTCAAAATTTTCAATGCCCTCTGAGGAGGTGACAAGGTTGATGAGTAATTCGTTCTTTAAGAAGGATTTTCTGACAACAATGTGTCTGAAAAAACCTTTTTTCTGAGGCGGATGCCATGCAGGTAATCCTGTTTTGAAGAGAAATAAACGTAATTCTTTGAGTTTGCTTTCCCATATTTCGTCAAAAAGCCCGCTTGGTTTGTTGAGGCTTTCTACTTTCCACCAAGTTCCTCGTCTTTTAAAACCAAGCGCAAAAGCGTCATCGAGCTCTTGGTTGGTTTCGAGGTCGTGCTCGATACAAGAGAAGCTGTATTCCATCTTGTTGCGATAATGGTAATGCGCAGGTGAGGAAATAAAGACATCAAATTTCGCTGGGCTGTCGCGGAGTCCGCTGAGGCGCGCAAAAGTTTCTAGCGTGCTTTCTTGCTTATATTTTTCTTGGATGGCAACTGGCACGTGAATATACGGGCCGCCTGAAATTTCTTGAAATAGCTGGCTTTGTTCATCCGCAGAACGTTCAATTACCTCTAGTAATTTTGCCTCTGCAAAGTTCTTGCGTTTGGTTTCAATCTTGGCTAAGACAGTTTGCCCAGGAAAGGCGTTGTCTACGAAGATGGTAAAATGTTGGTCATTTTCTTGCAGTCTTGCAATGCCTCTTCCACCAAATGCGTAGGCAGTGATGAGAAGGGTGAGTTCTTGTCCACGATGAATCATATCATGCCGCGAATAACGCCGTTTTCTGAATTTTGAATAAAATTTGTGATTTCTGTGAGTAGGGCTGAAGAGGAGGAACCCTCAAGCGCTTTCATGCCCTTGGAAATATTGCTATTTTGGACATACAAGACACGGTAAATATCTTCAATTTCACGGACTTGCTCTTCGGTAAAACCGCGTCTGCGCAGCCCCACTGAATTGACTCCGGCAAAAGCTAAAGGCTCACGTGCAGCTTTTACATATGGTGGCACATCTTTTCTGATGAGGGAAGCACCGCCAATAAAAGCATGTTTGCCAATATGCACAAACTGCTGCGCAGCTGCTTTTCCTTCGAGTATGGCCCAGTCGTCAATGACAACATGACCTGACAAACCTGTGTAGCTCGCAAGAATCACGTTGTTGCCAATTTGACAATCGTGTGCCACATGCACGTAGGTCATGAGTAGGCAGTTGTCGCCTATGCTGGTTTTAAGTTTGTCGTTGGTACCACGGTGAATGGTCACGCATTCGCGAATTTTAGTGTGGTTTCCAATTTCAACGGTTGTGTATTCATTGCTGAATTTGAGATCTTGTGGGATGACACCAACAGAAGCCCCCGGAAATACATCGCAATCTTCACCGATTCTTGTTCCGGGATAAAGGACTGCGTTAGAGTGGATATGACAACCATTACCGATGATCACATCTTCATGGATGACCGCAAAAGGATCGATGCGCACATTTTGGCCTATTTGTGCGTCTTTTGAAATAGAGGCTAGGTTGGAAATCATTCGGCTTTATCTTTAATGATTTGTGCCAACATACTGGCTTCGGAAACAACCTTGCCGTTGACATAAGCAGTCCCGCTCATTTCAACCAAGCCTCGGCGAATAGGCGAGGTGAGCACTAATTCAAATACAACGGTATCGCCAGGCACAACTTTTTGTTTGAAGCGAACGTTGTCGATTTTCATGAAGTAAGTGGAATACAAATGTGGGTCTTCGACCTGAGACAGTGCATAGATACCTCCAACTTGCGCCATGGCTTCAATTTGCAATACTCCTGGGAAAACCGGGTTGCCTGGGAAGTGCCCGGTAAAGATGGGCTCATTCATGGTGATGTTCTTGATACCCACAATGGATTCAGGATGGATTTCAAGAATTTTGTCGACCATTAGGAAAGGGTAACGATGCGGAAGCATGCGTTCGATGTCTTGAGTGGTATAAAGTGGTTCCTTCTCGATGTCGAAAATCTTCCCTTTTTGTTGTTGTTTCTTGATTTGCTCTTTGAGCACTTTAGCAAAACGAACGTTGCCTGAGTGCCCAGGACGTGCAGCAAGAATGTGTGCTTTGATTGGTTTACCAACCAAGGCGAGGTCACCGATGATATCGAGTAATTTGTGGCGGGCAGGCTCGTTTTCGCATTGTAATTTACTGCTGTTCAAGACACCAATGCCGTCAAGGTTAACTTGTAATTTTTCTTTACCAAGAATTTCTGCGAGTTCATCGAGTTCGGCTTGTTGTACATCGGCGCGATCGACAAGAACAATAGCGTTATCTAGGTCTCCTCCTTTGATGAGGTTGTTTTTGGCTAAAATTTCGAGTTCACGTAGGAAGACAAAAGTTCTGCAGTGCGCAATTTCTTTGTTAAATTCTCCGATATGGTACATACTTGCGTGCTGTGTACCAAGAACCGGAGACTTGTAGTCTACCATGACTGTAACGCGGTAATTGGTATCTGGGATGGCTAAAAACTCAATGCCTTTTTCGGTGTCTTCCCAGGGAATATTTTCAGTAAGCTCAAAGTATTCGCGTACAGCGTCTTGTTCTTCGTAACCGGTTGCTTCAATAGCCTTAACAAATGGTAGCGCACTGCCATCCATGATTGGGATTTCAGGGGCATTGATTTGAATCAAAGCATTGTCTACTTGACAGCCGTAAAGAGCTGCTAAGACATGCTCAGTGGTGTAGACTCTGGCGCCGTTTTGTTCAAGGGTAGTGCCGCGATCAGTGGCAACCACTAAATCAGCATCTGCCTTGATGATGGGTTGGTTTTCGAGATCTACGCGTTGAAATTTATAGCCATGATTGGCAGGTGCGGGCAATATTTCGAGACGGACTTTTTCACCGGTATGTAGGCCAACACCTTCAAAAACGATGCTTTGCTTGAGTGTGCGTTGTTTTTCTGTCATGCTTATTTGTTTTTGAGCAAGTCGTTGAGTTTGTTTTCGAGCTCATAGATCTTTTGGATAAGGCCAGGAAGTTTTCTGAACCCAAAGTGTGAGCGTTTGTAATCATTGATAGGAATGGCAGGAGTTCCCATGAGGGTGTCTGCTTTTTTCACAGTGGAAGGGATGCCAGACTGCGCCACAATTTTAGTGTGATCTGCCACGCTGAGATGCCCGGCAATACCAGTTTGGCCGCCGATCATGACGTGCTTGCCGATTTTTGCAGAACCTGCAATCCCGACCTGTGCTGCCATAGCGGTATGCTGATCGACGTCCACGTTGTGAGCAATTTGACACAGGTTGTCAATTTTGACGCCTTTGCGGATGAATGTGGAGCCCATGGTTGCACGGTCTATGGTGCAATTGGCCCCGATTTCGACGTCGTCTTCAATGACAACGTTTCCAATTTGAGGAATTTTGCTGTAAACACCATTTTCGTCAGGGGCAAAACCAAAGCCGTCAGAGCCAATTACAGTTCCGGCATGAATAATGCAGTTGGCACCTACATGACATTCTTTGTAAATGTTTACGGAAGCGTAGAGAATGGTGTTTGGACCAATGCTCGCATTATCTTGAATGACGGCATTAGGATGGATTTGACAGTTGTCTGAGATTTTGACATTGGCGCCAATGTATGCAAAGGCACCGATGTAAACATTGGCGCCAACTTGCGCACTTTCATGAATGAACGAAGGCTGCTCAATAATGGCCTCTTTTTTATTCATGCTGTCATATAAAGCTAGTAATTGCGCAAAGCATGCGTAGGCGTCAGCAACTTTGATGAGCGTGAGTGTTTCAGGGAGTGCTTTGCTTGGTTCAAAAGATTGATTGACAATACAAATGCTTGAAGCAGTGGTGTAAATGTAAACCTCGTATTTTGGATTAGATAAGAAACTAAGTGCTCCTGGCTGACCTTCTTCAATTTTAGCCAATGCACTAACGGAGGCCTGAGGATTGCCAATGACTTCTCCGTTTAGTAAACCAGCAATCTGCTCCGCAGTAAATTCCATAATTCAAAGTTAAAAAAACGGAGAGAAGAGCAGGCGTAGATTTACCTAACTTTTAAACAATTTTTTGCTAAAAAATGTGAATTGTTCTAAAAATCGAGGGCTTCCTCCTTGAGATCGACAATTTTAATCTTGTCTTTATACCAAATACAGGTTGCAAAAAGCTGTGCTTTAGGTAATTTTTTAGTCCTAAAACTAAACACGTGAAGAGGTCTTGGCTGTTCGTTTAGCCTTGATTTTGTTGCATGAAACGCGCCTTTAAATAAGGCTTTTTGTAGCTGGCTATCGTTTGCTAAGCCCGATGCTTTGAGGTGTGTTTGCAATGCTGGTCTTGGATCAGAATAGACCAGGTTTTTATTGTTTGGCGTGTGTATAATTGGAGCTTCGGAATGCTTCGTTTTTTGTTTTTTGAGCGCTTTTACTGAGCTTACAAAAGGAATAAATTCAGCAACAAAACTTTCGTCGGTCATGCGTGCAAGGCAATGGACATCTTTTTTGCTACTCGTGTTGAACGTGAGGTCATATACCTTGTGTTTGCCGCTTCTGATGCTCTTTGTGAAGGCGATATCTGCCTCTTGAATGGCGTTGTAGAATTGGTCTTTGGTCAGCTTATTTTTTTGAAAGAAATCTTGTTGAACAGCTTTGTTCATGACCCAGATTCGAGCGTTCATGGCTTCTTTAACACGGTTAGATGGCATCCAACTGCAACCACGGGTATTGAAAATACCGAAGGTCAGAATCAGGCCTAAACCAAACCCTAAGCCGTAATAACGAAGTCTTCTCCAGAATGATTCCATGGCATAAAAAAAGGGAGCGAGCTCCCTTTAAAAATTTACATTAATGCTTCGAGTTTCTCGGCCAAAACTGCCTTTGGAACAGCTCCTACTGATTTGTCGACTACCTCGCCATTTTTGATAAAAAGAATGGTTGGGATTGAGCGTACGCCAAATTTTGCAGAAACACCCATGTTGTGGTCAACATTTACCTTTCCAATAAGGGCTTTGCCTTCGTATTCTTTGTGCATTTCTTCGATAACTGGGCCAATCATGCGGCAAGGACCACACCATTCTGCCCAAAAGTCGATGATGACTGGTTTGTCTGAGTTCATGACAACTTCATCGAAGTTTGCGTCTGTAATTTCTAATGCCATTTTATTTTATTTTTTGATGTCAATACTACTTAGGAGCGACAAAATTAATGCTTTTTAATTGAAGCTCAGTTTAATCGCTTATTTTTTTGTTCGTTGTGCCAATTCTGGAGCCAAGTACTTGGCGGTATAAGAAATAGTTGTTGCTTTTTTAATCAACTGTTCGGGGCTCCCTGCACACACTACCTGCCCTCCACGATGTCCGCCTTCTGGTCCAATATCGATGATGTAGTCGGCTGCTTTTATCATATCGAGGTTGTGTTCAATGACCAAAACAGTATTGCCTTCGTCGACCAATCTTTGTAATACGGCCAATAGCATATTGATGTCTTCGAAATGCAAACCAGTTGAAGGTTCATCCAAGATGTAAATGGTTTTTCCGGTGGCTTTTTTGGCTAATTCTGCGGCCAATTTGATGCGCTGAGCTTCGCCACCAGAAAGTGTGGTTGAAGATTGCCCAAGCTGGATATAACCTAAACCTACTTCTTTTAGGGTGAGTAGGACGCGATAAATTTTTGGATGATTTTCAAAGAAGTCAACGGCTTCATTGATTGTCATTTGTAAAACATCGGCAATGCTTTTTCCTTTGTACTTGACTTCTAAAGTTTCATTGTTGTATCTTTTTCCGTTGCAGGTTTCACACAAGACATAAACATCGGGTAAAAAGTTCATTTCTATGAGTCTCATGCCGCCTCCGTTGCACGTTTCGCATTTTCCACCGGCTACATTGAATGAAAAACGCCCCGCTTTATAACCTCTAATTTGTGCCTCAGGCATAGCGGCAAAAAGGCTGCGTATTTCGTCAAAGACTTTGGTGTAGGTAACCGGGTTTGAGCGTGGGGTGCGACCAATAGGGCTTTGGTCAATTTCGATGACTTTATCTAGATGCTCAAGGCCTTTAATGGTTTTGAATGGAAGTGAGGTACGGATTTCATCATAAAAATGGTTCATCAGGATAGGGTAGAGCGTCTGATTGATCAAACTCGATTTACCACTACCACTCACACCGGTAACAAAAGTAAAGGTGCTAAGAGGAATTTTAATGTTGCAATTTTGAAGGTTGTGCCCTGTGGCACCTAGGAGCTCTAAAAAGTTGCCATTTCCGGTTCTTCGTACTTTTGGTATGGTAAGCTGAAGGTCACCGTTTAAGTAACCTGCCGTTGTAGTTTGCGCTTTCAGCATTTCGGGATAGGTACCCGCAAAAACAATTTCTCCGCCGTGCTTTCCGGCCCCTGGCCCAATATCTACTATATAATCGGCGGCTTCCATCATTTCTTTATCGTGCTCAACGACTAAAACCGTATTGCCTAAGTCTCTGAGTTTGGTGAGCGAAGCAATCAATTTGGTGTTGTCTCTTTGATGCAAGCCAATGGAGGGTTCATCTAGGATATACAAGACGTTGAGTAGTTCTGTTCCAATTTGTGTGGCAAGTCTGATGCGTTGTGCTTCTCCTCCAGAAAGCGTTTTTGCACTGCGGTTCATGGTGAGGTAGTCGAGTCCAACCTCGAGTACAAATCCTAGGCGGGCATTGATTTCCTTGATAATTTCTTTGCCTATAATAAGCGCTTGTTCGTCAAGTATTTGCGGAAGTGTACTGCACCAATCATGCAGACTTTGTAGATCAAGTTGACCAAGGTCACCGATATGCTTGTCTCCAATTTTGAAATTGAGCGCTTCCTTTCTTAAGCGAAAACCGTTGCAGGTAGGGCAGGTTTTTTTCTGCATGAAACTTTGGGCCCAACGTTGTATAGCTGTGCTTGAATCATCAGCATGCCTACCCATAAAATGTATGAGTCCTTCAAAGCGTTCCTGAGTTACTTCAGGCCCCAATTCCATGTCTTCATTGCCGTAGAGCAAAAGGTCAATCAAGGCTTCGTCAAAATCTGCAATAGGCGTATTTAGCGTAAATTGCTCCGTATTCAGGATGCGTTCAATTTTATCAAAAATCCAGGATTTCTTATAATCACCTAACGGCGCTAAACCACCTTTTTTAATGGATAAATTCGGATTTGGAATGATTTTATCGCGGTCCATCTCACTGACTTCGCCCAGGCCTTTGCAGCTAGGGCAAGCACCATAAGGCGAATTAAAAGAAAACAGACTGGGTTCGGGTTCTGGGTAACTAATACCTGTGCTTGGGCACATTAAGGAGCGGCTGTAATGACGAATCTGGTTATTGTCGAGGTCTAGAACCATGAGGCTGCCATCACCAAGTTTCATACAAGTGGTGACTGTTTCATAACAACGGCGCTCATCAACCTCGCCCGCCACAAAACGATCCACTACAATTTCAATGTCGTGGATTTTATAGCGGTCAAGCTTGAGTCCTTTTTGAATTTCATGTACTTCGCCATCTACCCGCACGCGCAAGTATCCTAAGCGTTGAATTTGTTCAAAAAGTTCGCGGTAATGCCCCTTTCTTCCGCGTACTTTGGGAGCCAAAAGTGCCACACGCTTGCCAGCAAAGTCTTGTTGAATGAGTGTAGCAATGGTTTCATCACTATACTTGACCATCGCTTCGCCACTTAAATAAGAGTAGGCAGTAGCGGTTCGGGCATACAGGAGGCGAAAGAAGTCATAGAGTTCTGTGATGGTGCCAACTGTTGATCTCGGTGAGCGCCCTACCGTTTTTTGCTCGATAGAAATGACGGGGCTGAGCCCATCAATTTTATCGACATCAGGTCTTTCCAAGCCGCCAATAAACTGCCGTGCGTATGCTGAAAAAGTGTCGAGGTAACGGCGCTGACCTTCTGCAAATATGGTGTCAAAAGCTAAAGAAGATTTGCCGCTACCGCTCAGCCCCGTAAAAACCACTAATTGATGTCGAGGAATGCTCAAGTGCACATCTTTAAGGTTGTGTTCTCGGGCGCCTTGAACTATAATGTGGGTATTCGGTGCTGCTTTTGCGCTAGACATACGTTTTGAATTACGGGCGTAAAATTAATTTAAATTTGTGGATGCGCTTTTATACTTTTTTCCTTGTCTGTTTAGTTTTGAGCGCGCATTTTTATGCGCAAAATTCGGTGCAAAAGGCGCTGCAACAATTACAACAAGACCCTAGTTTAAGAGGAAGTCAATGGAGTATATGTGCCTTTAATACACAAACAAAAGACACGATTGTTTCGTGGAATCCAGATCTTGCATTGCCGGGAGCTTCAATTACTAAATTGTTTAGCACGGCTGCTGCCCTAGAGGTTCTGGGAGCAAACAATCAAGTTCAGACGCAAATTTTTATGGAGGGCACCCTCGATACCAATGGGATGCTTCATGGTAATATTTGGGTCAAAGGAGCAGGTGACGTCAGTTTAGGCTCTAGGTATTTTCAAACACCCGGAACTGAATTGCAATTTTTAGACGAATGGGTTTCAGCGATTAGCAAGGCAGGCATTAAATATGTAACGGGTTCAGTTATTACCGATGCAGCATCTTTTGGTTATGAAGCTTGCCCACTCGGTTGGGAACGTGCCGATATGGGAAATTATTATGGTTGTGGTTCTTATGGTTTGAATTTTTACGACAACACTCTAAAATTGGGCTTCAAAACTGGCTCTGCAGGTAAGCCCATTCAACTCAATTCAATTTTCCCCAATGACATTCATTATAAATTGAACATTGAAGCCACGGCTGCGGCTATTAGCGATGATCAAAGTTATGTGCACGGTATCCCCTTTGATTATGAAAGAAAAATCACAGGTTACTTACCTGCCAATCAGGTAAATTTCATTGTAAAAGCCAGTATGCCCGACCCAGAAAGACTATTGGCACAATTGCTCTATGAAAAACTCCAGCAAAGTGGCATTCGGGTAGATGATGGAGGGAGGTCAAAAAGATTTTATTCGATTGTACCGAATTATCCAACATTTCAATTGATACATGAACATAATGGAGAGCCAACTTCAAAAGTGGTTTATTGGACCAATCAGCGAAGCGTTAATTTGTATGCTGAAGGTCTTTTGCGTCAGGTTGGTTACAAATACTATGGCTTTGGTTCCTATGAAAACGGCCTTGAAGTACTTGATAGCCTGAATCAAAGTTGGGGAGTTGGAACGGTAAAAATTGTAGATGGCAGTGGTTTGTCCAAAGAGAATCGGATCAGTGCCAGGCAGTTTGTTCATTTATTAATTGCTCAGAAAGAACAAGCATATTTTGAAACCTATTACAATAGTTTGCCGATTGCCGGTGAAAGTGGGACTGTAAAATCGCTCTGTGCAGGGCAAGTAGGATCCGGAAAAATTCATGCCAAAAGTGGAAGTATCAAAGGCATCAAGGCTTATTCGGGCTACATAGAGACGCTAGATGGTCAGCAAATAGCCTTTGCCATCATTGCTAATGCGCCCGGTTTATCAGGAGCCAATCTTAGTAAAAAAATGGAGCCCTTGCTGAATGCTTTAGTTAGCTCTTCAGCTCAACCTGAATAATTTCTTGCCAAAAATCGGTAATGCTGATACCTGCAGCCGCCAACATCTGCGGAACAATACTCGCTGGAGAAAAACCTGGTGTGGTATTGACTTCTATGACATATGGTTCTTGCCCAACCAACATGAAGTCGATGCGCGCAATGGCTTTTAAGCCCAAGAGGTCATAAATTTTTTTGGCAGTGTCTTGAACTTTTTCACGCAGTGTGTCTTCAATTCTGGCCGGGGTAATTTCTTGTGATTTTCCGCTGTACTTCGCTTCGTAGTCAAAGAATTCGGTTTCAGAAACTATTTCGGTAAGCGGTAAAGCCACCAATCCTTTGCTGCTGCGATAAACTCCACAGGTCACTTCTATGCCATCCAAAAAAGATTCAAGTACTACGCGTTTTCCTTCTTTAAAAGCGAGCTCAAGTGCAGGCGTGAGTTCTGCTGCTGTTTTCACTTTTGAAATACCATAACTTGACCCTGAATCTGCAGGTTTCACAAAAATGGGTAAGCCTAATTCTTCGATGAGCGCTTGATTTGATACCTGAGTTTGTTCAGTTAAGATTTCTGACTTAGCTACCTTAAAACCAAACCCTTTTAGAAATTGATTGCAATACCATTTATCAAAAGAAAGGGCAGAAGCCAGTACGCCAGAATTGAGATATGGAATGCACATCATGTCTAGGTAGGCTTGAATTTTGCCATTTTCCCCAGGATCACCGTGTGTGTAAATAAGCGCTGCGTCGATTCTTTCCGAACGGCCATTAGCAGTATAACTTGCCGAATTGAGGTCAAACAAAACCGTTCCATTTTCAGTTTGCACCTCCCAGCCGTCTTTTTGAACAATAATTAAGACGCAGTCAAAATTTTTTGGAAAATGAGCGCTAATCGTTTTTGCACTTTTTAAAGAGATGTCAAACTCGGAGGAAAAACCGCCGCAAAATAGGCCGATGCGCTTCATGTCAAGAATTTGAGCCAAAATTATCTAAAATTGGTAATTTCGCAGCATGAGGCCTTTGTATTTTATTTTTTGGTTATGCTTAGGATTTAGCTTTCGCTTATTTTTTAGACGAGTGGTGCAGGTCAGGCCAAGCAAAACGCGTTTTGGTCGTACGATATTTGTCAGTAACCACCCTTCCGCATTTCTCGACCCAATTGTGATTGCCAGATTGCGCAAACCGGTCATTTACTTCATGACGCGTTCGGATGTTTTTAACAAATTCACACGCCCACTTTTTTGGTTGGCACACATGCTGCCCATTTATCGTCAGCAAGACGGCGGAAATTCGCAAGAAAAAAATCAAAAAGTATTCAAAAAGGCTACGCAAGCACTTGCCAGAAATCGGAACTTACTTGTTTTCGGTGAAGGGATTACTGATGACGTTTTTGAAAGAAGGTTAAAACCTGTCAAAAAGGGTGCGATTCGCATAGGTTTTACAGCGTTAGAAACCCTAGACTGGTCTGTAGAAATCAAAGTTCAAGGCCTCGGAATCAACTATACAAATCCCGGTGTGTTGCGCAGTGATGTCTTGATTTCAGGTGCTGAGCCCCTCGTTTTAAATGACTACAAGGAGGCCTATCTTGAAAATCCAAGCAAAGTCATTACTGAACTAAATAGAGAGCTCGAATTGCGCATGCAAGCCCAAATTACGCATGTGCAAACAGATGAAGATGTGATCTTACACGAGCGCATCATGATGCTTACTCGAAAGGGAATGAATGTGCATTGTTACGATTCAAATCTAACTTTGAACGAGCGTTGGCGTTATTCTCAAGAACTTGCTCAAAAGCTAAATGAAGAAACGCTAGCAGAATTCTCAAATTGGGAGGAACTCAAAGCCTCTGTGAATGCATATTTTTTAGCACTTGACCATCAAAGACTAACCGAGGCAGCTATTTATAATTATGCCATTGATGCTACTTGGCGCCGAAGAAACACCTTTCAATTAATCGCTTGGTTGCCAATGTTTTTCTTGGGACTAATTCACGTTGCTTTGCCATATTTGCTTGTTAAACGCTTTGTAGAAAAGACATTCAAAAGACCTGTGTTTTGGACTGGTGCAAAAATGGGAATGCTATTGGTCCTTTTGCCAATTTGGAATTTAATATTACTTGGAATCGCTTCCTTTTTTATTGATTTACATTGGCTGGTTTGGATCAGTTACTTTATCGCCTTAAACATAGTGGCACATGGCTTTCATCGTTTTATTACAGCCTACGCCGAACGCAAAAAATCGACAGGACAGAACGCACAAAAACTAAATGATCTTGTTATACACAGGGCAGCTTTATTAAAGCAACTTAAGGAAATCGGACTCTAAAAATGGAAGAAAGCACTAGAATTAAAAAACCGAAATGGCTACGTGTAAAGTTGCCTACCGGTGAGAATTATAGAAAAGTCCGCGGACTGGTGGATCAGCACAATCTGCACACCATTTGCGAATCAGGTAGTTGCCCAAACATGGGAGAATGCTGGGGCGAGGGTACAGCAACCTTCATGATCTTAGGAAATATTTGCACCCGCTCTTGTGGCTTTTGTGGAGTGCAAACTGGTAAGCCAGATGCGGTCGATATTTACGAGCCGGGAAAAGTGGCAAATTCCGTCAAAATCATGGGTGTTAAGCATGCTGTTATTACGTCAGTAGACCGCGATGACCTCAAAGATGGCGGTTCTGAAATTTGGGCACAAACCATTCGTGCCATTCGTCAGCAAAGCCCAGGCACCACGCTAGAAACGCTTATCCCGGATTTCGCTGGTAACTGGGAGAACTTACAGGTTCTAATCAATGCTGCGCCAGAAATTGTTTCTCACAATCTTGAAACTGTAAGGAGGCTCACCAAGCAAGTTCGCATTCAAGCTAAATATGATCGTAGTTTGGAACTCTTGTTCCGACTCAAAAAAGGAGGCATGCGCACCAAGTCTGGTGTGATGCTTGGTCTTGGTGAAACGCAAGACGAGGTCTTAGAAACGATGCAAGATTTACGAGCTGTTCAAGTTGATATTTTAACCTTGGGCCAATATCTTCAACCAACGCCGAAGCATCTGCCAGTAGCTGAATTCATTGAGCCAGCCCAGTTTGATTACTATAAAAAACTAGGCCTTGAAATGGGTTTTAGGTATGTCGAAAGCGGGCCATTGGTTCGTTCCTCTTATCATGCTGAGAAACATTTATTTGATTGAAAGAAATTTCAATTAAGAGCCTAACAAAAATTTATTAAAAAAAATGTGCTTCAAGCCATCATATTGACGGTTTATTAAGAGAATATTTCTTAATTTGGCACACTAAACTTGTACCATAAATAAATTATCTATGAATAAGAAGGTCTATGTATTTGGTTCTGTGGTGTTTGCAGGTGCTTTGGCACTCGCTTTTGCAGTCAACCAATTCTTGCCTAAAACGGCATTCTATCGTCAGGCAAACTTATCAGTTGTGAATGAAAGTTCTTCTGATGATGCAATGGCTTGGCTCAAAGCGCGTTATGTTGATGTAACAACCGGGCAACCAGTTTCAAACGAAACACTCATTCAAATCGAAAAAGAAATTCGAAAAATGAGTAAGTCCAAGTCAGTTGTTTTTGAATCATTGGGCCCTGACAACATCGGTGGTCGTACACGTGCAATTTGCATTGACCGCACCAATATCAACAGACTTTGGGCTGGGGGTGTTTCTGGTGGTCTATTTGTTTCAACCAATAAAGGAAACTTTTGGGAGCGCGTAACCACTTATTTTGATGCAGGTGCTAATCCATTCATTTCGAGCATGACCATGACCCCAGACAACACGCTTTATGTGGCTACTGGATCAAATGACGAAGGATGGGGCGGTAATGGTGTATGGTACACAACAGACTTTGGCGCAACTTGGGAAAAAATACCTGGTACAACAAGTTGTACAGAAGTGGCAAGTTCAAATGCAGACAATTTCGTATGGCTAGCTACTCCAACGGGTCTTAAAAAATGGCAAGTTGGCGATGCCGCTATGACTTCAGTTCAAGGTGCAGCTGGTGGTTGTTTTGCACTTCAAGTTTCTAAAAATGGTCAAGTGATTGTTGCTGCATACGGAGCCAATAAAACTTATGTATCTACCAACGGTGGCGCAAGCTTTGATGACAAATCTGGTACAATTGCCAACAACTTAGTTCCAACGGGAGCAGCGCGCATCGAGTACGCAATTTCACCGACCTCAAACTCAGCTGGTAACTATTCTTTGTATGCTACCAGAACTAATTCTAACTTGCTTTCAATGCACGTTTCTCACGACAACGGTGCAACCTGGACACAATTTGTTGGTGCATCTGGCCCACCAAATGAATTTGACATCTACAGAAACCAAGGTACTTACAACAGTATTCTCTCAGTAGACCCAACAG
>JBEEKM010000039.1:0-17532 GCA_041168645.1 Bacteroidota bacterium | reverse complement strand
GAAAAGTGTTCAAAGTGTCATTTGAACACTTTTTCTTTTTTATTGTTATTTTTGTATCAAATACAATAATTAAACTATGAAAGTCGTCGGTGTAAATGGATTCGGTAGAATTGGGCGTTGTTTCACAAGAATTGCCTTATTAGATCCTCAAGTTGAAGTAGCATTAGTCAATGATCTAGCAGATATCAAAACGCTTGCTCATCTACTTAAGTATGACAGCATCCACGGGCCATTCAGCCTCAAATTTCAAATCGAAGGCAATAGTTTAATTTTTGAAAACGGCAAGAAAATCACATTTATCAGCGAAAGAGACCCAGAACAAATCAATTGGTCGGCTTATGCTGTTGGCGTTGTTATTGAATCGACAGGTTTATTCCTG
This sequence comes from Bacteroidota bacterium, assembly GCA_041168645.1. Taxonomy (GTDB): domain Bacteria; phylum Bacteroidota; class Bacteroidia; order Flavobacteriales_D; family Crocinitomicaceae; genus UBA952. Next base: position 17,153 of record JBEEKM010000039.1, on the reverse strand, counting down.
ACGCGTGATGCGGCATCTAAACACCTCAAAGGTGGAGCGAAGCATGTTGTCATAAGTGCGCCAGCCAATGACGAAGATATTCCGTCTGTAGTGCTCGGTGTCAACGATGATCAAATTGATTGGACTGAAACGGTTATTTCCAATGCATCTTGTACGACTAACAATGCGGCGCCAATGGTAAAGGTACTCAAAGACCTTTTTGATATCCAAGTGGCCTACATTTCAACTGTTCACAGCTACACCTCTGACCAACGTTTACACGATGCGCCACACAAAGATTTGCGTCGCGCCAGAGCAGCAGCAAATTCAATCATCCCGACTTCAACGGGTGCAGCTAAAGCCATCACACGTATTTTCCCTGAATTGAAAGGTAAAATTACAGGCGGAAGTTTCCGCGTACCTGTTTCTGATGGTTCAGTTACTGAAATGACACTCGTCACGAGTCAAGAAATTACTGTTGAGCAAATCAATGCAGCCATGAAAGCAGCAGCAGCTGGGCCTTTAAAAGGTATCTTGAAATATACAGAGGATCCGATTGTTTCAGTTGACGTAATTGGCAATCCGCACAGTGTTGTTTTTGATGCGCAACTCACTACCGTCTTCAATGGCCTCATTAAAGTGGCAGGCTGGTATGACAACGAAGCGGGTTACTCGAATCGTTTGGTGGATGTAGTCAAAAGATTTTAGGCTTCAATTGCCTGAACACCAGGTAAAACTTTTCCTTCAAAATATTCTAAAAGCGCACCACCACCGGTACTCACGTAGCTTACTTGGTCTTGTAGCCCAAATTTTTGTACGGCTGCAGCGCTGTCTCCGCCTCCTATCAAGCTAAACGCACCATTTTTTGTAGCGGCTGCAACAGCTAAAGCTACGGCTTTGGTGCCTTGCTCAAATGCTGGCATTTCAAAAACACCCATCGGGCCGTTCCAGAGAATTGTTTGGCTATTTTCTAATACGGCACTGAAGTCTTTAATGGCTTCAGGTCCAATATCTAGACCCATCCATGCACCAGCAATAGCTCCAGAAGGCGCTGTTTGTGTATGGGCATCAGCGGCAAAATGATCTGCAATGATGGCATCTGTTGGTAAATGGATTTGCACTCCTTTGTCTTTGGCAGCTGTCAATATTTCTTTACAAGTTTCAAGGCGCTCTTCTTCACATAAAGAAGCTCCAATTTCACCACCTAAGGCTTTGAAAAAGGTATAAGCCATGCCGCCGCCAATAATGATGTGGTCTGCCAAGTTCAGCAAGTTTTGAACGATCAGCACCTTGTCTGAAACTTTGGCTCCACCAACTATAGCCGTAAATGGTCTTTTTGCTTCGTGTAATACTTTTCGAGCATTAGCAAGTTCGCCTTCCATGAGTAAGCCCATCATTTTATCGTTGGGAAAAAAGCTTGCAATTTGTGTGGTACTTGCGTGTGCACGGTGAGCGGCTCCAAAAGCATCATTTACGTAACAATCGCCGTGTTGGGCTAATTTTTTAGCAAATTCAAGATCGCCTGCGGTTTCTTCTTTGTAAAAACGCACATTTTCTAATAAAAGCACTTGCCCAGGTCGGAGGGCAGCACTTTTGCTAAATGCAGTTTCACTGATACAATCAGCAGCGAAATCAACATTGGTCCCGAGCACTTCACTCACTTTAGAACAAATTTGTTCCAATGAAAATACAGCTTCGGGCCCGTTTTTAGGACGTCCAAAGTGTGAAAGAAGCACGATACTTCCGCCGTTTTCAAGAATGTGCTTCAAAGTTGGAAGCGCTGCTCTGATGCGCTTGTCATCTGAAACAGCGCCTGTGTTTTTATCGAGCGGTACATTGAAGTCAACGCGAACAATGGCGCGTTTATTTTGGAACGAATAAGTTTGAAAAGATTGCATATATGGGTGTTGTTGATTGAATTATTTTCTGTGAAAAAGACTTCCGTTGGCTTGTGCGCTTGGCATAATGGTAATGTCAGCAATACTGACATGGTCTGGGCGGCTTAAAATGAAGCTGACTGTTTGTGCAATATCTTCGGCCTGCAGCGGGTCAAAACCGTCGTAAACTTGTGTAGCTGTTTGGGCGTCGCCTTTGAAACGCACCAAAGAGAATTCTGTTTCGGCAGCGCCTGGCGCAATGTTGCAAACCTTGATTTGCTTGCTAAGGAGGTCAATACGGAGCGCTTTTGAAATGGCGTCTACGGCGTGTTTACTCGCGCAATATACATTGCCACCAGCATACACCTCTTTACCGGCAATTGACGATAAATTGACGAGGTGGCTAAACGGATGTTTTTCAAGTAAAGGAATGACGGCGTGGCTCATGTAAAGCAAGCCTTTGACATTGGTGTCGAGCATGCGGTTCCAGTCATCGGAGAGGCCTTGGTCTAGCGGGCCACGCCCTACGGCTAAGCCTGCATTATTGATCAGGACATGAACGTTGTCTGCGATGTGTGTTGGCAGCGCAGCAATAGCAGCTTTGACAGCTTGTTCGTCTCGAACATCGAGTGTTGCAGTATAAACATCTGTTTGCGTTAATTCTGCTTTCAGGGCCGTTAAGCGGTCGGTTCTTCTGGCAAATAAAACCAAGCCGTAGCCCATGTTTTGAAGTTCGAAAGCAATAGCTTGTCCAAATCCGGAACTCGCACCCGTAATGATCGCATATTTCATACTGCAAAATTGACAAAAAAAACGCAGTTGCTTGTCAAAATGTCAGCATTTTAAGCTTGGCATTTTTATTGTCGAAGAGCAGCAAAACATATAAAAAATGAAAACAGGTCAAATACATGTTCAAACGGAAAACATCTTTCCGATCATCAAAAAATTCCTTTACTCGGATCACGAAATTTTCCTTCGTGAATTAGTGTCGAATGCAGTTGATGCGAGCCAAAAGCTCAATGTTTTGGCAAAAAATGGCGAATTCAAAGGAGAATTGGGCGAGCTGAAGGTGGAGGTTTTACTTGATAAAGAAGCCAAAACGCTCACCATCCGCGACAACGGTATCGGTATGACAGCCGACGAAATTGACAAATACATCAATCAAATTGCTTTTTCAGGTGCCGAAGAATTCGTTGAAAAATACAAAGGCAAAGAAGGCGCTGAGCAAATCATTGGCCATTTCGGTCTTGGTTTTTATTCGGCTTTTATGGTCGCTGAAAGAGTGCAAATCAAAACACTTGCTCGTTATGAAGGCGCACAGGCTGTACAGTGGGAGTCAAATGGTTCGCCAGAGTTTACGCTCACTGAAATTGAAAAAGAACAGCGCGGCACCGACATCGTTCTTTATATCACTGAAGAATCTGCCGAGTTTTTAGAAAAACAGCGCATCCAAGGCATCCTCGACAAATATTGCAAGTTCTTGCCAATCCCTGTCTTTTTTGGAACCAAAACAGAATATATTGACTCTCCTGAAGGAGAAAAAGACGACAAAGGCAATGTCAAGAGAGTCGCTATTGAAGTGCCAAATCAGGTCAATAACCCGAGCCCGGCCTGGACAAAAGCACCCGTAGACCTCAAGCAAGAAGACTACGACCAATTCTACCGCGAGTTATACCCCATGACTTTCGAGCAGCCGCTCTTTCATATCCACCTCAATGTCGATTATCCGTTCAACCTGACCGGTATTCTCTATTTCCCAAAAATCAAAGAAAACGTCGAGGTTCAGCGCAACAAAATCAACCTCTACAGCAATCAGGTTTTCATCACAGATAGTGTGGCTGAAATTGTTCCTGAATTTTTAACACTACTACATGGTGTCATTGATTCTCCGGATATTCCACTCAATGTATCGCGCTCTTATTTACAGGCTGACGGCAATGTCAAGAAAATTTCTGCACACATCACCAAAAAAGTAGCCGATAAATTGGCCGAGATGTTCAAGAAAGACCGCCTAGATTTTGAAGCCAAATGGCCAGATCTTCAGGTGTTTGTTCAGTACGGAATGCTTTCTGAAGAAAAATTTGCCGAAAAAGCCAAAGACTTCAGTTTGTTCAAAACCACCGATGACAAATGCTACACCATCAACGAATACATCGATGAAGTAAAAGCATTGCAAACCAACAAAGACAACAAAACCATCTTGTTGTACACCAATGATGCTGAAGAGCAATATGCTTTTGTCAAAAAAGCCAAAGACCGCGGTTATAGCGTGCTTGTTTTAGATGGCCCACTTGCACCACACTGGATTTCTAAACTTGAGCAAAGCCACGAAAACATCAGTTTTGCACGCGTCGATGCAGACAGCCTTGACAAACTCATTCAAAAAACAGAAGAATTACCTTCTAAATTGAGCAAAGACGAAGAAGAAAAGCTCAAGCCAGTTTTTGAAGGGCAAGTCACCAAAGAGAAATTTACAGTTCAGTTTGAAAGCATGTCCGAACAAGAAGCGCCAATCATCATTACACAACCCGAATTTATCCGTCGCATGATGGAACAGCAAAAATTGGGCGGCGGTGGCGGCTTCTATGGCGCATTTCCTGAAATGTTCAACCTCACGGTCAATGCCAATCATCCAACAATTGGTAAATTATTACAGCAAGAAACAACTGCTCAAGAACAAAGCGTGAAACAACTCGTTGACCTCGCTATGTTGGCACAAGGCCTTTTAAAAGGTGCTGCACTAGATGCCTTCATTCAGCGAAACATCGAACATATTGCTTAATTGTGTAGCTTTGAGCACGCTTTAAATATCAGATTTTGTACAAATGGATTTTGGGCATCGGTGCCCTTATTTTAACTCGCAAGATTGGCTTAGCTATTTTAGGTTTTGCCATTGGTTCACTTATCGATCAATACCAGCAAGGGGCTAAAGGAGCTCAGTCTAGCCAGCAGGGTTATGCCCAAGATCCATTTGAATTCTACCGCAGACAAAGTTCCAAATACGATTTACCAACGATGCTCATGGCGCTTTCTGCAGCTGTCATGAAGGCCGATGGCAAAGTACTTCGCATCGAGCTCGATTACGTCAAAAGCTTTTTCTCGGCCCAGTTTGGCCGTCAGTTTAATGCCACGCATTTACAAACGCTCAAGCAATTCCTCGACTCCCCGAGTATCCCTTTGCAAGATATCTGCCACGATATCCGCAACCGCATGACCCCAGAGGTGCGCACCCAGTTGGTGCATTATCTATTTGGCATTGCAAAAGCAGATGGAGATGTCGGAACAGCAGAGCTCAATGTCATTTCTCGCATCGCCACTATGTTAGGTATTCCGGCCGTTGAGTTTGAGAGTTTGCGCAACATGTTCTACCGCAACGTTGACTCTGACTACAAAATCCTTGGAATTGAAGAAAGTGCCACCGATGACGAAGTCAAAAAAGCGTATCGTAAAATGGCCGTGGCGCATCACCCAGATAAGGTGGCGCACATGGGCGAAGAATATTTAAAGGGCGCACAAGAAAAATTCCAGCGCATCCAAGATGCGTATGAAGCCATCAAAAAACGCCGCGGAATTAAATAAGCCATGAAATACACCGAAGCATTTGCCGAATTACAGCGTTTGGTACGCGAAATGGAAAGCGGTCAGATTGAAGTAGATCAATTGGGCGCTCAAGTCAAAAGAGCGACTGAATTAGTGGCTGCTTGCCGAGCGGTGCTTACCGAAACTGAGGCCGATGTCCAAAAAATCCTCGATGACCTTCAAAAAGGGTCTCAGAATATAGCAGAAGAAAACTAACTTTGCACAAAGCATTTTATGTCTGACAATCGTTACCAACAGCGCGGCGTTTCTGCCGGAAAAGAAGATGTCCATAACGCCATCGCCAAACTTGACAAAGGCTTGTTTCCGCAAGCGTTCTGTAAAGTAGTCCCGGACTACCTCACCAATGACCCAAATTATTGCATCGTGATGCACGCTGATGGTGCCGGAACCAAATCTTCGTTGGCCTATGCCTACTGGAAAAAAACCGGAGACCTCTCAGTTTGGCGCGGAATCGCTCAAGATGCGCTCATCATGAACATCGACGATTTGCTGTGTGTAGGCGCAACTGGCCCTATATTGGTTTCAAGTACGATTGGTCGCAATAAACTGTTAATCCCAGGAGAAGTGCTTTCTGCCATCATCAACGGCACCGAAGAATTACTCGAAGAGTTGCGTTCTTTTGGCATTGATATCCACTCAACTGGCGGAGAAACTGCCGATGTCGGTGACCTCGTGCGTACAATTATCGTAGACTCTACGGTTGTTTGCCGCATGGAACGATCAAAAGTTATCTCCAATGACCAAATTCGTCCGGGCGATGTCATCGTTGGTTTGGCTTCATTCGGTCAGGCAAGCTATGAAACGAAATATAACGGCGGAATGGGCAGCAACGGCCTTACGAGTGCTCGCCACGACGTCTTTCATCATTCCCTTGCAGACGAATTTCCTGAAACCTATGACATCTCTTTACCCAAAGACCTCGTTTATAGCGGTTCAAAACTTTTAACAGATCCAATCGAGGGCACGCCACTAGACGCAGGTCAGTTGGTGTTATCCCCAACCAGAACCTATGCACCCGTTATCAAAGCAATGCTCGATCAATACCGCGATCAAATTCACGGGATGGTCCATTGCTCTGGAGGGGCACAAACGAAAATTTTACACTTTATTGAGGGCTTACACATCATTAAAGACAATCTTTTTCCAACACCGCCATTGTTCCACATGATTCAGGCAGAATCCAAGACACCTTGGCAAGAAATGTACAAAGTTTTCAATATGGGACACCGCATGGAAGTTTATGTCCCTGAGGAACTTGCAGCTCAAATCATTGCAGTTTCAGAACAATTCGGAATTGCAGCACAAGTAGTAGGAAGGGTAGAAGCAGCACCCACAAAAAAGGTAACAATCCGCAGCGAACACGGAGAATTTAACTACGCAGGTTAAAAAAAATCCAAAAAAAGCTTTTAAAAACGGAATGTTTTTGTACTTTTGCCATCCGTTCATTGAACACATGGTGGGATGGGTGAGTGGCTGAAACCAACAGTTTGCTAAACTGTCGTACGGGTAACTGTACCGCGAGTTCGAATCTCGCTCCCACCGCCATTAAATTAGACCGTATCGAACTTCAGTTCGGGGCGTAGCGTAGTCCGGTCATCGCGCCTGGTTTGGGACCAGGAGGTCGCAGGTTCGAATCCTGCCGCCCCGACAAGGGGGATGAGCAATCATCCCCCTTTTTTGATTATAAACGTTGCACTGCAACAAACGGTCCCGTAGCTCAGCTGGATAGAGCAACTGCCTTCTAAGCAGTAGGTCTTTGGTTCGAATCCAAACGGGATCACAAGAAAACCCAGTATATTTCGTACTGGGTTTTTTTATATCCAAACATTAAATTAAAAGCTAAAATATTAGCTAAAAACATAAAAAATAGGTAAATTAGGCTAAAATATTAGCCATGTATGACCTCGTCTTAAGTCCTCATTCGGTTCAAGAAAATATCGCTCAGCAAGTCAAAAAGCTCCGCAAACATGCTGGCTATACCCAAGCCGAGCTGGCTAAACGTGCACAATGCTCTTTAGGCAGCTACAAGCGTTTTGAAAGCACAGGGCTTATCGCTTTTGATGCGTTGCTCCGCATTGCCTTTGTCTTGAAATGCCTCGAGGACATCAACAAAGTTTTTGAAATGAAACAAGAGCCCGATTTCAAGAAGCTTTTTAAAGATGCTAAGTGATGAATTTGAAGGTGAGTTTAGATTTTGGCGTGCAAAAATTGTGGGTAGGGACACTCGCACAAGACGCCCAACAGTATTATTTTAAATTCAGTGAAGATTTTTTAGTTTCCAACCTTGAAATTTCGCCACTGAAATTGATCAAGAACGACGGGATCATGAGTGGTCCTACACATGTTTTTGACGGTTTATTTGGTGTGTTTAATGACAGTCTCCCTGATGGTTGGGGTAAATTATTAACAGATCGCTCTTTCATCGAGTCTGGTAAGGCTCCGTCTGCCGTTTCTGCACTTGAAAGATTAGCACTTGTGGGTAAAAATGGAATTGGTGCACTCGTTTATGAGCCCGAAAGTGAATTCAATGTATATAAATTGGAAGGTGATTTAGATCGGTATGCAATGGAGGCTGAGAAATTATTTCAAGAAGGGCAATCAACTGCTCTAGATGAGTTGGCGGCTTTCGGCGGAAATTCGGTAGGAGCTCGTCCAAAAATGCATGTCTATTATACTGATTTAGGAGCTCTTTTGCATGCGACTCCTCATCCAAACTCCTTTCCTTACATCATTAAATTTAGAGCGCAACAAGATTTACTCGATGCAGCCAAAATAGAATTTGTCTATTATCAAATGGCCATTGATTGTGGAATCGAAATGAGTGAATCTAGGTTGTTCTATGGCGATACAACGCGCAGTTATTTCGGTACATTACGTTTTGATCAAGGTGAAGGCTGGCGCAAGCATTTTCATTCAATGAGCGGCTTACTAAATGACAACTTTCGACTCAGCACGCTCGATTACGGTCATTTAATGGATTTAGCTAACCGTCTAGAAAACGATTTAGGCGCTGCAGAAAAGATATTCCGACTAGCAGTTTTTAATTTATACGCCCATAATACCGATGATCACTCCAAAAATTTCGGCTTTTTAATGGATCAGAACGGCAACTGGAACTTTTCCCCGGCCTATGACCTCACATTTTCCCCATCCATCAACAATTGTCATCAACTTTCGTATGCGGGCACTTATCAAAACCCTACTCAAACCGACCTCAACCGCTTGGCCAAACATTTCAATATCAAGCATCCAACCCAGATCGTCGAGGAGGTCAAACAAGCACTACTTTCTTTTGAGAAATACGCCAAATTGGTCGACATCCGAAACTCCGAACGCACCTTGGTATTGAAGACCATTCAAAGTACGCTCAAAAACTAACTACTTCACATGCTTCCTCGGACTATACGTAGCAGGCTCTTCACCAAAAGCTTTGAAATCAAATGGCGGTTCTAAATCGAAGAGCAAACTCAAATCTACCCCAAGCGCAGCAGCTATTCTTGCATAGGTCAACACCTGCGGATTCGACTTCCCAGTCTCAATAACAGAAAAATTGGATGTTTCCATACCGATCCTAAAAGCAACGTCTTTTTGTGACATTTTTTTCTCGTTGCGAATCTCCCGAATCCTTTTGCCAATAAGCTTTAGAAGCGCCTCGTCAGTATGTATAGACATAAGTCGAAGTTCCTATTTAAAAATAGGAGAACCCTTATGTAAAAACATAAATACCTTATTTTTTTCTTAGGAAGATATGTAAATACATGTATTTGGTGGAAAAAATCGTATGAAATCCCTTTTTACCTCCATCCTCCTCATCTTTTCCGCAATAACTTTCGCTCAAATCCCATCCTATGTCCCATCAAATGGTCTCGTCGGCTGGTGGCCTTTCAATGGCAATGCCAATGATGAGAGTGGAAACGGGAATAATGGAACAGTGAATGGAGCGACTTTGGCTGTGGATCGTTTTGGGATAGCTGATAAAGCGTATAGTTTTGATGGGGTGGATGATTTTATTAATTTATCTAACCCTTTGCCAGATTGCGCGGAGTTTACAATATCAGCATTTATTTTTCATACAAAAGGCAGTAATTATTCAGGAATTTTAAGTGATGCAACAACAAGTTCTGGCAACGATCTTTACTATAATTTAAATGACAATAGCGTGGGAATAAAAGCTGATAAGAGTGGATCAACACTTTTTCAGTGTCCATTGCCGGAGGTCGGGTATAACCCAGCACCATTAGCAACAAACCTTATGAATGGCAATTCATGGAAGCATCTCACAATAGTTATTAATCAATCACAAGTAAAACTTTTTATTAATGCTCAATTAGTAAGTACGTTAAACGTTGGCGGAAGCAATATTGGTTTTCATGCAATGAATCCGGTATTTGGTAAAATTACGGATGGTGCGTATTCAATTCAATTTCTTTCTGGCTCCCTAGACGACATCGGTATTTGGAACCGTGCTTTGACCGAATGTGAGATCAAAGATTTGTATTATGCGCAGTTGGGTTATTCGACGGTTGATGCTGGAGCGGATCAGACTATCTGTAAGGGTGATTTGGTGACGCTTCAAGGTGCGGGAGGAAGTTCTTTAGCTTGGGATAATGGTGTTATTGATGGAGTTCCATTTGAGCCAGCGCAGAGTGGAGCTTATGTTTTAACTGGTGCGGACTCTTTGGGTTGTATCGGGACAGACACTGTTCAGGTAACTGTTTTGGAAAATGCTTCAAGCACGATCAATCAGACTGCAATTGATTCTTATACTCTAAATGGCCAGACCTATACCCAGAGTGGAACTTATACGCAAGTAGTTCCTGCTGCAAATGGCTGCGACAGCGTCATCACCCTAAATCTTGAGCTAGATTTTACAGGCATCCAATCCCACACCAAGACATCCCTTCAACTTTATCCAAATCCGGTGAAGGACATCATGACCTTGGTTGGTTTGAAAGGGGAGGCGGTTTCTTTTGCGGTTTACAGTGTAGATGGTAAGTTGATCAAGAGTGGTCAGACCTCAGGGGAAATTCAGTTGGAAGACCTTAAGAAAGGAAACTATATTCTAAAAATTGAAAATGAAGCGCTTCCGTTTGTGAAGCTTTAAAATTAAAAAAGCCCCGAAAGGGGCTTTTTTGTTACGCTTCAAATTCCTCGTCTATAAAAACATCAGGAATTAGCAATTGGTCATCTCCGTTGGCGTGCATTTCAGCGAATGCCTCATCCCAACCTTCTCTTGGGTTATTTTCCATATGTATAAATATAACTCAATTCGTGTTACCTCGCCACAATCAACAACAAAACTCCAGCAAAAGCTAGACCCAATGTGCGGCGGATGATGAAGATGCGGCGGTTGATTAATGAGGTGTCGAAGTTCTCGTATTCTTCGAAGTCATCCATCTCGTATTCGTTTGTGGCAAGTTCGGCGGCTTGTGCGTCGTAGCTAGGATTTTTGAGTTCGATAAGTAGGTTGCCGTCTTTCCTATCGTAGATTTCTAGGGTTGATATTTCGAGTTTATCTTCTAAAAAAAGATTTGCCAGACATCCTGGAACTGAAATAGATTTATAGTTGGTAATGTCGACGAGTGTGAGTTCTGGGCTGTTGCATAGAAAATTGGGAAAGCTGTCAAGTTGCGCGTGAATCATCAATTCAAAAAGTTCTGGTGTTTGACTAGCTGATATGCTATGTAAGATGGGTGTAGATAAATCGAGCAGTCCTAAATTTGGCATGAGGGCCGGCAATTGTAGGTTTTGTAGTGTTTCTGATCTAATACCAAAGATATCTAATTCAGTAAAATTGGGGAGTATGAGTGTGGAGTCTAGGTAGGTGATACTTAACTCTTCTGCTTTCGGATTGGCTTTGAAAAGAGAATCGATGTCTTTTTGATGGACGTTTTCTCCCTTGTACCAACCAGGGCTCTCCTCTATAATTTGTGCAGATAAATGAGTAAAAGGAATAAAGAGCAGAAGTAGTAAGAAATGTTTCATAACAATAAAGATAACCATTTAAAGATGCCTTCCGTATAGAGTTCTTGCTAACTTTAAAACAAAAACTAACTATGAAAAAATTATTTCTACCTCTTCTCCTTGTAGGTGCAGTTACGCAGGCAAAGGCACAATTTAGCTTTGATGCACAGCTCAAATATGCCTCAAGTACAACAGCTTTGTTCAACAAGAACATCTCAGATCTTGGTGCATCTCAGGACTACGATTTTGCATTTAGCTCGAATTATGGTGCTGCGCTTTCGGTTAATTTTGGAAAAATTGGGTTAGGTGTTGAAGCACTTGCTGGTAATTTCAAAGGAGCTTATCAAGGTGAGGCCCCATTGATTTGGGGAGGTGGAGCATATACTTCACAAGTTGAACTCAAAACCCTTCAAATTCCTGTTTATTTAAGAGTGGGTGGTTCCAAAGGATCTTTTGGTGAGTTTGGTGTGGTTGCAAATAATATCAGTGCCGCTTCTTATTCAGCCTCTCATGCGTTGGTTGATCCTGCATTTGATGTGACGGATCAATACCAGAGCTTTTTGGCTTATATGGTTGGTGTTGGTGGCCGCATAGCGTTGCCAAAGATTCCGGTGATGTTTTCTATTAGCGCTCGTTTTATGTATTCAACAGCCGATGCTAAAGGCGTTGATGCACTTGGTATTGACCTTGATAATTACTCAACTTATTACAAAACCAATGCAGCTTCTGTTGGCTTGCACGCTGGTTTGGTTTACAGCTTTGAATAAGCACTTTCAAAATAGATCAATAAAAAAGGCGCCGAAAGGCGCCTTTTTTGTTTGGAGAGATTTGTATTCTAGTTCCTTACAATATGAACAAAGCCATGTAAAGTGTAAAGGGTTATTTGTTTGTTGTCGTATTCGTATTTTTCACTCTTTGGTGTCACCATGTAGAAATAGACACCTTCTTCAACCGCTTTTCCGTTGAGGTCATTGCCGTTCCAGTCGTTTTGGTAGTTGTCGTTCTCATAGATGAGGTTACCCCAACGATTAAAGATCTGAAGGCTGACTTGTTCGTAGTCTTCCCAGTTTTTAATGACTAAGAAATCATTGATGTTGTCTTGGTTGGCAGTCATGATATTTGGTACCACCAGCGGACACTGATTATAAACCCTAACAACTGGTGAAGTAACAGACTTGGCACATTGGTCCATGACATATACTTGGAAGTTATTGAGGTAAGGTTGCAAAATGCCTGGGGCCACATAAACAGTGTCGTTGTTCGGGAAGCTGCCTGGCCCCCACAAGTAATTGTATGGCGGAATTCCATCAATGACCGTACAATAAATGTTAGTTCCTTCACCGAAATCGGCACAGACATTTAAAGAATCTACGGCACCAATGCTCATAGGGACGTAATCGATGATGTTTAGGGAAATAGAAGTGGTGTCAAAAGAGCCATCACAAGGACTTGGTACAATTACGTTAAAGTTAACGGTCTCGGTACCTTCTGTAATGAGGTCAAGGATCGCTGAAATACCAATAGTGTCTGATGCAACACCTGCCGGGATAATCAAAGTATCGTTGATGAACGGGTAGTCTTCGCCATTTGTAGCAGAGCCACTTAGGCTGATAAACACCATGAGGTTTGTAGTGAGGTCTGTTCTTTTGACAATGAAACCGGCAAATCCGCAGTCCTCGATGAGTTCTGTAGGCCCCGTTACATCTACTTCAATTGGGACTTCAATCTGGCAAGCCACAACGCGGTAGCCAAAGGTTCGGATTTTGGTATTGATCAGGACGCCATTTCTCCATTCTTTAACAGCCACACCCGCCACAAAGTTTCCGATGAGGTTTGGAGTGAAGGTCATGAGCCCTGTAACAGGGTCAATGGTCACGTTTGATCCGGCACCAAAAGGCACAAATTCTGAGAAAGTTGGGTTCCAGCTTACTGGTGTGTATGGGGCTGCCGTTTCAGGGTCAGGGACCACATTGGTTAGGCTTCCTCCAAGGAAAGGAGACATCAGTTCGTAACTCAGGGAATCGCCGTCGGGGTCATAGGCTGAGTGGTCAAAGTCAAGTGTGTTTTGCGAACACAAAACCAATGGTGGGTAGTTGATGAAACGAGCACCTTGGTTATGAACGGCAACTAAAGCGTTTCCTGGAACATATGTAGTGAGTGTAATGCCATTACCCGCTGGGTCAACGATGTTGTCAATGGCGCCGGTCCAACAGCAGCGTTGGTATGAAATGTAATAACCACCGGGAGTCAGCGGCATAGTGACGGTATCGATATAAATAGCGCGTTCTACACAAATATCATTAGGGACAGTCACACAGGGGTCATCATAGACGACAGGCAAGATATTTTGCGAAAAGACACCAATGTATCGGACCTGATAAATGCTACCGTCGGCGTTAAAGATGGTGTAATTTAAAGGGTTATCGAAGTTAGTCGCAGAGTTGCAATCGCGGTAAATTTCAATGGTGATTTTGTACTGATTATTACCCAACGAATCGTAGTAGATTTCTCCACCGATAATATGGCTAGCCCAGCTAGAAAAGGCGCTTAATAGCGAAAAAATCAGGACAAAATAAAATTTCTTAAAGGTCATGTTTCAAAATTTGTATGCGAAGATACAAACTAAGCACTTGAAAGCCATGTGATAAGTTTGTATATTCGTTGTTTATGGTCAAGTACGGTCATTTATTTGCATTTTTCTTCCTCTTTTTTACATGTCTACTACATGCTGAAACAGAAGATCAATTGCGCAAAAACCTACAAAAAACCAAGGACAAGACGTCACATTTGCAAGCCAGGTTGCATCTGCTTTCATTTTTAGAAGAAACAAATAAATCTTCGTGGCTAAAAGAGCTTGAATTGATTGAAAAACAAGCACTTGCCTATAACAATCCCAAAGATCAAAAAATCATTTCGCTGTTGCTTTGCGAAAAAGCTCTTTATCTGGGCGCCTTGCCCAATGCACAAGCGATTTTTCAACGTAGCCTGAGTAATTATGCATTTCAGAGTAAGCAATTAGAATGGCGAAGAAAGTTGCTCGACTACACCTTGACGCCAAACAAGTCAGCAAAAAGTTTCAAAAGCTTGTTGGCATATAGTCGCCGCTTCATGAAAAATAAGCAAAGTGCGCAGTTGTATCAAATTCAAGCCACCCATTATTTATTCCAAGGGCAAATAGATTCAGCACTCATACTCAGTGATCAATCAGTCCAAATTGCCAAACGCTCTGCTGGAAGTTGGACCCTCATTAATGCTTTGCAAGCCCAAGCAGAAGTATTTTGGCGCGCTAACTTACTTGACAAAGCTGTTCAGCGCTCGATATTTTCATTGCAATTGGCAGAGGAAGCACAGCTGCCTTATTTCAAAATCAGGCCTTTGATCTTGATTGCAGCGATTTCCTTGGAGGTGGGTAATGATGACCAAACCATTGCCTATGCCAAGCGGGCTCAAAATTTAGCCGATCAGTATCAAGACGATTTCTTTCGGGCGTACTCAGCACTCATTTTAAGTGAGCATTTTCTGCAAATCAAACAAACGACAAAAGCCCAAAATAACCTCAATTTTGCCTTGAGTTATTTTGAGCGCATCAATAATCAAGAGGCTTTGCACCGCGCTATTTTGTGTCAGGCAAATATTGCTGCTGCCAAAGGTCAGGATGCAAGCCCTTATTTTTTTAAGTTGACCAATTATTTGAAAGCGGGTCAATCTTCATTATTGGCAGATAAATTCCATCTCGAATATGGCAAGTATTTCTTGATCAAACAGCAATTTGCAGCTGCTGAAAAACACCTCAAAGCCGTTTTAGAACCGATCTCTTCAAATGAGCAAATTAGGCCACAAATTGCTGTTGCGTATGCTTTGTTGGCTAAAATTGCCCTAAAAAAAGGTGATTTAAAAGCGGCGTTATCTTATCAAAAGGCCTATTCAGATTGGTTGGCCAAAAGCCCAGTTTGGCGCAGTGCCGCCCGCATCGAGGAAATGACCTCAAGTAATTTACGTGAAGAACGCGAACGCCTCATTGACTTTCAACGTGCTTCTATTGAGAAGGCGCAAAAAGAACGCAAGATCATAGAGCTTCAAAAAGACCGCCAGCTGTTTATTTCCATCATTTTTATTGTGGCCATCATATTTGGGGTCGTGATTTTTATTTTGCGTATCCAGCAAAGCCGCATCAAGCAAGAACAGCGCGAGGCTGAACTTTCACAAACCTTGCTGCGCACCCAAATGAATCCGCATTTTGTCTTCAATGCGATGTCGGTCATCCAAAGTTATATTTACGAAAACGACCCCGAGAAATCATCTCAATTTCTAGTGAAGTTTTCCAGACTCATGCGGCTCATCCTTGAAAATTCACCCAAAGAATTTATTCCTATTGAGCTCGAGATTGAAATCCTTGACAAGTACTTGGCTACCCAGAAAATGCGCTTTGAGAACCGCTTTGACTACACCCTTGACATCAGCGATGACCTGCTGTTCAATAAAGCGATGGTGCCACCCATGATTACGCAGCCCTTCATCGAAAATGCCATCGAACATGGGCAACTTCATACGGTAAAAAATGGACACATTTTAGTGCAAATGCGCGCGGAAGGGCAGTCGATGCTACTTAGGATTGAAGACAACGGAGTAGGACGCAAAAAATCGCAGAAAACTAAGAAAATCCGAACGCATAAAAGCATGGCGATTGACATTACTAAAGAACGCATTGAGATTATCAATAAAAAGTATAAATTTAATGGAAGTCTTCTTTTTGAGGACCTCAATAAAGAACAACAAACCGGAACAGTTGTGAAGTTGGTACTACCTCTTCGCTATGAAGCCTCCACTTAAGCTGCAACTATGAGTACAAAAGTTTTGATCATCGACGACGAAAAGCCAACGCGTACTTTCATTCGCAAAATGCTTGAATCATTTGACCTGAATCTCAATATCTATATCGATGGCGAAAATGTCCAGAGTGGGATTGAAGCTATTGAAGATATTCAACCAGATATCGTGTTGCTCGATATTCAAATGCCTGATGGCAACGGTTTTGATGTTCTGCGCAATGTCAAGTACAAGAACTTTGAAGTGATTTTCATTACGGCCTTTCAAGAATTTGCAGTGCAGGCCATTAAGTTTTCAGCCCTTGATTACATCTTAAAGCCCATTGATGCTGAAGAGTTACATACAGCACTTTCTAATGCCATACAGCACCTCGATCAGAAAAAAGAAGAGAGCCAATTTAGTGTGTTGCAGCACAACATTCAGCCGCAGCACAAAAGAAAGTTAGTGCTCAAGACGCAAGAGAGCATTTTTGTAGTAGAAATCGATGACATCGTGCATTGCGAAGCAGACAAAAACTATACTTTTTTCTATCTGAACGACGGCAAGAAAATCTTGGTTTCTAAGACCCTCAAAGACTACGACACCATGTTGGCTGGCTTTTCATTTTTCAGGGTGCATCAGTCGCACTTGATCAATCTTAATTTTGTGGAGCGCTATGACAAGCACGACGGTGGCTCTGTGATTTTGAAAGACGGAAGTTCTATTCCGCTGTCGCCAGCAAAAAAAGAACAGTTCTTTAAGAGTCTAGATCAGTTATAGTGCAGCTAATGCTTGGTCAAGATCTTCAATGAGGTCTTGTGCATCTTCAATGCCGACACTCAGGCGAATCAATGAATCTACGACGCCGCTTTTTTCTCTGACCTCTTTCGGGATAGACGCATGTGTCATGGTAGCAGGATGCCCAAT
>JBEEKM010000038.1:0-17838 GCA_041168645.1 Bacteroidota bacterium | reverse complement strand
GAAACTTGGGCTTCGGTTACGCCAAGTTCAGCATCTTCTTGCGTGACCTACAATACCATTTCTGCAATGGCATGTAACAGCTATTCTTTGAATAACCAGACCTACACAACATCTGGTACCTATGTTCAGACTTTGGCTAATGCAAATGCTGCTGGCTGTGACTCCATCATTAACCTTAACTTAATAATTCACAATGCAAGCACTTCAACTCAAAATGTCACTTATTGTGGTCCGTATACTTTGAATGGCCAAACTTACACTGCGTCAGGAACGTACACACAGAATTTACAAAATGTTCATGGCTGTGATAGTACGCTTACCTTGAATCTTAATTTAGTTGGTTCCTTGACTTTCTATCAAGATTTAGATAACGATGGTTATGGTAACGCTGCCGTTAGCCAATCAGGATGTACCCCAATTGCAGGTTATGTAACCAATGCTTCAGACTGCAACGACAACAATAATCAAATTCATCCTGGGGCAGTCGATGTACCAGGAAATGGCATCGATGAAGATTGCAACGGTTTTGATGCGCCATTACAAATGGGGATTTATCAATTTGCAGCTACCGTTGATTGTGCAACACAAGATGTTGCAGCCACCTCTACTGGTACTAATTTTACTTTCTCAAACTTTGAAGCACAAGGAACAGCTTGTGCATCGGGTGGAGGTGTATTTAACCGCAGCGGTTGGAATACCACAGCAATTCTTGACCTCAATCAGTACAACCAATTTACTATTTCAGGTGTAAACTGTACCAATCTTAACCTGAACAAATTAGCACTGAATCAGCGCACCAGTACCACAGGTGGTACGCCAACTATTTTTGTGCGTTCAAGCCTAGACAACTATGCAACGAATATTGATACTTTAGCCTCGGGCTGGAACGGAAACATTATGTTTGCCGATACCATCAATTTGCCCGCTGCCTTCTCAAACGTTTCTTCGGTCACATTCCGTTTTTATGTAATCAACCAAGCCACTTCAACTTCAACGTTACGTATGGATAACGTAAGTGTTTGGGGGAATACCATCACCATCACACCATCACTTTTCTATGCCGATCAGGATGGCGATGGTTTTGGAAATCTGAGCATGGATACCTTGCTTTGTAATGCCCCTGCAGGTTATGTTTCAAATAACACTGATTGCAACGATAACGATGCGCTCGTTAATCCAAATACCGTATGGTATCAAGATTTAGACAACGACCAAGTCGGAAATACAGCCGTTAGCCAAGTTTCATGTACACAACCGGCAGGTTATGTGCTCACAGACGGTGATTGCAATGACAACGATGCGGGCATCACTGCGCCAACAATGTATTACTCAGATAATGACCAAGATGGTTTTGGCGACGATGCAACAGGGACTTTATTTTGCCAAGCACCAGTCAATTTAATTCCAATTGGCGGTGACTGCGATGACAA
Source organism: Bacteroidota bacterium (assembly GCA_041168645.1). GTDB lineage: Bacteria > Bacteroidota > Bacteroidia > Flavobacteriales_D > Crocinitomicaceae > UBA952. The sequence goes on along the minus strand of JBEEKM010000038.1, from coordinate 16,408 downwards.
CAACAATGCCATTAATCCGAATGCTGCAGAGATTTGCGATGGTCTTGATAACAACTGTGATGGTCAAGAAGACGAAGGTTTAACCTTCTTGAACTACTATTTCGATGGTGACAGCGATGGTTATGGTATTGGGAACCCTACTGTTTCATGTTCGCCAATTACTGGCTATGCTACCCAAACAGGTGACTGCGATGATAGCAACAATAGTGTTTACCCAGGTGCAACAGATACTGAGGGTAATGGTATTGACGAAAACTGCGATGGCATCGATGGTGTTGTTTCGGTTACTGAGTTGCAATTTGAAAGTACAATTGCTCCAAACCCTAGTTCAGGTTTGTTTGAAGTTCAATTAAATTCAGCCATTCATTTAGATGTATTGGTTTTAGATTTAAATGGTAAGGTTCAAGCTACTTTTACTACTAATTCAAAAACCATTCACCTCGATTTAACACAATTAAATCCTGGAACTTATTTCTTAAATTTAGTTGGTGATAGCCATCAAACGACTCATCGACTTGTGAAGCTATAAGCTTGTAACAATTTGAACAAACAAACGTCTTTTACAAAGCCACCTTCGGGTGGCTTTTTTATTCTTGTTTATTTGTAATTTTATATAAAAGTAACTTCATGAAAAAACTACTCCTTCTTTTTTTACCACTGAGCTCCTTTGCGCAATATTTTCAACAAGATGTTTCCTATCAAATTGAGGTCAAACTCGATGATAAAAAGCACGAAATCACAGGTTTTGAAACCTTGGTGTATAAAAATAATTCGCCGCAAACCCTTGAGGTTTTATACATGCACGTATGGCCAAATGCCTATAAAAATGCTGAAACTGCGTTGGCCAAGCAACTTAAGCGCACTGAAAAAGATAAAATTGGCTTAGCCAAACCCGAAGATTTAGGGTCAATCAATGAACTAGATTTCAAAATAGATGGGCAAAGTGTCAAATGGGAGTTTACCCCTGAGCATCAAGATATCGTCCTGATCCATTTACCAAAAGGTCTTACTCCAGGCGCTAGCCTGACCCTAACCACTCCTTTTAAAGTTAAGATTCCATCAGGCTCAATATCGCGCTTGGGTCATATTGGTCAATCCTATCAAATCACGCAATGGTATCCAAAACCTGCAGTCTACGATCAAAATGGTTGGAACCAAATGCCTTACTTGAATCAAGGGGAATTTTATTCAGAATACGGTAATTTTGATGTGCAAATTACAGTGCCTTCAAACTATGTAGTGGGCGCAACTGGCGAATTGCAAACAGAAACAGAAATTGCTTTTCTCGATGATAAGGTCAAACAAAGTGCCAAGAAATTAGAGAATTTATTAGAGAGTGACGATAATAAAAAAGCAGGTAATTTCCCAGAATCAGCTACCACTTGGAAAACGATTCGTTATACCCAAGATCGCGTGCATGATTTTGCGTGGTTTGCCGATAAGCGCTTCTTGGTTTTAAAAGGAGAAGTGACGTTACCTCATTCAAAAGAAACGGTAACAACATGGGCCATGTTTACTCCACAAAATGCCAAACTTTGGGCCAATGCTCTAGAATATTTACATGACGGTACCTACTACTATTCATTATGGAATGGTGATTACCCATACAAACATGTAACAGCCATTGACGGAACCATTAGTGCTGGCGGCGGCATGGAATACCCTATGATTACAGTGATCGGGAATGCAAGCAGCAAAGAAGAATTAGAGGTTGTAATTGTTCACGAGGTAGGACACAACTGGTTCTATGGAATTTTGGGTTCTAACGAGCGCGTTCATGGTTGGATGGATGAAGGTCTCAATACGCTCAATGAGATGCGTTATGTTCAAACAAAATATCCAGACAACACCCGTTTTTCTGACATGGTAGCAGGTGGTCGTTTTCACCTCAATGACCTCGATCATCATGATTCAGGTGACATCATGTACCGCTCTTTAGCAAGTTTTGGCCTAGACCAACCACTAGAAATCCATTCAGACGATTTTTCTAGTATGAATTATGGTGCAATTATGTATCAGAAAACAGGCGTTAATTTCTTCTACCTCATGGATTACCTCGGGGCTGAAAAATTTGATGCCGCGATGTCTGCCTACTACCAACAATGGAAATTCAAGCATCCGCAACCGGCTGATCTCCAAAAGACACTTGAAACCAATACGGGTAAAGATCTCAATTGGTTGTTTCATGACTTGATTCAAACAACACGTCATATCGATTACAAAATTGCAAGTGTTAAACCGACGTTAAAAACCGGAAGTACCATTCAACTTAAAAATAAAGGGCAAGTAAATGGCCCGATTGAAGTCAATGTCTACGGTGAAAAAGGCTTGCTTGAAACAAGATGGGCAGAGCCAGGTGCAACTGAACTTTATGTTCAGACACCATACGCTGAAATTAACAAAGTTGAAATTGACCGCAACAACGACATCCCAGAACTCAACCGCCAAAACAACCTTTGGGTCAAAGATCAGTTGTTCAAGAAAGTCGAACCGTTGCGTTTTGAATTTTTGTTTGGCGATCACGAAAAAGACAAAAGCACAATTTTCTGGACACCAATGATTGGCGGTAATGCCTACGATGGTTTCATGGCAGGCCTTACTGTCCACAACATTGGTTTGGCACCAAAAAAGTTCACCTATTTAGTGAGCCCAATGCTCAGTACTTCAAGACTACGCCCAGTCGGAATGGCCGAGTTCTCTTATCAAATTTTACCCACTAAGGCGTTTGAACTCATTCGCATCGGTACCTCTGTTAAATCTTTTGGTACTGATAAAATCTATAACAATAGTTATTTTGCTGTTTCACCTTATTTGCATTTTAACTTAGGTTCTAGAACAGTTCGTCATCCGCTGCATCAAGAGATTTTAGTTCAAGGTTTATTGCGCAGCAATAACAACGAAACGAGCATAGGCAATCAAGAACAAGGATTCTTTGCTCAGTATTTGATGAATTACAAAAAGCCAGCTTATCTCCTCAGTTGGACTTCACGCTACGAATTCTTTAAGTCAGGGCCGTCAAGTATTACTGAGCAATCCATTTCCCGCATCTGGACCAACATGAATCAAACTTTTAATTATCGTCTTGGTAAGTTTGATCGCAAGATTGAATTGAATCTTTTTGGTGGTTATACACTCAGTTTCAAAGACAACGCTGTGATCCCTAGTGACCGCATGTTTTGGTCAATCAATGGTTTGCAAGGTGAGCAAGACTTATTCTTAGAAGATTACAACTTAGGACGTTCTGAAACTTCAGGTTTTTGGTCACAGCAACGCATGGATCGCCATGGGCAATTTCATACGGCTAATAGTGCCGGAAGCAATATCAATTGGTTAACGACGGCTTCAGTTTATGCGCAATTGCCAATCAAGCCAAATATCTTTGGTGTTTTTGCTGACTTCGGTTTAGCACCAACGAGCGGCATCAACGAAAGTGCAATTGATCATTTTTACAATGCAGGTTTAGCGATCCGAATGGGTAAGGTCTTTGGCGTTTATTTCCCATTGGTTTATGGCAACAGCTACTACACGGGGCAGTTGTTCACGAATTACGCCCAAAATATTCGTTTTAGTTTGCGCATCAATATTGTCAACAGACTCAGTTTACACACCTTACTCAATTCCTAATCCATGTCTGAAAATCGGATTTCTTTTTCTAAATTATTCTGGCCTAGTTTCCTCGCTGTTTTTGTAGCAGGGTTGGTTGGGATGGTCTTTTTCTTCTTGATTCTTGGCGGAATCATTGGCTCTTTCGGAGATTTTGATCCAGAGCCAGTGGCCATACAAGACAAAACAGTTTTGCATGTGCGTCTAGAAGGAGTCATCGCCGATAAAAGCAGTCAATCTATTGATGCAGCAGCATTGAAGGTGTCACGCAGTTCAGGTATCCCAGAACTATTAATTGGCCTAGAGCAAGCAGCCAATGACCGCAAGATTCGTGGTGTGTTTTTAGAAATGAAGAGTCCTGAAATGGGGATGGCTAGCGCCAAGGAACTCAGAGATGCACTTGCAAGGTTTAAGCGTAACGGCAAGTTTGTAGTGGCTTATTTGTCAGGAGAGCAAATTTCTTACACTGATTACTACGTGAGTAGTGTTGCAGACAATCTATTAGGTATGGGGGGCTCTACATTTCTATGGACCGGCTTGCATTCAGAGAGTTTGTTTTTGAAAAATTTACTCGATGAGCTCGAAATAGGGGTCATGGTTGTTCGTGGCAAGGAAAATGATTTTAAAAGTGCTGTAGAGCCTTTTTACCGCTCGGAAATGAGTGACTCAAGTAGAGTGCAAATGTCGGCTTTGCTTCAAGATATCTGGAAGTCCACTAGAAACGATATCGCCGATAGCCGCAAATTAGATACGCTTTTACTGGATTCCCTAGCCAATGCATTGGCAGTACGTAAGCTTCAGCATGCTTTCGATAACAAACTGATCGATAAAGTATTTTACCGTCACGAAGTGCTGGCTTTCCTCAAAAAGAAAGTGGGTATTGAGCAAAGTGCGGCCTTGCGTTTGCAAGCATTTGGCAAATACATGCGAGACACCTATTATAAAGAGCAATTATTGGCCAAGCAAAAAAAGCATGTAGCTGTTATTTTAGCAGAAGGCGATGTAGTTTCTGAAGGCGAAGGTCTGAGTGCGGCAGAACTAGGAAAAATGCTCAGAGCTGTTAGAACAGACAACGATGTAAAGGCGGTTGTACTTCGCATCAATAGCCCAGGAGGTTCGGCGCTAGCAAGTGAAGAAATTTGGAAAGAAGTTTCACTCACGGCTCAAAAGAAACCGCTCTACGTTTCTATGGGTGACTACGCAGCTTCTGGTGGTTACTATATTGCTACACCAGCCAAGAAAATCTTTGCGCAAGCGGCTACAATTACTGGTTCTATCGGAGTTTTTGGCATCATTCCAAATACCGGTACTTTCCTCAAAAATAAAGTAGGTATTACCACAGATGAGGTAAGGACGCATCGCCATGGCGGTTTGTCATTACTCAGGCCGCTCAGTGTAGAAGAATACGGTTTTATGCAAGCTGAAATCGATGAGATCTATGAATTGTTCTTAAATCGTGTTGCTAAGGGCAGAAAACTTTCTAAGGCCCAAATTCATAAAGTAGCAAGAGGAAGAGTTTGGACGGGTGCTAGTGCCAAACGAGTTGGCTTGGTTGACGAAATCGGAGGTCTTTTTGCAGCTATTCAGGTGGCAAAAAATGACGTGGGCATATCTTCAGTAGTTTATTACCCGAAAAAAGATAAAACAACAATTGATAATTTGATCGAAATATTGGACGAAGAATTGGAAAATGAGTCGACAAAAACAAAAAATCAACTCCCTCCTGAATTGATTTTGTATTATCAAAAATACAATCAGATAAAAAAGATGAGTGGCCTACAAATGAGGCTGCCATTCACTTCTTTAAGTTTTTATTAATCAAGAAATTAACATAGTTTAGATCCTTTCTTGTATTTTGTTGAATAAAAATAACATGAGTTTAAACAAAAATTATATATCATTGTTATTCAATAAATTACTGGCGGTTCCCGAAAAGCCTCAAAAGAGTAGGGAAAACTAAACCTATATACTATGTTTTTTTCTTTAACAAGTGCACTTAAGGTGCAAGAACTTTTTGAAAAAGGTGACGTGTACACTTACACAGCGTTTACCTTTTTCATAGGAACGATGGCTATGATGGCCGCAGCTGCGTTTTTCTTTATGGAAATGCGCAACATGGAAGACAAATGGAAAACCTCAATTTTGGTTTCCGGAATTATCACTTTTATTGCTGCAGTTCATTATTACTACATGCGTGACTACTTCACAGAAACGCAAACATCGCCAACATTCTTCCGTTATGTTGACTGGATGTTAACCGTTCCGTTAATGTGTGTTGAGTTCTACTTGATCACTAAAAAGGCAGGTGCGAAAACAAGCTTACTTTGGAAGTTAATCATGGCTTCTGTTGTGATGCTCGTTACAGGCTACTTTGGTGAGGCAGTAGATCGCGGCAACAGTGTAATGTGGGGTGTGCTTTCAGGAGCTGCTTATTTCTACATTGCTTACCTTATTTGGTTCGGCGAAGTTGCAAAACTCGCAGAATCTGCTGGCCCAGCTGTAGCAAAAGCTACAAGAATCTTAGCTTGGTTTGTATTGGTAGGATGGGCGATTTATCCATTGGGTTACATCATCGGTACTCCTGGAGGTCTCTTCGGAGCATTCGGTAGCGCAGATCCAAACCCTTGGATGGATGTTGTTTACAACATTGGTGATGCTATCAACAAAATTGGCTTCGGTTTAGTGATTTACGCATTAGCGAAATCAGATTCTAAAGCATAATTGAACTTTACTATAAAGTAAAAGGGGGCCTCGGCCCCCTTTTTTTTGCTAAAATATGTATTAATAAACCTTCGGGAAACTTTCAGGGTCTAGATCATGCATCATGTCTAGGACTTTCTCGATGATGTCGTCGAGGTTGGGTTTACTGAAGTAGTCGCCGTCTGAGCCGTAGGCAGGGCGATGATCTTTGGCGGCCATTGTTTGTGGGGCTAAGTCAAGATAGTTATAAGCTCCTTGCTTCACTAAGATTTGATCGAGCATAAAGGCACTAGCGCCGCTACTCACGTCTTCGTCTACGATGAGTAGGGCATTTGTTTTAGCAACAGAAGCACCAATCATGTGATGAATATCGAAAGGCAATAAAGTTTGCGCATCGATGAGTTCTACAGAAATGCCTAATTCTTCTAATTGGGCCACTGCGAGTTCACAAATATTGAAAGTAGAGCCGTACGATACTAGGGTGAGGTCAGAGCCTTCTTTAACGATTTCAGGAACCCCGAGTGCTTGGGTAAATTCTCCGAAATTGAGCGGCATGCGCTCTTTGGTACGGTAACCATTGAGTGGTTCAATGACTAAAGCAGGTTCATCGGCTTGTAATAAAGTGTTATAAAAAGCAGCTGCTTTGGTCATGTTGCGAGGCACACAGACGTGAATTCCGCGCAAAGAATTGATGATCATGCCCATTGGAGAGCCGCTGTGCCAAATACCTTCTAAGCGATGCCCGCGTGTAGATACAATCAGTGGTGCTTTTTGACCACCTTTGGTGCGATATTGAACAGTTGCTAAATCATCGGACATGATTTGTACGGCATAGAGGAGGTAATCTAGGTACTGGATTTCAGCAATCGGACGAAGACCGCGCATGGCCATGCCAATTCCTTGGCCGATGATGGTGCATTCACGAATGCCGGTATCAGATACTCTGAGCGCTCCGAATTGCTCTTGTAGACCTTCTAAACTTTGATTGACGCCGCCAATTTTACCGGCATCTTCACCAAAGACCAATACTTCAGGTCTGGTTTCTAGAAGCTTGCGGTAATTTTCGCGTAAAATGATGCGCCCGTCCTCGAGTTGTTGCTCTGGGGTATATTGTACAGGAATAGTTGCAATAGCTGCTGCACGTTGTACTGATTCTGAATGTAAATGTGAGCTGTAACGATCATGAGCTTTGTCTTGAATTTGAGCAATCCAGGACACTAGAGCCTGGCGTTCTGGGCTTTGATCCCCTAAAGATTTTCTAAGAATAGCACGAGCGACCTGCAATAGATCGCGTCGGATACTGTCTTTTTCTTTTGCTAGTTGTTGCGCTGCCAAAGAACAAGTCTCATGGAGTGGGTGCGCCGAAAAAAAGCTATTTAAAACAGCAAGTAAGGTATCTTTGTCTTGTTGAATGTCAGCTACGAAAGCTTGCCAAGCATTGTTTTTCGCTGTTCTAACAGCTTCTTTTGCTTCTTTTTCAATAGATTCAAGGTCTTCTGAGCTGGCTAAGACTAAACCTTTCTCAGCGAAAGATAAAATCCATTCTTTGAACTTAACGACGCAATCAAAGGTACTTTCCCATTCTAAACGCTCAGGAGATTTATAGCGCTCATGAGAGCCAGAAGTGGAGTGACCTTGCGGTTGGTTTACTTCTTTGACGTGAACTAAGACAGGCACGTGTTCTGTGCGGGCAATTTGGACGGCTTTTTCATAGGTTTCACAGAGGTGGGCGTAATCCCAACCTTTCGTGACCAAAATTTCAAAGCCAGGTTTCTCTGAATTGCGTTGAAAACCAGCCAATGCTTCTGAAATACTTCCTTTGGTAGTCTGAAGTTCTCTTGGAACGGAAATACCGTAGCCGTCGTCCCAAACGGACATCACCATGGGTACTTGAAGTACACCTGCTGCGTTCATGGTTTCCCAGAATGGGCCTTCAGAAGTGGAAGCGTCGCCGATGGTACCAAATGCAACTTCGTTACCACCATTAGTGAAATTTTTAAAGTATTCGAGTTCTTTTAAAGTTGGGTGCTCGCGGTAAACTTTCGATGCTTGCGCTAAACCAAGTAAGCGGGGCATTTGGCCAGCGGTTGGCGAAATATCTGCTGAGCTATTTTTTTGAGCCATTAGGTTTTTCCATTGACCATTGGCATCTAGGTTGCGTGTAGAGTAGTGACCACCCATCTGACGACCAGCAGATTGTGGCTCGATGTTGACGTCGGTGTGGGCGTATAAACCAGCAAAGTATTGATCTACGTTGAGTTCACCAATTGCCATCATGAGCGTTTGATCGCGGTAGTAGCCTGAACGAAAATCACCGTTTTGAAATTGTTTGGCTAGGGCTATTTGTGCCAATTCTTTGCCGTCGCCGAAAATCCCAAATTTGGCTTTACCAGTAAGGACTTCTTTTCGGCCAAGTAAGGAGGCTTCTCGGGAGATGCAAGCCAAACGGTAATCATTGATAACTTGTTGTTTAAAGCTATTGAAATCGAGCTGGTCTTGCGTAGTGCTTGCTTTATCTTTGGCCATTTTTAGTTGATTGTCTACAAATATAAGCAAAAAGGGCCTGATTTTTGACTGAGAATTCGCAATTTTGGAGACAATGAGTCAGTTACAATTAGAATTATGTGCAGCATCTATTGAGGCAATAGATTTAGCAAAAAAGTATCAATTTGATCGCATTGAGCTCTGTCAAAACCTAGAGCAGGGAGGGCTTACGCCTTCAGCAGGTTTGATTGCTGCGGCACTAGAGCAGGGTGTAAATACACATGTTTTGATCCGGCCAAGAGCCGGTGGCTTTCATTATAATGACCGCGAGCTTTTTCAGATTGAACAAGACATTGCTTCCTGTGCAAAAATGGGTGTAGCTGGTGTAGTTGTTGGCATTTTACAAGAGAATTCGGCAATTGATAAAGATTACATATCCACATTAAAGGCCAATTATTCAACGCTTGATTGGACTTTTCACCGCGCCTTCGACGAAAGCATTGAATGGAAGCGTTCTTTAGAGGTGCTCATTGATTTAGGTTTCAAGCGTGTTCTTACCTCCGGTTTTGCCAAAAGTGTCGAGCAGGGCATGGCCCATTTAACTGAAATGGCTGCATACGCGGATGGGAAAATTGAAATCATGGCAGGAGGAGGGGTTCATGCTGGCAACATTCGTAAACTCGCTGAAATACCGCATTTAGCAGGCATCCATTTTTCTGCTACACAGAAAGTTTTGCTCGACGAAGACTCTGCGTTTTCCGAAACAATTTTAAAGATAGACGAACGCAAGTTGGCGCGCATCTTGGAGGCAAAATAGTTCAAACCGTTATTTATCCGTAGCTTTGCCTAGAAACCGGGCAAGTGACGATACGTTTTTTCACTTTGATCGGAACGAATTATTGCATGTTATTTAATGAATTACCCCTGAGGACTGAAATCCTCGAAGCCATTGCTGAAAAAGGCTATACAAACGCAACTCCAATCCAAGAAAAAGCAATCCCACCTATTTTAGAACAAAGAGACCTCATTGGTCTGGCACAAACCGGAACAGGTAAAACAGCAGCTTTTGCCATACCGATCCTTGAAAATTTAGCTAAAATCAATGCTGCTCCGGGTGGTATTCAAGCCTTAGTGGTAACGCCAACCCGCGAACTCGCTATTCAGATTGCTGAAAACTTCAGGGCTTATGGCAAAAAACTCAAGCTGCGTTCTTTGGTGATATTTGGTGGTGTCAAACCACACGCTCAAATTCAAACCTTGAAGCAAAAACCAGCCATTTTAATTGCTACACCAGGTCGTTTGCTCGATTTACATCAGCAGGGCTTTATAAATCTGAAGCAATTACAAGTATTTGTACTCGATGAAGCTGATCGCATGCTCGATATGGGCTTTATTCATGACGTCAAGAAAATCGTGAGGTTGTTGCCTAAACAAAGACAAACTTTGTTGTTTTCGGCTACGATGCCCAATGAGGTGAAAGACCTTGCGCAAAGCCTACTACAACAACCAGTTGAGGTAACTGTTACGCCTGTCTCTTCAACAGCAGAGCGCATTGAGCAAATGGCTATTCTTGTGGCAGATCGCAAAGAAAAGGAACAAAAACTTGTGCAATTACTTCAAGAAGATCAAGCCAATAGTGTGCTGGTATTCTCAAGAACGAAGCATGGTGCTGATAAATTGGTCCGCTTATTGGGTAAAAACAAGTTGCAAGCCATGGCTATTCACGGCAATAAGTCTCAGAATGCCAGACAAATGGCTTTAAGTCATTTTAAAGAAGGTAAAATCCGAATATTAGTAGCTACCGACATCGCAGCACGAGGCATCGATATTTCTGGCCTTGACCTAGTGGTGAACACAGACGTGCCAACCGTTGCAGAAACTTATGTGCACCGCATCGGACGAACAGGCCGTGCCGGAAAAGAGGGGCGTTCAGTTATTTTCTGTGAGCCTGAAGACAACAAGTATTTCAAGAATATAGAAAAGTTAATCGCAAAAAAAATACGGGTCGCATAACCCGTATTTTTTTTGAAATCTAATGAGCTGCTTAGATCGCGGCAATTTTGTCGGACATATATTCTCCGGCTTTGAGTTTACCTACGATTTTAGAGAAGCAATCAATGGTGTATTTGACATCTTCAAGTGTGTGAGCTGCCGTAGGAATGAGGCGTAAAATGATCATGCCTTTCGGTACAACTGGATAAACAACCATTGAACAGAAAACATTGTAGTTTTCACGGAGGTCAAAAATAAGGTTGGTAGCTTCAGGAATGGAACCGCTGAGGTAAACAGGAGTTACGCAACTGTTTGTTGGGCCAATTTCAAAACCTGCGGCTTTAAGACCGTTTTGTAGGGCATTGGTATTTTCCCAAAGTTTGTCTTTGAGTTCAGGGTGATTGCGCATGAGCTCAAGACGCTTTAAAAGACCAATTACAAGTGCAACAGGCATTGCTTTTGCAAAGATCTGCGAGCGCATGTTGTAGCGCAAGTATTCAATAACTTGCTCGTCGCTAGAGATAAAACCACCGATGAGTGCAAAAGATTTAGCAAAAGTACCGAAGTAAATATCGATGCCATCTTGACAACCTTGTTCTTCTCCGGTTCCGGCGCCAGTAGCACCCAAAATGCCAATTCCGTGTGCGTCGTCAACAAATAAGCGGAAACTGTATTTTTCTTTGAGGGCAATGATTTCTTTCAAACGCCCTTGGTCTCCACGCATACCGAAAACACCTTCCGTAATGACAAGGATAGCACCACCCGTTTCTTCAGCAAGTTTGGTGGCACGTTGCAATTGTTTTTCGCAATCTTCTACATCGTTGTGTTTGAAAACGTAGCGCTTACCCATGTGTAGGCGAACACCATCGAGGATACAAGCATGTGACTCAGCGTCATAAACGATAACGTCATGGCGGTCTACTAAACAATCAATGGCAGATACTACTGCTTGATAGCCAAAGTTGGCAAGAATGGTATCTTGCTTACCGACAAACGCTGATAATTCATTTTCAAGTTGTTCGTGGAAATTAGAGTTTCCAGACATCATTCGGGCACCCATTGGTGAGCCGTAACCATTTGCAGCTGCTGCATCAGCATCTGCTTTACGGACCTCAGGATGGTTTGCCAACCCAAGATAGTTGTTAAGTGACCAATTGAGTTTTTCTTTCCCTCTGAAGTTCATGTGAGGGCCAATTTCACCTTCAAGTTTAGGAAAGGTGAAATAGCCATGAGATTCTTTTGCGTGCATACCGAGTGGGCCTCGGTTTGCTTGAATTTTTTCAAATATATCTGCTGCCATGCTATGATTTTTCTGCAAAGTTAAGCGAATATAAAATCCAAAAGCCTACTTAAGTCCTTAGTTATTAACAGCACATTGAACATTTGTCAGGTTTTGAGCTCAAGAAATTCTTGATGCTAGAAATTGAGCGGTAGCGTTTTGTTGATCTGCGCTCAAATCTTTTGGTTGACCTTCAAACAAGATGTAGCCACCTTTTTCTCCACCTTCCGGGCCTAAATCGATGAGGTGTTCAGCGCATTTCAGCACTTCAACATTGTGCTCAATAACGATGATAGAGTGGCCTCTGTCTAATAATGCTTGGAACGCAACAAGGAGTTTCTCAATATCGTAAAAGTGTAGCCCTGTCGTAGGTTCGTCAAAAATAAATAGGGTGGGTGTAGTTTGCGTGCCTTTACTTAAAAAAGAAGCCAATTTGATGCGCTGTGCTTCACCACCAGACATTGTGCTAGAGGATTGCCCAACGCATAAATAGCCAAGACCAACATCGACTAGCGGTTGAATTTTCTCAGCTACTTTTTGATCGAGTTTGTCTTTGCCATCCTTGAAGAATTGCAGTGCTTCATCGAGTGTCATTTCTAAGATGTCTGCAATTGACTTATCACGGTAAGTGATTTCGAGCGTTTCGGATTTGTAGCGCTTGCCTTTGCATTGGTTGCAAGGCAAAGAAACGTCTGCCATAAATTGCATGCTTACAGCAATTGAGCCCTCTCCTTCGCATAGCTCACAGCGCCCGCCTTCGACATTGAAAGAGAAAAAACCGGGTCTAAAGCCTCTTAATTTGGCAAGTGGCTGTCTGGCAAAGAGTTCTCTGATGTCGTCAAAAGCCTTGACATAAGTAATTGGGTTACTCCGCGATGATTTACCTATCGGATTTTGATCGATGAATTCGACGTGTCCAAGGCGTTTGATATCGCCGCTTAGGCCATCACATTTGCCAATGAGGTCGCTGCTTAAGCCAAGTTCTTTTCGAACTAGCGGATACAGCAAGCGTTTGATGAGGGTAGATTTTCCCGAACCTGAAACGCCGCTCACGCAAACGAGTTGTCCGAGCGGAAAACTAACATCAAGATTTTTAAGGTTGTTTTGTCTTGCGCCATGCACCGTGAGTTGGCCAATGGCTTTTCTTTGGCGCGTTGGTATTGGAATCACCCGCTCATTGTTGAGATAACTAGCAGTGAGGGATTTACTTTTTGCGAGGGCTTTGAAATCTCCTTGAAACACGAGATTTCCGCCATTAGAGCCTGCTAGTGGCCCAATGTCAATAATTTGATCTGCTGCGCGCATCACCTCTTCTTCGTGCTCCACAACAATTACCGTGTTGCCTTGATCGCGCAAGGCTTGTAGCACACTAATTAGTTTGGCGGTGTCTCTAGGGTGTAGGCCAATGGAGGGTTCGTCTAAAATGTATAGGGATCCAACTAAACTTGAACCAATTGAAGTTGCCAATTGGATGCGTTGTGCTTCGCCGCCAGAAAGTGTATTTGATGTGCGATTTAAGGTGAGGTAACCGAGCCCAACGCGTTGGAGGTAATCGAGTCTCGATTGGATTTCCGGAAGGATGTGTTTGGTGAGTTGTTTGTCGTACTCAGATAGCTTCAGGTTTTGGAAATAATCGTATGCGTCATCCAAAGACATCAAAACGATATCTTGAATGCTTTTTCCTTCAATTTTAACAAACGAGGCATCTTTTCTAAGGCGTGTGCCTTGGCAATCTGGGCAAATAGTTTTGCCTCGGTAGCGAGATAATAAAACTCTGTATTGAATTTTATAGGTCTGACTTTCAATGAATTTAAAGAATTTATTTAAACCAATAAAATAACTATTCCCCTCCCAGAGTAGTTGGTATTGAGCTGGGTTTAATTCTTGAATTGGCCGATGAATCGGAAAGTCGAATTTTTGCGCGTTATACAACAATTGGTCGAGGTATTCTTGCATGTTCTCGCCTTTCCAGGGTGCAATAGCACCTTCGTAAACGCTCTTTTTGCGATCTGGAAATACCAGTTCTTCATCAATACCAAGTGTCATGCCGTAGCCTTCGCAGCGCTGGCAGGCGCCAAATGGGTTATTAAATGCAAAGAAATGGACATTGGGCTCTTGAAAGCTTTGGCCATCGAGTTCAAAACGCTTGCTGAAATGCTGGTAAGCTTTGGTTTTGCCATTGAATAAGGTGCAAAGATCCTTGCCTTCTTGAAAAGCGAGCTCTATAGCTTCGGTAAGTCGGCTTTGTTGAGCGTCGTCGCGATCAGTGTTGGTGAGGCGATCAATAGAAAGATAATAGGTTTCAGCGCTTACTTCATCGAGGTTTAAATCGTCAATTAAATGAAATTCATCATTAAAAAACAATCTAGTAAATCCTTGTTTGTTAAGAAGTTGTATTTTCTTATTTAATTCTTCAATTGAATTAAAATGAAGTTGATATAGGATGGCAAAGGGCTCGTCTTTCCAGTTTTGATCCAAAAACGCTAGCACGTCTTTGGTTTGTTGTTTCTTCACTTCTTGACCAGAAACTGGTGAGTACGTTTTACCGATTCTGGCAAATAAAAGTTTGAGGTAGTCGTAAATTTCGGTGCTGGTACCTATTGTTGATCTTGGATTGCTAGAGCTTACTTTTTGTTGGATGGCAATTGCGGGTGCTAAACCTTTGATGTCGTCAACGGCTGGCTTGTCAAGTTTGCCTAAAAATTGACGCGCATAGGCCGACATGCTTTCGATGAAACGACGCTGCCCTTCTGCATAAATGGTGTCAAAAGCAAGGCTAGACTTACCTGAGCCAGAGACCCCAGTAATGACTGTGAGTTTGCCGTGCGGGATTTCTACATCGAGACTTTTGAGGTTGTGCACGCGTGCGCCTTTAACTGCGATGAATTTTTCCATATGCAAAAGTAAAATTTCTTTACTTTTAGTCCTTTAAAAATAAGTGAATGTCCCAAAACTCTTTATTCAGAAAGAAAACAGTTGAGTCAATTATGGCCCAAGTGACCGCTAACGCAGCTCATGCGGAGTCAAATGCGCTTCACAAGCATCTCAAAATGCGCGATTTAGTGGCCTTTGGTATTGCGGCCATCATCGGTGCAGGTATCTTTTCTACAATTGGGCAGGCTTCTGCACAGGGTGGGCCGGCGGTTATTTTCCTATTTCTATTTACGGCTTTAGCGAGTGGCTTTGCTGCCTTTGCCTATGCTGAGTTTGCCTCAATGGTACCGGTTGCGGGTTCTGCCTATACTTATTCTTATGTGGCCTTCGGTGAGCTCATTGCCTGGATCATTGGTTGGGCCCTAATCATGGAATATGCCATTGGTAATATCACGGTTGCAATATCTTGGAGTGATTATTTAACTACAATGCTTGAACAAATTCATATTGAGGCACTTAATATTAAAGGAATTCATATTCCGGCCTGGATGCAAATGGATTACCTGACTGCTGCTAAAGGGTTTCAAGAAGTAAAAACACAACTTGCTCAGGGACTCAAATTAGAAGATCTCGGTTTGAATTTACAAGGGGCTTATAAGGCCTGGACCAGTGCCCCAAGAATCGGTTCTTTCCATTTAGTACTCGACATACCGGCCTTGTTTATTATCGTCTTGATTACTTGGTTGGTGTATCGCGGCATCAAAGAAAGTAGAAATGCCTCGAATGCCATGGTGATTATTAAGTTGGCTGTTATCTTACTTGTGATTGCGGTAGGCGTTTTTTACATTGATATGAATAATTGGTCGCCGTTTGCTCCTGAGGGTGTGAGTGGTGTTTTGAAAGGTGTTTCAGCTGTATTTTTTGCCTACATTGGTTTTGATGCCATTTCAACTACCGCTGAAGAATGCGAGAATCCACAGCGCGATTTACCTCGAGGTATGATGTGGGCCATTATCATTTGCACCATTTTGTATATTCTTATTGCTTTGGTCCTCACAGGTATTGTTCCTTACCATCAGTTAGGGGTTGGTGAACCTTTGGCTTTTGTTTTTGAGCAAATTAATATGCCAAAAATGACCTTCATCATTTCGATTTCTGCTGTAATCGCGATGGCGAGTGTCTTGCTTGTTTTTCAAATGGGACAACCTCGCATTTGGCTGAGCATGAGCCGAGACGGTTTATTGCCAAAGCGTTTTTCTAAAATTCACCCGAAATACAAAACACCGTCTTTTGCCACAATAGTCGTTGGTTTTGTGGTGGCTATACCAGCTTTATTCATGAACCTCACTATGGTAACCGATCTTTGCTCAATCGGAACTTTGTTTGCCTTTGTTTTGGTTTGCGGTGGCGTCTTGGTGCTTCAAAATAAACCAGATGTGCCACGCGGCTCATTCAAAACGCCTTATGTGAATGCAG
>JBEEKM010000037.1:0-18785 GCA_041168645.1 Bacteroidota bacterium | reverse complement strand
CAGGGGAGGCAGAAATGCCAATTTCAAAACGCTTAAAAGTTCCAGCCTGAACTTCGTTTAACGTTCGCTGAGCAAAGCCCACAAAGGTCAGTAGCGTAAAGGTGAGTAGGTAGAGGTGTTGCATGTGCTGGTTTTACATTATTCTAAACGAATCTTCTCACAATAGTTGCCTTGTGGAGTTGAGAATTGGTGGTGGTTCTTAAAAATTTATCCCAACGCCAAAAGTCAATGAGCTATGCAGTCGGCTTGGTAAGAAGCTAGGTTTTTTATAGCCAAAATCAGTAATTATTTGTTCACTGAAAGAGGCGACCATAGGGAAGTTTAACAGATATCCAGAAAAATTAAGTTGACCGTAAATGGTGAGCCATTTGACAGGGGTGTAGGTGAGGGCAGTTTGACCTTTGATGCCCAATTGAAAGTCATGGCTATCAAATAAATAGTTATTGCCAGTGCCTGTAATCATGTTGACTGAATCCAAGTAAAATATTTGAATTCTTGTAGTGGGGCCAAAACCATAGGTCCAATTGACTTTGTCATGAAGTTGCTTTTGCTTTGAAAAAATAACATTGGACTCAATTATTTCGCGAGAACTGATATAAAATCGTGAAGGCTCTTTACCCCAAGAATCTTTATAAGTTAAATAATTTAATTGCGTAGTGATCAGGTTTTTCGATGGTTTTTGAAATTGATATTGAAGACCAATTGAGTAATTCCAAAAGCCTGGGTTGGTCTTTTTGATGTTGAAATTTAAAGGAACAGGGTCAAAAAAGTAATTTGAAGCACTAGTTTGTATCGAAATTTGATGCTGCGCATGGCTTTTTGAAAAGACTAAACTAATAGTAAAAAGCGCCAGTAAAAGGTTGAATTTTGTTTTCATACTTTACATTACGAAGCTTGCTTTATGAAAGGAAGTAGGGTAGTACCTTTTATTTTTTTTTTATCTTTTGACTTCCCTCAGGAGAAAACGAAGCGTAATCTAGCTGTAAACTTCAATAAACATGAAAGTAAACATAATAATAGTAGCCTATTTATTCATTTGTTCAGCAGTAAGCGCTCAAAAGACACACAATTGGAAGCTCGATAGCTATCAGTTTAATGCGGGCGGAGTCATGAGTACAAAGATTCCGGCAGCATCCTACGGTACCTACGAGAATATTATAAATACAAGTATTGAACAACCTATTGATCAATATGATATCTCTTGGTCGGAACCTAAGTCACTGACTAATTTACGCATGAAACCTATTTGTAATTTGAATCTTCAGCTATTCAATACAAAAACCGGCTCTATTCAGCGTTTTGGTCTGTCTTTGAATTCTAGAATGCTCAGTTCTTTCCTGACGCGATACGATATGGTAATTTATGCGACTCCCGATACATTTGGATTACCTGAAAATTACACCGGAGATCTAAGGTTAAATCATACAACACCTGTACTGACGTTAGATTACGCATACTTGAAACAATTAAAAGTATCCAAACAACTCAATTTTAATTTTGGTGTAGGTGCATATGCTGGCATCAGTTTATTGAATAAAGTTGAAGCTGTTGCAACTAGGGAATTTAACGGAGCTGTTCAAAATGTCGGAAGAGTTTTAATTTCAGATTTACACGGAAGCGAATGGTTAAGTAACTTTTCCAAACACAACTTCAACGCCGGAATCTATGCCAGTTTTGGCTTGGAATATAGCCTTCACGACAAACAAGTGGAAAATCAGCGTTGGTATTTGACCTTTGAGAACCGGATTTGTTATGACTTCTTTGCGGTGAAAAATGTACCTTCATCTTGGTTTTCGTTTCAATCTGCGCAAATGTTTGGCTTGAAATATTACTTAAATAGAAGATAAAGGAAACACACGCGTTTGAGTTTGGAACTGACAAAAGAGAGCATAGCATTGATTGTAAAGCGAGACCGCCGCTTTATCATGGAATTGTATGCTTATTGTTTTCCATTGATGTTGCAGCGTTTGTCTCGTTTGAGCCTGCATAAGGAAGATCAAATGAGTATAGCAAACACTGCATTTTTAAAAGCGCTTGATCGCATTGATACTTTTGATCTGCAAAAATCATTTCCGGCTTGGCTCAGTATTATTGTCAGAAATGAATTTATCGATCAGTATCGCAAAAAACAACGGCACCATTCATTCTTTCAGCAAGTAGACCTCTCAACAGACTTGCCTGACCACCTGCCAACTGATTTACTTTTGCAACAAGAAGATGCTGCAAAAATGTTTTTTGAGTTTGTCGATGCATTGCCAGAGGCAACAAGAATCATTTTTAACCTTTATGTAATTGAAGAGCTGAGTAGGGAAGAAATTGCAACAGAGCTCAAGATCAGTTACGATTTAGTGAAGTGGCATATTTTAAAAGCCCGAAAAATTATTGCTGAACAACTACAAAACAACACATTATGAAGAACGAACTGACTTCATTTGAAATGCAATATCGGGAAGCAGCGCTTGGTCAGTTGCCTGCTCTTGATTTGGATTTCGTGCAAGATCTAGAAAATCGCCTTGATGAAAAAAAGAGAAGAGGAGGATTCTTTTTTGGCTGGTTTAAAGGAATGGCACTCAGCATTACTTTCCTCATTTTAGGCATGAGCTCCTTTTTGAACGAACCCCTCAATTGGCACAATACAATCGCAATAGCTCAAATTCAAACAACTGACCTTTCTACACAAAATACAATTTTAAATAACTCAATATCAAGCAATAAAATAAATTCACTTCAACATAGTATTCAAATAGAGAGCCCTGATTTATCTGTAAAAATTACAGCACCGACTGCCTCTTCAACTTTCAGTAACCAATCCTCAGAAAGCTCCTTGTTACAAGCAAGTCAAAATCCTGAAAATCAGGAGCCATTCATAGACTCCCTCAGAATGGGCCAACTGTTGAACCCAATCAAAGAATTGATGTTGGGTATGCTTGCTGTGCCTCAGCTCAGCCATCAACTATTAAACAGACCACAAGCGCCACAAACCCAACAAAACAGTAATCGCAATCGAGAAATAGCGCTGTATTCAGGCGTCAATTTCACAAAAAGCTATTTGTACAGCGATTTCAATGTGGTGAGTGCCTATGATTTAAAGTTGACGCAATCAGAATCTGTCCTGACAACCACTAATTTTGGTTTCCAACTCTACAACTATTCAGGTCAATTGCAATGGGGTATAGGTGCCTTATTTACAAGTTTAGGAGAACAAGCCAATTACCATTATCTAGACTACAAATTAGAGCCGTCAAGCATTAGCCCGAGCATTCAAGATACCATCTACTTTGAAGCCAAATACGTCAACAAAAATGAATACCAGTTCATTCAAATTCCAATTAGTATTGGGTATCGCTTCCAAAAAAATCATTTTTCAGTGATTCCGAAATACAGCGCCTCAGTAGGCACACGCGTTAAAGAGCAAATTGGTTACTACCCGAACAGAAACGGTATTGGCATGTACGCCTTCCTGAGCCCTAAATTCAATTTCCAACAAAGCCTCCAGGTAGAATTACGTCAATCCCAACAAAACTTCTTTGTCTCTCTCACACCGTACCTCAATTTCAACAGTGTCAAAACCCCACCAGAAATCTTCAGTTACCGCAAATACATCAATTTCGGATGCAACGTGGGCGTTGGGTTTAGGTTAAAGTAAGGTAGGAGGGGTGAAAAATTTCTAGGAATTTTTTAATAATTTCATTTTCTCAATCAACAACATGAAAACAACACTATTCTTCTTCGCGGTGCTATTTAGTGCTGCAACTTATGCGCAAAGCTGGGCGCCAGCTGGGGCAAAATGGCATTATTCTTATATCGGTTTTTCTTCCGGTTATGTGGAAATTGCAAACGTGGGCGATACCGTTATTGCTGGGCAATCGTGTCAGAAATTGCAGAAAACTTTCAACGGACTACAGTTTGGCGTAACGCCAATGAATTACATTTTCGATACCACTTACACTTATGAAAACAACGGAATTGTTTATGTCTTAGAGCAGAATCAATGGAAAGTGCTTTACAATTTCAACGCAACTGTCGGTGAGCATTGGCCAATTTCTCCTATGCCTGATTTTGGGAGTTGTATTCAAAATAGCCAACTCAAAGTATTAGCAACCGGTACCAAAGTGATCAATGCTGAAACTTTGAAATACCTTGTGGTAGACTTTTGCAACCCAGACCTAAGCAGTCAAGGAATACAAGATACGATCATCGAAAAGATCGGTTTTACAGGCTCTTATATGTTGCCAGCAGACTACTGCCTCATGTCTTTGGATGGCAATGAAGGCGGGCCTTTCCGTTGCTATTCAGACAACAACTTTAGCACTTACAAACCATTCTATGACGAAGTCTGTGATTTTATCGTAAGCACAGATGAATTGGCAGCAGTGATTCAAATTGAACTAGCGCCAAACCCATCTAATGGCGTTTTTGAAATCAAAACGGAAAAACAAGAACCACTCGATATTCTAGTGTACAATCAGGCCGGTGTTTTGGTGAGCAAACATCATTTTGAAAACCCACTTGTCAACACAACTTTACAACTCACCTCACAAGCCAAAGGCATCTATTTTGCACACCTGAGTCAAGGTGGACAAAAAGGTGTGAAAAGATTGGTGGTGGAGTAATCCCTACAACCTTTTCACTCAAAAAAAAGTAATAGCTAAACTATTCTTTAGGAAGGATTTTCACGTTGAGGGCTACCCAACCTTTCTGGCCTTTGCTTTTTTCGAAGCTCACGACATCGCGCTCGGCGATCGGGTGCATGAGGTTTGCAGCGTGTACAAAGATGTTTTCGCCACTGGCCTTGTCTTTGATAAAGCCATAACCTTTGGAGTCATTGAAGAAAATAACGGTGCCTGTATCAGCTGCGTCGTCTTCGTCGGATTCTTCGCGGCGTGGAATGCCAATTTCTATGGTTTCAGCGTCGATTTCAACGCGTGTACTAGGATCAATAGGTGCATCGACAATACGTCCAAATTCGTCTACGTAAGCCATCATGCTGTCAAGGCCGCCACCACCGGCATTTGCCTTTCTTTCTTCAGAACGAAGTAATTTTTCTTTTTTCTTTTTTGCCTTTAGTTTTTCTTTTTCCTTTTTGGAGAAGGTTTCCTTGGATTTTGCCATTAGAGCGTGTTAGTTGTATAAAATTGCCGTGTGAAATAGTAGGATGGAAGGCAACTTACAATAACATTGGCGTGAATCAGGGTACAAAGATACGAAAAACTTACTGATGTCGCTTGGTCGGTTCCCAGACAGAAGAGCGGATTCCTCTTAAAAACTTAATGAGGCCCAAAAACAAGGCCAAGTTCATACTGACAAAATGAATGATGTAGCGTAAAAACACGACATGCGTTTGTTGTTTTCTGGCAATGTAATCGACAACGAACGTAATTGGAATCATGATTAGAATGAAATAGCAGATGCTGTAAAACCAAGAATGATCTGCCTGGTTAAGAATCTGAAGAATCATGAAGACCAAAAATACTGGGATGATCCAGCGCAATACTTTGTGAGAGAAGAAGGCAAACGAAAGCCCATTGAATTTGAGCAATTGGCGCCAAAAACGCGTCAGGTTTTGGAAATTGCCCGCTGAAATACGGATTTTTCTTTTGAATTCGACACTGAGGTCATTGGAAACGTCTTCTAGAACAACCGCTTGGGGCTCATTGATGCATTTAAAGCCTTTTTCAAGGCAAGTCATGTTGATATAGAAATCATCGACCAAAAAGTGCTTCGGAATAGGAGAGAAGCACAGTTTTCGAAAAGCAAAACAGCCGCCGAACGGGCCCATCATGGCTCCCCAAAGTTGGCCCTCGGCTTCTTTAATTTTTACTTCTCCGGCAATGTATTCGGACTCAGGCATGGAAATCCCGGTGTTTTTGAGCCCGTAGTTTTTCATGCGGGTATCTACTAAGCCGATGGATGGGTCGATAAAATGCTGACTCAGGGCGCTTAGCGTATCTTTGGTAAACAGCACATTGGCGTCCGTGAGAACAATGATTTCGTGGCTGGCACTTGGTACTAACGCATTGACAATTTGAATTTTACCCTGACGTTCTGTAAAATGCTTGACCTTATAATTCGGGAATTTATCTGTAAAGGATTCTGCAATAATGCCACTGAAATCAGAGGAAGCATCGATGCCTACAATAATTTCAAGCAACTCAAGGTCATAGGCACTGTTTAGAATTGAATTGAGTTTTTCCGCTAATACTTGTTCTTCGTTGTGAGCTGGAATGATGATGCTAAGGGCTGGTTTGTGTGTCAGCATGGATCTTTGTGAACCCAAACCATTTTTGCGCTGTAAAAACTTCAGCAAAAATGGGTAGAGCACATAGCTGTGCAAAATAAAGACAAAACCTAACCAAAAGAAGATACTCAACATCTAGGCAATATTAAGGATAATTTTAGAGTTGTTTGAGGATGTGTAGTAAATCTGCCTGAACTTTTTGAGGATGAAAATGCTGCTGATAATACTGGAAATTGGCTGCGCCGTCTTGCTGCATCCGTTCAGGAGAATCAAGAAGTGCGAGGCAATCTTGCGCAAAACTATTGGGGTCTTGATGCAGCTTTTTAAAGTCAAAGGCTTCGAGCCCTTCTGCAGATTTTTGGGTCAGGACCATTGGTGCGCCCACGCTCATTGCCTCGAGTACTTTCATCTTGACACCTGAGCCCGCCTGCAAGCCACTGATAAACAATCCGTTGTTAGCTATAAACGCTTTGGAATCTGGGACAAAACCATGGCGCTGAACCCCTGGAATTTGCCACCTTGAAATTTGATCAGAGCCTTTACCTGCAACATGAAAAACTAAATTTGGCATTTCTTTTCTAAGCGTAGGTAAAACCTTGGTGATGATCCAGTCAACTGCCTCAACGTTGGGCTTCCAATCAAAGGCACCAATAAAACACAAGGCTTGATTCTTAGCATTGGAGCGTTCACTTGATTCTTCAATCGAGGAAGGTAAATAACGAATAGAGGTCAAGGTCTGGGACTCCATGTTTTGGGCGTCTTGCCCTGATATACTTAAAATCAAGTTGAGCCCACCTTGATCTTCACTCCAGCAACTGCGTTCGGCCCATTTCAGGCTGTAAGCTAATTGCAAAAGATACCAACGCTTCAAGAAGTTCCTGGTGTTTTTAGCGAGGTCTTTCCAGATTTGATGTTCAATATTATGAGATCTGTAAATGAGTTTGGCTTGTGTAGATCCTTTTAAATACTTCGCATAGATAGCCGTAAACAGACTCTCAAAAATGATGTAGTCGTATTGATGTTGCTTGTCTAGTTTTTTGAGTGCCTCGGTAATTTCTGCAGTATAAAAACGCGTGAGGTTATAAGATTCTTGCTTGAAAAGCGCGTACAGCGCTGGCAAGGGCTTCACCTTTGTATCAATGTTATGGTGGAATAAATTGAGTTTAGCGTGTTTTGGGAACTGCTCTGCAGTAAATGGATGTTTGTGGGTTGAACAACTGAAGTAATCGAGCTGCTCGAGGCCGGGTAGGGCTAAAGTATCTGAAAGCAACCTAGCCATAGCCAAACAGCCACCGTCTAGGATGGGGTAAGGGGGTTTGTGGCTGACAATCAGGATTTTCATATGATTTTTTTATCGAGAATGGCTGCTCTAGTGAAAAGAAAAGCCACAGGTGTAAAGACAAAGGCGGCAAGCCACATACCAAGCATGGGTGAAATCGAACCGGTATCCGCTAAATTATCACCAATAGAAATCAGGATAAAATAAAGCATAAAAATGAGTGCGGCAATCACTACCGGAGCGCCGAAACCACCTTTTTTGATGAGAGCGCCTAAGGGTGCGCCCACAAAGAACAAAACTATGATAGAATAGGTCAGGGCAAACTTGCGATGAAACTCTATCCAGTAGAGTGTGGTTTCGCGGTCGAGTGCTTCGGTGTTTTGTTGTTGCATTTGAAGTTGCTGCTGATTCCTGCGAATTTTTGAAAGCGCCAAAGTGCGGGCAATTCGCAATGAGGAAGCATCGAGTTCGGAATAACTTTTAACGGGTACCTTCGGTAATGTTTGTAGAGAAGGGTCGTGAATTTTAGAAGGTAAAATTTGAGAATTGAGGCTTAAATAAGCACGTGTAGTTTGCAAGCCAAAAAGTTGTTGGAATTGAACGCGTTTTTTGTCTACGCTGTCTAGGGCTGCATTGATCTGAAATACATTGAGCATTTCGTATTTGTCCGTGAAAAGGTCTTCTTTGGAACGGTTCAGGTCTAGGCCTTCGATGTCGAGTTTATAAACTCCTTGATCAAAAGTTGAGATACGCGATGGCCGGTCTGAATGGTTGGTTAAGACACCACTTTGCAAGTACATTGGAGTTTGAATTTCAAGCTCTTCAAGAATACTGCCGTTCTTTAAATCGAGAAAGAGGTAGCGCCCATTAACTGATTTATAAACGGTAGCTTCTTTGGCCCTGACGGTTCTGAGTTGGCTAGGTTGGGTGTAGTCGTGGATGGTCACGCCTTGGCAGCGATTGCCGTTTAAAGAATCGATTTTAATGGCAAAACCTTCAAAATGCTTGGAGTAAACGCCAGGGGTGAGCAGCGTTGAGATTTTTTTGTTCTGAATGTCATAAATAAGGGTGTGCCACTTCAGGTTTGCTGCGGGAATGACAAAATTGGCAAATAGAAAGGTCGAGACAGCGATTATGCCCACAATAGTAATCAGTGGACGCATGATGCGCAGCAAGGAAAAACCGCTCGATTTCAGGGCTGTAAGCTCGTTGTGTTCGGCTAAATTACCGAAAGTCATGAGTGAAGAAAGCAAGATGGCTAGGGGAAGGGCTAATGGAATCAGACTTGCCGAGACATAGAAAAGCAATTCAAGAATGACCCAAACACTCAGGCCTTTGCCCATGAGGTCATCGATGTATACCCAGAAAAACTGTAAGATGAGCATGAACATCGAGATCAGGAGTGTCACGATGAAAGGCCCAGTAAAGGCTTTTAGGCTAAAAAGGACCAGTCTTTTCAAGCAAAAAGGTGTTTCGGCAAAATTAAGAATTTAAGTCTGAATTAGGCGCCAATAATTCTTTTGAGCTCAGAAATTGCCTGATTCCAAAGGGCTAAATTCCCTTCTTTGTCTGAGGGGTTAGCGAAGTCTGTGATGTGCAAGATGACGGAGTTGGTCATGGGGTCAATGATGTACGAGAGTTCAAAGTAGGTTTCTAGGTCTTCTTCTTCATCCTCGAGCCATTGAAAACGAATTTTGGAGTTCATTTTATAGAGTAGCAAACGCGCTTGTTCTTCATTGCCATCCCATTCAAAAGTGTAGATGTCGTCTTGGACTTTGACGTCGTCAGCAAACCAGTCTGAGAGGCCGTCGGGGGTGGTAATTAATTTTTCTAAAACGCGCGGAGAGGTTTTGAGAAGAAACTCTAGTTTGTATTTTTCTTTTGTTAACCCCATATTAATTATACATTTGCTGTCTTTAAAGATACTAAAAATTCGTCAATGACCACACAAAATCGTTCGGAAAAGCTAGGTAATCAGTTTTTTAAGTACCGCGGGCAAATCCCCGCTTTAATCTTTCTGATTGCATTTATCCTAATGCATATCTATCCTGAAACAGAAATCTGGCTTAATTCAACGAATACTTATTTGGCACTTCTATTGGTTGTTATTGGTCATTTGGTTAGGGCGCTTGCCGTAGGGAAACGCGCTGCGCACACTTCAGGTCGTAACCGCGACGAACAAGTGGCAGAAGCCTTAAATTCCACAGGTATCTATTCAATGGTGCGTCATCCGTTGTACTTAGGCAATATTACAACCTACATGGGCTGGGTGGTTTTTACCGGTATTTGGTGGCTTATACCAATCATGCTCCTTGTATTTTTATTTTACTACCGCTTCATCATTTATGCGGAAGAGCAATTTTTGACGCGCAAATTTGGCCAAGACTACCTCGATTGGAAAAGTGCTACCCCGCTTTTGTTACCGGCATTCTGGAAATTTAAGGCCAACCCTCAGCCTTTTTCTTTCAAAACTGTGTTAGAAAATGAATATTCAGGCATTGCTGCATCTATGACCACTGCATGGGTGCTTTTGGCTTTTCAATGGTATGTGCTTGGGCAATTTCAAGAGAAAAGCTTGTTGATTTTAGCCATGGCGCTTTTCATTGCCGTATTTACCTTAGGGCTGCGTTATTTGAAAAAGAAAACACAGTTCTTTAAGGTTTAAATTTTCTTTGCTTTTTAAGGGATACCCAATGCTTCTTTATTTGAAGCGCTTTTCTTTATTCTGTTACATCAAAAACCTGGCGCTGTTGTAAGCTGCGTCCTAAGGTGAGTTCATCTGCATATTGCAGTTCAGAACCCACTGCAATTCCGCGAGAAATTCTTGTGATCAGTACCTCATAACGCTTTAACTTCTTAAAAATGTAATAGTTGGTGGTATCGCCTTCCATTGTTGGGCTTAAAGCCAAAATTACTTCCTTGATCGCTTGCGTTTCAAGGCGCTCTAGTAATCTCGGAATATGGAGGTCTTGCGGCCCAACGCCATCCATAGGGGCAATGAGGCCACCCAATACATGGTACAGCCCTTGAAACGAAGCAGTGGCTTCAATGGCCATGACGTCTCGGATGTCTTCTACAATGCAAATTAAAGAGGGGTCTCTTTTAGGATTGTTGCAAATATGACACACCGGCACATCTGTGAGGTTACCGCAATTAGAGCAGCGCAATACTTTGTCTTGCAAGTTGGAAATAGCCGACACAAAATCTTGAATTTCAGGCTCTGAACGTTTGAGTAAATCAAGCGCCAAGCGCAAGGCACTGCGTCTGCCAATGCCAGGTAGACTTGCAATTTGATCAACGGCTGCTTCTAAATGCTGAGATGGAATTTGCATGAATGTAAAATTAACGATTCTTTTTACGCGACACCTTTAAAACACTAACTTTGCAACATGGCCCTCAAGGAACTCAATATTCGCAACAAGCGTGCGCGCTTTGAATTTCACCTCGAAGAAGTTTTCGAGGCGGGTATTGTGTTGTCGGGTACTGAAATCAAGAGCATCCGCAATGGAAAGGCCAGTATTCTGGAATCTTACGGTATTTTCGATAAGGGCGAGGTGTGGTTGCGCAATATGCACATCACCGAATACGAAAACGGTTCTTTTTATAACCACAAACCGCGTGCTGATCGTAAATTGTTGTTGCTGCGCAAAGAAATAGTGCGCATAGAGAAGTTCTTAAAAATCAAAGGAAACACTTTGGTTCCTCTCAAATTATTCTTGTCAGAAAAAGGCTGGGTAAAGGTCCAGATTGCTTGTGGAACGGGTAAAAAACTCCATGACAAGCGTCATGACCTCAAAGAAAAGGATGACAAGCGCGAGATGGATAGGATGATGAAACGCTAGAACTAATGAGCGTACAAAGGACTTACTAGTCTTTGATGACCGGATATCCTGGATATTTCTTTTTATCGAAAACAAACTTAGCGTCGTCTATTTCAGGATTAGCCGTAAACTTAGTAACTACGTAGGTCATAACGGTACCGTCTTTGGCTTTCATGCTTGCTTTCAATAATTCGTTTTCAGTCTTAGAAATGTAAAGCACTATGGTGTGGTATTCTGCCTTTGCTGGCACTTTAGGATACAAGTTAATGACGTGTACAGCCTGGCCATTGAGTTTGTCTTCGTGGTCGTATTTGTTTTTAAAACCCGTTTCCCAGATGGTCATGAGTTTTTTAGGGTTGATTGATTCTTCGTCGTTGGTGTTGGCATCTGATTCATAAACCGAGCGCTCGTCTTTTACGATAGTCCAGGTTTTGATACCGTTACAAATCATGGTATTGTCACCATAAGAAGCGTAGAACTTATTGCCTTTAACCCAGCCTTTTCCGATTTCATTTTCATTGGTACCGGTGGTTGTGTTTTTTACACTTGCCGAAAACTCAATGTAAAATGATTTCATGCCTTTCATTTTGGTAGAAAGGCGATCTAAAATTCCTTGTGCCTTGGCATCTTGTGCCACAACGTTCAAAGAAAGAAAAGAAAGTGCTAAGGAAAGTAGTAAAAAGCGCATATTGAAAATTTACAGTGCAAATATCATAAATAATGCCAAATAGACGAAATGTTTATTGCACAACTATCAGTGGTATGTTGCTAATAAGTGTTTTACCATGGATTTGTAATAAATAGGTGCCTGCTTTGATTTCTTCTGGAAGTTCCAATGGAGTTGCGCCATCATATTTTTTTATTGTTTTCCCATTGAGGTCGCGTAACAAAACGTATTCAAAGTCAGGGCCTTGAATATTGATATTTGAACCAGGGCATAGCGGGTTAGGGTAGACACTTCGTTTTTCATTTGGGAGTTCGGCTTGCTGAGCCATTGAACCGATTTGAATGTTGTCAAGATATAAGCAATTGCCCCAATCGCCAATATTTCTAAAGGCAATTTGCACAAGACCAATTTGAGCAAAAGCACTGAGGTCAACCGAATCTCTTCGCCATTCAGAGCCTGATGGCACAAAGAAACTTTGGTTGTCCAGAGCGGTCGAAAGTTCTACACCACCTTTGAAATAAAGCACTTGCTCCGTTTCAAAGCAATCTGTTGACACCACCACTTGTAAAGAATCAGAATAGCCTGAGCCCCAACGCGCGTAGGCAACATCAAAATATAGGGTCGGTTGAATGTCTAGAAAGGCAGTTTCTAATGGGATGATCAAATCGTCATAAGTGCCGTCTGAGTTGATGTTGTAATTATCGAAATAGGTAGACTGTTGTGATGTTCCGAATCCGCCAGCATTTGCTGCGAGTGTCCAGGTGCCGTTGCCATTTTCATCATAGACTGTCCATCCCGGGGGTAAAAAAGTTGCCTGAAAATCTTCTTGGATACCAGACTGAAAAGGAAAGAAGTCCATAGAGACATAGATAGAATCTGTGTCTGTGTGGCCGTTGGCATCGGTTATGGTGAGAATGGCTAAATGTTGCCCTGCGCTTTGGAAATAAACTGAAGGGTTCCTTAAATTGGAAAAAGCTGGAATTCCGGTAGGAAAGTTCCAATTCCAGCTCGCGCCTTGGTGTGCCAAGAATGAGTAATCATCAAAATAAAAGGAATCAATTTCACAAACTACGGTCTGACTCAGTTTATCAACAGTAATACGCGCCTGCACCGTGCTTGGGTTTTCTACCAAGTTACTCTCGTAAATGCCTTTTCCGTAGGTAGCTAATCTGATTTTTTGATCGCGGTAGAATGGTCTAAGGATATTGCCATTTGTAAAAGTTGGTAAGCCTGTATTTTCAAGTGTGAAATTTTGGGTATTGTTGCGATAATAAACGGCTTTATTAGTAGCTACATATATTCCACCATCGGTGCCTGCAATATGCACCAATGCCTGAATTGATTCATTATTTAAAATACTGCTGCTTAAATTTGTCCAGGAAGCACCACCATCAGTTGTTTTAAAGATTTTAAAGCCATTAGAGCCACTCGGATACGCCAACCATAATTCTTGATCGTTGGCAGGGTTTAGAGCCAAGAGTATTCTGCTAGAATTGCCAGAAGGAATATTAAGCTGGACCCAATTTTGCCCCGCATCTTGTGTTTTCCATAGTTTGCCTACAGCGCCGCTTGCTGCTCTTTGATTCAGATAAATCACAGCGGGGTTATGACTCGAGATTTCAATGTAATTTACTTTTTCATTGACATTAGCGCCAAAAGTTTGGACCAATTCAAATGAAGCCCCCTTGTCTTTGGTGCGAAATAGGCTGTTTTCTTTGCCTACATATGCAATGCCATAACAATGAGGATGAAAGACCAATTCACTTGATTCTGCTGCCCAGTAACTTTCATTCGGGTCAATGCCAAATGAGGCATTCTGAATGGCACCTTGTAGTTGCTCAGGAATTCTTTTACCATCGACATCTGAAAAATAGGTGAGTCGGTTTTGCCCTGGATTCACATAGCCCGTAGGAGCCTCGCCGCCGCCAAGTTCTAAGAAATTTCCTACCCCATAGTTCTCGTGATGCGCCAAATTCCCATTGTGATATAAGCCACCTACTAAGACATCTTCATTCCAACCGTTGTCAAAGCCCCAGTAATCTGAACCGTGAATACCAGACATGTAAAAATCGGGCTGTGTGGCCAAAAAGTCCGTCGAATGATAAATTCCGCCATCAGTTGTGATCCAGGTTTGGTTACCAACTACTCTGAAATCTTGGTTATCGACATGTAAATTAAGCGGGCCGCCTACGTAGCCAGAAACCGAGCTAAAAGAGAGTCCGGCGTCTGTTGATCTGTATAAATTTAAGCCACCAATAAGGACTTCATCGGCATTATTGGGATTGACCACAATGGCGCAATTATAAAAACCTTGGTGGTAGTTCCAGGTTGGCGTCCCCATTGCTAAATTGACATGAGTAGTACTATACGGGCCTCCAACGGGGCCATTTGGTAAAGTCCAGGTAGCGCCCGCGTTATCGCTAACATAGAGCCCGATATAGCCAAAATCGTTGGGTTTGGAATCTCCAATGAGGTAGGCATATACTTTTTCAGGTGCTGCTGGTGAAACCCCTAATCTACCTCCGCCATCAATGCGTGCCGGATCAGTTGAACTATACCAGCCGTTGTCTTGAAGCGTCCAATTGAGACCTGCATCTGTAGAAATGAAAAACTCACAGCGAATCTGGCTGGGGTTGTTTTTTAAAAGGTACAAGGTTTGAGCGCTATTTGGTTTCTGCTTGATATCATAGGCCTTCTGATTAAAAAGTAAATTCCAGTTCTGGCCTGCATCATTACTGCGATACAAACCCTTGTCAGTGGCTGCAAAAACGATATTCGGGTTGCTCGGTAAAATGAGCAATTCATTGGCATTTAAGCCTGTTGTTTGCAACACTTGCGTCCAAGTTTGGGCGCCATCTGTACTTTTGAAAATACCATTATTCCCAGCAGCAAAAACAATGTTTCCATTCGTAGGATAGACCTCCACGGCTGTCACACCACTTCCAAAATCTATAGTTTTTGAAACAAGTTCCCAATTGAGCCCACCGTTGCTACTTTTATAGACTTCCCCCGGCTCTGTTCCGCAATAACAAAGCTGTGGATTTCCTTCGCACTGATCAAAAGAGTAAACATTCGTTTGTCCCGAACCCGGAGTAGCGCCTTCTTGGAAATTTGTAATTGGTCCAACAATGCTCCAATTGGTGGTTTTGTTTTGTTGCGCTTGCTTCTTTAAATAGGCTAATTTTTCACTTTGAATTTGCGCATTTGAAGGGTATTCCAAATAACCATTGTCATTGACGAAATACTGATTGCTTCTCATGAAGCGCTTGTAATATTGTGTATGAAAGTTCTTTTCGAATGGATGCGTGCGGTAATATGACTCATATTCGGCTCTTAGCGTATACACATTCGGATGCTCGGAATACAGCAACTGCGCCCAATGAGGCAAACCAGCGATCTCGGTTGCGGAGGGTTTTTGTAATTGTTGTGCACTTACAAAAGGAACCAAGAAAAATTGAAGAAAAAAGTAAAAAGAAAGGGGTAAACGCATCGCTTGAAATTTGATGCCTCAAGTTACAATTTCTTTGCGAAATAAAATAAACTTAAAAACGACTAACCAATAAAACGATTTGCCTCTTCTTGATTCGGAACCCGACAACTTTCCGCCTTACCAAACCATTGATAGCGGCGCTTGGCGACTTGTTTGTAGAGGAAATCACGCAGGAAACGCGGTGCTAACCAGGCAAGCTGTGACCAATGAAAGCGTCCGTAAAGCTTTTTGAAAATGAGTAAAACAGCAGTGCTTTGTTGGAACCACGCGCCGTTGTCATAAAGCGCAATACTGTGCTCAAGAGGAATTAAGACACCCTCCTTCGAAATGTATGAAGGTAAGCCTTGGTAACTTGAAAAGGTAAAAACTTGCTTTTGGTCTGCTTTTAGAATAAAATTTACCCAACGATTACAAAGCACACAAACACCGTCAAAGACAATGAGTGGGCCTTGCACTGCGGTATTATTTTGCGCTTTTGTCATGGACAGTAGGTAGCTCTAGCTTTTTAGGATCTTTGACCTTTTCGTTGAGTAGCGCCAATTCAAGGACTTGTTGCATTTTTTCTACAAAATGGAATTGCAAACCCTTGAGGTATTGTGCCGGAATTTCATCGACATCTTGTTTGTTCTTGGCGCACAAAATGATTTCTTTGATGCCAGCTCTTTTGGCAGCTAATATTTTTTCTTTGATACCTCCTACAGGCAAGACTTCACCTCTGAGTGTGATCTCACCAGACATTGCTAAGTTTTTGCGCACCCTGCGTTGTGTAAATAAAGAGGCCAGGGCTGTTAGCATCGTGATACCTGCGCTTGGGCCATCTTTTGGAGTAGCACCTTCAGGCACGTGGACATGCACGTTGTAGGCATTGAAAAGTGCGGCGTCCAGGTTGAGTAAATGATGATTACTCTTTAGAAACTCAAGGGCAATAACTGCAGATTCTTTCATGACGTCTCCGAGATTACCGGTCAGTGTTAGCTTACCAGCGCCTTTAGAAATCAGAGATTCAATAAATAAGATATCTCCACCGGCTGCAGTCCAGGCTAAGCCTGTTACTACGCCAGCTACTTCATTGTTATCGTATTTGGTGCGCGTTCTGCCGGCGCCTAAAAAGTCAAAGAGGTCGTTTTCTTGAATGCTGGTTTCAAAAGTTTCTTCCATGGCTATTTGGCGTGCTCGGTTGCGCACCAATTTGGCAACAATTTTATCGAGGCCCCTCACACCAGATTCAAAGGTGTAAGACTCAATGATTTTTTGCCAGATTTTTTTGTCGAGGTCGAGGTCTTTTTTGGTGATGCCGTGTGCAGCTAATTGTTTGGGCAAAAGGTGTCTTTTGGCAATTTCTACCTTTTCTTCAAGGGTATAACCATTGACTTCAATGATTTCCATGCGGTCTAGCAATGGCCCTTGAATTTGAGACAGGTTGTTGGCGGTAGCAATAAATAAGACTTTAGATAAATCAAATTCGGTTTCTACATAGTTGTCATAGAAATTGCCATTTTGCTCAGGATCAAGTACTTCAAGCAGAGCAGAGGAAGGGTCACCGTGATTGCTACGCCCCAATTTGTCGATTTCGTCAAGGACAAAAACCGGGTTTGCGGATTCGGACTTCTTGAGGTTTTGCATGATGCGCCCTGGCATGGCGCCAATATAGGTTTTACGGTGCCCTCTGATTTCAGCTTCATCATGGAGGCCACCCAAAGACATGCGGACGTATTTTCTGCCCAATGCTTCGGCAATCGATTTACCTAAAGAGGTTTTACCAACTCCTGGAGGCCCATAGAAGCACAAGATTGGCGCTTTCATGTTGCCTTTTAATTTGAGTACAGCTAGGTATTCAAGGATGCGTTCTTTGACCTTTTCAAGGCCAAAATGATCGCGTTCTAAGATTTTTTTGGCTCTTTTGAGATCGAGTAGGTCGGTGGTGAATTCACCCCAAGGTAAGTCAAGTAAAAGATCGAGGTAGTTGAGCTGCACGGTGTATTCCGCTCCTTGCGGATTCATGCGCTGCAATTTGTCGAGTTCTTTTTGAAAAAGCTTGGAGACGCGGTCGTCCCATTTTTTAGAGAGCGCGCGCTGTTCGAGTTCGCGAACGTCTTGGATTTGTGGGTTGTCTCCGAGTTCGTCTTGGATGGTGCGCATTTGTTGGTGCAAAAAGTACTCGCGTTGTTGTTTGTCGAGGTCTTTGCGCACACGGTTTTGAATCTCGTTTTTCATTTCGAGCAGTTGTACTTCTGCCGTGAGGTGCTCAAGTACCAAAAGCACGCGTTTTTTCATGTCCATTTCTTCGAGCATGGCCTGTTTCTTAGAAACATCGGCATTCATGTTGGAGGAAATAAAATTGACTAAAAACGTTGGGCTATCAATGTTGCCAATAGCAAATTGCGCTTCGGATGGAATGTTTGGACTTTCTCTGATGATTTGTAAGGCGAGGTCTTTGATGGTGCTGAACATCACCTCTAGCTCTTTATTGGCAGGGTCAAGGGGCATTTCGGAAAGCACCTTGACTTTTGCTTTCATGTAAGGCTCTGTTTGCGTAGCTTGCAGCATTTCAAAACGACGCTTACCTTGGATAATTACGGTAGAACTACCGTCTGGCATTTTCAGCAAGCGAATGATCTGTGCAACGGTTCCAACTTGATGAAGATCAGCAAATTGAGGCGCCTCTACATCTTGATTTTTTTGAGAAACCACACCAATGATCTTAGAACCTTTATTAGCTTCTTGGATTAATTTGATGCTTTTGTCACGGCCAACGGTAATGGGAATAACCACACCCGGAAACAACACATTGTTGCGCAAAGGCAAGATTGGAAGTTCGTCTGGGAACTCTTGTTGGTTCATGTGTTCTTCTTCTTCAGCAGTAATTAGTGGAATAAATTCAGCGTCTGAATCGTAGCCCGACATACCGAAAAAACCGTGGTCAAATAATTCGCTCATAATATTGAAAAGTATCGGACAGTTTGGCAGAAAGTAAAGTGCCTGCCTGACAAAAGCCCGCTTGTTTTAATTTACAGGTTAGGTTTCAAGGAATATGCCAAAAGAATGGTACTGCTAAAAAGTCAGTACATAATAGGCTAGCCAACTTGTTTGGAAAGCGTTTCAAAAATTACTTGATCAGCGGCTGTAAAATCTATTTTTCTTCTGGACATCATGGCTTTGGCAGCTTCTATGGCCTTGCTGAGTTGAAATGCATCTGTTTGCGCATCGCTCACCCAAGAAAAAGAAGGAATAAATTTATCGGGAAAGCCACTGCTGAAAATGTTGGCAGAAACGCCAATGACTGTTGCTGT
>JBEEKM010000036.1:0-20758 GCA_041168645.1 Bacteroidota bacterium | reverse complement strand
TATTATAGTACAACGGTTCGCCAGTTTCGGCATGTACTACACTCCCGCCTAAAGCTTCTAAAATGGCTTGCCCTGCCGCGATATCCCATTCCATAGTAGGTGCAAAGCGCGGATACACATCTGCTTTACCGAGCGCTAAATCGAAGAATTTTAATGCGGAGCCTTTTTTCAAATATTCTACCTCGTGCCCTTTTGTTTTGAGTTCATTGATAAAACTTAATACTGAGCCGCTATGATGACTTCTTGAGCAGGCCATCATTAAAGGTGTATTTAAATCTTTTGGTGTAATTATTTGTTGCCATTTTTCAGTTTGATCGGCATCTGAAAAAGCAAAAATGAAAACACCCGTTTCTTTGGAACCCATCAGAATTTCTTGATTGACAGGGGAGGCAATCAGGCCAAAAATAGGTTGGCCATTTTCAATGAGTGCAATATTGACCGCAAATTCGTCATTGCGTTTGATGAATTCTTTGGTGCCGTCTAGGGGGTCAATGCACCAACATTTGTTCCAATGCTGCCTGACTTCAAACGGCAATTTTTCGGTTTCTTCTCCGGTGATTGGAATACCAAGAGGTAGCAGAATGGCATCTATCTTTTCACTGGCCGCTATATCAGCAGCAGTGACAGGAGAACCATCTTGCTTTTCAATGATGTTGAAGTCAAGTTGATAAATGTTCAAGATGGCTTCTGAAGCGGCAATTGCTGCTTGAATGGCCAGTTGATATTCAGGATTGAGCTGCTGCAATTAGAGTTGCATTTCAGGAACCACATCGGGCACGACAAGATCGCCTTCAGTTTTGGCTATGATTTCTTCGACACTAACACCTGGAGCGCGTTCAATGAGGTGAAATTTGCCATCTTTGATTTCCAGCACTGCCAATTCAGTGACTACCTTTTTAACGCAGCCAACACCTGTAAGTGGCAGCGTGCACGCTTTTAAAATTTTAGATTCACCAGCCTTGTTGCTGTGCATCATGGCTACAATGATATTTTCTGCGGAAGCTACTAAATCCATGGCACCACCCATTCCTTTGACCATTTTTCCGGGAATTTTCCAGTTGGCGATATCACCGTTCTGCGATACTTCCATGGCACCCAAAACCGTAAGTTGGACGTGCTGCCCGCGGATCATAGCAAAAGAAGTAGCTGAATCAAAAAAAGATGCGCCATTTCTGACGGTAATGGTTTGTTTTCCTGCATTGATGAGGTCTGGATCTTCTTCTCCTTCAAATGGGAAAGGCCCCATTCCTAAAATGCCATTTTCAGACTGGAATTCGACGTCAATACCTTCCGGAATGTAATTGGCAACTAGGGTAGGAATACCAATACCTAAATTAACGTACCAGCCGTCTCTGAGTTCTTGTGCAATGCGTTTGGCGATGCCTGTTTTATCGAGTGCCATCTTTTAATTTTTTGAGCGTACAGTACGTTGTTCAATGCGTTTTTCAAAGCTATTTCCTTGGAAAATACGTTGTACAAAAATGCCAGGTGTGTGAATAAAATTCGGATCAAGGCTTCCAGCCGGTACTAATTCTTCTACCTCGGCTATTGTAATTTTACCGGCCATAGCCATCATGGGGTTAAAGTTTCGGGCGGTTGCCTTGAAAACTAAGTTTCCTTCTGTATCGCCTTTCCATGCTTTAACAATGGCGTAGTCTGCGGTGAGGGCTGATTCTAAAATGTGCGGTTTGCCGTTAAAGACCCGGACTTCTTTGCCTTCAGCAACCTCGGTACCGTATCCTGCAGGCGTAAAAAAGGCTGGAATCCCGGCGCCACCCGCTCTGCAGCGTTCAGCTAAACTTCCTTGTGGGATTAATTCAACCTCGAGTTCGCCTGAAAGCATTTGACGTTCAAATTCATCGTTTTCACCGACATAAGAACTGATCATTTTTTTCACTTGTTTGGCCTGAAGCAATAAACCGAGGCCGAAATCATCGACACCCGCATTGTTGCTGATACAAGTTAAATTTTTGACGCCCATTTTTACCAAATGCGCAATTGAGTTTTCAGGAATACCGCAGAGACCAAAACCACCGACCATCAGGGTCATGCCGTCTTGAATCCCTTCGAGTGCTTGTTCTACGTCTTTAACTACTTTGTTCATGGCTAAAATTCAAATGGGATTTCAGATTCATCTACGGTTTCTGGTTGTGGTGCGACTGTGCAGTCATAAACAGCAGGATCGTAGTCGGATGGAGCTTCAAAATCTCGAGTGGAGAGTGCAATGACAGGGTCTTTATAGACGCGTTGCATGTAGTATCCGTATATAGGTAAAGCCATACGCCCACCTTGCCCCCAGGTCATGGTTTTAAACCTGACCGCGCGGTCTTCTGCCCCGACCCAAACACCCGTAACGAGTTCTGGCGTGATGCCTACAAACCAACCATCAGAGTTATTTTGAGTTGTACCAGTTTTTCCTGCTGTAGGGGCAGTAATACCTCCCCAGCTGCGGCCTCCTCTTAAACTTCCTCCTGTTCCGAAATTGATGACACCTTTCATCATTTGCAGCATTTCATAAGCTACAGTTGCATTCAAGGCTTGCTCGCGGTGTTCGGTTGCACTATAAATAACTTTTCCGTTACGATCCGTGATGCGCTCAATAAAAGTTGGTCTGACATAAATCCCGTTGTTTGGGAATACACATTGGGCAGCAACCATTTGCAAAAGCGAAAGGTCCATACTACCCAAACACATGGAAGGCACGACATCATTCGGATGCAGGTTGATTTCCATCTTTTTGAGCAATTTTTCAATTTGGTAAGGGCCTCCAGTTTTTTGAACAGGGTTAAAAGCCCCCATTCGGCCCATGACGGCCACCGTAACTTTATTTGAAGACTGTGCCAAACCGTCGCGTACACTAGGTGCAGCTGGCCCAGCAGGGCAATATTGGCCCACCACTTTGTTGGTATTGTGATCCACGAGGTCAAGGCAATATTCACTGGCAGAGAAACCAGTACAAGGGTTCACAACTTTCATGGAAAGTGCCGCTGCATAGACAAACGGTTTAATGGTTGAACCAACTTGGCGCTTTCCTTGGCGGACGTGATCGTAGCCAAAATGCTTGAAGTTGACACCGCCAACCCAAGCTTTTACAAAACCTGTTGTTGGGTCCATTGAAACCAAACCAGCATGCAAGAATGCTTTGTAATAACGAATAGAATCGTTAGGGCTCATGATGGTATCGCGTTCGCCATTCCAGCTAAAGACAGTCATTTCGACTGGTACATTGAACTCTTTATTGATTTCAGACTCACTGAGTCCAAGCGCGACTAATTTTTTGTAACGATCAGAGTTATGGCGCGCAGAAGTCATGATCTCTTCTACGACTTCTTGCTTGATGCTATTTGAGAATGGATAGTTTTTCAGCCCTCGGTTATTGATATCAAATTGAGGTTGAAGTTCTTCTTTGATGTGTCTTTCAACCGCATATTCAGCATAGCGCTGCATGGTCGGATTGAGTGTTGTGTAAATTCTGAGTCCATCGGCATCGATGTCGTATGGGTTGCCATCTTCACGCAAATATTTAAAGGTGCCGTCGGCTTTTTTAGCAAGCAAAATGGACTGAACCTCAGTGCGCAATTCTTTTCTGAAATAAGGTGCCATTCCTTCTTTATGGTCAAGCGAACGGTAGCGAATGATGATGGGCTCTTTACAAATGCGATCAAATTCGGCACGGGTAATCTTAGTTCGGAGTGCTTCATTACCCTTTTCAGAATTTTTAAGCCACTGAAACAAGACCTGATTTCTGCGTTTGTGCGCATTTAAGGAATCTTTGGAGCGCGCAGCCAAGATATCTTCTTTACTAACTTCAGATGCGCTGATGCCTTTGTTGTCGGCAATTTTTGCGCGGTAATTTCTGATTTGATAAGAGTAAGGGTTATAAAGCGTTGGGTTTTTACAGAGCCCAATGAGTGTAGCGGCCTCTGATTTAGTGAGGTCTTTTGGTCTTTTATTAAAATAAACTCTGGAGGCATTTTCAATACCAACGGCATTGTACAAGAAATCAAATTGATTGAGATACATCGTGATGATTTCTTCTTTGGTGAAGCGTTCTTCAAGTCGTTTGGCAATGATGTTCTCGCGCGCTTTTTCACTCACGCGTCTGAATTTCCCAAGAATACCACCAACGTAAGGAATTTCAAGCTTGGCACCACTGGCACGTGCGAGTTCTTCGCGCTGACGCTGCTGAAGGGTAAACAATAGCTTAGCCAACTGTTGTGGAATAGTTGAAGCTCCACCTGAACGGCCAAAGGACGTGAAAGACCTAGCCAAGGCTCTGAAATCTACGCCTGAGTGCTTTAAGAAGCGTTCATCTTCGGTAGAAATTAAGGCATCAGTCACAAACGGAGAAATTTCGCGGTATTTGACACTGGTTCTGTTGACCTGCCAAAAGCGACCAATTACAGTGTCTTCTTTCACACTTTTTTTGGCTAAAATGAGTGATGCTTGTAATTCAGGCGGGTTGTCCAGCATAGAAACTGGCGGAAGATCATCTTCAGATTGTAATAAGAGCAAACCGGCTACCAGAAAGAAAGGCAGCAAGGCAAAGGCCCAAAATACTTTGGTCATTTTTTTTTGTTCTTGTTCTGTCATGACAGGTGCATTTCTTTTCATAGTTCAAAATTAAAACTAATTAGCGCAATACTTCTTTGCGTTGTGCATCGAGTTTGAGTAAAATAAATAACATCACGCTAAAGGACATCATAGATGAGCCCCCATAGCTGAATAAAGGCAACGGAATTCCGATAACAGGTGCAAATCCGATGTTCATTCCGATGTTAATTGCAAAATGGTAAAAGAGAATCATGGCCACGCAATAAGCGTAAATCCGGTTGAAGGCGGAGCGTTGTCTTTCGGCAATGATGATGATGCGAAACAGGACGAAAAAGTAAAGGATAAATAAAAACAAGACACCAACGAAGCCCCACTCTTCAGCGTAGGGGCAAAAGATGAAGTCGGTTTCACTTTCAGGTACGTGGTTAGAACGCACACTCGAAACAGATGCTTCTCGGTAACCCTTGCCTAAAAAACCGCCCGAACCTACGGCTGCCATGGCGCGGTTTCTGTTGTAGTCATCGCCGTTTGGATCTTCGCGCAATCCAAGAAATAATTCAATGCGGTCCTTTTGGTGCGGGCGCAACATATCGAAGCCTTTGTCAACGGTAAAACTGATCATGCTCGCTAGAATCAGCCCTAAAGTTAAAACCACCATCATCCGTGAGCGCTCACGGCGTGTACTAAAACGCTGCATGAGTAACCAAGAAATGACGTAAATAACAAGTAAGCCAAAGATCACACCTGAAGAACCACTGAGTTCTAAATTCCAACTAAAAAGGTTCAGATTAAAAACAACGGCATCGAGTAATAAGGTCACAATACTCAAAAGGACAAGAGCAAAAAGAATTGGAATGAAGTGAGAACCCACCCAAGTTTCTTTATAACGCACACCAGGAATGGCATTGACAAAATTGAGTAAAATAGGATCAAAGGTGAGCCCTTCGCGATACATGACGAATAAAAAAGAAGTAAAGACAACGAAAGTTCCGGCATCGGGCTGCAATAAAATAAGCACCATCGGAATTAACAAGATGCTGCTGGCAGTAAGTACGGTAGCCGTAGTTTGTTGTTTTACAGTGAGGCCACTGATGTATTTGGCCAAAAGCAAAGAGGTAGAAATTTTGGCAAACTCAGCGGGCTGAACCCCAAAAGAACCTACGCCTAACCATGCATGTGCACCGTGAACGGCTGGCATAAAGAGCACGATTACTAATAGAACGAGGGTCGATAAATAAATAGGGATGGCAAAGCGCCTGTAAATATCAGCATCAATTAAAAAGACCAGCAAACCAAGGAACAACGAAAAAATAATCCAAAAGAGTTGACGGCCGTATTTTTCAGAAAACGCAAATAAGGAAGGTGCCTCTTCGTTGTAGGCTACGGAATAAACCGTGGCCAAACCCATGATTAACATGGCAATGATTGCCCCAAAAAGTGGCCAATCTAAATTTGCAGTGAGGCTTTCTTCTTTGCGCATTAGTTAGCAGATTTATAGGCGATTTGTGCTTCGAGGATGCGTTTTTCTTTTTCAGGGTCAGAAACTTTCCCCTTTAAGTATTTCTCAATGATGAGCGATGCAATCGGAGCAGCCCAAGTTCCACCCCAGCCCGCATTTTCAACGAAAACGGCAACTGCAATTTTAGGTTTGTTCATGGGTGCAAATGCAAAGAAAACCGAGTGGTCCTCGCCATGAGGGTTTTGTACGGTTCCGGTTTTTCCGCAGACTACAATATCTTCTAAACGAGCCATTTTTCCTGTTCCGCCCGGTACGTTTACAACCATGCGCATCCCTTCGATCACAGCATCGTAATGCCTATTATTGACCATGGTCCAGTGTCTTTTTTTGAATTCAGGTTTTGGGCCTTTACGTCCGATAGAACGAACGAAATGAGGTGTGTAATACCAACCTTTATTGGCAATGATGGCTACAATATTTGCCATTTGAAGCGGTGTGAGTTTGACTTCACCTTGCCCGATAGAGATAGAACGAATAGTAGAAAAAGCCCAGGTGTGGTGCCCGTACCATTTGTCGTAAAACTTGGAATTTGGAATCAGGCCTGGTCGTTGGCCACTGACATCGGTATCGAAAACATCACCTAAACCAAAACTTCGGATATAGCGATACCATTTATTGAGCCCGTATTCGGCATCGGCAAAAGCATTTTTCTTGACACCTTGCTGTATGATGCGGCGAACTGTCATGTAATAATATGGGTTACAAGAATATTGAATGGCCTCCGCAATGTTGCGAGCAGAAGGGTGGTTATGGCAACCCACCAAGCTTTTGTCACAAGGAAAACCAGTATTGGCGGTAATCACGCCTTCTTGCATGGCAATTAAACTCTGGACGAGTTTAAAGATGGAACCCGGAGGATATTCGGCTTGTAAGGGTCTTGGGAATAAAGGTAAGTTCGGGTCAGTGGCTAGTTTCGGATAGTTAGAGCTGATGTTACGCTTTCCAACCAAAAGATTGGGGTCATAGGAAGGAGCAGAAACCATACTGAGAATCTCACCGCTAGATGGTTCAATCGCTACAATACAGCCTTTTTTCTTTTGCATCAGTTGCTCACCGTAAGCTTGCAACACGACATCCATCCCCATTTTCAGTGGTTCGGCTTGGCGGGCGGTGGTGTCGTATTTACCGTCTGCATAAGATTCAATGGCATTATTGAGCGCTGAGGTGACGATGTACTTGATGCCTTTGACGCCTCGTAGTTCTTTTTCATAGAAGCGTTCAATACCAGCCCTGC
Organism: Bacteroidota bacterium; assembly: GCA_041168645.1. Lineage (GTDB taxonomy): Bacteria > Bacteroidota > Bacteroidia > Flavobacteriales_D > Crocinitomicaceae > UBA952. Next base: position 13,451 of record JBEEKM010000036.1, on the reverse strand, counting down.
CAATGTTGTTACTGGGTTTGTAAAAATGATCTTCTTCAATTTCTTCACGGGTTACTTCCGAAAGGTAACCTAGAATGTTTGCCGCACTTTTGTATGGGTAGTTTCTTGCACTAGTGGCCTCTTCGTGAAAGCCTTTAAAATTAGCAAGGTGAGGCGCAATTTTAGACATTTCCTCGAGGGTCAATTCTTTGAGAAAAGGATAGGCGCGTATTTTTTGATAATTAGAGGTTCTTTTGCCTGTAATCTTGTTGTAGTAGGTGCCTTCTCCTTCGACAATGTCTTTGAATCTTTGGCGCACTTCTGGGACCGTCCAGCCAATGAGTTGGGCAAAGGCAGCGGTATCAAGGTTCTGAATGCTGTCTTCAACCATCATGAGGTTGTAGTAGGTCTGGTTGGTTACGATTTTCTTGCCGTTGCGGTCAAAGATGACTCCGCGTGGCGGAAAAATTTCTTTGCGTTTCTCGGCAATTTCTTGGGCACGGAGTGTCCAGGTTTCGTCGAGTACCTGCATGTAAAAGAGTCGGAAGAGATAGATCCCGATGACGAGCACAATAAAGCTCAGGATTACATTGCGTCTGGCGTCTAGGTTCATTTTTTCTGATTGCGATTCAATAGAAAACTCTGAATGAGCAGAGCAAGCAAGAATGATAAACCGCCGCTAAGGATTGTCTTTTGAAGAATGAAAAAGAAGCGGCTGAATTCAAAAATTTCGATGAGAAAATACCAAAAGGTATGGAGTGCTAATAGAATCCCGAAGACAGTTGAGAACCAGCGCGTTCCCATGTCGTGGGCAGTGGGTTCTTTGAGTGGATCATAGCCTTCGCGAGGGCCGTAAAATTTAAAGACTACTGGGCGCAAATAGGCCATCAGGACCAACGCAGAGGCGTTGAGACCATAAGTATTTGAAAAAATATCAATGATAAGCCCCATTAAAAAGGCAAGCCCCATAATTGGAATAACACCGAGTTCAAAAGGCAACAACATGATAAACAAAGGCTGTATCATGAGGTGAATGCCAAAACCAATATTGAGCTGATTGAAGATGAGTGCTTGCAGAAAAGTAAGCACAATAAAGCGGAGAATATGTTTGTAGACTACGTTCATGTTACTCTTCGTCTGCAGGAATTTGAGCCTCTAGTGCTTCTTGCTCTTCGAGGTGTAGGTTTTTGATGATGTAAACGCGTTGAAGACTGCGGTAGTCTGCAGAGAATAAAATCTCAACCTTCCAAAGTGCTTGGCCTTCAATAGGTTCTGTGTAACTCACCTTGCCAACCGGCAGGCCTTTCGGGAAAATTCCGGAGCCACCACGCGTCACGACCTTAGACCACTTTTTGATGCGAAGGTCATTGTTGATACCGGTGATCATGCCGTAGCGCGGGTTGCGACCATCCCATTTTAGCAAGCCTGGGAGGTCTGATTTTTTCATTTGGATGCTGACGTCGATGTTGATGTCTTTGGTTAAGACAGTTTTGACCAAGCTATAGTGGTCTGAAGCGTAGTGAATCACTCCAACGACGCCTTCATGGCAAAATACGCCCATGCCTTTTTTGATGCCTTGTAGTTTTCCTACATTGATTGTGAAGTAGTTATTGCGACGCGTAACACTTGAGTTGATGACTTCAGCAGGGATGTAAGTATATTGCTGCTCGAAGACTGTATCTTCAATTTTGTATTTACCACGCGAAATTTGGTACATGAATTTAGGCTGTCTTTTTCGCCAGTAAATGTTTTCCCACTGAAGCTGCGTGTTGTTTTTGCTGAGGTTGAAGTGCTTAGTGAGGTCGTGCTCCCACTCTAAGACTTGAATTGAGATGTCGTTGGTGGTGGTAAGGTACTGACTGCGCGGAAAATTCAAGTAACTGACATACCAAGAAATCGCGAGAATCTGCAGCAGGGCAAAGACTAAAAATATCCTAAAACGTTGCAGAAAAGCGATCAGATTGCGCATAAGAGCAAAGATAGTAAATTTGATGCATGCTTGAGCTCAAAGGTCACTGTGAAAATTGCAGAAAAAAATTAAACAAGGATTCCTCGGAAACCTATATCTGTTCTTACGAGTGCACATTTTGTGCCGCTTGTGCAGAAGAAATTTATTTTAAAAAATGCCCTAATTGTTCAGGAGATTTACAAAAAAGGCCAACCCGTAACATTTCTAAAGAAATAGATCACGTGATCAAATTCAGATTGGAAACCCCAAGGCTTCTTCTCAATAGTTTTGACCAAAGCACCTATGACGCCATTTTTTCCAGCTTTGAAGCACCTGAAATTCGCCAAATTTTTGGGCATTTGAATGATGAAGAATACGAACTTGAATGCAGCAGGTATAAAGGCGGTTTTTCAACTTACAATTTAACCATCCAGTTTTTTCAGTTGGTATCCAAAGAAAGTAAAGAAGTATTGGGTTGGGCAGGTTACCATTCTTGGGCGCAACAGCATCACCGCGCCGAACTTTTCTACAGCCTTAAGAAAGACGAATTCAAACAAAAAGGCTATATGTCAGAGGCGCTGCAACCCATCCTCGAATACGGCAAAAACCAAATGGATTTATACCGCATTGAAGCATTTGTCGCCATCGATAATATTCCTTCGAATCGTTTGATGCAGAAGTTTAGCTTCCAAAAAGAAACTACCCTCAAACATCGCTATCAGTTTGGTGATGAAGTAGATACAGATAATTTTTATAGTCTTTTACCAAATCCAAAATATCAATAATGAAAATCATTTTAACAGGTGCTACCGGCATGATCGGCGAAGGCATCTTAATCGAATGCCTCAACGATGTACGCATCGAAGAAATCTTGAGCGTGAGCCGAAAAGGAAGCGGTAAATCGCATCCTAAACTAAAAGAGTATATCGTACCTGAATTTTTAGGCTTAACCGAAAACGACCCAAAACTAGCGGGTTACGATGCTTGTTTCTTTTGTGCAGGTGTGAGTTCAGTCGGGATGGAAAAACCACTTTACGAAAAACTTACCTACGACACCACCATGGCCTTTGCCAAAGCGCTAGGAAATCAGCCGCAGCTCTCTTTTGTGTATGTCAGTGGTGGCGGAACCGACCGCAGCGAAAAAGGTCGTTTGCATTGGGCCCGTATCAAAGGAAAAGTTGAAAATGACCTCCTCAAAATGCCATTCAAAACAGCTTTTGGTTTCAGAATAGGCATGATGATTCCGGCCGAGGGTCAGCAACATGTCTTGAAGTACTACAATTATTTGGGCTGGATGTCGCCGTTCATTCGTACCTTTTTTCCGAACGTCATCAGCACCATGCAACAAGTGGCCAATGCCATGATCCGTGTTTGCTCAGAAGGTTATGCTAGCGATATCATTTACGTGCAAGATATCAGGAAGTTAGCGAAGCAGTATTAAGCCCTACTCAAAATGAAAAACTACATTTTTTTACTGCTCATCGGCTTGTTTTCTTTGCAACTGTCTGCCCAAAATCTAGACATCGACTTGCTCAGAAAAATCAATGTCGAAAGAAATACGGCACTCGATCCAGCTTTCAAGTTTGTCACTAATTCCGTGTCGCCAATTGGGCTGGGTGCGCCGCTAGTCATCACCTCTATTGGGTTCATTCAAAAGGATCAAGTGCTGAAAAATAAAGGATATTACATCGGCGCCACCCTGCTCACCTCAGCACTCATTACCACCTCCTTAAAGTTTGCAATCGACAAAGACCGCCCGTTTGAAACGTACCCCGAAATACAAAAACTGACCAGTGCCGGTAGCCCTTCCTTTCCATCCGGGCATACGTCTGAGGCATTTGCCACGGCTACTTCCTTGAGTTTGGCTTTCCCCAAATGGTACGTGATTGCACCCAGTTTTATTTGGGCAAGTGCGGCGGGTTATTCGCGCATGCATTTAGGCGTCCATTACCCCAGCGATGTCTTAGTCGGCGCTTTAATTGGCAGCGGCTCGGCGTGGTTGTGTCATGAATTAAATAAAAAATTATTGAATCGAAGCAAATCTGAGAACTTGAAATTGTAATAAAATCAAAATGAATTAGTTGTGTTTTTAATCGCTCTACCTAACTTTATCAGGCAAAAATCCTATTATGCCAATTGAGTCCTTAGCCCATTTTATCCAGCAGAGTATACCACAAATTCGGTTTTCGGCAGCAGCTCTGGATAGAATTTGTAATGCATTTGAACAATATGATTTGAATGAAAAAGAGTTTTTATTAAAAGAGGGTAAAATAGGTGGATATTATTTTTTAGAAGAGGGCTTTCTTAGAAATTTCATTTATGATTCCAAAGGAAATGAAATCACTATTAGTTTTTATAAAGCCCAAAGAGTCATTTTTGATCCGAGTTCGTTTTTCTTCAGTAAGCCGTCAACAGAAAATATACAGGCATTAACTAAATGTGTTGGTTATTTTTCAACTTTTGAAAAATTAAATGATTTGTTTCATTCCACTCCCGAATTCAGAGAATTTGCTAGAGCAATGATTGCCAAAGAATTTGTCAGCTTTAAAATTGAAACGATTTCTAAAATAAATAAAACCGCCGAAGAGCGATATGCTGATTTAATGATAAGGAATAAAGAGATTTTTCAGGTCGCTCAACTCAAACAGATTGCTTCTTACCTAGGAATAACCGATACCTCATTAAGTCGGATAAGACGCGACTTTTCCTACAAAACAAAAAACTAGCGCTTATATATATTCAATTTGTCGTTTCTTGCCATAAGACAAGTTTTGGTTCCTTTTTATTGCTGATTTTTGTCCAATAGAAAGGATATCTATGACCAATGAGATGAACATTAACAAAAAGCTAGAACGAAATCTTGTACTTGTATTGCTTTTTTGGGCAATGCTCCTTTATGTCTTAAGTGTTACAAATTTTTATCTGGCTTTTCCACCACCAATTATGGGGCTATCCGTTTTTGTAATCTTTTCAGTACTCTTCACCATTTTTTATAAGTTCAATTCACTTAAAAGTTACCTTGAGAGAATCCCACTTAGGTATTTGACACTTTTTCATTTTGGGAGGGTATTTGCTGGCCTGTTATTCTTGACCAATGTTGATTTATTACCTAAAGAATTCGCACTCAATGCTGGCTATGGAGATGTCATTATTGGTGTTTTAAGCTGCGTTACTTTCGCATTTCTTCAATCGAAATGGGGCTACATGTTCTTTAATATTTTTGGATTGCTAGATTTAATACGAGCCCTTAGCTTAGGTTTGTATTTTGCAATTTCAAGTAACCAAAAGATGTTTACAATGACCCAGCTGCCTTTCATTTATATTCTCCTTATGGGTGTGCCAATTTGGTTGTTTTTACATTTCATATCTTTTATAAGAATAGTTGAGCATAACAAAACCCAAATGGTTTAAATTTCTCATAGCCAATCCATAATCAATCAAATAAAAACCATGAAAAATTACTTGCTTACTTATTTTTTATTATTGAATTTTTTGAGCCATGCCCAACTTTCTTTCGACATCGAATCTGGTGCTTATGTTGTCAATCAAAATGATGCAAGTAGCTCCTGGAAAAATAGCTTTGGTGAACTGAATGGTACAGAAGGCTCCTTGTTTTCTTACGCAAATGATTTTAACAATCCTGCTCGACCACTTTTAAGACTGAGAGCAAGTATCGCTTTCGGGCCATCCAAAAAACATTTTTTGAGTGGCTTGGCAGCACCATTGCAATATACTACCTCTGGCACGTTTCAAAATCCAGTGATTTTCAATAGCACTGTCTTTGATGCCCAAAAGGCGACAACAGGCTTCTACAAGTTCAGTGGCTACCGCCTTACTTACAGATATCATTTTGTGCAAACAGATAAACTGAAATTTGGCTTAGGACTGACACTAAACTTAAGAGATGCAGAATTCTCATTGAAACAGGACAACAAATACGAAAGAAATTACAACCGTGGCGTTGTGCCCTTGATCAATACGTATGTCAATTACAAATGCACAAAAAACCTTGGTTTACTTGTTGACGGAGATGTTTTTTACGTGGACAAAACAGGAGGTGCAATTGATTATTTGTTCGGCGCCACCTACGCGCTAAACAATCAACTTCAGTTTAAAACGGGATACCGATTTTTCTCTGGTGTTGGCAGCGAGGTTGGGAATGTGTACAATCAACTTTTTGTCAGTTCATTTGTCCTTGGGGTAGTTTATCAGTTTAAATAAAAAACTAATGAACTCCAAACGAGTCCAGAAGCTATTATTTGTCGATCAAATTCATTCGTCACAAGTTAAGAAATTCAGTGTGCTTAATTCAGATCCGGATGCATTCAAAATCACAACAACTTCGGATCAATTCAACAATGACAGTGAATTAGCCTCACTGATCGAACAGGCATTCAAAGCTTATTCAAGTTTACTTCTATTGAGTGAAAATTATAAGCTCAATGATGCTAATTTGACCAGATTGTTTCAACAGGATACGTCATTTCAAAGTATCTTTCTTGAGATTGATTGTTTGGAAATGGAAAACCCTAATACTTTTTATCTAGATTTATATGGCTACAATTCTAGTAATCAATTACTTTTGAAGGCTGGTTGAGTACTTAGTCAACTTGTCATTTAGATATGATCCACTTCCTCCAACAACTCAAATACCGCAATGAAACCATGTTTTATTTCGGTTTGGTTTGCCTTGTGCTCTCTATTCTTTTTTTGATTTTAGCCCGAACCAGCTCGACGCAAGTCTTTGGTGTTAGCGCTTGGTATAAACCATTCAAGTTTGCCTTCTCAACGCTCACTTTTGCTTGGGCGATGGGCTGGTATTGCTATTATTTGCCAAATTTCAATATCAAGTTTTTCAATTGGTCCATCATCGTGTTGTTAGGCTTTGAAATCGCTTATATTGCCATTCAGGCAGGCAGAGGTCAACTCTCGCATTATAACATGAGCACGCCAATTTATGCGGCGCTTTATTCCATGATGGCTTTAGCAGCTTCCTTGGCCACCATCTATACGGCCTATGTCGGTTATCAATTTTTCACGCAGTCGTTTCCCGAGTTGCCAGCCTATTACCTCTGGGCCATCCGCTTGTCTATTGTCATCTTTGTGATCTTCTCCTTCGAAGGTTTCGCCATGGGCTCCACCCTCAGCCATAGCGTCGGCGCCCTCAACGACAATTCCAATTTATTCATCATGGGCTGGAGCAAAACCGTCGGTGATCTGCGCGTCTCGCATTTCATTGGCATGCACGCCTTACAGGTGTTGCCGGTCCTTTCTTTTTATGTTTTAAAGGATACCAAATTGACTATTGTTATTGCCATCCTCTACGGACTTTTAGCGCTCTCAACCTTGATTCAGGCCTTGAAAGGAAAACCACTATTTGCCGCGAAGGCGAATACGGAAGAGGTGGGGTAGGAACTACGTCTGAACTTGTCTGTATTTCTACTTACGTTAAATTATATTTCTAAACAGGATACAAGCTTGATAGATAGCTTATCAGCCCATTTCGGCAATTTCAGTCAAATATATCGTTAGCATTTATATACTAAATTTTGAGTTTAAAATTTGGTAAAATGAACTAATAGCTTAATTTTGTGAAACGACAGGCGAAGATATTAAGATCAAATGAGGAAGGGACAATTGCAGTATGCATTGATGTTCAAAATTATAAGCCAATTCTTGAATTTCTTACAAAAGATGCGCGCCACAAGAAGAAATTCAATTTTATCGTTAATCTAGTTCTTCTTCGTATTCGAAATACTGAGGTTTATGATAAAGAGGATATCAATAAAAAAAGTAAAGGTGTTACAGCCATGAAATTTTTCAAAGGGCAATCTAATGACCGGATTTATTGCAAAGAGCAAAGTGAAAATGGTAAATTATTTGTCATTGTCATGGCAGAACTGCTCGAAAAGAAGAAAACTCAAGGCGTCAATCTCAAAACGAAAAATTTAATTGAAAAAGTAGCAACTTACGAATATGAAATCATCGAATAAAGGATATAAGGAAATCGCAGTAGCATTTAATTCGGTTTTATCATTTGATAATGAGCAAGATCAACTCGAATTAGAGGCAAAGATAATTATGGCCAAATTTTTGGACAGGATTCAAGAAATTGCAGATCAAAAAGGTTTAAAAAAGAAAGATTTAGCCCAAAAAATCGGGACGTCAGCAAGTTATATTACACAGTTGTATAGAGGTCATAAACTTTTGAATTTAATGACATTGGCAAAGTTTCAAAGAGCCTTAGATATTGAATTTGAGGTTTCAATCAAAGGAACCGAGCAGATACCTATGAAAAAAGAAAACACAGAAGTTTATTTGAATACTAGGTATGCTTCTGATAAATGTGGTGAGTTCTCAAAACTGCAGCCGTAGTTAAGGCAAACCACTATTTGGTGTGAAGGCGAATACGGAAGAGGTGGGGTAGGAATTACTTCGTAGCCTTCGGATTAAAAAGCTTGTTGGTTGAAACCAAGACAAGCAGTAAAATCAGGGTAAAGGCAGAAGCATCTTTAGGATATTGGAAATAGTCGAAGAAGAGATACCCCATTGCAAGCAATACAATTGCCACGTAGCCCATCTTGATCAATGAATTTTTATCTTGCTTCTTGGCAATTAGGGCCAAAGGGAAAATTGCTAAGACAGCTAGAATCATGAGTAGTGTTTCCATTTGATAAATGGAAGAAAATAAGCATAATATTGTTCGCTCGTGAACCCTTTTCTTTGCTTAAAACATTTCAAATAAATCGTTGTTTTTTCATAAAATACATTTATGCTTTCACTGTCTCTCCTTTTAAATATCGCCGTTCTTATTCCGATTTGCTATTTGATGATCACTAATAATTTTAGAATGGTCAAAACTTTAGGGGAGTTCAACCCAGCCAGGGGTATTCTTTTGGCGATGTATACAAGTATCTTGATAGCATCAGTTTACTTATTGTTTGCGCCAGACAAGAAATATATTATTGCGCTTTTATCTATTCAAATAGTATATAAATTTCTAACCCCCTTTACTGTAAAAACAATTAAGCATCCTTTTGTAATCAGTAACATTTTGATTGCGCTATTTCATGTTTTGACGATTTACAACGTCGGATAAAATAAGAGCCATAAAAAAAGCCAGCCTTACGGCTAGCTTTTCAATTGATTTGCGGAGAGAGAGGGATTTCGCTGCGCGAGCTCTCCTCCCTACGGTCGTCGGGTCGAACCCAAGGGTTCTCATCCAAAAATCTCCTTAAACAAAAAAAGCAACCTTAAGGTTGCTTTTTTTATTCAGCGGAGAGAGAGGGATTCGAACCCTCGATAAGCTTTAGACCTATACACACTTTCCAGGCGTGCTCCTTCAACCACTCGGACACCTCTCCAGGTTTTTAGTGGAGTGCAAAGATACGAAGCTTTTTTGATTCGAGAAATTTTGGTGTAGTTGGCTTATTTTGTGGGGGTAGTCATGCGAAAAAGGATGACTAATGCCGAGCAAATGGTTAAAATACCGATGGCGAAGATAGCTGAATTGATGGACCAAAAATCGATCAGAATTCCGGTAAGCAAGGCACCAAAGGCATAGCCGAGGTCACGCCAAAGGCGATAGATGCCGATGCTTTGGGCACGTTGGCTGGGGTGGGTGTTGTCTGCAATTGCGGCTAGGAATGTAGGATAAACAACGGCTGTTCCGATGCCAAGAACTACGCTGAGGACAGCGAAAGCCATAAATGAACTGGCCCAAATGAAGCCAAGAATAGCTAATCCTTGTAAAAACATGCCCCAAAACAGCAAAGCTTTATTAGCGAAGCGGTCTGCAAGTTTGCCAGTAAATAACTGACTTAAGCCCCAAACTGATGGGTAAATGGCAATGATTTGAGCGAGTTCTGTGGCGGAAAAACCTTTGCTTAAAAGTAAGATGGGGAACAAGCCCCAGATCATGCCATCATTTAGGTTATTGACCAAACCTCCTTGGCTAATGGCACCTAAATTTGGATGACGCCAAGAGGTATCACCGAAAATATGCTTGAGTAATGGCGTATTGCTTTTTTCGCCTTCTAGTTGAACGAAAGACTGCGTGTCTTTGATTAAAAAAATACTGAAAAGCAAGCCCAGAATGGAGAGCACAATTCCAATGTAAAATGGATAAGGCCGCAGTGCGTAATTATTGGCAAAGTAAGCACTTAAAAACGCAACACCTCCTACTGCTAAATAACCAGCAGCTTCATTGATACCCATCGCAAAACCACGGTTTTTTGGCCCCACTAAATCAATTTTCATCACGACCGTACTACTCCAGGCGAGGCCTTGATTGACGCCAAGGAAAACATTAGCGACAATAATCCAAGACCAATTAGGTGCAAATATGAGTAAAAGGGGAACGGGTAGTGCAAAAATCCAGCCGGCGATAAGTAATTTTCGACGCCCATATTTATTGGCAAATGCCCCTGCAAAATAGTTGGTCAGCGCTTTGGTGACGCCAAAAACAACAATAAATGAGAGGATAGCAGTTTTGGCAGCTAAATGAAAGTCTTCTTCTGCCAATTGTGGCAAAATACTGCGTTCCATGCCCACCATGCCCCCGACAAATATATTGACGATGACTAAAAGGGTGAATTGTTGCCAGTTTGCTTTGAGGCCGAGTTTTTGGGTATTCATCACATCAACAACAAGCCAATCGAGAAGTAAATGAAGATGCCGATGACGTCATTGAGCGTTGTTACAAAAGGCCCAATAGCAAGTGCTGGGTCAATTTTATAACGGTTCAGGATCATAGGGAAGAGCGTACCGAAAATAGCAGCGAATAAAATCACGGTGAATAAGGATAAACTCACTACAAAACCAAGATGCATGTCTACAAAAACGGTGGCTACTAAGAAAACCAAACTGGCTAAAATAAGGCCATTCATAAGGCCAACACTTCCTTCCCGGATGAGTTTTGGTAAAATGCGGCCTAAATCTTTATCGCCACGCGCCAATGATTGCACAACTATTGCCGAAGATTGCACCCCAACATTTCCTCCCATAGCAGTAATGAGCGGGATAAAGAAAGCCATAGCTGGAATGGCCGTAATGCTGTCTTCAAAATTAGATATCACTTTTGCCCCAATGGTGCCACCCAGCATAGCTATAATGAGCCAAGGTAGGCGTGAGAAACTCACCTTCCAAATTGCTGCATCTGAATCGACTTTGTCGGAGATACCAGTGGCCATTTGGAAGTCTTTGTCGGCTTCTTCTTTGATGTAATCAACGACGTCATCAAGGGTAATGCGCCCAACTAATTTGTTTTGATAATCGACAACTGGTACAGATACGAGGTCATATTTTTCCATGACCTTGGCTACTAATTCGGCAGAATCACTGGCTTTAACCGAAATGATTTTTTTTCCCTGGTAAATAGAGCCAATTTTTGTTCTGGAGTTCGCAAAAAGCAAGCGTTTCAAGGAGAGTACGCCAAGAAGGTGATCGTCGTCGTCTACCACAAAAATGTTGTATACCTTTTCAACGTCTTCTGCTTGTTTGCGCAGTTCAATGATAGCACGGTTGACAGGCCATTCAATGTTGGCCTGAAAAAATTCTTTTTGCATCAGACCCCCTGCAGTGTCGTCGTCATAATTGAGGAGATCGACAATATCTTCAGCTGCTTCGTCATCTTCCATGTGTGAGATGACCTCCTGAATTTTTTCATCGGGGAGTTCACTTAAGATATCGGCAGCATCATCGGAGTCCAGGTTCTCGAGCTGATCAGCCATCTCTTTACTCGAAAGGGAGGCCAAGAATCGATCTCGGACTTCCTCTTCAAGTTCCATCAAGATGTCGGCCTGCGTATCTTCATCCACCATGAAGTAGATGAATTTGGCTTCGTCGTTGGTGAGTTTATCGAGGATTTCGGCGACTTCAGCGTAGTGCAATTCCAAGACTTGCTCTTGGATCCAAAGGCGGTCTTCTGCGACAATTTTCAGACGCAGTTCGGCAATAAATTCTTTGGTTAATTCAAAACGCACCGATTTCTTTTTGACAAAGATACGGAATTGAGTTACAAAGGTTTTACCGCAAGGTTAACTTCGCAACTTATTAGTCGTGGCAGAGGCCTTCCACTTCATGAAAGATGTCGTGGGCTTTGGTGATTTGCTCAAATAATTTTGCCTTTTTTTCAGCCTCGTTCTTGTTAGGTTTTTGCACCAACTGATGGATACTTAAGCACTGTTGTTCAAGGCGGCTGAGGGCATCTTGCACTTTCGGATTACTTGCAGAAGCAGGCGGCGTGGAGTTTTTCAATAAAATAGCTTTCGCATACAATTCGCCACTTCTTGTGCATAAAGGTTCAAAATTATTTTCCTCGGCCGGATGAAAAGTTTGCGCCATGACTTTATGGAAATCTTTGAGCGCCAGCCAATTGTCTTTCTCAAGTTCCTTGAGTAAAGGGTCATTTAACGCGGCCGCATATTTATCAGAAACGACGCCCCAATTGATAAGGTTCCAGATAGCTCCTAAATAATCACCTCTTTTGTTTTGATATTTTAAATAATAGGCATGTTCCCAAACATCGATTCCGATCAGTGGAATACCACGGTCTTTACTGACATCCATAATTGGGTTGTCTTGATTGGCGGTGCTCACTACGGCTAATTTTCCGTCCGGGCTCAGCATCAACCAGGCCCAACCACTACCAAAACGAGTGGCAGCTGCAGCGTTCATGAGTGTTTTTAATGAATCGAGGCTCTTGAATTGATTGGTAATTGCGGTTTGAAGTGCTTCTGAAATGGGCTTTTGGGCATTGGTGGGCGCTAAAATCTCCCAAAACAAAGTATGGTTGTAATGACCACCAGCATTGTTGCGCACGGCAGCTGGTCTGAAACTGGCATACATGAGTAAGTTGCTCATGCTGCTATTTTCCATAGATGTTCCAGAAATAGCTTTATTGAGATTATTTACATAGGCTGCATGATGCTTGTCATGGTGGATTTCCATGGTTTGAGCATCGATATAAGGCTCATAGGCTGAAAAAGCAAAAGGTAAATTTGGCAAAGAATAAACTTGTGCCTGAGCGCTGCCCATAAGTAAGGTAAAAGCGCAAATAAGTAGAAAAGAATTTTTCATGTGGCTTGATTTGTTCGTACAAAAGTACCTTTCATTAAACGGCCCGGCTGTTAATGACTCGTTAAATGTTTTGTAAATCGACCATTCGCATGGCTATAAACGCTTTCAGTACCCTTTCACCTACATTCGGCACCTCGACATGAATCAGGTAAATACCTGAAGAAACAGGAATGCCAGCATGATTGGTGAGGTCCCAATCTTGGAAGGTCTGGGGGCTGTCTTTTTTGATGTTTCTCACCAACTTGCCGTTTGAGGTATAAATACGAATCTGACACACTTCTGGCAGGTTGGTAATCTTGATGCGGTTGTCGAGTTTGTTGCGCTCATACTCAGAGAATGCATAGTAAGGGTTTGGCACGACATTGATCATGGCAAGTGCTTCTTTGAGCATGTCTTGTGAACCAACTTGAGTAGCGATGTCTTCCATTGACCAACCATACATTGG
>JBEEKM010000035.1:0-20845 GCA_041168645.1 Bacteroidota bacterium | reverse complement strand
ATACAAGTGGTTTACCCCTCTTTCAACGCGGTTACCGCACAGCTGTTGGCCCAGCTCCACTCAACGAAGTTGTTGCGGCCAGTTTGATCAGGCTGTCAGGCTGGGATCGCAAGCAAACTTTTGTGGATCCGTTTTGTGGATCCGGAACGCTCCTTATTGAAGCGGCTTTATTGGCCACGGGCATCCCGAGCAATATTGAAAGACAGCACTACGCATTTAAAAACCTCAAAAACTTCGATGCGGAACTTTGGCAAGAAATCTACGAAAATGCGCCAAGAATTGTAAGAGAATTACCTTGTAAAATAATAGGAGGCGATTTATCAGATGAAATGGTCTTGAAAGCTCGCCGTAACCTCAGAGGATTCTCTTTTGGACGTTTTATTGAAGTGCAGTCTTGTTCTTTTGAAAAAATCAAACTTGAAGCTCCTGTGTTCATTTTGACCAACCCACCATATGACCAAAGATTAGAAGCAGATGTAGATTCACTCTATGAAGGTATTGGAAATTGGCTCAAACACGACCTTACTGAATCAACGGCCTGGATCATCAGTGCCAGTGAAGAAGGTTTAAAGAGTGTAGGTCTCAAACCGAGTAAAAAATATAAAGTATTTAACGGTGACCTCGAATGCGGATTCAGAAGCTATGAAACGTATAAAGGATCCAAGAGAAATGGTCCTGAAGATGTCGCATAAGCATAACACACTAAAAAACAAAAAAGGGGCGGTAAAACCGCCCCTTTTTATTTGCTTATAAAAGCTTATCGTTGTTCAATCGGAACATAGTTGCGATTGGTATGACCTGTATAAATCTGACGCGGACGACCAATTGGTTCTTTGTTTTCTGTCATTTCTTTCCATTGTGCAATCCAACCTGGAAGACGACCAATGGCAAACATTACTGTAAACATTTCGGTTGGTATTCCGAGTGCTTTGTAAATGATACCAGAGTAGAAGTCTACGTTTGGATAAAGGTTGCGTGCTTTGAAGTATTCGTCTTCAAGCGCCACTTTTTCTAATTTTTTGGCGATATCAAGCAATGGGTCATTGACACCTAACTTTTCTAAGACGTCGTCACAGGCCTTCTTGATGATTTTGGCACGTGGGTCAAAGTTTTTGTAAACACGGTGTCCGAAGCCCATGAGTCTGAATGGATCTTCTTTGTCTTTGGCTTTTGCTACCCATTTGTCGACGTTTCCGCCATCAGCATGAATGCGCTCTAGCATTTCGATTACTTCTTGGTTGGCACCACCGTGAAGCGGGCCCCAAAGCGCTGAAATTCCGGCAGAAACTGAAGAGTAAAGGTTGGCTTGAGATGAACCAACGATTCTTACCGTAGAGGTGGAACAGTTTTGCTCGTGATCAGCATGAAGGATGAGTAATTTATTTAAAGCGTCAATGACGACAGGATCAACGTGGTAATCTTGAGTCGGCATCGCAAACATCATATACATGAAATTCTTGCAATAATCGTATTCGTTGCGCGGATACATGAATGGATGACGAATCAGGTTTTTGTAGGACCATGCTGCCAAGGTTGGCAATTTTGCCAAAATGCGGTGAATGGTCAAGTTCTTAGCCTCAGGGCTACGATTTGGGTCTAGTGATTCTGGATAGAATGTAGCCAATGAAGCTACCATTGAAGAAAGAACTCCCATTGGATGCGCTTTCGATGGATACGCCTCAAAGAATTGCTTCATGTCTTCGTGCACAAGCGTGTGCTTACAAATGCTATCTTGAAAAGCATCTAGCTCTTTTTGATTTGGCAGGTTTCCATAAATGAGCAAGTAAGCAACTTCGACAAAACTTGCTTTTTCAGCCAATTGTTCGATTGAATAACCACGGTAGTGAAGAATACCTTCTTCACCGTCAAGATAAGTAATAGCACTTTTGGTGGCACCCGTGTTTTTATAACCTGTGTCTAGGGTAATATAACCTGTGAGGTCACGTAGTTTGGAGATGTCAATTGCTTTTTCATTTTCAGAACCTACTATAACAGGAAGTTCGTACACTTTGCCGTCTAGCTCTATTTTGGCTGTTTCACTCATTGGATGGATGTATATGCGTTTGATAATTGCGTGCCTAAATTACAAAAGAATGTGCAATTGTAGACAAGAGTACTTACAAAAAACACATATAATTTTATAATGTTTATAGTTCGTCTTCTATATAGTCAAAAATCATATTAAAAAGGTGGTTTCGCGTATTCCCGCCATAGATTCCATGATTCTTATTTGGATAGATAAACAAGTCAAATTGTTTGTTGGCTTTTACTAAGGCTGAAATCATCTCCATGCTATTCTGATAATGCACGTTGTCGTCAGCAGAACCATGAATTAAGAAATATTTTCCTTGTAAGTCTTTGACATAATTAATCGGAGAATTTTCGTCATAGCCTTTTGCGTTTTCTTGGGGTGTTCTCAAAAAGCGCTCGGTGTAAATGTTATCATAATAACGCCAATTTGTAACTGGCGCAACCGCAATCCCGACTTTGAATAGGCCGTTACCTTTCGTCATGGCGAGCGAAGACATAAAACCACCATAACTCCAACCCATGATACCTAAACGCTTCGGATCAACATCTGGGCGCTCTGCAAAAACTTTTGTTGCCGCAAGCACATCTTCGATTTCAAGCTTGCCCAATTGTAAATAGGTAGCTTTTTTAAATGCGGCACCCCTAAATTGCGTTCCCCTTGGATCAATGCTCAAAACCATGTAGCCTTGCTGTGCCAACAATTGATGAAAAAAGTAATCATTGCCATCCCAAGCGTCAAGCACTTCGTTGTGCCCAGGTCCACCGTATACATTGACAAATACTGGGTATTTTTTATTTGGGTCATAGTTCAAAGGTAAAATGAGTGAGGCATTTAACTCTACCTCAGTAGTTTGAATCTTGAGAAAGGTTCTTGGGTTGAGTTTTTCATTTTTCATCTTTGCCGACAAAGCTGCGTTGTCTTCTAAAACACGAATAAGTTGCCCATTAGTAGCTCGCAATACACTCACCGGAGGCGTATTGGCAGTAGAATAGGTATGAATGAAATACTTCATGCCATTTAAAAAATCAGCATTGTGGTAACCAATGTCAGGGGTTAGGTTCGTTTTGTTGGAACCATCTAGTTTGATGGAATAAATGGATTTATAAATTGCACCAAGTTCAGCACTTGCAAAATAAAGGGTTTGAGTTGCTTGATCCATGCCTAAAAAAGCAATTACATCCCAAGAGCCGTTTGTTATAGCACGTGCTTTCCCATCAAAACCAATCTGGTAAATATGATTATAGCCCGACTGCTCACTACAGCGCAAAAATGACTGCCCATCAGCAAGTAGCATTAAATTATCATCTACCTCGACATAGGTATCAGATTTTTCTTGATAAATATTCTTTTGAACAAGTTGCTTACCACTGCAGTCAATGAGCCAATAATTCAATTCATTTTGATGTCTATTCATGGTTTGAACCACTAACTGATTGGCCGTCTTTGACCAGTTAAGTCTGGGAATATACTCGTAAGTGCCAAGGTTAATTTGTTGACTTTTTCCGTTGGCAATACTCAGTAAATGAAGGGTAACTTTAGAATTCTGCTCCCCAGCTTTTGGGTATTTATAGGTGTATTGATCTGGATATAATTGTCCATACATCGCCATTTGAAATTCTGGAACCTCGCGTTCGTCAAATTTGAGAAATGCCAGATACTTGCTATCTGGAGACCATCCGTAAGCTTTTGTAATGGCAAATTCTTCTTCGTAAACCCAATCAGTAGTTCCGTTAATGATTTTGTTGCGCTTGCCGTCTTGGGTCATTTTTTGAACCTTTCCTGTATTCAAATCCTTGACAAAAATATCGTTGCCATGTATGTAAGATACCTTTGTGCCATCTGGGCTATATTCAGCTAATGTTTGAGGCGAATGTATTTCGTCTAATGCTACTAATTTTTGAGTTTTGATATCGTATAAAAAGTAAAATGCCTCAAAACTTCTTCGGTAAATGGCTTTTGGAGCTGTCCAAAGTAAAATCTTATCTTCAGTTGCATTGAATTCAAAACTAGCTAAAGATATGGCGTTACCGTTCCAAACTAACTTCTCTTTTGGAACTAAGATTTTTTGTTGATCTTTTCCTTGCGTTACAATTAAATTTGAAACAATAGAACCATCTTCGGAGATGGTCACATAATGTTCACCATCATTCATAGCTTGAATGCTACCTGTTCCTTTCGCTGAGAATTCATAATTCTTCCAAATACGCTCAACGCTTAGATTTTGGGCAAAAAATAATGGTGTAACTGAGCAAAAAAGTAAAAAAAGTAATAGCGTTTTTTTCATATTCAAATATTATGGCTCTAAGATACACAGATTGTACTCAAGCCCGAAAACTGATTTAACTTTTTAATAAAAGAGATTTCATTTTTAAATTTTTCTGATTTCGATAAATTACTTAAATTTGTTTCAGACTTTTTATGACCTCCTTGACGCACGTCTGTTTGCCGAAACCATAAAAAGTTGATACATATCAAAAAAGCTGAATGTCAGTTGATTAATTTCATAACACTCATGAAGCAAGCATTACTCATTATTGGCGCGTTTATTTCTCTAACCGCGTTCGCTCAAAACACCTGTAACGAATTATTCATTTCTGAATATGTTGAAGGTTGGTCAAATAATAAGGCCCTAGAAATTTATAATCCCACTAATAACCCAATTGATTTATCAGGATACTTTGTAAGTCGCTATTCAAATGGTGCTACTACAGCCACTGTTGCGAACTCAATTCAATTAAGTGGAACTGTACCGGCTAAAGGAGTTTTTGTCGCAGTATTACAAAAACTTGATCCGAATGGAACAGGTCAAGAAGCACCCGTTTGGGATTCATTACAAGGCCGCGCTGACGGTTTTTTCTGTCCTGACTACAATGCTTCTAATGCTTTCTATTGGAATGGTAATGATGCAGTTCTGTTAGGGAAAGGAACCTTACCTACAACTGCAACAACAGTAATTAACGCCACTAACGTGACTGGTTTTGCCATTGTAGATGTATTTGGTAAAATTGGAGAGAATCCTGCCAACGAAACAGGTACTGCCGCTGGCAATGACGGCGCTTGGTCTAGTCAATTTCCATACAGTACTGGTCTTGGCGTACTCCTTACAAAAGATCACAGCTTAATTCGCAAATCCACTATTCTAAAAGGGCAAACAGGAAACCCTTCATTTTTTGATCCTCTTTTAGAATGGGACAGCATTCCACCTGTTGTTGTCAGACTCGATGCCAACGGAGACACACTTTACGGTACTTCCGGAAATCCTATCCTCGATGGCAACTGGACTTCTTTAGGATCGCACAATTGTGAATGTAACACAATCAGTGTAAAAGAAACCATAGCGCAAGCGCCAAGTATTTATCCGAACCCAAGCAACGGAACCGTTTTTATCAAAACTCAAAACCAAGTGCGCAAAGTTCAAGTGATTTCTTCTCTTGGTCAGCAAGTAAAAGAATACAACATAGCAGCAACGCAAGCAATTCTTGAAATGGACCTCAGTACATTACAAGGTGTTTACTTTTTGCGCTTGACCAATATCGAAGGTGAGCAAACGCTACACAAAGTAATCATTCGCTAACAAATGCGTCCTTTCTTACTGCTACTGCTCTGCGCAGTTTCCTTGGAATTTTCATTTGCTCAGCAAATTGGTTCTATTTCAGGTGCTGCCACCATGAATCCTGGTGAGGTTACCGTACCCGGTGCAAAAATCACGCTTTTAAAAAGTAATGCCGTATTTGCAAGAATGGCAACTAACGAGGATGGTTTCTACGAATTCAAGAACGTTCCTTATGGTTCATACCAGTTAGTTTTCACCCTTCCTTTACAAGATACCTTACGTTTTGATATCGACTTAAACAAGCCTAACTACGTTCAAGACATCATTATCGGTGAAACACAAGAAGTCAAAGAGATACGCGTCATCGGCAACCTAGTTCGTGGACAAAACGTTCCAGTGGCCGTTACTAAAATTGACACCAAAAAAATCACTGAAGAATTAGCTTCACGCGATTTACCAATGCTTTTAAACGGAACCCCAGGTGTTTATGCGACTACACAAGGTGGTGGCGACGGTGATGCCCGCATCAATGTCCGTGGTTTTGACCAACGAAACGTCGGTGTCATGATTGATGGCGTTCCGGTCAATGATATGGAAAATGGTGCCGTTTATTGGTCAAATTGGTTCGGACTAGACGCTATTACCTCACAAATGCAAGTTCAGCGCGGTTTAGGGGCTACAAAAATTGCCATGCCTTCAATTGGTGGTACCATCAATATCATCACACAAGGTGTGGGTACAAAAAAAGGTGGCTCATTTAAGCAAGAATACGCAACCGGAAACTTTTTGCGCAGCTCGCTTTCCTACAACACTGGCATGACTAAATCTGGTTGGGGCCTCACCTTTTCAGGTTCCTACAAACAAGGTCAAGGATGGGTAGACGGCACACCAACACAAGGGTATTTTGGCTATGCAAAAATATCTAAGCGTCTAAACAATCATTTATTGACGTTGTCTGCATTCGCTGCTCCTCAAAAACATGGTCAACGATCTTTTAACCAGCCTATACAATACTGGGATGCCGAAAGGTCGCAAGATCTTGGTATTCCCTTTGACTCTACATTATTGCTCAATGACCGCGGCATCCGCTATAACCAACATTGGGGTCAAATTACCAATGAAGAGGGTAATAAAGTGTTACTAAGCGAGCGTCAGAATTTTTACAATAAACCTCAAATTACATTAAAAGATTTCTGGTCTGTCAATGACAAACTAGATATTTCTAACCTCGCGTACCTCTCTATTGGCCGAGGTGGAGGCACCAGTATCTTCAATTCTTCAGCTATCTTACGCGATAGCAACATGAACATCGACTGGGACCAAATGGTCACTGAAAACACGGTCAATTCTCTATTCGGGACGCCAAATATTGACCCGCTTTATTCTGCCACCGAAATCAAAGCGAGCCAAATTTTATTGGCCAGTATGAACAACCACTTTTGGTTGGGTTACCTGGGGCAATTCAATTATCAACATAACAAGAAAACGGCTATTTCTGGAGGTCTTGATTACCGTTACTATGAAGGTCGCCATTATCAAGTCATTACCAATCTATTAGGTGCAGATTACTTTGTAAGTACCGCTAACTTCAATGATCCAAATCCGATGAAAAGAGTGGGTGACAAAATTGCCAAAAACACTTTTAATGCGGATCGCGACGGCGTTGTGCAATATGCCGGCGTTTTTGGCCAAATTGAACACAGTGGCGAAAAAGTCAATTGGTTTGTCAATATTTCTGGCATTGTCAACGGCTACAAAGGCATTGATTATTTTCAACGCAAAGTCCTAGACCTCGGAGATACTGTTTTGCGCATTGGTGCACTTGACACAGTCATTTATCAAGGTCAAATTTATGACGCCAATTCTGCGGGTCTCGAATATTACGCAACCAATTGGAAATACATCCCTGGTATTACCATCAAATCAGGGCTGAGCTACAAGCTTAACAAGTTTCAAGACATCTATTGCAACCTAGGATATCTCAACCGCACCCCTCAGTTTTCTAACGTGATTGACAACAACACGAACTCGTTTTTCGCTGAAATTGTCAATGAAATCATTTATGCAGCTGAAGCAGGGTATCATTATTCTAACAAGCACTTTGGCGTCAATTATAATGCCTATTTCACCAACTGGAAAAACAAACCTTTTCCGTATGGAGTGGCCGTGCCTGACCCTAATGACCCTACTGAGTTCATCCGCGTAAACATCAACGGGATGGATGCCATTCACGTTGGGCAAGAAATTGATATTGCTTGGGAAATCACTCCTAAACTCTCTTTTGAATTCATGTTCTCTTATGGAAACTGGATTTGGAACTCGAGCAAAACCGTATTTATCCCGCAATACGATTCTTTAGAATTTACTTTTGATGCTAAAGGCGTACATGTTGGCGATGCAGCTCAAACGGCACTTGCCGCAGCCCTCCGCTATGAACCCATCAAAAACGGCTACATCAAGATGCAAGGTCAGTTCTTTGACCGTTATTATGCCAACTTTGATCCTTTTTCTTTGCAAGGTGCCAACGGTGGCCGTGATTCCTGGAAAATACCTTCGTATTCACTCATCAATATATTTGCTGGTTACCGCTACAAAAAAGTGAGTTTTGGTGCCGCAATTACCAACTTACTCAACACCTCTTTTATTTCAGATGCCACTAATAATGCAAACGGTATCTACGATCAGTTCAATGCGCAATCTGCCACGGTTATGTTCGGTCAAGGACTGCGCTTCAATGTCAATTTAGCAATTCAATTTTAACTATGAAAAAACTAGTACTCAGTGTTGCACTAACCTGCTTAGGTCAGCAGTTATTTGCACAAACGATTGAACAAGTCCGCAACCTCGGAATCGGCCAAACAGTTACCGTATCTGGTGTTGTTACAAATGGCAGTGAACTAGGTCCTATTCGCTATATGCAAGACGGAACAGCCGGAATTGCATGTTACGGTTCTAACTTAAACACGATTATTAAAGGAGACTCCATTACTGCAGTTGGGGTGCTATTTGAATTCAATGGGCTTTTAGAATTATCACCAACAAACTCATTTACCAATCATGGCCAAGCAGTTGTTCAGCCTGCTGCTCAAGTCATTCCAATTCCAAGTGCAGGTGAAGCGCTTGAGGGTCAGTTGGTTCGTTTTGACAACGTTACCTTTGTTCAAACGGGTAGCTTTGCCACAGGAAACAGCACGGTTCAAATTTTCGATGGTTCTAATACTTTTGATGTACGCATCAACGGAACTACAAATATTGACGGATCTGCGATTCCATCTGGTCCAATTAGCATTATTGGACTCATGGGACAGTTCAATACCAATTACCAGCTTATCCCTAGAAGCACACAAGATATTTTTACTTACGTTGCTCCAGCCAGAGAAATCAATGTAAAAATAAACGGTACTAACATTCTTACCGGAGACACTTATGTTGTCGGTACTGCAGCTTCAACAACTATCACTATTGAAAACTATGGTGTTCAAAACCTTACAGTTTCTGGCGCTACATTGAGTGGTGCCAATGCTTCAGACTATTCTTGCAACGCAAACGTTGTTGTAGGTGGAAACAGCAGTCAAACAGTTACCTTAAATTACACAGCAGGTGGCCCGGGTTCACGCTTGGCAACCCTTTCTATTGCCAATGACGACAACGATGAAAATCCATATATCATTAACTTGTATGGTATCGGTACCAACAACTTATCAACCGAACCAGCTGCAAATCCTGCAAGCTTGACTTTTCCAGTAGTAAAAGCATATACTTTAGCTGGTGCGTATCCAGCTGTTGCAACAGAAAACTATATTGTTTTATGGCGCACAGGAGGCCCAGTAGTTGGTCTTCCAATTGACGGAACTTCATACAAACGAGGAGATGCTATTGGCAATGCAAAAGTGGCCTATGTAGGAGCTGGTACTGCATTTACACCGCGCCATATAGAAGCCAATACAAATTATCATTTTGCTGTTTATGCCTTTAATGGCCCATCTGGATACCAAAATTACAAAACAACAAACCCTGCCACAGGGAATGTAACCAGTGAAGGTGAACAAATTGGCAACTACTATGCTGGTATTCAGTCAGGTTCTTCAAACTTTCTTTCTAGCATAAGTGCCTTGATCAATCCGCACACTTCTATCTCTTATTACAACTACCTCACAACCATGCTCAATCAGTATGAAGTGCGCGATACCACAAACGGACAATCATATGTAGTTTGTGTTTATTCAGGTGAACGCAAAGTTTTCAACGACCCATTCACCTGGACATCTACCGGATATTCTCGTGAGCATACTTATTCACACTCTTGGATGCCGACTTTCCCATGTGACAATCCAGAACAACCAGAATACAACGATCAACACAACCTTTGGCCTACGAATCTTCAACAAGCCAATACACCTCGAAGCAACTTGCCTTTGATGGACATTGACGGCAATGTAGTCTTTACCTACCTCGGTGGACGCGTAGGTTATTCTGGGAATCAATTGGTTTACGAACCAAGACCAGAGCAAAAAGGTAATGCTGCGCGCTCAATTTTCTACATGGCTACATGTTATAACGGACAGGCCGGCAACAACTGGCAGCTTCCTGCCAACCAGAGTCAAGAATCTTTGAAAACATGGCACTTCAATGACCTGCCGGACAACTACGAGATTGCTCGTCATGAATACGCTTATACACTTCAAGGTAACCGCAACCCATACATAGACTCTGTCTATTTTGCTTGTCACGTCAACTTTGCAAACATGAGTTATTTAGCATGTGACATGGGCTTAGAAGAGCAATTAGCCGTTAATTTCTCTGTTTTCCCTGTTCCTACAAGCGCTAAACTTTATGCGCAAGTAAACGGACTAGATATCATAGCTTACCAAATTACAGATATCCAAGGAAGAACTATTACACAAGAAAACAACACCAAACTTCCTGTTTTGGAATACAACACAAGTGATTTGAAAGCAGGTGTTTACTACTTAAAAGTTGACACTATTCACGGTGCAATTCAAAGAGAATTCGTCATTGAATAAGCTGATCTGAAACACATATAAAGAGGGCAAGCCAATGGCTTGCCCTCTTTTTTATTATAATTATTTTTTATGATAAAAACCCGGCAATAAAGGCAACTTTTTCTGACTGTGATTGTTTTGAATGCGGCAAGTTGAACTTGCTTGTTGTGATCATTCATTAATTACTCTTTTATGAAAGCATTCTTTCTCCTTTTTTCGTTCTTCCTTTTTAGCAGCGTCTTTGCGCAAACAACTGTTTCTGGTGGCATTTACCAAAACACAACCTGGACAGCTGCCAATAGTCCTTACCTCATGACTGGTTCTATGGTCGTTTTCCCAGGTGTAACACTTACTATTGAACCCGGCGTAATCGTCAAAGTAACACCAGATTATTCTTTTAATACCGGAAATTTTCGTTATTTGGAAATACGAGGTACGTTAGTAGCCATAGGAACTGATGCCAATCCGATCACATTTACTACAAACGAGGCTTCAGCGGCTCAAGGCCAAACATGGATGGGTATTAGCATCAAAGGATCACAGGGTGGTAATGTTCAGATGGATCGCTTTAGACTGGAAAGAAGCTGGTGGGGTATTTCTAACGATATTGCACAACCAGGTGTAAGTTACAACTGGACCAATTGTCAATTCAAAAACAACAACTACAGTGTTCAATTGAATGCTGATATGGTCTATGACGGCTGTTTATTCCAAGAGAATGGCGTTGGGCAAGCTGCTCAAATTTTATATGGCTCCTTAACCGCAAATAATTGTCAGTTCATCGATAACTTTTGCTCCTTTACTTGGTCCAATTTTATCAGTGTTTCCAATAGCCTTTTTCAAGGAAATGGCAACAATATCGTAGGTTCACCGGGTATGGTTACAAACTGCCAATTCATTGATAATGATTTTGCTTTTGCCGAAGCTTTCGGACACACCATTCAAAATTGTTTGTTTCAGGGTAATGGTGTAGCAATGGATAACACAGGCAACTGTAATATCAGTAATTGTGTCTTTGAAAACAATGATGTTGCTGTTCGCCTAGGAGACAACGGCATATTAACCAACAATATCATCAACGACAACACTGTAGGTGTAGCTGTTTTAGCTTACAGCCCCAATTCTACGCTTATTGAAAACAACACAATTTGTTACAACACTTCTTACAACCTCCAGAACTTAACGGATAAAAATTTCCAAGTCAATGCCAATTGTTTTTGTTCCCAAGACTCTACCTACATCGAAAATTTGATTTTAGATGGCTATGATGACATCACACGAGGTTTGGTCAATTATGCCATCTATGACGACTCTTGCGCAAATGTGCTAGACTACATCGTTAAAATCAACCTAGACGGAGGGGTCGGTATCTCTGATGTTCAGGCAAATCAGTGGCGCCTAAAAGGTCAAGATGCAGATTTCATTTACATTGAAAATGATAGCGCCTTGTCACTAGAATTATTAAACATGCTTGGGCAAGCCCAAGCTAGTTTAACTTTTACAAAAGGATCACACCGCATCCCAACTCATGAACTGCCAAGCGGCATCTACTTTTTAAAGAATCAAAACGGAAAAGCTCAGAAAATAATAATCTAAGTCTGTTTTCTAATATTTCAAAAAATAGGCGCTAGTAGCGCCTATTTTTTTTGAATTTATTTTCGCCTTTAGACGCGACTCAAGTCAATTCCTTACTTGATTCTTTTTCAATTTACTATCTTTGCAACCTATTTAAATATTATGTCTACAACTCCAGTTCGCGTTCGCTTTGCTCCGTCACCTACAGGCCCACTACACATGGGTGGTGTACGCACCGCATTATACAATTACTTGTTTGCCAAGAAACACAACGGCACATTTTTAATTCGAATTGAAGATACTGACCAAACGCGTTTTGTACCTGGCGCGCAACAATATATCATGGATGCCCTTGCATGGTGTGGCATTATGCCCACTGAAGGCCCAGACTTAGGTGGTAACTACGGCCCATATGTACAGTCAGAGCGCAAAGAAATGTACAGACCTTATGCCGAGCAACTCGTTGCTGAAGACAAAGCTTATTATGCTTTTGATACTGCCGAAGACCTTGATCGCATGCGTGACCAAGCCAAAAACATGGGCATGCCTAACTGGCAATACAACAGCGTGACGCGCAGCAGCATGCGCAATTCCTTAACACTTCCAAAATCAGAAGTTGAGCAACTGTTGGCCGCCAATGAACCCTATGTAATTCGTATGAAAATGCCACGCAATCAAGATGTGCGTTTTCATGACCTCATCAGAGGTTGGGTCGTGGTCAATACCAATAACCTCGATGACAAAGTACTTTTCAAGAGTGACGGTATGCCTACTTATCACCTTGCTAACATTGTAGACGACCACACCATGGCCATCAGTCATGTCATTCGTGGCGAAGAATGGTTGCCTTCAGCGCCATTGCATATTTTACTTTATCAGGCCTTTGGTTGGGATTGCCCAGAGTTTGCGCACCTTCCATTGCTATTGCGTCCTGACGGAAACGGAAAGCTTTCTAAGCGCGACGGCGATCGTCTTGGTTTCCCTGTATTTCCTACCAACTGGACAACTGCAGAGGGAGAGCTTTATTCTGGCTACCGCGAAAATGGTTACCTACCAACTGCCTTTGTCAATATGTTGGCCCTTCTTGGCTGGAATCCAGGCACCACACAAGAATTATTTACACTCGATGAATTGGTCGAGGCCTTTTCACTTGAACGCGTAAGTAAAGCTGGTGCTAAATTTGACCCAAACAAAACCAAATGGTTCCAACAACAGTATTTGCGCGCGCTTACTGATGAAGAACTGGCACAAATGCTTATAGCTCAAAACGACCTCAATATTGCACCAGAGCGCTTAGCTATCATCTGTGGCCTCATGAAAGAACGCGCCACTTTTGCGCAGGATATCTTGACAGAAGGTGCCTATCTGATAGAACGCCCTGTTAATTTTGATGCTGAAACAATTCGCAAAAAATGGAAAGCAGAAACTTTTGCTTACATGCAAGAATGGAAAGAAATCATAAATACGCTCGCAGATTTTTCAGCAGCAAACATTGAACACGCTTTTAAATCCTTCCTAGAAGCCAAACAACTCGGAATCGGAGCAGTCCTACTTCCATATCGCCTTGCCATTACAGGCGTTGGCGCAGGCCCTGGCATGTTTGACGTTTCATCTTTTTTAGGAAAAGAAGAAGTGCTTTCAAGAATGGAACTCGGTATCAAGGAAATTGAACGTATTGTCAATGAAGCAGCAAATTGAAGTTAACGGCATTCAACTTTACGCTTTTCATGGCTGTTTAGAGGAAGAAGGGCGTATTGGAGGGCATTACATTGTTGATGTTTCCCTGACCACTGACTTCACAAGCGCAGCGCTATCCGATGATTTAACCCAGACCGTCGATTACGTCGACATCAATAGAATTGTCTCTGAAGAAATGGCTATACGCTCCAAACTCATAGAACATGTTGGACAGCGCATTAGTCGGCGTATTTATCAAGAATTAAAGGCTATTGAAAAGTTAAAAGTCAAAATCACTAAGCTTTGCCCACCCATTAATGGCGATGTTCAAAATGTAGCCATCATCATTAAGTCTAATGCTTCAGACTTCCTGAGCTAACTTACATTTTTTCTAAAAAGCTCAGTAATTGCGCTAAAGCACGCGCGCGATGGCTGTAATTGTTTTTTTCTGCTAAATCCATTTCTGCAAAGGTTCGCTCAAGGTCCTCAGGTTCAAAAATCGGGTCATAACCAAAACCATGCTCACCCCTAGCCTCCTCAGAAATTCTGCCACTCACAATTCCCGTGAACTGGACTTCTTGGTTTTGATCGCAAAAAGTGATGACCGTTTTGAATTGTGCGCTTCGATCTGCTTTATCTTTTAAATTCAATTGCAAAAGATCCATATTTGCTTGATCCGATCGTGCAGCACCAGCATAGCGCGCCGAATGCACACCAGGCTCACCGTTCAGTGCAAAGACCTCTAAACCTGTATCGTCGGCAAAACAAGGAAGCCCAAACTTTTGAAAAACCCATTGTGCTTTGAATGCTGAGTTGCCCTCAATGGTTGGTTCATTTTCAGGTATATCCTCCTCGAGCTGTAAATCATGAAGATTTTCTAAAATAATTCCAGGAGGCAGTAAAGAACGGATTTCCTCAGTTTTCTTTTGATTCTGGCTGGCAAAAATGATTTTCATACTTAAAAATAAGAAATGTAAGCTAAATGAATTTTTCCGGCATTGAGCTGATAAGGTTGCCCTAGATAAGATCCTAAAGCATAATTGAGCTTGAAACTTCCCTTCTCGGAACCTAGTGAAAGACCAATTCCGATTGAACTCACAAATGAGGGTGCGGCTAGAATAGTTTGATTACGAAAAGCCGCCCAATCTGTGAAAACCGCAGCATAGGCAAATTCATCAAGGATAAAACGATATTCTAAACCTGTAAAAGCGTAGGTTGTAGCAAAAAAAGCTTCTTCGTCAAAGCCACGCATGCGATCTAAGCCACCAAATCTAAAGAGTTCGTTGCGATAAAGTGAATCAGAGGCAATATGACAAAACTGCTGTTGAAATAACAATGTGTGTCTTTTTGCGAGGGGAATGAATTGTTGCTGTTGTAACTCAAGACGCCAGGTCAAATGCGCCTGTGTTACTTTTTTTGTTCCGACAAGAAATTGCCCGGAAAAAACTTGCCCCTTCGTTGGATTGAAAAGATTGTTGAGTGTTTTTCTTTGTAAACCTAAGCCATAAGAAACATTTCTGAAGTTTGCTAACTGAGATACTTGGGTTGATTGCAAGTTACTTGAGCGCCAAAAATCAAAAATCCCTAAGATTTGCCAAGCCTTAGGTAATTGATACTGCAAACCCAGCTGTGATTTAAATTCTAAAAACGTGGTGTCTCTTTTGTACATTTTCAGACTCGAATGCAAACCGTAGGCCGAACCTGCAATATACGGCCAAGATAATTGAGACTGCAGCATTTGCACTTGGGGGGCTATGCTGCGCCAATTCAAAGAAAACTTTTCATTTTTTTGCCAAGCATTTTGCAAACTGAGCTGCAATTCTCCGACTATCGCATTTTTTTGCGTGAGCGGATTAGGCTGTAAACCGACCATACCAGTTGCAGCACTCGTTTTGACGCGTTCTAAATAAATAAAAACACTTGCGCGGTCGTCTTGCACCAACCATTCGGGATCTCTGAGTAATTTGATGCCGGGCTGTAATGCCAATTTACTACGTATTTGCTCGAGTTGACGAATTGAAAATTCTTTGCCCGTTTCAATTTGTAACAATTGCCCTAATACCTTTGCTTGGATGATTCCTTCTGGCTTAACAACTAGCTCACCAAACAGAATTCGAGGGCCTTTATCTATTTGTAATTTAAATCTAGGTTCGTTGGCAGAAATTGCTTCAAGCGTCAGCTTCACAAAAGGATAACCATGATCAAGATAAGCAGCTAAACTATCTTTTACTAACGACTGAAAGGCAGATGGCTTTAAGGTCTGTGTACTTTGATTACTTATAAGTTCTATAGATTCAAAGCTAGGACCCGCTTTTAAGTTGATTTCAAAAAGAGAATCGTTTTGCTGAATAATACTTGATTCAAACAAAAAATAACCTAGTCCATAAGCCTCGAGCTGCATTTGATTTTGTACAAGCGACCAATTTTGGGGCTGAACTTGCTTCGCATAGCGCTGACAATTCTTTTTTAAGTCTGGTGGAAAATCGTCAGGAAAATGAATAGTTGGCTGTGCCTGAACAAGGAATTGAACGCCGAAAAAAAATGTCCATAAAATTCGAAACTGCAGGCTCATTGAACAACTTAAAACGATCTAATTTTGTAAAAATTGTAACTTTGTAAAATCACTTCCGTTAAAGGAGTCAACAACAACAAAACAAACACCATGAAATCAAAATCAACTTTTATCCTAGCAGCACTTTTTGCTGTATTGTTCTTAGCTTCGTGCGGCGCAGGTCGTAAAGCAAGCTGTGATGCCTACGGAAGCGTTCAACAAACTGAACAAAACGCAGATCTAGCTACAAGATAAGTACAAATTACAACGCGAAGCGCTGAATATGCACGGCCATTTGGTTTTGTATATTCAGCGCTTCTTTTTTGGCGGCAAGTGCAAAATCTTCACCTTTAGAAGCATAGATAATTGCACGTGATGAATTCACAAGAAGCCCTAATTCTGAATTTGCTCCGTATTTCACGACAGCATCGAGGTCTCCACCTTGAGCGCCTACACCAGGAACCAAAAAGAAATAATCAGGAACCAGTGCTCTTACTTTAGCAATATCTTCAGCACGAGTCGCACCTACAACATACATTAACTGCTCTGAGCTACCCCAAGCTGCTGATTTTCTGAGTACTTGCTCGTATAACGGAACGCTGTTTTCAGGCGCCAACTGGAAATCTTTGGCGCCTTCATTAGAAGTAAGCGCCAATAAAACCACCCATTTATTTTCAAAAGCTAGAAAAGGTAAAACAGAATCTGAACCCATATAAGGTGCTACCGTTACAGCATCTGCATTCATGTGTTCAAAAAAGGTTTTTGCATAATAGCTAGAAGTGTTTCCGATATCACCGCGCTTGGCATCGGCAATGACCATACATTCTTTTGGGATGTAGGCAATTGTTTTTTGGAGTGCTTCCCAACCAGCTGCTCCGTGGCATTCAAAGAATGCCGTATTTGGTTTGAAAGCCACCGCATATGGATGCGTGGCATCGATGATTGCTTTACAAAATTCAAATAAAGGGTCTGGACCTTCTAAAAGGTGTGGCGGCATTATACTTAAATCTGGATCGAGCCCAACGCATAAAAATGATGATTTAAGTTTGATTTGCGCGATTAATTCAGCTTTTGTCATGCGGTTTCTCCTTTGAGTTTTTCTGCATTCTCGGCCATTTTAAGCGCTTCAAGCATTTCTTGAATATCGCCATTCATAAAAACACCCAAGTTATACATGGTTTTGTTGATACGGTGGTCGGTGATGCGGCCTTGTGGGTAGTTATAAGTTCTGATTTTTGCGGAGCGGTCTCCGGTCGAAACGAGCGTCTTTCTTTGCGCCGCGCGTTCATTGTGAACGCGGTCTAGTTCTATTTGATAGAGCCTTGAACGCAAAACCGAAATGGCTTTTTCTAGGTTTTTGTGCTGAGAGCGTCCATCCTGGCACTCTACGACTGTACCTGTTGGGATGTGCGTGAGGCGAATGGCTGATTCAGTTTTGTTAATGTGCTGACCACCTGCTCCGGATGCCCTAAAGGTATCTTTACGCACATCGTTCATGTCGAGTTCGAAATCAACTTCTTCTGCTTCCGGCAAAACAGCAACTGTAATGGCAGAAGTGTGTACCCTACCCTGTGATTCTGTTTCAGGAACGCGTTGAACGCGATGCACGCCTGATTCAAATTTTAAAGAACCGTAAATGCCTGCGCCAGTAATTTCCATTGCAATTTCTTTGTAGCCTTTAACAGATCCTTCTGAAGAGTTAATGACTTCGTAATTCCAGCCCATATTTTTGAAATACATGGTGTACATGCGAAAGACATCTTCTACAAAGATACAAGCTTCGTCGCCACCGGTTCCGGCGCGCAATTCTAAGATGGCATTTTTGTCGTCTTCAGGATCTTTTGGGATCAGAAGCAGTTTGATTTCTTCCTCTAGGACAGGACGTTGATGCTCGAGTTCATCGATCTCAAGCTTGGCCATTTCTCGCATTTCCGGATCTTGCTCTTCTTCTAAAAGCGCTTTGGCACTTTTGAGATTTCCTAGGACTAAACTGTATTTGGAATAAGCTTGGTCAAGAACTTCAAGGTCTCTGTACTCTTTGTTGAGTTTGACATACCGATTCATGTCCGAAATGATATCGGGATCGGTAATCATTTTACCCACTTCGATGAAGCGAAAATGAATGGCTTCTAGTTTACTAAGTAAGTCAGACATGCCGCAAAGATAGGCATAAAAAAACCACCCGAAGGTGGTTTTTGTTAGTTAATAGATCCGGTGACTCTTTTCATGAATCCGTTGAGGGCTTCCTTTTTTGGAATTCCTTTTTGGATTTCACGATGTACTTCAATGGCTCCTGAAAAATTGGAGAGCAGCTCGCCAATCACATCGAGTTCTTCATCTTTGATACCTGGAGCCTCAATGAGATTTTCAAGGGTTTCCATGGTTTCATTGATGTAATCTTCATCGTTCTGTTCGATGAATTCAACGATATGTTTAATGACTGGTAAGCGCATCGAGTACTTCTTGAATCGTTTCTATTTTATTTCCTTGTGCCTCTGCTTTGAGCTGACCACCTTCAAAAGATGCGAAGGTTGGCAGGTTGCTAACATTGGCAAATTTGCGAGAATTGGGATACAACTCAGCATCGACATAGACAAATTCAATGTCTGGATGCGTTTCTGCCAAACGTTTAAATTTGGGCTTGGTGATTTTGCAATTTCCGCACCATCCGGCACCGTATTGGACCATCACCTTTGCATTTGCACCTAGTAATTGATCTAGGCTATCTGAGTTCAATTCGCTAAACATAGTAATTAGTGTTTGCTTAAATAATCTGCAACGCCGTTACGTGTAGCATTCATAGCATCTTTCCCTTCTTCCCAGTTTGCTGGACAAACTTCACCGTGTTTTTGAACGTGTGCAAAAGCATCGATCAAACGGATGTACTCATGTACATTTCTTCCTACAGGGAAATGGTTCACTGACTCATGAAATACCATTCCGGTTTCGTCAAGTAAATAAGTAGCGCGGTAAGGTACGTTGTCTCCGGCCATGTTGTCTTCGTCAAACATATCGTAATCAAGGATACCAAGTTCTTGAGCTAATAAGCGAGTAGAATCAGCAATTAATGGGAAACGAACACCTTCGATACCACCGTTGTCTTTGGCTGTATTTAACCATGCAAAATGTACTTCTGCAGTGTCACATGAAGCGCCGATAACGATTGTGTTTCTTTTTTCAAATTCTGCTGCTGCTTCTTGGAAAGCATGAATTTCTGTAGGACAAACAAATGTGAAGTCTTTTGGATACCAAAATAAAACTACTTTTTTGTTGTTGTCTGTTGCTTGTTTCAATACATTGATGCTGAATGTATCGCCCATTTCGTCAATGGCTTTTACGCTAATGTCTGGAAATTTTTTTCCTACTAATGTTGACATGTTTATTTATTTATTGGTTATTACTATTGGAACAAAGTTAGGCTGAATAAGTTGTTAAATCATGAATTTAATGCAAAGCAGCTTTAACTTTCACAAGACAAAGTTAGGTGTAAAGAACTTATATTGATTTTCGATTTGTTTTATATTTGTATAGATTTTATTTATACACTTTTAATTTCTATCGGATGATCTCTCTGCAACAAATGACCTACATCGTTATCTTGAGCGAAGAATTACAATTTCAGCGCGCCAGTGAACGCTGCTTTGTGACGCAACCCACACTTTCGATGCAGATTAAAAAAGCCGAAGAAACGCTAGGGTATGCCATTTTTGATCGGGATGCCCAACCCCTACAATTGACCCCTGCCGGCAAGCGTTTGTTGCCAATCATCAGAGAAATTTTGGCGGAGACCGAAAAAATCAAATACTTATCTGATCAACTCAAAGGAAATGTCAAGGAAGAAATTAGAATTGGTGTCATTCCCACAATTGCTACTTATCTATTGCCAGACTTGTTTTCAACGTGGGTTAATGAGCTGAGCAATGTGCGTTTGAAAATTAAAGAACTCAAAACAACTGAGGCAATAGAAGCCCTCGAAAAAAAGGAACTGGACCTCGCTATTATTGCTGGGCCGTTTCATGACCCAAGAATTCAGACCACACCTTTGTTTTTAGAAGAAATCTTGATTTATTGTCCACAGCACCTGGAACCGAAAATTCAACTCGACACCATTCAAAAAATGCATCCGTGGTTACTCAGTCAAGGGAATTGTTTGCGCACCCAAATGCTGCATTTTTGTCAGCTCAACGCCCAAGATCATAAAGAAGACTGGGATTACGAAGGAGGAAATTTACCCTTGCTTTTAGAAATGGTTGAACAACAAGGTGGTTATACTTTGATTCCTGGATATTTTAGAATAAAAGAAGAGCAACGCCTTGGTATCAAAAAGTTAGCAGACCTTTCTGCAGCACCAGCCCGAGAGATTATCGCGCTTAGCCCTAACCGAAGCATGAAGACCGAAAATATAAAAGCCTTGGTCCGTAGTATGCAATTATACTATGGAGCCAAGGCTCAAA
>JBEEKM010000034.1:0-21150 GCA_041168645.1 Bacteroidota bacterium | reverse complement strand
ATGCTCTAATAAAGTTCCATGAGATCCTATCTGAAATACCTCAAAGGCGATCCAGTTATTTGGATCATTACCTTACTAATGATGGCTTTTTCATTGGTAACGGTATATAGTTTTGTACCGATTTTGATCAAAATTGAGGGTGGGTCTCCGTTTCTTTATCTGTTCAAGCATTTGGTGTATGTCGTACTCGGCTTTGGAGCCATGTTTGTCATCCATCGGGTTCCGGCTAAATACATTAGTCAGCTCGCCAAATTCGCTTATTACCTCGGTTTAGCATTGCTTTTATTTACTTGGTTTTTTGGAGCTGAGGTAAATGGGGCCGGGCGTTGGATCCGCATTCCTTTCGTAAATCTCACTTTTCAATCCTCAGATTTTGCAAAGCTGGCTTTGATCATCTATTTGAGTAAGTTGTTGGTGCGCAAGCAGCAAAAATTTGACAATTGGAAAGAAGGAATTTTCCCGCTTTTAATCCCGATCGGGCTCACCTGTTTTCTGATCTTAAAAGACAATTTCTCAACTGCAGCCATGCTGTTTTTATTGAGTATGATCATGCTTTTTATTGGACGAGTTCCCTTATTAAAGCTTCTGACGCTTGCGGGCATAGGGGTTGGTATAGTGGTTTTGGTGGTGGGTGCACACTTGACTTTTCCTGACGCAAATATTCTACCGCGTTATGACACCTGGATGAACCGCATCAATAATAGGGTAGATGCCACCAATCAGAGCATCGAAAGTTTGCAGGCTAATCAACAAGCCAACAATGCCAAGTTGGCCATATCTGTGGGTTCTGTATTTGGTCAGGGCGTAGGAGACGGTAAGCTCAAAGAGTTTTTACCAGAGGCTTATGCCGATTTTTATTATGCCACGTTTGTTGAGGAATTTGGTTCAGGAGCAGCTTTGGTCTTGGTCTTTCTCTATCTCATTTTACTGTATAGAATGATCCGCATCTCGCTCAAAACCACTGACCTTTTTCAAAGTTATGTCTGCATGGGAATCGGTATTCATTTACTCACGCAAGCCAGTATCAATATGTTGGTATGCACAGGCGTTTTTCCCGTAACGGGTCAAAACATGCCCTTTTTAGCGATGGGAGGTTCGGCGCTGGTGATGGCCTGTATTTCAATAGGAGTAGTGCAGTCCTTTGCTAAAGAATTAAAGCCCGCAAACAAAGAAGAAAATTTTGAAGAATTAGCATAGATGATCAATAGAGTAATCATTTCAGGAGGAGGAACTGGCGGGCATATTTTCCCGGCTTTGGCTATTGCCGATGAAATTAAAAAGCGCAATCCAAAAGCTGAAATTTTGTTTATTGGGGCCCGTGGCCGCATGGAGATGGAAAAAATCCCACAGGCAGGTTATGAAATAATCGGCTTGCCTATCGCAGGATTACAAAGAAAACTTACTTGGAAAAATCTTTTGTTGCCCTTCAAATTAATCAGAAGTTTTTATTTGGTTTTTAGTGTCATTAAGAAATTCAAACCAGAACTAGTGATAGGCGTAGGCGGTTATGCCAGTGGGCCAACTTTACAAATGGCGCAGTTGCTTCAGATTCCTACGTTACTTCAAGAGCAGAATTCTTACCCGGGTAAAACCAATAAAATATTAGCCAAAAAAGCAAAGGCCATTTGCGTGGCTTATCCTGGGATGGAACGCTTCTTTCCTAAGGAAAAAATTTCATTTACTGGAAATCCAGTTCGGGCAAATCTAGCTATTGACCTTCATCCACTTCGGGCAGAAGCTGCTGGTTTTTTTGGTTTGGAACAAGATAAGCCCACCCTATTGATTATTGGTGGCAGTCTAGGAGCGCTCACGTTAAATGAGAGTATGCACGCTGCGCTTGCGGCTACTCAAGAAAAAAACTTACAAGTACTTTGGCAATGCGGGAAATCCTATGACGCCAAATTACAGCAAAACTCAAGTGCAATGCCTGCTAATGTAAAGGTCTTGCCTTTTATACAACGCATGGACCTCGCTTATGCTTTGGCTGATGTGATCATTTCAAGAGCAGGCGCATTGTCTGTAAGCGAGCTGGCCTTAGTTGGCAAGCCTAGTATTTTGGTTCCTTCTCCAAATGTGGCCGAAGACCATCAAACTAAAAACGCGCTTTCTTTGGTTGATCAGCAAGCGGCTCTCCTTATTAAGGATACTGACGCCCGAGCTCAACTCATGCAAACTTGTTTTGATTTATTGGCTGCAGCTGATCAAAAGCAAGTGCTTTCTGACAATTTAAAAGCGCTTGGCTTGCCATTTGCTACCCAAAATATTGTGGATGTCTGTGAAAAAGTTGTAGCCTAATGAAAGCACTTTCCACCTATCAAAATATTTATTTTATCGGTATCGGTGGTATCGGCATGAGCGCTTTGGCGCGTTATTTCCACTTTGCTGGCTATCATGTCGCTGGCTATGACAAAGTTGAAACGCCCTTGACCCAGGCTTTGGTTGCTGAAGGTATTTCAATACATTATGATGATTTGGGTTCAGGGCTTGCTCAAACTTATCAAAATCCTGACCAAACGTTAGTCGTTTACACACCAGCCATTAAGGCACTTGCCGAACTGACATATTTCCAAGATGCTGGTTTTCAGATTGTAAAACGCTCAGAGGTTTTAGGGGCAATTTCCAGATCTTTTCAAGCGCTATGTGTGGCAGGGACACACGGCAAAACGACCACAAGTTCCATGCTGGCTCATTTGCTAACCGATATCGGAACGGGCTGTACGGCCTTCCTCGGTGGAATCGCCTCTAATTTTGAATCAAATTTGGTGTTGCACGCCAAGAGCCCTTACGCCGTTGTTGAAGCAGACGAATTTGACCGTAGTTTTTTGCAGTTATCGCCTTTTGCAGCCATCATTACAGCAGCCGACCCAGACCACCTCGATATTTACGGAACCCCAGAGGCTTTCAAAGAAGGCTTTGGTCAGTTTGCGCTGCGCATTGACCCTTCTGGTTTATGCGTGCAAAAAGAGGGCTTGAACCTACCTGCATTAAGTAAAATCAAAACCTATGCACTCCATTCCGATACGGCTGATTACAGTGCTTCTAATTTGCGTTTTGAGAACGGATTTCAACTTGCAGATTTCAGATTGGGCACTCAGGTTTGGGAAAGTGTAGCACTCGGTTTGCCGGGAAGTCATAATGTGGAAAATGCCTTAGGTTGCGTGGCACTATTGCTCGAACTCGGATTTGAAGCCGAAGCGATAAAAGCAGCTTTGCGTCGTTTCAAAGGTGTCAAAAGGCGTTTTGAATACCATGTGCGCAAGCCAGACCTCATTTATATTGACGATTACGCACATCACCCCGAAGAAATTCATGTGCTCCTGAGCTCTGTGAAAGCCATGTATCCAGAACTACCTATTACCGGTATTTTTCAACCGCACCTATTCTCTCGCACCAAAGATTTCGCAGAAAAATTTGCTGCCGAACTCAGTGTGCTCGATCAATTGATATTGCTGCCAATTTACCCCGCTCGCGAGGAACCTTTGCCTGGAATAACCAGCGAATGGCTTTGCGAAATGAGTACGGCAAAAAACAAAAAAGTTTGGCAGGTGAATGAGGTGCTGGAATTTGCCAAAACCTTTAAAAAAGGTGTGCTGCTCACTATTGGTGCCGGGGATATTGACCGCTTGGTTGCGCCTCTTTCGAATTATTTAAACGACAAAAGCTAGTTCAATGAAAAAATGGTTAAAAATTACGCTTTGGTTGTTGCTTTCCATTTTGGTGAGTGTGGTCTTTTTCTTTGCTGTAAAGGAAGAGAACAGCAAAATCTTGCGCACCCCTGACATCGCTATTCATGTTGAAGGGGAAAGTGCCTTTCTTACCGAAAAGGAATTACTTGATCGCTTAAAAATCCGCAATTTATTTCGTCAACAAATGGCGGTTGGTGAACTTAAAATCCATACCATAGAACGCAATATCAAGGTCATGCCCGAGGTGAAAAAGGTGGAGGTTTACAAGCACATCGGCAACAAATGGGAAATCCAACTCGAATTACGCAAACCCATCGCAAGAATTTTTAATCAACAAGGTCAAAGCTATTACCTTGATCAAGACGGTTTTATGATGTACAGATCGGCACTTCATACGGCCCGAGTCTTGGTTTTTTCCGGAGCTATTAACGATCCCTACAACCCGCGTCTCCACTGTAGTTTTATTAACAATGGAACTTTGAAAAGTTCTCAAAAAATTGATCAAATCTACCGTATTTCAAATTATGTTTGTAATGATCCACTAATGCACAAATTAATCGGTCAAATTCACCTTCAAAAAAATGGTGATTTTGTCCTTATTGCGTTGCTAGGAGATCAGAAAATCATCTTTGGAGCAGCGCCAAACTCTGAACTTGTCCAAGACAAATTCGAAAGACTGAAGCACTTCTACAAAGAGGCGCTACCGCATGAAGGTTGGAATAAATACAAAGAAATAAGTGTCAAATATGAAGGACAGATCGTTTGCAGAAAAAGATAAAGCGCCAGAAGTGAAGCGTACGCGTGTAGTTGTGGGTCTTGATATCGGGACCACCAAAATCGCTTGCTTTGTAGGTCGCAAGAATGAGCACAACAAAATCGAAATCATTGCCATGGGAAAAAGTGAATCCCTGGGTGTTATGAGAGGTGTTGTGTCAAATATCGAGCGAACTGTTCAATCTATCAACGCAGCTGTCGAAGCGACACAAAGCGCTGTTGATGGCAACCTTAAAATTAAAAACGTACACGTAGGTATTGCTGGGCAACACATCAAAAGCAAGCAACACCGCGGTATCTATACCCGCAGAACCGTTAACGGAGAAATCTCACAAGCTGACATCGACTCTTTCGTAGACGACATGTACCAATTGGTCATGAATCCGGGCGAGGAGATCATCACGGTTATTCCACAAGAATACATCGTTGACGGCGAGCCAGAAATCAAAGATCCAATCGGTATGGGTGGCGTTCGTTTAGAAGCTAATTTCCACATCATCAGTGGTCAGGTAACCAACGTAACAAACATCACTCGTTGTATTGAGCGTTCAGGCCTCAGTGTCAAAGACATCATCTTAGAACCCATTGCTTCTGCTGAATCTGTACTTTCTGAAGAAGAAAAAGAAGCCGGAGTTGTTTTGGTTGACATCGGTGGTGGTACTACTGACGTCGCTATTTTCCACGACGGTCTCATTCGCCACACAGCCGTTATCCCTTTTGGGGGCAACGTAATTACACAAGACATCAAAGAAGGTTGTCGCATTATGCAACGCCAAGCAGAAATGCTCAAGGTAAAATTTGGTAGCGCTTTAGCTTCTGAAAGCAAGGAAAACGAAGTTGTTTGTATTCCAGGGCTTAAAGGTCGCGAGCCGAAAGAAATTACCCTTCGCAATTTGGCCAGCATCATTCAGGCCAGAATGGAAGAAATCATCGAATTAGTGAACCTCGAAATCAGAAATTCTGGTTACGAGAAAAAACTCATCGGTGGAATTGTTGTTACCGGTGGTGGTTCACAATTGAAGCACCTCACCCAACTCATCGAATACCTCACAGGTATGGATGCCCGTATTGGTTATCCGACAGAGCACTTGGCCAACACCAATGACCTCGACAAATTGGCGAGTCCAATGTTTGCAACTGGAATTGGTTTGGTTCTCAAAGGTTTTGAAACTGTTGAAGCAGCGCTCCCATGGGAACAAAGCAAAACTGAAGCAGCTCAGGCCTCAGATGTCCAAGATGAAAAACACCAAGAAAAAATCATCACACACTCGAACATAGAACGTCGTGGAAAATTCTTCAACCGCATCCTAGATCCGCTCAAGAGCTTTTTCAACGATGAAGACGATCAAGATATTTAGCAAGCAACTAGAAAAGAAACCGAACAATGGAAATGGAATTTGACCTCCCTAAGCACGACAAACCACAAGCGCAATCGATCATCAAAGTTATTGGTGTAGGTGGCGGTGGATCAAACGCCGTGAATCACATGTACTTGCAAGGAATTGCAGGCGTTGACTTCATCGTTTGTAACACCGATTGCCAAGCGCTTGATATTTCTCCAGTACCCTTTAAAATTCAATTAGGCCCGAACCTAACTGAAGGGCGTGGAGCTGGTATGATCCCAGAAGTAGGGATGAATGCCGCGATGGAAAATATCCAAGAAATCCGCGAATTGTTGTCAAAAGACACCAAAATGGTTTTTGTCACGGCCGGAATGGGTGGTGGTACCGGTACTGGTGCTGCGCCTGTCATTGCTCAAGTAGCACGTGACCTCGGAATTTTAACTGTAGGTATCGTTACCGTACCTTTCAATTTTGAAGGTCGCAAAAGACGCCAGCAAGCTGAAGAAGGTCTAGAGCGCATGCGTCAGAATGTAGATACACTCCTCATTATTAACAATGAAAAATTGCGTGAGTTCGGACGCAATATGTCGTTGTCTGAGGCTTTCTCTCATGCCGATGACGTTTTAACTGTTGCTGCCAAAGGTATTGCTGAAGTTATTTCTGTTACAGGATCTATCAATGTTGACTTCAACGATGTCAATACCGTGATGCGCAACTCTGGCCATGCCATTATGGGTAGTGCCATTGCTTCCGGAAAAGACCGCGCTATTCAAGCCGTACAAGCGGCGCTTAGCTCACCACTACTCAACGACGACAACATCAGCGGAGCGCGTTATGTCCTCTTGAACATCTCTTACGGTGATCAAGAAGTCATGATGGATGAAATCACTGAAATCACTGACTACATTCAAGAAGCGGCTGGTTCTACCGCAGATGTTATTTGGGGTCATGCCAAAGACGCTTCTTTAGCAGATCAACTCAGTATCACAATCATTGCCACTGGTTTCTCTTCTTCATCTGTTTCTACCTATGCGCAAGCACCAGAAAGAACAGTTGTAGTTCTTGAAGAGGAGCAAAAACAAGAAATTGTGGCGCCCTTGAGTTCTCCTTTTGAACGCATAGCAACAGCTCCAATTGCTGAAGCAACAAACGAACCGTTCATCAAAGAAGTGCAGGCGGAAGTTGCACCAAGTGCACCCATTTTTACACCGGCTGCTACTGAACCAGAAAAAACTACTTTCAATCTTTACGACGAGCCTGCTATTGAGCCAGTTGCAGAAGTAGAACCTGCACAAACGCAAGCGGCCATGACTTGGGATGTTTTTGATGTGCAAACAGAAGCAACACCTGCTGCAGCATCATACACTGCGCCGGTTCAAGCTTTTGAAGAAGCACCAGTTGTCAAACACATTTTGGAAGACGAAGCGATTCAAAAAGTAAATCTTGAAGAGCCAAAAAGAATGTTAAGCCCTGAAGAGCAAATGCGAAAAGTACAAGAGCGCGTTGCACGCATTCAAGAGTTTACATCAAAGCTCAAAAGACCAGAAGGCATCATTGAATTTGAAAATGAGCCTGCCTTTGTTCGCCGCAATATTGCTTTGCAACAGACACAACCGAGTGCCACTGAGCAAGTTTCTCGTTTTGGAATTGCACCAGATGCCAACGGAACAGCAGGTCTCAGAAACAATAGCTTTCTTCACGATAACGTAGACTAATCATGAGTTTTACAGAACGCATCAATGCGGATATCAAAAGTGCAATGCTGGCTAAAGAAAAGGAAAAGTTAGCCGCACTTAGAGATATCAAGTCAAAATTATTGCTCGAGGCGACCTCTGGTGGTTCCTCAGAAGTTTCTGAAGAAACAGCCATTAAAATTTGTGTCAAGTTGCACAAACAAAGAATGGAAACACATGCACTCTATATTGCTCAAAATCGCGAAGATCTTGCTGCAGAAGAGTTATATCAGGCCCAGGTTATAGAGCAATACTTACCTCAAATGCTTACTGAAGCGGAATTGCGCGCCGAGGTGCTTGCTGCCAAGACAAGCACAGGTGCTCAAGGCCCACAAGACATGGGTAAACTCATGGGTGTCCTTTCAGCCAAGTTAGCTGGAAAGGCAGACGGTAAAGCCATAGCTGCTATGGTAAAAGAAGTATTGGCACAATAGCCATGAAGACAGCACTTGCCCAATTAATTTGCACACTGAATCAACGTGGCTGGTCTCCGGCGACGTCAACGAATTATTCGTTCATCGACGAACACCAACAATGTTGGGTTTCTAGATCAGGTGTCAATAAGGCAGATTTCACTGAGCATGATTTCATGACCATTGATGCAAGTGGCATGGGTATTGGCGCATACCATGGCGTAAAACCCTCTGATGAAACACAAATTCACCTATGGATTTACCAAAACTTCCCAACGGCAAAAGTCATTTTACATAGTCATTCCAAATACCCGGTCCTGATTTCTCAATACAACGAACATCATTTTAATGTTCAAGGCTATGAGCTTCAAAAGGGTTTCAAGGGTTGTAAAACCCATCTAGATACCATTCAAATCCCCATCATCGACAACGAACAAGACATGAATTTGCTTTGCGCGGCTTTAGATGAACGCCAGGCAGATATTCAGCACCATTGCTTCATCATTGCGGGGCATGGTACCTACGCTTGGGGTGAAAATATTTTTGAAGCGCAAAGGCATCTCGAGACTTTGGATTACCTTTGTGAATGTGAATTTTTACTCTAAAAATGGCAATTTTATCAGTACCAAATTCAGGTCTTGAGCTTCAAGACCCTGCGGCAATTCGAAGCTTCCTCAATAATCTTGGT
The DNA here is from genome assembly GCA_041168645.1 of Bacteroidota bacterium. GTDB lineage: Bacteria > Bacteroidota > Bacteroidia > Flavobacteriales_D > Crocinitomicaceae > UBA952. Next base: position 12,513 of record JBEEKM010000034.1, on the reverse strand, counting down.
GTTTATTTTGATCAATGGCACTGTGATATTGAATTCTCAGACGACGCCACTCAAGAAGAGATACTAGCTGCTTATGCAAAGGATCTAGATCCTTTTATGCAACAAGGTGGTTACCATACTGCCGATGTAATTTCTATTCATTCGGGCACACCAAATTACGACGCGATTCGTGGTAAGTTTTTAGCTGAACACATTCATACCGAAGACGAAATTCGCTTTTTTGTCGATGGACAAGGATTATTCTGGTTCAATATCGACGGTCATGAGGTGTTCAATGTCCTTTGTGAGCGCGGAGACCTCATCAGCGTTCCAATGGGCACAAAACATTGGTTTGATGCCGGAGCAGAAAATCCGTTTGTGAAGGCCATTCGCATTTTTACAGATATGTCGGGTTGGACGCCGCACTACACTGAAGCTGGCACCGAGCAGGCTTTCATAGCATTTAAATTTCCGAAACGTGGATAAGCAAATCAAATATATTCTGACAGACATCGAAGGAACCACAAGCTCTGTGAGCTTTGTATATGAGGTGCTTTTCCCGTATTTCAGAGCACATATCCAAGACCTGCCTAAACTTTCTCTTATCAATGAAGTCAAGCAGGCTTTTTCTGAAGTAATTGAAATCGTTGAACAGGAAGAAAACAAGCACATCACCACCACAGAAGAGGTGCTTGCTTATTTGCGTTTATGGAGTGAGCAAGACCGAAAGATCACACCGCTAAAAGCACTACAAGGTTTCATCTGGAAAAGTGCTTATGAGGCAGGTGATATCAAGGGTCACGTATATGATGACGTGCCACCTGCACTCAATCAATGGCGGGCCAATGGTTTAAAGCTTGGTGTGTTTTCTTCGGGCTCAATTGCTGCCCAAAAATTACTCTTCCGTTACTCTGATTTCGGAGACCTCACCGCTCATTTCTCCAATCATTTTGACACCAATACGGGATCAAAACAAGATGCAGAAACTTATAACAGCATCGCAAACTTTTTAGGCTTGGAAGCTCAAGAAATTTTGTTTTTATCAGATGTTATAGCTGAACTTGAAGCAGCTCAGGCTGCAGGTTTTCAAACAATCCAATTGCTCAGGGCAGGAACCCCTGCTGCTTGGCCCAATACGGCCAACAGTTTCCTTGAAATTTAAGGCCCCACAAGCTTTACCCAATTATAAGACACAAAAAAAGCCGCATATAGCGGCTTTTCATTTATTCAGAGAATTTCTTAGTTGTTGGTTGGTGCACCTGCATTATTTACAGGCATTCCACTTTCTGGAGCAGGACCAACTTCACCTTTGATGCGGATCACTTTGTTAGGCTCGTTGATCGCATTAGAAGTGATGGTTACGCTCTTGTTGATTGGGCCTGGACGGTTTGTGTCGTATTTTACACGGATTGTTCCTTTTGCACCTGGAGCAATTGGCTCTTTCGGCCATTCAGGAACGGTACAACCGCAAGAACCTTTTGCATTTGAAATGATCAAAGGTTCGTCACCAGTGTTTTTAAATTCGAAGCTGCAATAAGGCTCACCACCATATTTGATGTTACCGTAGTCATGTACTTCTTTGTTAAATTCGATTTTAGCACCTTTTTCAATTTGTGCACTTACATTGTTCAAGCCAAGGATAGCCATGAATACAACGCCAAAAGAAAGCAATAATTTTTTCATGTGTTTTCAGTTTTACTATTGGAAAGTTAAGCAGCAATTATAGGGAAAAATCTTATTTAACACTTCATTAACATCTAGTCGCGCTTGAGCCAACCTCGTTTGATAAAGTATGAAAGCAGGCCAACACCAATCAAAATCATGATGAGTACAACTGTGTAATAACCATATGGATACTCGAGTTCGGGCATGTATTTGAAGTTCATGCCATAAACCCCAACAATGAATGTGAGCGGAATAAAGATGCTACTTACAACCGTGAGTACTTTCATGATTTCATTCATGCGTTGACCTTGGGCAGCATAATAGAGGTTGGATAAACTTTCTAGAATTTGCTTGTGCGCATCTACATCTTCTAATAGACTGGTGCAGCTATTGCGAAGATTTTTAAAGTAATGCTTGTTGGCCGGATCAATTAACGGATGATCCATATTTTCTAGACCAGCGAGCAAATCTTTGATGGGCTGAATCAATTTGCGCAATTCAATCAGTTCTCTTTTTTGGGTTTCGATTTCATGTAAAAGATGACTCTTCATGTTGGAATGAATACCCGCATCAATCAGATCAATTTGATCAGAGACTTCTTCAGTTTTGACAAATATTTCATCGATCAGGGCATCGAGTAGGCGAAAAAGTAAAAAGTCACTTTTCTGACTTCTGATTTTGCCTTTTGATTTTTCAATTCTTTCGCGAACATCAGAAAAATGCTGTCCTTGTTGTTCTTGAAAAGATAACAAGAAACTTTTTCCAACAACAAAAGAGAGCTTTTCTGTATCGGCAGCAGTGGCTGAATTGTTTCTTAAGGTATGGATTTGGAAGAATAAGTAATTAGGATACTCCTCGACTTTTGATCGTCTTAAGGGTAAAAAAATACTTTCAATGCTCAGTTTGTCAAGTTGTAATTTTTGACAAAGCAACTCGAGGGCTTGACGGTCTTGTAGGTTGTGAAAATTGAGCCAATAAACGTAATCAGTGTCTATGGCATTAGGTTCGAAGTCGGAACAAATTTGGTGAACCTCTTCATTTTGTACAGCAAAAAATTCTTGACTATACTTATAGAGTTGAGCGTTTTTCACTTGGATTTCGGTTGAGGTGTTTCAGCTGACATCCCACAACTTTTACACGCTGTATTTTTGGCAAAAAAGTGCTGATAAAAGCGGTAAATCAAATAACTTAAAGCGCCTAAACAGAGTATGTAAACTAGGATGTTTTGCATATTGAAAAGTACAAAATTATCTTAAGATAATAACTGAAATACGGTGAAAGCTCCTAAGTAAGCAATGATCCCCATAAAGGCCAGCTGAATAAGGGGCCATTTCCATGTTTTGGTTTCGCGTTTGACTACAGCAAGTGTAGCCATACACTGCATAGCAAAAACATAAAAGATGAGTAAAGACATCCCTGTAGCTAGGGTGTAGACAGGTTTGCCAGTGGCGGTTTTTTCTTCGCGAAGACGGTTGATTAACCTTTCATTTGAACCGACATCTCCAACCGCATAAATGGTAGCTAACGACCCTACAAATACTTCTCGTGCGGCAAAAGACGTGAGTAAAGAAATGCCAATTTTCCAGTCATAGCCAAGCGGTGCAATGACAGGTTCAATCGTTTTACCAAGATGCCCCATATAAGATCCAGAAAGGGCGGTGGCCGCATAAAGTTGTTCTTGTTTTTCAGGTTGTGCCTTTAAATAGTATTCGCTTTTTTGCAGTGTCTCGAGTTGCTCAGTTCTAGAGCTTGGTCCGAAGGTAGCTAAGGCCCAAAGCAAAATAGATATAGCCACGATAATTTTACCTGCATCTGTTACAAAAAGCTTGACTTTTTCTAGGACTGTGATGCCGACATTACCCATTCTAGGCGCCTTGTATTCAGGTAATTCCATGATGTGGAAACCCTTTTTTTCTTGCTTGAGCAGGACATTTAAAAGGATTGCCGTGAGTAGCGCAAAGAGAATACCCAGAAAATACAAGCCAAACAATACCAATCCTTGTAAATTGAATACACCTAACAAATAGGTTTTCGGAATGACCAAGCTAATGAGTAACGTGTAAACTGGAATTCTGGCAGAACAGCTCATGAAAGGAGCCACCAAAATGGTAATGAGCCTTTCCTTCGGGTCGGCAATAGTACGAGCAGACATCACACCGGGAATGGCGCAAGCTACACTAGAAAGTAAGGGCACAACACTTTTGCCATTTAAGCCGAAAGGCCGCATCAGCCGGTCCATGATAAAAACAACCCTTGATAAATAGCCCGTTTCTTCCAGTAGGGCAATGAAAAAGAATAAAATGGCAATTTGAGGCACAAAGACCAAAACACCACCAATACCAGGAATGAGTCCTTGTGCAAGTAGATTTGTAAAGAGCCCTGCTGGTAAATGATTGGCAATAAAAGTGCTGAAGTTTACAAATTGCTCATCTATGAAATCCATGGGGATAGCGGCAAATGTAAAAATCAATTGAAAAAGCAGTAGTAAGATGAGTGCAAAAATACCGTAACCCCAAACCGGATGCGTCAGGACGTAATCTAGCTTGGTCGAGAAAGCAGTTTGGTTTGATTTTTTGCTCTGGACAAGCCCTGCGCTGCGTATTTTGTCAAGCCTCACTTTGGCATCAGTTTGCTGCTGTTCTTGATTTTGACTCTGAAGATCTTGGCTGCCTATGAATGCTTTTGTAGGCATAGACGTGTTTTGCGCAATGCAAGCTAAGATCCGTTCTTTTCCGAGTTTGACGCGTGCATTGGTCTGAACCAGTTCAATACCAGGGAAAAGGTCTAGAATTTTTTGGGTATCAATTTGAAGGCCTTTCGCCAAAGCGCGGTCCCACATATTGAGAATCAAAATAACTGGAATGCCAAGATCATAGACCTGGCTAAAAAATAAAAGATTGCGCTCTATTTGTGCGGCATCTGCTACGAATAAGATGAGTTCTGGATGCTCGGGGTGTGCTTTGTTACACAAGGCCTCTTGTACAATTGCTTCTTCACTAGAATGAGGAAAGATGCTATAGGTGCCGGGAAAATCTATGATTTGATGTGAATCTGGGCCAATTTGCAGGGTGCCTTGACGCAATTCAACGGTTACTCCTGGAAAATTTCCTACTTGTTGGCGCAAGCCAGTAAGCATATTGAAAATAGAACTTTTCCCTGTGTTTGGATTACCGATTAACGCGATTTTCATGGCTTACAAAGCTAGTCAAATTTGCGTCATGCCGATTTGACTTCAATAAATCGGGCTTCATCTTTGCGCATCGAGAGTACATTTCCGTTGCATTCAAAAGCAATAGGATCTCCAAATGGCGCTTTGAACAGAGCTTTAATATATTGCCCTTGAGTCAAACCCATTTCAGTGAGCTTGGAAGCAAACGGTGAGGCTGAAATAGAAGTAATTTCTACGAGCTTGTGAAGGGCGATGGTGTCCAGCGTATTTGGCATGCCCAAATTTACAAAGCAGTTTGTAGAATTGCTATACCATTTTTGTGGTATTTTAAATCATTCTAAATAACGCAAGACAAAACGTGCGGTATTTCGGGTGCGCTGCTCGAGAATAATTTCCTTACCGCTGGTCATTTGATCAATGGTGTGTTGATCGTAGTGGCGGATAGTCACTAGTTCTAGGCCTTCATTATAACGGATGCTATATTTTGAGGCAAATGCTGCGTTAAGTGCGTCCATTTTAACCTTTTTGCGATCGACCAAAATCGAGAAATTCAAGGCCGAGTTTTGCATGATGTTAATCGGAATTTGCAAGTACGCCAGGGTTTCAAAAATATCGCTAAGGTGCTTTTCAGCAATGAAAGAAAAATCTTTAGAACTAATGGTTAAGAGCAATTGCTCCTTCTTGACGATAAATGACGGAATTTTTGAATCGTGCAGCGCTGAGCTCGATATTTGGGTGCCTTTTGCCTCCGGGTCCAAAAATGATTTTACATAAAGCGGAATATCTTTTTGTTGCAGTGGCTGAACGGTTTTTGGATGGATGACGCTCGCACCATAATAAGACAATTCAATGGCTTCCTTAAAAGAAATATGCTCGAGTAGTTGCGTATCTGTAAAGTACTTAGGGTCGGCGTTGAGCATGCCAGGAACATCTTTCCAAATAGTGACATCATGGGCAGCGCAACAATACGCTAAAATTCCGGCTGAATAGTCAGAGCCTTCTCTCCCTAAAGTTGTGGTGAAACCCTCTGATGTATGTCCAATAAAACCTTGTGTCATTAAGATATCATGTGTCTGAAAGAGCGGCAAAACCAGCTGTTGGCAAAGTGCTTCTGTTTTAGGCCAATCTACCTGTCCTTCTTGGTATTTGTTGTCGGTTCTAATAATACTTCTCGCATCAAGCCATTGGCTATTGAATCCTTGGTCAAGAAGATATGCGTTGACAATTCTACTTGAAAGCAATTCGCCTAAAGAAACAATTTGGTCGTAAACAAAAGCATGGTTGTCAGATGGTTTGCGCTGAATTTGAGCTCTGAGATCGGCAAAAATTTCGTCGAGTAGACCAAAAATATGAAAGTGTTTGTCTGGAAACAAGCCAGCAGCAATTTCCAAATGATAAGCCTGTAATTCATCCACAAGGCCTACAAACGTTTTTTGGTCTTGTGCCAGGTAAGCAGCTACTATTTCTTCAAGCTTGTTAGTCGTTTTTCCCATGGCTGAAACAACCACGATGATTTTTTGACCAGAGAAGCGCGTCAAGATGGCACTTACGTTTTTAATGGAAGGGGCGTCTTTTACTGAAGCACCGCCGAATTTGAATACTTTCATGTGTTAAGCAAGTTGATCCGCTAATAATTTCATTTCTACAGCCGGAGAAATTTTTTCATAGATAATATGGTAAACCGCTTGCAAAATAGGCATGTCTACCTGGAATTTTTTATTGATTTCCCACAAGCTTTTAGTTGCATAATAACCCTCGGCAACCATATTCATTTCAAGCTGAGCAGACTTCACCGAATAGCCCTTTCCAATCATAAATCCAAAAGTTCTATTTCTAGAAAAACTAGAATAGGCGGTGACTAATAAGTCTCCTAAGTAGGCGCTTGTTTTGGTGTCTCGGTGTACCGGATGAATGACATCGATGAATTTTTCAATCTCTTGAATGGCATTAGAAATGAGCACTGCCTGAAAATTATCGCCGTAACCCAAGCCATGGCAAATACCGGCAGCAAGTGCATAAACATTTTTCAAGACCGCTGAAAATTCAGTGCCGAAGAGGTCATCTGAGGTGGTGGTTTTGATATAACGGCAGCTCAGTTTGTCGGCCATCAATTGCGCATATTCGGTATACTGACAAGCTAGCGTCAGGTAAGACAAGCGTTCCATGGCAACTTCTTCTGCGTGGCAAGGTCCTGAAATGATGCCGATCTTTTCGTAAGGAACACCAAAGCTTTTGTGAATGAAGCGAGCTGGAATGGCGTTATAGGCCGGGATGATTCCTTTTACAGCAGAGAAAACAATTTTATTTTCAAAATGTGAGGCGTCAATCCCTTCAAAAGCTTCTTGTAAAAAAGCAGCTGGTGTGGCAATGACAATGAGATCTGCCGCAGCTAAAACTTCTTTCAAATTGATGCTAAGAACCAGTTGTTTGGTATCGAAAGAAACCGATTGTAGGTATTTCGGGTTGTGTCCAAAACGTTGGAGGTGATCGATGCTAGACTGACTACGCATCCACCAATGCACCTGGTCATGGTTGTTACACAATATTTTAACGAGTGCAGTTGCCCAACTTCCACCGCCAATGACGGCAACACGGTTTGCTTGTTCCATAAGACAAAGTTAAGCAATAACTTGGCTTGTACTTTGTTACTATTTTTGTAAAAAAAGCAACATGAGAACAAATCACGAAATAGACTTCGAAATCAAGGGCGAAGAAATGCAATTGGTAGAAATTGAACTTGATCCGCAAGAAACAGCTATAGCCGAAGCAGGGGCATTCATGTACATGGATCAGGCCATTGAAATGCAAACTATTTTTGGCGACGGATCAGGCCAAACGGGTTTCATGGGCAAACTTTTCAGTGCCGGAAAACGACTCCTGACAGGTGAAAGTCTTTTTATGACGGCATTCACCAATCAAGGTTTTGGAAAGGCTAAAGTCGCGTTTGCGTCTCCGTATCCAGGAAAAATTATTGCGTTTGATTTGCAGCAGTATGATGGCAAAGTCGTTTGTCAGAAAGATGCTTTCTTGTGTGCTGCAAAAGGAGTTTCTGTAGGCATTGAATTTCAGCGAAAACTCGGAACAGGATTGTTTGGTGGCGAGGGCTTCATCATGCAAAAACTAGAAGGCGATGGCTTTGCTTTTTGCCATGCAGGCGGCTATATCACTGAAAGAACCTTACAACCCGGCGAAGTTTTGCGTGTAGATACAGGCTGTATTGTTGCGTATACCCAAGACATCGATTACGATATTCAGTTTGTTGGAGGTATTAAAAATACCATCTTTGGTGGCGAAGGACTGTTCTTTGCAACTCTGAAAGGCCCCGGAAAAGTTTGGTTACAAAGTTTACCAATTTCAAGATTGGCCTCCAGAATTTTATCTTATGGTACGACCACAAGAAAAGAGGAGGGCGGAATTTTAGGCGGTCTTGGTAACTTACTCGACGGAGACGGCCGTTAACCTTTCATCATTACTTCTGAATGAGGCGAATACCATTGGCCTCAAGCGTGATTCTGCGGTGTTTATAAAGTTTACCGACGGCTTGCTTAAAGGTTTTTTTACTCATGCCTAAAATGGCCTTGATTTCATCGGGTTCGCTTTTGTCATGGACGTATAAAAACCCGTCGTGCGCTTTGAGTAGTTCAAGAATTTTTTGCTCAGCGGCATCATAGCGGCTGTCATTGATCACTTCTAATGTAATATCGAGCTTGCCATCTTCGCGCACACTCGCTATAAACGCGGTCATGACTTCCCCTTCATTCAGAATTTTGGTCACATGATTTTTATAGATCAAGCCTTCGTAGCGATTTTCTACAATGACATTTCTTCCTAGTTTACCTTCATCGGCAATTAAAATAGTGACCTCTTGACCTTCTAGGTTTTTATCCTGACACGGCACCAAGTTCTTTTTAAGTTTCATGCTGCCAAACAGACGGTCGGTGTCGTAGTCATACATGAGTGTGAACATGTATTTTTCACCAATTTGTAGCGCGTGGCGCTGTTCTGCGAACGGAACAAATAAATCTTTGTCGAGGCCCCAATCTACAAAAGCACCATACGGATTGATTTCGACAACCTCCAAATAGGCAAAATCACCAAGTAAGATATAAGGCGTTTCTGTGATTGCAACTATTCGGTCCGAGGAATCTTTCATCACAAAAACATCGACCTCACTGCCTTCGCTCCATTCGGGGTCAAGGTATTTGTTGGGAAGCAAAACTTCGTTTTCTTGGGCATCAACCAAATAGGCTCCGGGAGGAGCAAAGCGTTGAATGGTGAGTTGGTTGATTTTACCGAGTTGCATGATTTTTAGATTTAGTAGCTTTCTGGATTATAATTTCTTCTGCGCTTGAACTGCCACCACTTAGGGCGGTCTTTCTTTGCAATTTCAGGAAATTCATCGTTGCCAGTGTTCTCCGGCAAAGCTGCCTGATGTTGTCCATTAGCCTGATTGGAAGGGTCTGCTGGGTTTACCCAGTCTTTGTTCATTTTATTTTTTTCTACTTGACCTGTCTTTTTATTCAAAGAGTAGAAGTACTTTTCGCCGACATCGGCGGGGTTGGTTGCAACGACATCTTGTTGCAGCACCCAAATTTCTCGGTCGCTGTCATAGACGTAGGCATCGTAAGACATATCGGGGAAGTAATAAGAAAACACTCCGTCAAGTGCTGGTGACTCTGGTGACAAATGGTCAAATACGATGCGGTTGCGCTTGGGCTCAAATTCCAAAGAAAGTGTAGCCATGTTTGAATATTCAAAGACGACTCTTTTTTTGGTTTGTTTGGTATCCTTAAATACAGCTGCTCCAAATTTGACGGCCTGACCACTAAAACTCAAGACATCGAGCACTTTGTAGTTGCTCATGGTTGTACCGGCATCATAGCCAAAAAGCAAATAGTTGGTTTTTCCTTGGAAAGAAAAATCGATGATTTTATAATAGATGGCGCCGTACCACATTTTTGAATCAATCACACCTTCTGGTTTGACGGTATAGGCATCTAGTTGATCATTGAGCTCTTGAATGAGCACCTTTTCTTTATCTTCTTCGCGTCTGAGCACAAAGCCGCCGTAAGCGTAGGAGAGGTCCTCATATTCAATATTCCAGGTAAGTAAACGCACGGTTTGGTCAGCACTTAGAAGGTCACCAATGCGCAATTCTTTGAGTGTGTAATCAAAAAATCCTTTGTTTTTAACCAATGCAGCCATCGATTTTTTAAAAGCCACATGCAGCTGATCGGTTTGCGCGTCGTCTTGGGAAGCTCTTAATTTAACAAGTAGCTCGGCAGCTTCGTGTTCGAGTGCACTGATATCTTGCGCAAATAGATAAGTATGACCCCAAAAAACAAAGCAAAAAATCAGGAAAATCCTCATAGGCTTTTTGAACGCAATTTTCCGTGAATTGTTACGTTAGAGCGCCTTGAGTTCGGCAATAGTCTGGACCGGATTTTCAGATCCGAAAACAAAACTACCCGCAACCAATGCATCGGCTCCTGCCGCGGCTAATTGCGCACCAGTGTGGAGGTTCACACCGCCATCTACTTCAATAATAAAATTTGCGTGGTGTTTAGTACGGAGGGCCTTGAGTCTGGCCACTTTGTCGGTTGCAGCCTCAATGAATTTTTGCCCACCAAAACCAGGGTTGACACTCATGATCAAGACGAGGTCTAGTTGCTTGGCTACTTCTGAAAGTACTTCAATCGGTGTGTGCGGATTAAGTGCAACGCCTGCTTTCATGCCCAATTCTTGAATTCTAGAAATTGTGCGGTGTAAATGAGTACAAGACTCGTAATGTACCGTCAAGATATCTGCTCCGGCATTTTTGAATTCTTCTAGATACGCATCTGGATTGGCAATCATGAGGTGTACATCTAGTGTTTTTTGGGTGTGCTTGCGAATGGCTTGCAACACCGGAAAACCAAAAGAAATATTCGGAACAAAAACACCATCCATGACATCGATGTGCAACCATTCTGCGACAGAAGCATTTAACATTTCGGTGTCGCGCTGAATATTGGCAAAATCACAAGATAAGACAGATGGAGAAACAATCATGGGTTATTTTTTTGTAAAATTAGCCATTATTTTCCGTTCTCAGGAGGCGCAGTAGTTTCTGTTCTTTTTGATACAAATCTAGATAGAAGTAAAGACTATCCCGATCTGCTGTAACACTGGAGTAGGTTATGAATATTGGAATGCTTTGGTGCAACTTAATTTCTTGATGGATGCTTTGATCGATTAAAGTTTGTAAAGAATCAGGTGTTACGAGATTGTATTGCTCAGGCCATTTGCTTTTTTGATCGAAACTTAAAATTTGCTTACCTAATTCTATCGGCGCTTCGCAGCGCATGCAGCCATGAGAAAAACTCCTAAATGTTTGCTTAAAAAGCGAACGGCTTGGCGTATCATGCACATAGACGGAGAAGTTATTCGCGAATTCAAATTTGATGAGGCCTAAACTATTCCAGGGCCCTGGGTCTTGAATGATTTGATACGGAAAAGTATTGTCCTTCACTTTTTTCCAATTGACAGCAGCGGGGTTTACTTCTACTTTGTTGGCCTTGTAAATGCGCATGTGTTCTTTGCTTAAGTAGGAACGATTGCGTTTCAAAGCGGGTAAAATTTCTTTCTTCGCAATGGAACTTGGCACCTTCCAATATGGCAATGAAACAATGCGATAAACCCGTGATTCAAGCGTAGGGGTAGGGTGGTCCATTTTTCCGACAATAATGTTGTGCCGAGAACGCAAAGTATCGTCGGCAACAAAAATCAATGAAAAGGACGGGATATTAATGGCAATGAACTTCTTGGGCCGCACTTTCGCTTGCCTCAGCCGATCTAATGCAATGATTGCCCGATCAAAGCGCGTTTGGCTAGATTCCGCAAAGGCAAGAACCGTGGCTTCTCCAATGCGTCCATCCGGATTCAAACCTTGTTTGCTTTGAAAGCTTTTTAAAGCACCCCTAATACCTAAACTATCGGTGCTTGGCGTGATGCTTCCCATGCCGAGCAAAGCTTTTTTGAGTTGCAGCCAAGCCAATTGCTTGTCTTTTTTTTCAGTGCAAAGAACGTATGAAATACTATCCAAATGTGCAGTGTCTCGAAAGTGATACAAATGTTGAGCGAAGAAGCGGTAGTTGGAGTCAAGGGGCCCTCTTGACAGCAATAATGAATCGGTATTTTGTTGTGATGTAGCCCAAGTTTCTGGGAACGCTTGCCATTTTTTCGGCTTGAGTTTTTCATTTTCAAAATCAATAAACCCGCTGTCTAAATCTCGGACAGCCGTGCCTAGGTTATAAGTTAGGATGAGTTCTTGAATGAGGAGGTTCTTGTTATTTGATGGCAATTGACGCTGCTCAGTTAAGCCAAAGCACTCTTGCCGCTCAAGCGTCTTTTTCCATTTGAGGCCGATTGCTGAAAAACCAGAATCGGAGGTGTGAATTCTTTGAAAAGATCTGGCTTCGTAATAAACCTTTAACTGTTGAAGTTCTAGATTGGAAAGCGCTAAATCTGGATGACCGTTTTGAAGGAGCGTTCGAAATTTTTGCTGCATGCTCAGCTTGGAATTTTTGAGAAAATCAAGCTTTTTTGCAGGAGGTTGAGAAGAGGAACAAGCCCAAATTAAAAAAACAAAAAGCAGGTAACTGACAAGATTGATTTTCCGCATTGGATTATTCTTTATTTTCGATGAATGTATAAAATAA
>JBEEKM010000033.1:0-21716 GCA_041168645.1 Bacteroidota bacterium | reverse complement strand
GAAAAAACAGCTAAGGTACTTGTAGCCAAATATGGTTCGATGGAAAATTTGTTTGCCAATGTTCAAGACCTAAAGGGCAAACAGAAGGAAAACGTCGAGAATTTTCAAGCGCAGGGCCTGATGTCAAAAATGTTGGCCACCATTATTAGAGATGTACCGGTTGAATTTGACGAAGCTGACCTTAAGGTTTGTCCTGTAGACAATGAAGCCGTCAAAGATATTTTTACTGAATTAGAGTTCAGAACCCTCGCCAAAAGAATCATAGGTGAAGAAATTGTAGTTACACAAGCCAGCTCAACCAATACAGCTGAACCGCAACTCGATTTATTTGGTGTGCAAAGCATGCTAGAACCACAACAAAGCAGCCCAACTGCAGGTTATAAAACCATCGCCACAGAAAAACCAAGCTATCATTTAATTTCTTCACCTGAAGAAAGAAAAGAATTACTTGAACTTTTATTAACTCAAAGTTCGGTATGTTTTGATACCGAGACCACTGATATAGATGCCTTGCATGCCGATTTGGTAGGCGTTTCTTTTTCATATAAAGAGAGAGAGGCGTTTTATGTAGCTGTTCCGCAAGACTTCGAGGCGGCAAAAGCCATTTTACACGAGTTTGCTCCGGTTTTTCTAGATATTTCAATTGAGAAAATTGCCCATAACATGAAATACGACCTCAAAGTATTGCATCGATATGGCTTGCACATTGAAGGCCCCGTTTTTGACACCATGATTGCGCAGTATTTGATTAACCCTGAATCCAAACAAGGCATGGATTTCTTGGCAACGTATTACCTCAATTACCAGCCAATCTCCATTGAAACCTTAATTGGAAAGAAAGGCAAGAATCAAGGTAACATGGCTGACTTACGCCCGGAAGAAATTGCCGACTACGCTTGTGAAGATGCCGACATCACTTTTCAATTGAAACAATTATTAGAGCCGGAAATTCAAAAACCGCACCTTTATCATTTGTTTTATGACATGGAAATGCCGCTTGTACAGGTGTTGAAAGACATCGAACAAGAAGGCATCGCCATTGATACAGCCGCCCTCGACCAATTTTCAAAAGAACTAGACTCGCGCATCACGGAACTCGACCAAGAAATTCTTGATGCAGCCGGTGAAAATTTTAATATTGATTCACCAAAACAATTAGGTGAAATCTTATTTGAAAAACTGAAAATATCAAGTAAGGCTAAGAAAACCAAAACGGGTCAATATGCCACCTCTGAAGACATTCTTCAAAAACATGAGCACGATCATCCGATCATTCCGATGATTCTTGAGTATCGCCAATTGCGCAAATTAAAAAGCACTTATGTGGACCCGCTTCCAACTTTGTGTGACCGCATCGATGGGCGCATTCACTCAAATTTTATGCAAACGGTAACTGCAACAGGGCGCTTGAGTTCAAATAACCCGAACCTTCAGAATATTCCTGTTCGCACCGCTAAAGGAAGAGAAATTAGAAGGGCATTTGTGGCGCGCTCTGCTGAATTTCAATTAATGGCGGTAGACTACTCGCAAATTGAACTCAGAATCATTGCTGCATTAGCTGAAGATCAAAATATGATTGAAGCTTTTAAACAAGGACACGACATCCATGCCGCAACAGCTGCCAAAGTTTTTCATGTTTCGATAGCTGATGTAACACGCGAACAACGTAGCGCGGCCAAAGCAGTCAATTTTGGTATTATTTACGGGCAATCGGCTTTTGGTTTGGCTCAAAACCTACAAATTTCAAGAACTGAAGCCAAGCAGATCATCGATGCTTATTTTGAACAATATCCGAGCATTAAATCCTACATGGATAAAGTGATAGCCCAAGCCAGAGAACACGGCTATGTCGAGACAATCATGAAGCGTCGCCGTTACTTGCCTGACATTCATTCAGCAAATGCGGTAGTGAGGGGTTATGCTGAACGCAATGCTATAAATGCGCCCATTCAAGGTTCTGCAGCAGATATTATAAAAATGGCTATGGTCGCCGTGCATGAGGCGATGTCAAAAGCCAAGCTTCAGTCAAGAATGATTTTACAAGTGCACGATGAACTAGTTTTTGATGTGCATCAGACAGAGGCTGCGCAAATGCAAAAATTAGTCAAAGAAGCCATGGAAAACGCTGTTCAACTCACTGTTCCTATGGAGGTAGAAATGAAATTGGCAGCAAATTGGCTAGAGGCGCATTAATTCTTAGTTGTGCATCACACTTAAAATTAACTTTGTAAATAAGAAATTAGAAAATGGAAATCCTTATTAAAGCTGCTCAGCTCATTACATCATTAGCCATATTAGTTACGCTACACGAATTTGGCCACTTTATTCCGGCTAAACTTTTCAAAACCCGCGTCGAAAAATTTTATTTATTCTTCAATCCATATTTCTCTTTCTTTCGTTGGAAAAAGGTCAATGGCAAGGGTAAAAAATCTTGGTTGAGCAAAACACCTCCAGCAGAGTGGTCCGAAGATCCGGATAGCACAGAGTGGGGAATTGGCTGGGTTCCACTTGGTGGTTATGTCAAAATTGCTGGCATGATCGACGAGTCGTTAGATACCGAGCAACTCAAACAAGAACCACAACCCTGGGAATTTCGCAGTAAAAAAGCATGGCAGCGCCTTATTATTATGATCGGTGGGGTAACTGTCAATCTAGTCTTGGGCTTTATTATTTATATCGGTGTTGTATTCACTTGGGGACAGCTCACGCTCGACCAGAACAAGTTGCAGGCCGGTTTAAGTGCGCATCCTTATTTATCGAAATATGGCATCCATTCCGGAGATAAAGTTTTAAAAATAGAAGGACACGCGCCCTTGAATTTAGACGACATCAATAAAGAAATTCTTCTAAGGGATGCGAGGAACATTCAGGTGCAGCATCCAGATGGTCAAATTCAAAATATTCAATTTCCTGCAGACATCGACCAAGAATTATTTGAAGCAGGGGCTTTACCGGCATTTAGTTTAAGATCTACCAAATTGCAAGTTGCTGAGGTGAGCTCAGATTCTCCAGCTTTAAGAGCCGGACTCCAAGCAAAAGATCGCGTGCTCAGTGTTAACGGAGAAAGCATCAATTATTACGATGAATTCCAGGCAAAACTCTTTGCACAAAAAAATCAAAAAGTAGCACTGCAAGTAGCGCGTAAGGGTAACTTAAAAGATACGCTTACTTTAAATGTTAAAGTGAAGTCGAATGGCACCATAGGTATTCTTGCTAATTCTGAATTTGTCGATCAAAATGCCATTTCTGAGAAAAAATATGGCTTCGGGCAAAGTATCAGCATTGGAATGGGCTATGGTTACCACACCCTTTCAGACTATGTGAGCCAATTCAAATTTGTATTTACTAAAAAGGGTGCTACCCAAATTGGAGGTTTTGCCTCCATTGGCAACATGTTTCCGCCCCTCTGGGATTGGCACACCTTCTGGTTAACAACAGCTTTGTTGTCGATTATTCTTGCCTTCATGAATATCTTGCCGATTCCAGCACTAGATGGCGGCCACGTTGTCTTTTTACTTTATGAAATGATTACAGGCAAGGAAGCGCCTCAAAAAGTTTTGGAGGTGGCCCAGTATATTGGTATTTTCCTTTTACTTTCTTTGATGATTTATGCCAACGGCGCAGACCTCGTGCGTTGGTTGATAAAATAATAAATTATGCAGCGTTTTCAAAACTACGTGCTTGGCCAATGGATTGAAGGCCAGGGAGTTGAAACTCAATTATTTCATGCAATTACAGGCCAAGAATTAGGCTCAGTATCGAGTGCAGGCATTGATTTTGCAGAGGTCCTTGCCTACGGCAGAAACAAAGGGCAGGCTCTCAGAAAAATGACTTTTCAAGAAAGAGGCAGAATGCTCAAAGCTTTGGCGCTTTATCTTTTGGAAAGAAAAGAAAAGTATTACCAAGTTTCTGCACAAACAGGCGCAACTAAAATTGATTCCTGGATTGACATCGAAGGTGGAATCGGAAACTTGTTTGCAAACGCCAGCTTGCGCAGACAATTTCCAGATTTACCTTACTATGTAGATGGCAGCGCCGCACCACTCTCTAAGAACGGCACATTCATTGGCCACCACATTATGGTGCCAAAAGAAGGTGTAGCCGTTCATATCAATGCTTTTAATTTCCCAATTTGGGGGATGCTTGAAAAAATTGCCGTAAACCTCATGGCGGGCGTTCCGGCAGTTGTAAAACCTTCAGAATATACCAGCTTTCTGACCGAAGTCATGGTCAGAGATATCATCGCTTCTCAAATTTTACCTGAAGGCTCGTTACAATTAGTTTCTGGCTTAGGCCGTGGAATTTTAGATAGTGTTGACATGCGAGATGTCGTCACCTTTACAGGTAGCGCCGCCACGGGTAAGTTATTGAAAGGTTTGCCTAGAATTGCCGAGCAAAGCGTGAGTTTCAACCTAGAAGCTGATTCATTAAATGCTACTGTTTTAGGAGAAGCTGCTACCCCCGGAACCGAAGAGTTTGATCTATTTGTCAAAGAATGCGTCAAAGAGATTACCATTAAAGCTGGGCAAAAATGTACAGCTGTCCGAAGAATCATTGTGCCAGAAAACCTGCTCGATGAGGTTCAAACAGCTATTAGTGCCCGCTTGGCAAGCACCAAAATGGGCGACCCAGCACACGAGGGCGTTAGAATGGGGGCTTTGGCAACCAAACTACAAGTGGAACGCGTAAGAGCAAATGTTGATTTATTAGCGCAATCCCAAGATATCGTTTTTGGAAACCCAGATGCTTTTGAACTTGTTGGCGCAGATGCCAAAGCCGGAGCCTTCTTTCCGCCGATATTATTTCGCAATGAAAACCCTTTGCAAAACACCGCTTGTCATGACATCGAAGCCTTTGGGCCGGTGGCTACAATCATGCCCTATAAAAACCTCGATCAAGCCATTGAGATTGCCAAATTAGGTAAAGGAAGTTTGGTGTCGTCAATCGTGACCCCAAGCAATCAAGAAGCAGTTGACTACGTAGTAGGAGCTGCCAGCATGCATGGCCGTATTTTAGTTTTAAATAAAGATTGCGCCAAAGAAAGCACGGGTCATGGCTCACCAATGCCGTTACTGACACATGGCGGCCCAGGAAGAGCCGGCGGCGGTGAAGAAATGGGTGGTAAGCGTGGCGTGTTGCATTATTTGCAGCGCACAGCAATACAAGGTCATCCAACAACAATTACAGCAATCACGCAGCAATTTCAAGTGGGGGCAGACATGCCAGAAGCCAATCCACATGTGTTCAGAAAACACTTTGAAGAATTAGTGATCGGCGAAACCGTATTTACTCATAAGCATACGGTCACAGACGCTGATATCGTCAATTTTGCCAATGTATCAGGCGATAACTTTTATGCGCACATGGATGCAACTTCTTTGGAAGGAACCATCTTTGAAAGACGCGTTGCCCATGGTTATTTCATTCTTTCCAAAGCAGCAGGATTATTTGTTGACCCAAAGAAAGGACCTGTCTTATTGAATTACGGAATCGAAGAGGCGCGATTTACAAAGCCGGTTTATCCTGGTGCAACAATTGGCGTTCGTTTTACGGTGAAAGAAAAAGTTGATCAGGAAAAAAGAAGTCCAGAAGACGTTGCCAAAGGCATCGTTAAATTCTTGGTCGATGTCTATGATGAAACCGGAGAAACTGTTGCGTTGGCTACCATTTTAACAATGGTTAAAAAGCTCCAAGACGCCTAATCAGCGTTAAAAAGTTACTTTTAGTATAAGAGCGTAGCCCTTAGTCTTTCTCTGGGTGTTCTGCCGCAAACTCAATTTCGAGTTTGTCCATGTCGTAATCTGTTTCCTCGTTGTAGATATCAATCAAGGGCTCTTGGAAAGAGCGCATGCTGAATTTTCTTTCTAATGTCAAAAGCAATGCAGGCAAAATAATCAAGTTGGTGGCCATACCGACTAAAATGGTAATGGAAACCAGTAAGCCAAGCGCCTTTGTGCCTCCAAATTGTGAGAAGACAAACATCAAGAATCCGAAGAAAAGAATTACTGACGTATAGAAAATACCAAGCCCTGTTTCTCTTAGAGAGTGCAGAATGGCAAAGCGGGTATCCCATGCGTGTTGCTTCAATTCGTGTCTGTATTTACCTAAAAACAAAATGGCGTTGTCAACAGTAATACCAAGTGCGATACCGAACACTAAAATAGTCGAAGGCTTGAGTGGAATTTGAAAATAACCCATGATGCCTGCGGTGAACAACAGCGGGATGATATTCGGGATCATGGATACCAAAATGATGCGGAAAGATCTAAACAAGAAGGCCATCATGATGGCAATAGAGATAATGGCAAAAATCAATGACTGAAGTAGGTTCACAAATAGGTATTTGGTTCCTTCTGTTTGCACCACCTTGATTCCTGTGAAAACTAGGTCATAGTATTCTTGATCGATTGCTTGTCGCAGGTGCTGTGAAAAGCCTTTCTTGCCCGCAAAGTCTTTGATTTTCTCTGGGTTCATGTCAAAGGCCATTTGTTGTGCATCATTTCCTTTTGACAAAATGGAAGTCAGGTTGTTGTATACGCCTGCATGCTCGTAGATAATGGAGTCAATAGCCCCAACATCTCCTTTGTTGATTTTGGTATAAAGTCTTTCTAAGGTTGGTTTTTCAGGGTTGAGTATCTGATCAGTTGTGACTTTGAGTTTGTCAAGAGTTGGCCCTACTTTGTCAACCTCAAGATCCTTCATTTGCATGCGGATTCTCAGGGTGGTTTTACTTGTATCAACTAAATTTTTAAGAGAAACTGAGCCGCCATTTAAGCTGCTGAGGTCAAGTTTGTCAATGTATTTTTTGAGGCGCAGTTTATCGCGGTTCGAGATGATGGTGTACTTATTGGGATCTCCACCGTGGTAAGCCATGTTAATAGACTTGATCAGGTCAACATAAGACATGCTTTTTGAAAACAAAGTGTCTTTGGCAAACACACCCTGAATTTCATCTACTTTTTGCATGGTTTCAGTGCTAAATAAGCGCCCCTTTTCTTTGTAATTGACGGTAATCTCAAATGGAATAGAGCCCCCAAAGTTGCTTTCGACAAATTTCATGTCCAGCAAAATAGGATCGTCTTTTGGTAAATCGCTTGTTACATTTCCAGTAGAGATGATTTTAGTCATGCCGTAGATGCTAAAAATCACCATAAGGACAGCGGTAACATAAATCCAAGGACGATACTTGGTAACAATTTTTACAATGATTTCAATGATGCCTTGCGAATATACACGACTTAAGTGCTTCAGGTGGCGTGGTTTAGGTGGTTTAGCAAAAGATGCAAAAATGGGAATGATAACCAAAGAGAGCACAAAAACAACCATGATGTTCCAACTCGAAATCAGTCCAAACTGTGCTAATTTATCAGAACTCGTGAAGGTCACAAAACCTACTGCTGTTGTTAAATTGGTAAGGAAGGTTACGGATCCGATGCGTTTGATCATGACAAACAAGGAGCGCATTTTGTTGTCTAGGAGTACATATTCTTGATGGTACCTAGTTATGAGGAAGACGCAGTTTGGAACCCCAATTACGATGAGTAGCGGTGGAATGAGCGCCATAATGATAGAGAGCTCATAACCCATAAAGGCGATGCTGCCCAAGGCCCAAATGACGGAGATGAAAACGACAGAATTACAGAGTAAAACGACATATAAGGAGCGGAAGAAAATGTAAAGCAATAGCGAAGATGCAAAAATGGAGAGTGCCAAAAAGATATACATTTCACTGACAATGCGCTTAGCCACAACGACGCGCATGTGTGGTAAACCTGCAAAATAAACCTTGCCAAAGTGTTTTTCATAGGATTTAGCTAACTCTTCAATTTTAAATACAACTTTTGACTTCTTCTGATTGGCTAGGATTTTTTCATCCATTCCAATCATCAGTAAAGACACATTGCTGGTATCGTTATATAGTAAACCTCTGTAAATTGGGTTTTTGCGCACTTCTTTTCTTACGGAGTCAATGCTCTTATCTCTAAAGGTGGTGTCAGAAAAAATACGATGAATTTCAAATTCGTTCTTTTTGATGTTGTTGGTCATCGCAAAAAGCGTGGCTTCAGAAACAACATTGTCAACACCTTTAATTTTTAAAATTTGATAACCCAACTCGCGCCACTTCTTGAAGTTTTCTTCGGTGTATAGGGAGTCTGTTTGAACGGCAATAACTAGGGTAGACCCATCTTCTCCAAATTGTAATTTGAATTTTTCATAATCCATTTGGATAGGATCATCTTTTGGAAGGGTGTTCCCGTAACGGTTGTCAACCTTGAGGGAAGTAGCTGCAAAATACCCAAAGAAAATGGTGATTAAGGCAACGATTGCCAGAATGAAAAGGCGATTTCTGAGAATTAAACTAGCAACTTTACTCCACATGCGACTAAATGTACAAAAAAATGAGGGGTGAAGTTACGAATAATTGTCAAAATGACCTTTTATCGAGAAGAACTCACTTTACGATGGGAATAGCTACAGCACACGGTAACCTGCTACTGCCTAATGCAGCGCACAGAAAATCCGCCAGATTTATAATAACTTCCCCACAAGGGTTCAAATTTGTTTTTATTCAGATAGAGTGCATTGGCACTGTATGCGTTCGCCGTGTCTTTACTCCAGTAGCTAGCATATTCATCCTTGCCAGAAAAGGCACCAGCTTCTTTACGATAACCAGAACCATAGGCGTGAAATTTCAAAACATCTGAGTCTGGATAATCACCAACAAAAGAAGGGTGCTGGAGTGCCATAGCATCTTTATCCATTTTTCCGAGCGCGCGCAATAATTTTTGAAAGTCATCATTCGCGGGAAGGGCCCATCCTTTTGGTGCTAAACCCCTGGGGTCATTGACTGCATAGAAATTATACAGTTTGCCAATTTTTTTACCGAGTGCGGAGTCATTATCGTAATAACACCAAGCTGGCGTGCAGGTGTTTCCCGCTTTTTTCCATTCATCTAGAGTCTTTGCCTGTTTAATTGGGTCGCCATTTCTGAAGTGTGGCTCATTTAAATTTTGAGCCATCCAAACTTGCTGGCCAATTTGACAAGTATCGTAATCTTGGCTAGGTTCCACAACTCGAGTACTGACAGGTTTGCTTTGTTTTTGCTTGGCTTCTTCTGGGGAGGAACAAGCTCCTAAGGAACTGAGTAGAAGAAGGCCGCAGCTGAAATTGAAAAAATGACGCATGTTGTTTTACTTGGTTAAATTTAAATAAAACGTTGAAAAAGCCGCAATTAAAAGAAAAAATCAGAATAGCCTAAAAACAAAAAACCCTCAATCCAAAAAGGATCAAGGGTTAGTTTCACAGTATTGTACTCGAGGCGGGACTTGAACCCGCACGGGCAAATGCCCACAGGATTTTAAGTCCGGCGTGTCTACCGATTCCACCACTCGAGCTCAAAAGAGCGAGAAACGGGATTCGAACCCGCGACCCCGACCTTGGCAAGGTCGTGCTCTACCAACTGAGCTATTCTCGCTTAAGACTCCCATTATTGCGCTGCCTTTGCTTTGCTAGGGGCGACAAAGTTAAGGATATTTTTATTTTTACAAAACTCTATCCAAATTTTCCTTGCGTTTTTTTAACGAAAAATAAATCCAAGTTAAAAGAATGGTCAAATCAAAGTTGTAATAGAGGTCTTCAAATGGGATGCTAACCATCCGAAAACCAATGATGTGCGCTGAATTATACCATACAATTGGCTCGGGTGTAAAAGCGCCCGTTAAAATGCCATTGACAATAAAAAAGGGAATCAGGCAGAGCAGATAAGCCCAAATAAAATCACTGAACCAATGTTTTTTCCATAAAAAAGCGGTGAGTGTGGCACTAAAAAATGTCGCTGAAAAAGTGTAATAATTATCGTGATAAATAGCCTGTAATAAAAGGCTGCTCAAAATAACAACCCAGGCAATTATTCCTATAAATTTTGGTGCTTCTCGTTTGGGGAAATAGGCTTGGATTACCCTCAGAATAAATAAGAAATTGTAGGGTACCACGAAAAAAAACAAGACTTCTTCTATGGGCAAATTATAAAAATAGGTCCCGTGTAAGTAACGAGGTGTAAAGCCCCAGATTTTCCACTCAGTGAATTGGATATCCCAAAGGATAAAAGGAATAGCCGCACCGATGATTGCCGGGATGACAAAGCGCCAATCTTTGTAAAAGGCCACTTTTTTGTCGAAACTTAAAGCGAAAGGCCCGATAAAAGACAATAATATAACCCAGCCGTATAAACTCATGCGCGTTGTTTGTATTGCTTGGCGCTTTCGATGTAGAAACGAATAGGCACTAAAAGCATTCCGAAGCACTCACCGTGTTCTTTACCAAGGTGTTTGTGGTGAATTTTGTGCGCCCTGCGAATGGCATAAAAATAAGGATGATCGATGTCTCTAAGCCATTTGAAGCGGCGGTGGATATAGACGTCATGAATCAGAAAATAAGCCAGGCCGTAAGCCGCGATTCCAAAACCAATCCAGACAGGTAATAAGTTGTGGTTCATCATGCCCAACATGATACAGAGCCAAGATGGTATGGCGTAAATCAAAAAGAAGACATCATTTTTTTCAAAAAAACCAGGCTCTACCTGATGGTGATCTTTATGGAAATACCACATAATACCGTGCATCACATACTTGTGCGTTGCCCAAGCCATGAATTCCATAATGAAAAATGTACCGAGTAAAACAAATGGACCCCACCAAATCATAAGTAAATATCTAAAATTGTGAAAAATGCGACTATGTAAAAAAACAACGCAATAGCGACATTGTTTGACTCATTAAGCCGCCATTTACTGTAAATATGTTGAATACCGAGTGAAACCAATAACCAACATATATAGTTATAGGTCGGAATGTTGCCACCTGTCCAGTGCCAGAAGTCAAGTTTAATAGCAACGGGCTCCATCAAAAAATCGAGGAACACCATCAAAAGAGCTGAGAAAATAATTTCGAGCCAAGGCCCGAGTTTTAATTTAGCTAAAAGTGCGGCAGAGACAATGCTGAGCATGGCCCAATTGACACCAATAATAAGCGGAACCTCAAATAATTTTGGACCGAGTACAGCACCGTATGCGTAGTCCCCGAACAATAGGCCAGTATGTACACCAATCCATTCGGCACTCATGCCGGTAAGAAAAGCCACAGCGATAAATCCCCAAAACTTTAGGTCATACGAACTGCGACTCAATAGCAAAACGCCAAACGAAAGCAGCAGATGAAAAAAGCTCAGGTTGACAAAAAAGGAGCGGTAGGAGGGGAAGTACATGCCTACGATTCCGACCAAGTAAAAGATACCAATAAAAAGAATCAGTTTCCGATTCAAAATTCTAATCTTTAGTGATGACAGCTTGGCCACTAACCATATTAGTAATGATTTGGTCTAATGGCGTATATTCAAATGACAACTCAGTTTTGATTTTGTTGATGTCGTATTGAATATTTTGATAAGAAGAGCGAGCAGTTTCTATGGTTAAGCCAGAACGCTTCCCACTCACATGACACCACAACTCATGGCTGATGGCAAATAGGTAAGTTAGTAATTTAGGCGCCGCAATTTTTGGTTCTTTTTTACCAAGAGCTTTTGCAAATTGGGCAAACAAACTTTTAAAAGACTGTTGTGGCCCCACGACTAAAAAGCGCTGATTGTGCACCCCTTTTTCAACTAACGCTACCATTACTTTGGCGACATCTCTGGCATCTACAACTGCATTACTTCCTGAAGTATAAAACAAGAGCCCTTGCTTGGCGGTTTCTAAAATTTGCAAGGAAGGACTGCCTTTTGCTGCTGGGCCCAGAATGACACAAGGATTCACAATTACAGCTTTTAAGCCTTCTTCAATGCCTCTCCAAACTTCGCGTTCGGCGAGTAATTTTGAAATGCCGTATCCGCTGTGTTTGCCTCCTACTTGCCATTTGGTATTTTCATTCGCTACAGGCACTGCACCTCCGATGGCGGCAGTAGAGCTCACGTGGCAAAAGTGTTTAACGCCATATTTTAAGGAAAAGTCAACGAGGGTAGCGGTCACGTATCTGTTTTGCTGTAAGCAAAGTTCAAAATCAGCTTTGAAAAAGGAGACGAGTGCGGCACAATGGTAAACGCGATCAACACCATTGATTAAGGAATCAATATCGGTGATGTCAAGTAAATCTGCTTTTATCCAATCAACAAGCGTCCATTTTTGTTGGGCTTCTTCTTTGAAATAGAAGGTGAATAGTTTGAAGACATCTTGAATTTTAGCCTCGCTGCGGTAACTCGCACGACAACGCTGCTCGTTTTTGACGAGCTCTACCAGTACATGACTGCCTAACAATCCGGTGGCCCCGGTTACTAAATTCACGGCTTAAAGCTAGCTATTCCTATTGATTATAGAACGCTTTTAGCGCTTCTTTGATTTTTTCTTGAGCAAAGTCGAGCTGCTCTTGGGTATGCGCTGAAGAAACAAAACCAACTTCGTAGCCACTTGGCCCAAAATAAACACCTTGATTGAGTAGGTAATGGTGCATGAAGTTGAAAGCACTCATGTCGTTATCAATTTGCTCAGCTGCAGCAATGCGTTTTTTACCATTAAAAGAAAACCAAAAAACAGAACCAATACTGACTAATTCCATAGGAAAGTTGTGTTCGGCTGCAAAATCATTGATGCCCTGCACAAACTTGTTGGTTTTTTCGGCTTGTGCTTCGTAAAAACCTGGTGCAGCACAAAGTTCAAGTTGAGCTAAACCAGCGGCCATGGCAACCGGATTACCTGAAAGCGTGCCAGCTTGGTAAACTGGCCCATCTGGCGATACGAATTGCATGATTTCTTTTTTGGCGCCATAGGCACCAACTGGCAAGCCACCACCCATGATTTTGCCGTAGGTGACGATATCTGGCGAGATGCCGAAGAATTCAGCTGCCCCGCCAAAAGCAACCCTGAATCCTGAAATAACTTCGTCAAAAATTAGTAAGACTTTGTATTTAGTACAAAGTTCTCGGAGGCTTTTTAAGAAGCTGAGGTCTTGAAGAATGAGGCCATTGTTTGCCGGTATGGGTTCAATAATTACAGAGGCTAAGTCGTGGTGATTGGCTTCAAAACAGGCTTCAAGCGCGGCAAGATCGTTTAATGGCAAAACGATTGTTTCATTGGCAAAAGCTTCAGGAACACCGGCGCTTGATGAGGTTCCGAAGGTAACCAAACCACTTCCTGCTTTAACTAGCAAGGCATCTACGTGCCCGTGGTAGCAACCTTCAAACTTGATGATTTTATTTTTACCGCTAGCTCCTCTAGCTAAGCGCAAGGCGCTCATGACGGCTTCGGTGCCAGAGCTAGTAAAACGAATTTTATCGATGAAAGGAAGTCTTTCTAACATAAATGAGGCAAGCTCATTTTCTTTTTTTGTTGGCGCACCAAAACTTGAGCCATTTTGAAGCGCTGCAACAATTTTTTCAAATACATAAGGGTGATTGTGTCCGTGAATTAAAGGCCCCCAGCTGCCACAAAAATCGATGAACTCATTGCAGTCTTCGTCCCAGATTTTGGCGCCGTCGCCCTTGGCAATAAATAAGGGTGTGCCCCCGACAGATTTAAAAGCTCGGACAGGAGAATTTACTCCTCCTGGAAAGTATTCTTTTGCTGCTTCAAATAATTCTGCGGAACGGCTGCGGTTAATCGGAGAGGGAGTCTTCATTCTTATGTATATTTGCGACAACAAAGTTACGAATAAAGCCGCGCATATGGAATTTCAATTCAGCCCCGATTTCGCAAAAAAACTAGACCAACAAGATCCATTAGCAGCTTTTCGCTTGCGCTTTCATTTCCCGAATTTTCATACCGAGAATCCTGTTTATTTTACAGGAAACTCTTTGGGCTTACAGCCAAAAACCGCAGCAACTTATTTACAAGAAGAACTCGATGATTGGGCAAAATTTGGCGTTGAGGGTCACTTTTTGTCAAGACGACCATGGTTTTCTTACCATGAAAATCTGACGACCATGGCTGCAAAAGTAGTTGGCGCCAAGCCAATTGAGGTCGTCATCACACACTCTTTAACTACGAATTTGCACCTATTGATGGTGTCGTTTTACCGCCCAACGGGTAAAAGAGTAAAAATTCTTTGCGAGGAAAAAGCGTTTCCTTCAGATCAGTATGCATTGGCTTCACAGCTGGCCTTTCACGGTTTGCCTCAAGACGCATTAGTTGAGGTGGGTCCTCGCCAAGGAGAGCAATTGATCAGAGAAGAAGACATCCTCGCTAAAATTCAAGAACTAGGAGATGAACTAGCCCTGGTTATGATTGGCGGCGTTAATTATTATACAGGTCAGTATTTTGATTTGGCAAAAATCACAAAAGCGGGGCACGCTGTTGGCGCAGTGGTTGGTTTCGATTTAGCCCACGCTGCCGGAAATGTCAATTTACACTTACACGATTGGAACGTTGATTTCGCCGCATGGTGTGGTTATAAATACTTGAATTCATCACCTGGAGGTGTTTCGGGTATGTTCATTCATGAAAACCACGCCCACAATAAAAGCTTACCGCGTTTTGCAGGTTGGTGGGGGCACAATAAAGAAGTGCGCTTTCAAATGGAACCTGGTTTTGATCCCATTCCAGGGGCCGAAGGATGGCAATTAAGTAATGCCCCTGTTTTAGGGATGGCGGCACATTTGGCGTCTTTAGAAATCTTTGAAGAAGCCGGCATGGACCGCATTGGTGAAAAGCGCGATTATATGACAGCATATCTTGAATTTCTGATCCATGAAATTTCGGTGCGTAACCAAGATAAATGTGAATTTGAAATCATTACACCGAGTTCACCGGCACAAAGAGGCGCACAGTTGTCTATTATGGCCAAAGGACAAGGCCGAAAGCTTTTTGACAAGCTAACAGCACTAGGCGTCATTGCAGATTGGCGTGAGCCAAATGTGATTCGAATTGCACCCGCACCTTTATATAATTCTTATGAAGACTGTTGGCGTTTTGCTCAGTATCTAGAGCAAGCCATTAGTTAGAGCTCAGATAGATTTCTAAATCTTGCGCAAAATGAGTCAGTTCAAGAGCCCTAACACTGCTTTCAACTTGCTCAGGATTGGCGTTTTCTGGTAGGTTGACTGCGTGCTGAAAAAGCATCTTTCCTTTATCGAATTCTTCATTTACTAAATGTATACTAATTCCGCTAAAGCTTTCTTTTGCTGCAGCAACCGCTTCGTGTACTTTTTTACCATACATCCCTGCCCCACCATAATTAGGTAATAACGAAGGGTGTATATTAATGATGCGATCAGGATAAGCCTCAAGCAGATCAATTGGAATCTTTTTTAAGAAGCCAGCTAAAATGACCCATTGGGCCTTTTGTTTTAGACAAAAATTGAGGTAGGCA
The DNA here is from genome assembly GCA_041168645.1 of Bacteroidota bacterium. Lineage (GTDB taxonomy): Bacteria > Bacteroidota > Bacteroidia > Flavobacteriales_D > Crocinitomicaceae > UBA952. The sequence continues at coordinate 6,363 of JBEEKM010000033.1, read as the reverse complement.
GAAAAGTCTTGACCTACCAAATTGACAAACGGCACTTGTTGCTCTTCACAAAACAAGGCCATTGTTGCATTTTCTTTACTAGAGACAACACCACAGACATTAATAGCCTCATTTCCATCAAAATAGCGTATGATTTCACGGGCATTACTTCCGGCGCCAGAAATAAAAATGATAATTTGTGTTTGCATTTGTGCAACAAAGTTAAGCATAGTGACTGATTCCAAGCATTTGAGCCTTGCAGTGTTGATAAATTAAATTCATATAAGTTTTGTTTATTGGGCGATAGTTTTTTTCTTTGCAAGCTGAAACCTTTAAATTTTAAAAAATGTCTGACATCAAAGCTAAAGTTATCGCGATCATCGTAGATAAACTGAATGTTGAAGAAAGTGAAGTATCTAACGAAGCTAGCTTCACAAATGACTTGGGTGCTGATTCACTCGACACCGTTGAGTTAATCATGGAATTCGAGAAACAATTTAACATTTCTATTCCAGACGATAAAGCAGAAGGTATCCAAACTGTTGGTGACGCTATTGCTTACATCGAGGCTAACGTGTAATCTTTCACGCTACTAATTCATAGGTATGCAATTAAAAAGAGTTGTTGTAACGGGCCTAGGTGCGCTCACCCCAATAGGAAACACAGTACAAGAATACTGGGATGGCCTAATGGCAGGTAAGAGCGGAGCTGCACCCATCAAACAATTTGATGCTTCTTTATTCAAGACGCAATTTGCATGTGAATTAAAAGACTTCAATGTGGAAGACCACATTGACCGTAAAGAAGCACGCAAGCTTGATCAATTTTCGCAGTATGCCATAGTTACCGCCACGGAAGCTATGGCAGATGCTGCTTTACTTGAATCAAATCCAAACCTAGATCGCATTGGCGTTATCTGGGGTTCAGGTGTTGGGGGTCTTAAAACCTTTCAAGAAGAAGCCAGAGAATATTTTGGCGGAGACGGCACACCGCGTTTCAATCCTTTCTTTATTCCTAAAATGATTGCTGATATCGCAGCAGGTCACATTTCTATTAAATATGGTCTTCGCGGACCAAATTATGTATGTGTTTCTGCCTGTGCATCTGCAACCAATGCCATTATTGATGCCTTTAACCTGATTCGCTTAGGTAAAGCCGATGCCATTGTTACTGGTGGTTCTGAGGCTGGCGTCAATGAAATGGGTATGGGTGGATTCAATGCCTTAAAAGCTTTATCTACCCGCAACGAATCTCCTGAAACAGCATCACGTCCATTCGACATCGATCGCGACGGTTTTGTTCTCGGAGAGGGCTCTGGCTGCCTCATTCTTGAAGAATACGAGCATGCCATTAAAAGAGGTGCAAAAATTTATGCCGAGGTAATCGGTGGCGGAATGTCCGGTGATGCTTATCACATGACGGCTCCACATCCCGATGGAATTGGCGCAAGAAATACCATGTTGGCTGCTCTAGAAGATGCTGAAATTGATCCGTCACAAGTAGACTACGTCAATGTTCACGGAACCTCTACACCACTTGGCGATATCGCTGAAGTAAAAGCCATTCAAAGCGTATTCGGTGAACACGCGTACAAACTCAATATTAGCTCAACTAAATCAATGACCGGCCACCTTCTTGGTGCAGCAGGTGCTATTGAAGCGGTTGCATGTGTGTTGTCAGTCAAAAATGATATCGTACCTCCTACAATCAATCATTTTACCGACGATCCTGAGCTAGACTCAAAACTTAATTTTACCTTCCACAAAGCGCAAGCGCGTACGGTAAATATTGCACTTTCCAACACATTCGGTTTTGGGGGTCATAACACCACCATTATCGTCAAGAAATTCAACGCATAATTTGCTGAAATTTCCTTTGTTTTCAAAGAAAAGAACCGCTGATGAATTAAAGCTCATCCGCTTTGTCATACAAAACTTTGGTTACAAACCAGTTCATATTCAGCACTTTAAGCAAGCGCTTACCCACAAAAGTATTTTATCTGAAGAGGCTTTATTGCAGGCCAACGAAAGACTAGAATTTTTAGGCGATGCCATTCTTGACGCTATTGTAGCCTCCTACATCTTTGAAAAGTATCCGGATGCTGATGAAGGAAAGCTCACTAAAATCAAGTCAAAAATTGTAAACCGAAAAACCTTATCCGGTATCGGTGAGCGCATGGGTATTCGCCAACACCTCATTTATAATCAAAGTAGGAGTATCAATTTGGCTGGACTTGAAGGGAATGCCCTTGAAGCATTAGTTGGTGCAATTTATCTAGACGCTGGTTATGACAGAACCAAACAAGTCATTCGCAATAACGTACTCAGAAAGTACCTGAATTTGGCTCAACTTCTAGAAGAAGAAATTGATTTTAAATCGGCATTATTCATTTGGTGTCAACGCAAAAAGTTGAGCATTGAATTTAAATTGTTAGACGAGCAATTTATCGAAGGTAAATGGCAGTACGAGATGGAGGTTCAGATCAATAGAACAGCCTATGGCAAAGGCAAAGGGCTTTCAAAGAAAGAAGCTGAACAAGCGGCCTCAAAAGAAACACTTGCCTTGATGGGAGAAATTTAATTCCGCATTACAATTTCTAAAATTTGTAGTACATTTGTTGCACTAAAGCAGATAACAATGACTTGGACAGATTTCGTTTATAAAATTGGTGACACATTTCAATGGTCTTTTGGATTTTTTGAATTCGTACAAAACTATTTCAACAACATCTTAATCGTATTAGGCTTTTTTGGCTTCTATTTCTGGATGCGCACACAAAAGCGCCTCAGCGATAAATCAAATGTGCCTGTTGAAATCAAAGACAATCAAGGTTGGTATAAAAATGAAGGCCAACAGCTTAAGTAAGCTGTTTTAAAAGCATAAAAAAAGGGCGGTTATTTAACCGCCCTTTTTTATTTCATTGTTATTTCTATTTTTCTGATGTCAAGGAAGACACAAGGTATTCGCGATTCATGCGCGCTATGTTTTCAAGTGAAATACCTTTAGGGCATTCTACTTCACATGCCCCCGTGTTGGTACAGTTTCCAAAACCTTCTTCGTCCATTTGGCGAACCATATTGAGCACGCGATCTTTGGCTTCAACTTTACCTTGTGGTAGCAAAGCATACTGAGAAACTTTAGCCCCTACAAATAGCATTGCAGATCCATTCTTACAAGTAGCTACACAAGCTCCACAACCAATACAAGCAGCAGCTTCAAATGCTTTATCTGCATCAGCTTTTGGAATTGGAATGGCATTTGCATCCATGGTGCGTCCTGAAGTATTGACAGAAACAAAGCCACCAGCTTGTTGAATGCGATCAAATGCTGAGCGGTCTACTACCAAATCTTTGATAATCGGGAAAGCTCTTGATCTCCACGGCTCGACATAAATGGTATCTCCGTCTTTGAAACTACGCATGTGCAACTGACAAGTTGTTGTTCCGGTTTCTGGACCATGCGCCCTTCCGTTGATATACAAAGAACACATTCCGCAGATACCTTCGCGACAATCGTGGTCAAAAGCAATAGGTTCTTTTTGTTCGTTGATCAATTGCTCGTTCAATTGGTCGAGCATTTCTAGAAACGAACTATCTGTAGACACTTGGTTAAGGCTATAGGTTTCTAGACCACCTTTAGCGTTGGTGTTTTTTTGTCTCCAGATTTTGAGGGTAATATTGATATACTTTGAAGCCATACTATTCTTATTTATAGTTGCGCGCAGCAATTTTGATGAATTCATAATTCAAAGCCTCCTTGTTCAAGTTTGCTTTGGTTGCATCTCCTCCTTGGTATTCCCAAGCAGCTACATATTTGAAGTTTTCGTCGTCGCGGAGTGTTTCTCCTTCGCTGTCTTGGTATTCTTCACGGAAGTGACCTCCACATGATTCAAGACGATGCAAAGCATCTACAGCCATGAGTTGACCGAGCTCAATAAAGTCAGCTACACGCATCGCTTTGTCGAGTTCAGGGTTCATTTCGTTGGCAGCACCAGGAACAAATACGTCGTTGTAGAACTCCTCTTTAAGAGCAGCAATTTCTTCAATAGCTTGTTTCAAGCCTGCCTCGTTACGTGCCATACCAACCTTGTTCCACATAATTAAGCCCAAACGCTTGTGAAAATGGTCAACTGATTTTGTTCCTTTATTGTTGAGGAAGCGGTCAATGCTTGCTTTTACTTCAGCCTCAGCAGTTTCGAATTCTGGTGTATCAGTTGCGATTTTTCCAGTTCGGATGTCATTAGCGAGGTAGTCTGAAATGGTATATGGCAATACGAAATAACCATCAGCTAAACCTTGCATAAGTGCAGAAGCCCCTAAGCGATTAGCTCCGTGGTCAGAGAAGTTAGCTTCACCAGTTACAAAACAGCCTTCAATAGAACTTTGAAGGTTGTAATCTACCCAAACACCACCCATAGTGTAGTGGACAGCAGGGTAAATTTTCATCGGTGTTTCGTATGGGTTGTCGTCGGTAATTTTTTGGTACATCTGAAAGAGGTTACCATATTTCTCTTCGATCCATTTTTTACCGAGTGCTAAGATTTTTTCGTCTGAAGGATTGTGATCACCTTGTGCAAAAGCTGACTGACGGCCTTTGTTGCGGATTTCAGTAGCGAAATCGAGGTAAACACCTTCGTTGGTATCATTAGCTTCAATTCCGAAACCTGCGTCACAGCGCTCTTTTGCTGCACGTGAAGCCACGTCACGTGGAACAAGATTTCCGAATGCTGGGTAGCGTCTTTCGAGGAAGTAGTCGCGGTCTTCTTCAGCAATTTGCGTTGGTTTTAAACGACCTTCGCGAATGGCTTCTGCGTCTTCTTTTTTCTTCGGTACCCAAATGCGGCCTGAGTTTCTTAAAGACTCAGACATGAGTGTCAATTTCGATTGGTTGGTTCCGTGTACTGGGATACAAGTAGGGTGAATTTGTACAAAACAAGGGTTTGCGAAGTGCGCTCCTTTTTTGTGTACTTTCCAAGCAGCTGAAACGTTGCTTCCCATTGCGTTGGTAGATAAGAAATAAACGTTTCCGTAACCACCACTAGCAAGAACTACGGCATGAGCAGAATGGCGCTCTAACTCGCCAGTAACTAAGTTTCTAGCGATGATTCCACGTGCTTTGCCGTCAACTTTAACGAGGTCCATCATTTCGTGACGGTGGTACATTTTTACACGACCAAGACCAATTTGACGAGAAAGTGCAGAGTAAGCGCCAAGTAATAATTGTTGACCAGTTTGCCCAGCAGCATAGAAAGTACGTTGTACTTGTGTACCACCAAATGAGCGGTTGTCAAGTAGACCTCCGTATTCACGAGCAAAAGGAACACCCTGAGCAACACATTGGTCAATGATGTTGCCAGAAACTTCTGCTAGACGGTAAACGTTTGCCTCACGAGCGCGGTAGTCACCACCTTTGATTGTATCATAAAATAAACGGTAGACAGAGTCACCGTCGTTTTGGTAGTTTTTTGCTGCGTTGATACCTCCTTGTGCTGCAATAGAGTGCGCACGTCTTGGAGAATCTTGGAAGCAAAAGGCCTTCACGTTGTAACCCATTTCACCAAGAGAAGCAGCAGCAGATGCACCAGCTAAGCCCGTTCCAACAACAATGATGTCGATTTTTGGGCGGTTGTTTGGTGCAACCAACTTCATGTGGTTTTTATGATTGGTCCATTTCTCTGAGATTGGACCTTCCGGAATGCGCGAATTTAATGTTGACATAGCCTAATTCCTAGTGATTCATGAAAATAATAACAGGGATAATTGCAAACAATAGTGGTACTAATATTGCAAATGCCGCCCCCAGTTTTTTGATGAGCGGAGTATATTTGGGATGATTAAATCCTAAAGATTGGAAAGCACTTTGAAAACCGTGTAGTAAGTGATAAGCCAAAACGATCATGGAAATCACGTAGAACAATACGGCAAAAAGCGCACCTTCATTTTTACTTTTACTAAAGAAGTCCATCACCAAAGTATGTAAATCGCGGTATCCTTCAGCTACTTTTACATTGGTTCCTTTGATGTAAAGGTCTGTTCCTTTTTCGATGATGTTATTTGGGTCTTTTGGAATCGGCTGAACACCAGGAACATGTGTGTAGTACAATTCTGTATTAGCCGCACCCATCATTTGATTTTTCATTTCAAGCGTGTAGGTGTGTAATGGCACATCTTCTTTGACCTTCATTTTCCACCAGAAATTAGCCATGTGTGTAGCAAGGAAAACAAGAATTAAGGTTCCTAGAATAGCCATGCTACGACTTGCTGAACTTGAATTTGCACCTGGCTTGCTGTAAGCATAACGCACTGGACGCGCCTTGCGGTTTTGGATTGTTAGTAAAATACCATCAATAACGTGAATGAGCACAGCGGCGTAGGTCACGTAAGA
>JBEEKM010000032.1:0-21951 GCA_041168645.1 Bacteroidota bacterium | reverse complement strand
ACAATCGCTTGCCCTAAAAAGGCTATGAGTACTTCAGATCTCAAAAAGATTATTCAAACACTGTGTTCAGTACACAACGGTGTTTTCAGAATGAGCCCTGCGATTGAAGGACTTGTTGAAGCTTCTTCTTCTTTGGCACGCGTCATCATTAAAGATGGTGTTTTCACCACGCAATCTTTGCAAAGAAGTTCTGTAGAAAGTACCAAAAGAGAAGTCAGTATGGCTTTGGCTTGTGCTTTTGAAAATATGGGGGCAACTGTTGAACAATCTGGCGATTACCCTGGTTGGCAACCCAACATGCAATCTCCCATTTTAAATACCATGACCAATCTTTATCGTTCGCTCTTTCATGAAGAGCCTAAAGTGAAAGCGTGTCATGCTGGTCTAGAATGTGGCTTACTCGGTGAAAAACTACCAGGTGTGGACATGATTTCTTTTGGCCCAAATATCCGAGCTGCACACTCGCCAGACGAAAAAGTACAGATTTCTTCGGTTCAAAAATTTTGGCAGTATTTCTTAGCCAGTCTTCAACAAATTCCAAATGCTTAATTCCACAACATGACCCAACAACTCAATACCATTGAAGAAGCCATCTACGAGATCCAACAAGGACGCGTAGTGATTGTGGTGGACGACGAAGACCGCGAAAACGAAGGAGACTTTCTGACGGCTGCTCGCAATGCGAGTCCTGAGCTCATCAATTTTATGGCCACACATGGCCGAGGCCTCATTTGTGCCCCTATTTCAGAAGACCGCTGTGATCAACTTGGTCTCGAATTAATGGTACGCAATAATTCAGCAGCCTACGAAACACCCTTTACCATCAGCGTCGACCTCATTGGACACGGTTGTACTACTGGTATTTCGGCCTCGGATCGCGCAAAAACCATTTTGGCCATGATTGACCCAGCCATCAGACCAGAAGAACTTGGTAAGCCTGGGCACATCTTTCCTTTGCGCGCCAAAAAAGGCGGCGTACTCCGAAGAGCTGGCCATACTGAAGCAGCCATCGATTTATCTCGTCTAGCTGGCTATGAAGAAGCCGGAATCATTGTGGAAATCTTGAACGAAGATGGCACCATGGCCAGATTGCCACAACTGCTAGAAATTGCCAAAAAATTCGATTTAAAGATTGTCAGTATTGCAGATCTTATCAAATACCGCATTGCCCATGAGTCATTGGTAGTTGAGCAAGTTGAGGTCGAAATGCCAACCGTTTACGGCGATTTCAAATTGCGTGCTTTCAAAGACCAAAGCAATGACCAAGATCATTTGGTGCTCACTAAAGGTAGTTGGACCGAAGACGAACCCGTTTTGGTACGCGTCCATTCTTCTTGTCTAACTGGCGATATTTTTGGCAGCTGTCGTTGTGACTGCGGCCCTCAATTGCACAAAGCCATGGAGCTCATTAATGAAGCCGGAAAAGGTGCTATTGTATACATGAATCAGGAAGGCCGTGGGATTGGCTTACTCAATAAACTCAAGGCTTACAAACTACAAGAAGAAGGCCTCGACACCTATGAAGCCAATGAAAAATTAGGCTTCAAAGCTGACGAGCGAGACTACGGCATTGGCGCTCAAATTTTGCGCTCTGTAGGTATTCGCAAGATGAAATTGATGTCTAATAATCCGAAGAAGCGCACCGGACTCATTGGTTACGGTTTAGAAATCGTTGAAAATATACCGCTTGAAATTCAAAGTAATGCCCACAATGAGCAATACTTGAAAACCAAACGAGATAAAGCCGGACACACTTTAAAGCTTGACCACTAATGCTACAAGCCTCCGGAATTCATAAAAATTACGAGCAGCTCGCTATTTTGAAGGGGGTTGATCTTTATGTTGCACCTTCCGAAATTATTTCTATTGTTGGATCTTCGGGGGCCGGAAAAACTACTTTATTGCAAATCCTTGGCACACTAGATCAGCCGAGTTCTGGAAGTCTGCGCATTGAAAATAAAGATCCATTTGCATTATCTGAAAAAGAACGCTCATTTTTTCGCAACCAACGGCTGGGTTTTATTTTTCAGTTTCATCAGCTTTTACCTGAATTTTCTGCGCTTGAAAATGTTGCTTTACCTGCCATGATTGGCGGAAAAAACCAAACAGACGCATTCAAAGAAGCACAGGTCCTTTTAGAAAGGTTAAATGTAGCTCATCGTGGAGGACACCGCCCTAATGAACTTTCTGGTGGCGAGCAACAACGCATGGCGGTGGCCCGAGCACTCATCAATAAGCCAGCACTCGTTTTTGCCGACGAACCATCTGGCAACCTCGACACCGAAAATGCAACCGCTTTGCACCAATTATTTTTTGAACTGCGTTCAGAATTCAAACAATCATTTGTCATCGTGACTCACAATGAAGGTTTTGCGCAAATGGCAGACCGCTGCTTAAGAATGAAAGATGGACAATTCATCTGATTTATCTTTTTCCGAACTCAAAGAATTCCTGGATTTAAAAGCAGCGCAGTACGAGGAAGCGGCTTTTATTCCAGAAGATCCCATTCTACTCCCTCACCGTTTTCAAAAAAAGGAAGACATCGAAATTGTGGCCTTTTTAGTTGCTACAATCTCTTGGGGCAAACGCCAAAGTATCATCAAAAGTGGCGAGCGTTTACTTGAAATTTTAGGTCCTGAACCACTCAGTTATGTCTTAACATATCAAGACGGAACTTGCCCACAATTTGTACATCGAACATTCAACACGACAGACTTAAATGGTTTTTTATTGGGACTGAAACATTGTTACCAAAATGGTGGGCTTGAGGCTGCCTTTGCTAATAGCTCTCCATTTTTAGAAATGCGAATTTCGAGTTTCCGAGAAAAATTCATCCCTTTTTTGAACCCTAGGACCCTCAAGCATGTAGCTAACCCAAGTACTGGTTCGGCCTCAAAAAGACTCATTATGTTTTTAAGGTGGATGTGTAGACCTGCAAAAAATGGCGTTGATTTCGGACTCTGGACTGCAATTAGCCCAGCACAACTTATGATTCCTTTAGACGTACATACCGGAAATATTTCTAGAAAACTCGGGATTTTGAAACGCACGCAAAATGATTGGAAAGCCAATGAAGAACTACAAGCTTTTTGCCAAAAACTTGACCCCAAAGACCCTGCTAAATACGATTTTGCACTTTTTGGCTTAGGTATTTACGAAAACTTTTAAGGCGTTTGTGGCTCGGTCAATGGAACAAGGTGTAAGTACTCACTGATGTTTTTACCTTTTTTAGTTTTGAGCCATAGCCCTTCGTGGTCATCTATACTGAGTCTAAAAAGCAAAGTTTCGCCGTTGATCTGCATTTGTAGCTCTTGTTTTTGCGCTTTATACTGATAGACTCCGGCATCAAATTTATGTTTGGCAAGATCTTCTAGAGAACCCACAAGCACTTTGCCCGATTCATAAAAAACAAAGACCACTTCGGCCCAGCTTTGTTTGCCAACTGATGAATTCACAGCATCTTCTTGGGCAAGCTCCCAGACTTTACTATTGCCTCCGTTGAGTAAATCGGTGTAATCTACCTTGTAAGTTTGCTCGCCGTTGATGCAACTTCCCAGCAGTAAAAAGAAAAGCAATTTAAAATGCCAGCTGTTTTTCATAAAGAATTTTCCAAATTTCTGCTGAGACCTCTTTTTGCTTCTCAGGTTTGATGTCGGCATCGTTAATTTGCTCACAGCAAACATATTGATAGCGATGTTGCTTCCAGGTAAACAAGCAATTATAAAAGTACTTCTCACCTTGATAGCGCTCAAAAAAGCGAATCACGATATCATCATAGCCATCAGGATTTGGTCGAAGTTCAATTGGGTAGCCAATGAAACCATTCGCTTGTACTAGTTGTGTGCCCTCGCGCTCATAAATTACAAAACGACGCACCGGAAAATGATTTACGCCAGCTTTCATGAGCACCATACACCCTTGCGAAAGATCAAGGCCTTTTTTCAAAGGAAACACCCTAAAAAAGTTCGGTGTACAAGAGGGTCTGTTTTCATCTTCGCTCCATTGCAGCGTGGAATCGCAGAGTCTCAATTGTTTTAAGAGTAACGGTTCTTTCTTGCTTTTAAAGGTATTGATATTGAAATCTGTAGAAATTTCTTGACCTTTAGTCGGAGCGGACAACTTGGTTTTCTCAGTCGATTCTATCTGATTAGAAATTTCTTGCTTCTTAAAAATAAACCAAGCGGCCAAAGCCAGACCAATCAAACCTAATAGATATATAGCTCTTTTCTTTTGCATTAGTTAAATATTGATTGAGAAATGATACGTGCCTTTTCAAATGCATTTAAATCAAGTTGACTTTTGATTTGCTGCGTTTGCATAAAAGCAAGTAAGGCCTCTGTTGAAAGATTGCCCGTTAGTTCGTCCTTAGCCATCGGACAACCGCCAAAACCACCTATTGCAGTGTCAAAATGTTGACAACCTGCTTCATAAGCGGCTTGAATTAATCCTTGTTCTTGACCCGGCACGACATGAAAATGTGCGGAAAAAGTTTGCTTCGGAAAATGCTGAAAAAGCACATTAAATAGCGTACTGCACTGTGACGCTGTAGCAACTGCTATGGTGTCTGATAGCGCAAAGTCATGAATAGGAAACTGAGTGCTTAAGCGGTCGACCCAAGTACAAAGCAAATCTTCAGACCAGGGGTCACCATATGGATTTCCAAAACCCATGGACAAATAAACCCTTAATTGCTTTTTATTTTGCTCACATGTTTCAGAAACTTGTTCCATAAGTTTCAAAGATGCATCTAGGCTATGATTTGTATTGCGTTTTTGAAACGTTTCAGAGATTGAAAATGGATAACCCAATATGGAAATACGTTCATGAGAACTGGCCTCTTGTGCACCTCGTTCATTGGCAATAATGGCCAAAAGTTTGGTGTCAGAGGGATTTAATTGCTCGAGAACCTCAGCGGTGTCTTTGAGTTGAGGAATGGCCTTTGGAGATACAAAACTTCCAAAGTCGAGGTAATCAAAACCGCAAGATAAGAGCGCATTGAGATAATTTACTTTTTGATCAGTAGGAATCCAGCTTTGGATACCTTGCATGGCATCGCGCGGACATTCTGTGATGTATAACTGCTTACTCAATGCTTGTTTTGTTTTTGAAGTAAAGCCTGATTTATTTGTTTGATGAGCCCCGGCCCCTCATAAATAAATCCGGTGTAAAGCTGAACTAAGGATGCGCCGGCTTCAAATTTATCAAGTGCGTCCTGAGCCGTATGAATTCCACCCACTGCAATGATTGGAATTTTACCCGCTGATTTTTGATGAATGTAGCGCACCACCTCTGTTGATCTTTTGGTAAGCGGTTTCCCAGAAACACCACCAGCACCAAGTGCTTCAACCACAGCTTGTGGTGTATGAAGGCCTTCTCGTGAAATGGTCGTGTTGCTAGCAATGAGACCTGCAATTTGTGTTTCAAAAGTAATTTCAATGACTTCATCGAGCTGGGTATCGGTGAGGTCTGGTGCAATTTTTAATAAAATTGGTTTTTGCTTCGGCTTTGCGGTATTTAATCTTTGTAATGTTGAGAGCAATTCTAGTAAGGGGCCTTTCTCTTGCAATGCCCTTAAGTTGGGCGTATTTGGTGAAGAAACATTGACCACGAAATAATCAACATAAGGAAATAATGCTTCAAAGCACAGAACGTAATCTTGGGTAGCTTCTTCATTGGGAGTCCATTTATTTTTCCCGATGTTACCTCCGATGATGATGTGTTTGTTTTTGCGAGCTTTTAATTGTGTAATGGCTTGTTCGACACCATCATTGTTGAAGCCCATGCGATTGAGAATGGCTTGATCTGCCTTCAAGCGGAATAAACGCGGCTTGTCATTACCGGGCTGTGCCTTTGGGGTGATTGTACCGATTTCAATAAAACCAAAGCCGCAATCGGATAGCGGATCAATGTAAGCGGCATTTTTATCAAAACCCGCTGCCAAGCCTACAGGATTTTCAAAATCAAGCCCAAAGAGCTGCACGGCTAATTTTGGATCCTTTTTAATGTAGATGGCCCGAAATAAGGCTCTAAAAGGAAAGATTTGATGGATGAGACGCAGTAAGCCAACCACAAAATAATGAACGCGCTCAGCGTCGAACTGAAAAAGAATAAAACGAAACAGTTTGTACATACACAAATGTACAAACTATTTCTTGTGCAGAAACGTTAGCTCAAGAGCACCAAGCCAAGCATCCATATAGGATAATGCCAATAGCTCCAAGGATTCATCACTTTTTTTTGATAGTTATAAGCAGCCAAAATTTGATTGAAATCTTGGTGCTGCTGAACGGTATCTACACTTGGTTCAGGTCGATTGAGTAAAATTTTAAGCATAGCTATTCGATTTGATGGAAAAATTGTTTGAGCTTTAAGACGGCGCGAAAAGTTTTCACTTTTGCGTTGTTTTCAGATAATCCGGTAATTTCTCCAATTTCTTTGAAAGAACGCTTTTCGAAAAAACGCATTTCAATGAGTTGGAGTTGGTTTTCCTTGAGCAAACGCAATTTACTAAGCAAACGATCGACATCTTGCTGACGGTAATCTTCAGTCCAGTCCTCGATGACTTGCTTTAAGACAACTTTATCAATGCTCACGGTACGCTTCGCTTTTTGATCGCGGAAGCTTTGGTAGAGTTCACTTTTTGCAATGCGAAATAACCATGAAGAAAAAGGAAGTCCACGAAATTCATACTTATGAAGCCCTTGAAGGGCCTTGACAAAAACGCTTGAGGTGATATCATAGGCCTGCTCTTCTTCGTCTACTCTGCGGTAGATGTAACGAAAAATAGCATCGTGATAACGCTCATAAAGCGGTGCGAAATAACGCGGGTTTTCTTGTGCACGTTCGACAAGTTTTCTTTCCTCTTCGAGGAGAAAAGACTGCTGGTGGGCGGAGAGTTGGAGAGCCATAGTCTTTTGGTTTTAAGAAGTTTAACAAGAGTTTAATAGAGGCTTGCAGTCCTCGATTACTGACATAACGCCACAATTTTGTTTTTGGTACATTTTTTTTCAGAATTGCTAGAAATTAATTTTGAGCTGCAGATCTAACTGAAGGTTTCTGCTGCTGTTTTTGTAATTATAACCCATAATATTCCCTTGAAAAACAGCACTTTTACTGATATAAAGACAACGTAAACCGAGTGCTAAATTTTGCTTTAAATGAAGTTCAGAAGTCGTTTGTAAAAAGTAACCCTGCCCAGAAAGTTGCATTGTTGTTGACCCAAAACCTATATGGTAATTCATTTGGTAATGAGAAGTACCTTGATCAGGTATAAAGAAAGCTCCCATATGAGCGTTCATCCGGAGTGGAAAGCCTAACTGATGATATTGCAGCGTGAGGTGTGCACTATATGACAACTGCTTGAAACGCTGGTATCCAAACTGCGCACCGGTATTCAAAGTTAATTCACGTTTGATTTCTGTTGTTGCCTCTACTTTTAGAAAAGTAAGCGCTTGACCTATTTGCTTTTGAAGGTTTAATTGGAAGAGAACGGTTTTTTTAGGGACATAACTTAAAACGGTTCTGAACTGCTTGCTTTGAAAAGGAAAAGCGGTGCTCGTGAGCATATATAAAGCGTATTGATCGAGGTAGGATTGCCACTTAATCCTTTTTTTGAGCTGATAAGTGAGGTTGAGAAAGATACCTTTTTCATTCTGGGCTAATTTATTTGCGCGAAAGCCTTGCTCATAAAAAGCACTATAGGTCGGGCCGTAGTAGCGCAACTGACAGCCCAATTGAATTTTGGAGTGCAAATGAAATAAAGCGCCACAAACAAGTGCATTTGACTCAATAACAAGCAGTTTTTCTTGATATAATTGTGTAGTCTCTAGGTAATAAAAACTGTTTTTGAAGGTCCCCGATAATTGAAAACCAAGACTCAAGAGAAATGGCGGGCTATATTTTAAAAAAGTAGCGCCCAAAGAATCGGTAAACTGATTACTTGTGTACTGCTGAAATAAAAGCATTGACCCCATTTTAAATTGAGCACCATGCCTTTGCCAGGCAATTCCTGCTATTTTTTCTTGCAGTTGTTTTTGACGCTGTAGCTCAAGTTCGGTTCGATGCAATCCGTTAGAACTAGGAATGAAATGAGCTCGCTCAAGTGTATCAATTTGAGTCGGAACATCGATTTGTTTTACTGAAAACAATCCAAAATATTCATTTTTTGCATGGTTGTATTGTATGGCAAACCCTTTGAGATAACGTTGCTCATCTGTGCCATTATAACTTTTTAAGCCCTGAGCTACGCGAACACTTTGCAATAGATCAATGGATCGGCCCATCCCTCTGGATGTCCATAATTGTAAGCCTTGCCCCCACTGAAATTGATAGGCACCGATGGCAATTTTAGCAAGTGGGGCCTGGGCTTTATAGAACAAACCGCAAGCAATAAAATCCGGACCTTTTTGCCGTTCAGACCAAGACAGTGCTTCACCCCTATCTTTGGCGCTATTAAAAATAAATTGCAGTTGATCAGAGAGCTGGAGCTTCAGTTTTTGTTGGATGGCAAAATCGTTACCAAGATAATTTTGGCTTGAAATGGTATCCAATTCTTGCCCTTGCCATACTAAGCTTGGAAAAGAAACTCTGAGTAAAAAACTGCCTTGAAATGCCTGCGCCTGATAAAAAAGATCAAGGAAAGAAGAACCTGCCTCCGAAGGCAGTAAAGTATATAAAAGAAGACGTTCATAGGTCTGAACATCAAAACAAGCTAAACCTTGCAACTGATAGTAAGACTTGAATTGCGCATCATTAATAAATTCAAGTAAAACATGTGCCTGACAAGAATCAATAACTCCTCCTTGTTCAAGGCGGAGTAAATTGACCTCGTTTAACAACAAAGGATGTTCTTTCCAATCTTCAAGTAACAGGTGCTGTTCTATTTGAGCTTGACATTCAGATGAAAAAAGACAGAGCACAACAAAATATAGAAACCGATAGGTTAGAGAAGTTTTCATTTAGGCTTGATTTGAATACTCCAAAGCAAACTGGCTCCGATCTTCGCTTGCCATTGAAAACCTAAGGACCAATTCAATTGCTTGATTTGTTTTTTATCAATATAGAATCCGAAATGCTGTGGCTGAACAGCACCAAAAAAACAAAGGCGATAATTTTCAAGTTGTTGGATATAACCAATTTGTAAGGTTGGCGGCAAATACAAGGCCCAGTTTATGTTTGTGAATACTTCAAGACCTGAACTTACCTGATGATGATATGCCCAATTCATGGTGTTTTTTAAGGGCACCGAATGAATTTGAAAGGTGTAACCAAACCAGTCATGTGCTGAACATTTAAGTTGCAGACCTAACCGAGCCGTAGCGCACCAAGTTTGACCATAAAAAGCAGGTTGAAAAAGCGTCTGAAAACCCAAACCGATACCTACTTTTAAATAAGAATTGAGTTCGAGCCCTAGATTTGTATAACTCTGTAAATCCTGAAACGAGCGGATTCCATGAACTGAAAGGTATTGATCAAGGTAAACTTTATCGAGCCTTTTTTTGACATTTAGCGCCAGGCTTTGCAATGCAGGTACTTGTGCATAAAACACTCCTTGAACCTGCAGCCAAGTGTGATCTTTCTCTTCGAAGGCCGCCGGATTTTGTTGCTGCCTGTTCTGTTGAATTCCGAGTGGAAGCATGTTGAACATCAATTGAGCATTGGCTTTTTCAAGTGGAACAAGAAAAAGTCGAGCTAAAAAAAGAAGGGACAAGTAATGTTTTATTTTCATGCTCCAAAAGTAACCCGAGCAGCTGTAGCTCTTTTCAGGAATTTCTGCAGAAATAACCTAGATTCCGTATATTTGGGGACACATTTATATATGCTAAAAACAGCACTTCCTTTCCCTCCTACTGAGCAAGCTCAATGGATTGCTCAGTTGCACAAAGAGTTGCAACACCAGACCGATTTACTGCACTTTAAAGATCCTATTGAGGGTCTCGAAATAGACCTTACATGCATACCCGAAGCTTTGTCCATTCCGCCCAAAAGTAAAGATACCTGGAGCAATCTTTTTCGTTATGAAATCAAAGAAGAAAAAGAAGCCAACCGAATTTTATTGGCGGCTCTTATGGAAGGTGCTTCAGCCTTATTTTTAACCTGCCATAAGGCAAGCTGTAACTGGGAAAAAGTATTAGAAAACATTGAGGTCGCGTACATTGATTGTTGGATACAAATAAATGATGTTTCTAATTTGCAGCAGTTTGAACAAGCCGCTTTGGTTGCTAAAAAAGCGCATATTCAATTCCTCTATAGTGAAGGTGTAGTACGCAATTTTTTCTCAGCCTTTGAACTACAGCAAATTGGCGCGAGCATCAGCACCCAATTGAGTGCCTTACTTTGGCAACTGCACCGCGACTTAGAAAACAACGCGCTCAAAAATCACTATATTTTTGAATTGGGAATAGGCAGTCAATACTTTCTCGAAGTCGCTAAATTCAGAACATTCAGACAACTGATTTCAAGACTTGAAGCCATTCATCAGGTGATAATTTCTTATGATTTATTGGCCAGTACCGGTTTTTCAAATAAAAGTCTGAAAGATCCTTTTACCAATCTTTTGCGTCAGGCAACGGAGGCTTTAAGTGCTGTGATTGGCACTTGTGATGCCATTGCCGTTCAACCCTATGATGCACTCAGCACAGATGGTCCTGATGATTTTTCCAGAAGAATGGCCCTCAACGTCGGCAACTTAATTCAGGAAGAAGCACAGCTCAAAACCACAGCAGATCCTTTAAAAGATGCACACGTCGTGGAAGCACTTACTGCGGCATTAACAACGCAATCATGGGAAGCTTTAATTCTTGCCGATCAATACGATGAATTAACTGCCTTTACGCCATTGATTGCGCAGACAAGAGAAGCGCGCATAGAAAGACACCATACAGGGCAACAACTCCTGATTGGCGTCAATCAATTTGAAAACACATTTGAAACCAAAATAAAGCAATGGGCAAACATCCCGACTTATTTAGGTTTTCCTTATCTCATTTACGAACTCGTTTAGTATGTCAAGAATTCAGCTCCAGGCCCATCAAAATGAGAAAGGCTATCAAGGCCCCAATCAAGTTGCACATCCTTTAACGCAGTTTCGCTCCGGTATAGCACCATTTTTAGGTGGCCCTTACGCCTCCATGTATTTAGCCAAACCCTGGACCATCAGGCAATATGCCGGCTTTTCTACGGCAGAGGCTTCCAATGCTTTTTATAGAAGAAATTTAGCAGCTGGTCAAAAAGGCTTAAGCGTCGCTTTTGATTTAGCCACACATCGTGGCTATGACTCCGATCACGAAAGAGTACTTGGCGATGTAGGCAAAGCAGGTGTAGCCATTGATTCTATTGAAGACATGAAAATTCTGTTTGACCAAATACCTTTGGATCAAATGTCTGTTTCGATGACGATGAATGGTGCAGTGCTGCCCATTATGGCATTTTATATCGCGAGTGCGTTGGAACAAGGCGTGAGTCAAGCGCAACTCAGCGGCACCATTCAAAATGACATTCTTAAAGAATTCATGGTGCGCAACACCTATATTTATCCGCCTGCTCCTTCAATGCGCATCATAGCTGACATCTTTGCCTATACTTCGGCACACATGCCAAAATTCAACTCGATTTCTATTTCGGGTTATCATATGCATGAGGCAGGTGCGACAGCGGCCATTGAATTGGCTTATACACTAGCCGACGGACTCGAATATGTCAGAACAGGTATTCAATCTGGTCTAGATATCGACCATTTTGCACCGCGACTATCCTTTTTCTGGGCCATTGGCATGGACCACCAGACCGAAGTTGCAAAACTTAGAGCTGGCCGTGTATTGTGGGCAAAAATGCTCCAAGAATTCGAGCCTAAATCTAGTAAATCATTGATGCTCAGAACGCATTGCCAAACATCAGGTTGGTCTCTGACTGCACAAGATCCGTTTAACAATGTGGCCCGAACTTGCCTTGAAGCACTCTCAGCGGCACTAGGCGGCACACAGTCGTTACACACGAACGCACTTGACGAAGCCATTGCATTACCTACCGATTTTTCAGCGAGAATTGCCCGAAACACGCAAATTTTCTTGCAAAAAGAAACAGGCATTACTCAATTTATTGACCCTTATGCAGGCAGTATCGAAATTGAAAAAAGAACAGCAGAACTCATTGATGAAGCATGGGCTTTGATTTCAGAGATTGAAGAACTGGGCGGCATGGCAAAAGCCATTGAAACAGGTCTTCCTAAATTGCGCATTGAAGAAGCAGCTGCCAAAAAACAAGCCCGTATTGATGCTGGAATCGATGTAATTGTTGGCGTCAATCGATTTGAAACGGAAGAAGCATCAGATATTGATATTTTAGAGGTTGACAATACGCAAGTTCGAGACGCGCAGATAGCCAGACTGCAAACACTAAAAAATAACCGCGATGCAAATTTAGTTTCTCAACTTTTGGAAGAACTCAAAAGTGCAGCTACAAACGATCAAAACTTGTTAGAAATTTGCGTGCGTTGTGCAAAAGCGCGTTGTACCTTAGGTGAAATTTCTGCTACCTTAGAAGAAGTTTTCGGTCGCTATAAAGCAACCATACAAACCATTAGCGGAGTGTACGCAAAAGAAATTATGCAAGATCAAGATTTTATCAAAGCCAAAGGCTTACTCGAAGAATTCAGGGTACTTGAAGGCAGAAGACCGCGCATCATGATTGCAAAAATGGGCCAAGACGGTCATGACCGTGGCGCAAAAATTATTGCCAGTTCTTTTGCAGATCTTGGCTTTGATGTAGACATGGGTCCACTTTTCCAAACGCCTGAAGAAGCAGCCAAACAAGCCATTGAAAACGATGTGCATGTTTTGGGTGTCTCTTCTTTAGCCGCAGGGCATAAAACGTTGGTGCCGGCCGTGATTGCGGCGCTCAAGCACTTAGGCCGCCCGGATATCATGGTTGTTGCTGGCGGTGTGATTCCGGCTCAAGATTACGCTTATCTGTACGATGCTGGTGTTTTCGGTATTTACGGACCTGGCACTAAAATTGCGTTAGCGGCTCAGGAAATCTTAAATCTTTTGATCAAGAGCCATCAATAAATTTTATTAACTTCGAACAGAATTGATCATTTCATGAGAACAACTATGAAAAACTTACTAAAATCCTTATTTGTCCTAAGCGCGTTCATTACACTATTTACCACAAACGCTTTTGGTCAAAAACCTACCTTAGATATCATTTCTTCTAAACGCGTGATCACACTCGACGACGAAAAACTAGAAGAAACCAATACTGGTAAAAAACCAGATGCAAATAAGGCAAAAGAACTTCAAGAAGCAAAAACCAAAGTTGCGCTCAAATCTAATTTTGTCAAAAATGGCGTCCAACAAAGATCTTTGGAATGGGCTATCTCAGGAATTCAAGGTCAAGACTGGGAAATCACTAAGGGGGACCTCACCAAAGGAGATCTCGAACTCGATTTCAAAAGAGTTGGAAACTACTCTGTTTCTTTGTCTGTAACTTATATTGACCCGAACCAGAAGTTGAAAAAAGGACAAGAAGAACCCGATGAACTCGATCTTTCTGTTGACTACGACAACTACATTACAGTTACCAAC
This sequence comes from Bacteroidota bacterium, assembly GCA_041168645.1. Lineage (GTDB taxonomy): Bacteria > Bacteroidota > Bacteroidia > Flavobacteriales_D > Crocinitomicaceae > UBA952. The sequence continues at coordinate 8,368 of JBEEKM010000032.1, read as the reverse complement.
AACCTCGACGAACTTACGCAGCTCCACGCAGACTCTAACTTCATCAAATTGGTAAAAAGAGCTGGAGACTACTCTGTGAAAGAAAAATATGCCAATGACCCTACTCCTTATATTTTCTTGGCTAAAGGCTTATTTGGCGTGTACCGCAAGCAACTCAAAGATCCTATGATTCAAGATCCATTTGAAGAAGCTTTAACCGCTTGTGCCACTGCCATTGAAAGAGATGCCAACGGTGTATTTGAAATGCCTATTCATAAAATGTGGCTCAATGGCATTCAACAAGAATTGCTCAACAACGGCGTTCGCTTCTTACTCGAAACAGAAGACGACTACCCCATTCTTTACAGCAACGACAACAAAGAAAAAACTGCTGAAACCTTAGGTGGCATGCTTGAGGCCTGTGATTCTTACAGTACCATTTCTAAAAATCCTGTTGCCATTAAATTTGTAGAAGCAGCTATCCGCTATAACAACAAAGATGCTAAAACGGCCAACCTGATCTGGAAAACAGAAGTACCCAACCTATTAAACATCAAAGACAAGGACTTCGAAAACTGGACACAATCCGATAAAGACGCTTTGCGCGTTGGCCTTATTCTCAGTACACAAGCCTTGCTTGCACAAGCAGAAGCTAAAAAAGATACCTCAGCTGCCACCGCCCGTAAAATCATGCAGAAAGCTGAAAAATGGTTTGAGTACGACAAAGAGTGGATTTCATACTATGAAGTGAAACTCAAAAGATTTGAAGGTCAATAGTTCAACGCACTAGCATGCTGAAAAAAATTCCCAATTGGCTCAAGAACAAATATATACTCACGAGTATCATTTTTGCCGTTTATTTTCTTTTCCTTGACGATTGGGATATCTTCACTTTGGTGCGTCAAAAACGCAAACTTTCCCAAATTGAACAGCAAGACGAACAAATGCACCAGCAACTCAAAGACACCAAAAAAACGCTCAGAAAATTACATCGTCTAGATGAACTTGAGGCCTATGCCCGTTCTGAAAAGTTCTTTAAAAGAGACGACGAAGAGATTTTTGTAATTACCAAAGAGTAAGCATCAAAGTCTTTGGCGCATTACTTCGTGAGGCTGGCACCCGGATAATAATATTGTAAGATTTGGTCAAACGCGTAACCTTTCTTGGCCATTTGCATTGCTCCTTCTTGGCAAAGCCCCACACCGTGCCCAAAGCCCTTTCCGTAAAGCATGACTTCACTTCCTACCACCACTGCGTCAAAAAACGTCGATTTGAGCTTAAATTGCTCGCGTAAATCACGCAGCGGAATGCCGTACACCGGGTGTAAGTAAAAAGCCATTCTTTGTGGCTGTACAAAAGATTGAAGCAGGGCAACACTCATGGAATCTGTTAGCGGAAAGTTGTATTTTTTGACTAAAAAATTGGTCCAATCTTGTAAAGGAATGCTCTTGACCCAAGTTGCCTGTTTGGTATGGATGCAAAATGTATCTTGAAATGTTGTTAATCCGTTGATTTGCTCGTTCCAAATATATTGTGGCTCACAGGTTTGCCCGCCACAATTGGCATGAAAAAAGGTTGGGTAATAATGTGCGTTTGCATCGAGTAAAACATAGCCTTTGGTATGTTGAACAGCTGAATCAATTAAGGCAGTTCCAGTTCTTTTATTGAGATAAGCCTGACAATGCACGCGCTCACAAAGAGCAAAATTTTCATTTTGATGCCTGTTTATATTATTGAGTGCATAGGTTCTCGAGATAACCGCTTGTGCCTCATAGTAAGCCAAACGATGCCCCGAACCGCCTTCAGAACTTACTACTCCTTCTAAATAGGTTTCAATATCCAGCACATTGATGAGTTTCAATTCGCCTTTCGATACGGTAAGTTCGAAATCGCCTTCATACGCTCTCATTTTTGAGGATGGGCTCAAGACCGTCCAATTGCAGAAATCCTCTTGTTGTTTTTGGCTAAGTATGATTTGACTACCCTGCAAGCACAATTGCCCTTTGGCATAAACCTGCACCAAACCATTGTAAATTCTAAATTGATAGGTTTCTGAAGCATGCAAAACTTTCAATGCACTCAATTCTTGATCTGTTTCCTTGCTTTGAAGAAAATAGGTTCCCTGACCTAATTGTACTTGCAGTTCCTTGATTTTGGTCCCGGTAAAAATACCGATGCGCACGTTTTGTGCTTCCAAATGATTAGAGAGCATCCATACAAAGCCAAGAATCATTATTCTTATCATAGGTACTCATTCATCGATTTAGCAATCAAGTGACTTGGCGCTTCTTGTAAAGTCAATACCGATTTGAGCGCTTGATATTGCTCGAGCTGTTCTGTCCGACCTTTGGTTTGAGGAGCAATTTTATTGAGCTCAAGCGTCATGTGTTCCACTGTACAAGTCTCTTGAATGAGTTCGGTTACAACAAGTTTATCTAGAATCAAATTGACTAAAGAAATAAACTTGATGTTGACAATCTTTTTGGCCAACCAAATGGACAATCCGGAGCTTTTATAGCAAACTACCTGTGGAACCTCAAAAAGCGCCGTTTCAAGCGTTGCAGTTCCGGAGGTAACGAGGGCCATATCTGCACTTTGTAAGGTATCATAGGTATGGCTTTGCGCACAAACTAGTTCAGGGCTTAGCTCAAAAGTCTGATAATAAGACAAGGGAATATGCGGTGCACAAACCAAAACAATTTGATGGCTTTGTTCAAAAGCTTTAGACGCCTGAAGCATGATGGGTAAAATGCGCTCAAGTTCTTGTTTTCTAGAACCAGGAAGCAAGGCCAAAACAGGTTTATCTGAATCTTTAGCTACACTTGCACGAGATTGATGTCGCTTGATTTCGTCAAGTAAGGGGTGTCCAAAATATTTTACCGAAACACCAAATTTTGCATAAAAAGCAGGCTCAAAAGGCAAAATACAAAAAAGTTGATCGACGTTTTTCTGAATTTGGTAGACTCTTTTTTGTTTCCAAGCCCAAACCGTTGGTGAAATATAGTAAAGCACACGAATGCCGTGATCTTTGGCCCATTTGGCCATGCGCAAATTAAAGCCCGGGTAATCGACTAAGACAAGTAGGTCGGGTTTTTGCGAAAGCAACTGGTTTTGAATGGTTTTGAATTGCTTGCGGATCAGTGGTAAATTTTTAAAAACCTCCCAGAAACCCATAAAGCTGAGTTCTCGAATATGTTTATCGATTTGCACCCCTTCTGCCTGCAACCTGTCACCGCCCCAAGCACGAAAAGAAATATCAGGATTCAGTTGCTTCCACTCAGCTACTAAATTGGCAGCATGCAGATCGCCTGAAGCTTCTCCGCATAATAGATAAACATTTGGGGCTGTTTTCAATCTTGATTAAAATAGGTGTTCAAAATTGACATAAACCATAAAAGGTGCATAGAGCAGCATTCCAAAAACAATACCTCTTGTATGGAAATACTTTTCTCGGTTTAAGAAATAATAAAACCAAGCTAAGTTTCCGATCAGACCCAAGGAAAGATAACGACTTAAAAAGTCGGGGAAACTGAGCGTTTGGTGCCACAAGTACTGAAAACTTTGCCCGTAAGATTGTGACAAAATAAATACGATAATCGGCAAGCAGAGCAGCGGCGAAAGTGCTCCGATGGCCAGCCCCGTAAAGAAAAACTTATTAAAATTTTGCTTCATGTTCCCATGTTTTTAGAGATTGAATGTGTGCGTAGGCAGTGAGGTCAAATTGCGTAGGCACGATGCTTACATAACCCGCTTTTAAAGCGTGTAAATCGGTGTCTGGTCGTTGATCGAGGTCTGAGAATTCACCGGTAAGCCAAAAGTAGGTGCGCCCGTATTGATCTTGTCTTTTTTCGAAACGATCGGCCCAGTAAGCATGTGCTTGCTTCACAACCCGAATTCCTTTGATTTGATCAAGTGGAAGATCAGGGATATTGACATTCAGACATGTGTTTGGAGCCAAGCCATTTTGAAAAAACAATGTAAGTACTTGTTCGATATAATATTTAGTAGCGCTGAAATCAGCGTCGGGTGCAAAATTTGCTAGTGAAAAACCGATAGCCGGAATACCTTCCATGGCGCCTTCAATTGCTGCAGACATCGTACCCGAATACAATACATTTGTGGATGAATTTTCTCCGTGATTTACGCCGGATAGAATAAGAGCTGGCTTTTTGTGCAGCACTTCATAGATACCTAACTTGACGCAATCTACTGGCGTACCACTGCAAGCATAGGCTTCTGATGGCGCATGCAAATCAGATTTAACAAGGCGCAGCGGGTCGTGAATGGTGATGGCATGCCCCATGCCTGACTGCGGTTTGTCTGGTGCTACCACCACTACCACTCCAAAGCCTTGCGCAACAGCAACCAAAGATGCCAAACCTTTGGCACCTATGCCGTCATCGTTCGTGACTAATATAAGTGGTTTGCTGTCAGATTTCATAAGGTAAAATTAGTCAAATATCGCCTCGAAAATGCTAATTTTGACGCAATGAGTGAGAAAATCAAATGGATAACAGCCAAGCAGCAGTACGCTTTTTGCGCACTTGCCGTCATTCCGGTCAGAACTGAGCCCTCAGATGCTGCAGAGCAGTCTACGCAACTGCTCTTTGGTGAGGCGCTTGAAGTAATCAGCTTGAATATGCCCTGGCTGCAAATCAGAACCCTTCACGATGGCTATGAAGGGTACATCGACTTCAAGCAAGTTTTACCGCTAACGGAAAAAGAGTTGCGTCGCTGGCTAGATGCCAAAACTGCTAACACCAAGCAACTTCTAGAAATTCAAGGTCCGTTAGGTAGGCAAGTACTACCTGGAGGTGTCTTTATCGGGACTGATACGCTCTTCCAAATTGGCGCTTTCAACTACCAGCACAAGAATGACGCGCAAAATTCAATACCTGAAGCTTACAATCAACAAACAATTTGGCAGTACATTGAAGCATTCACAAATACGCCCTATTTATGGGGAGGAAGAAGCAACTTTGGAATCGATTGCTCGGGTTTTGTGCAAAATGTTTTCAGACTGCTTGACTACAACTTGCCAAGAGATGCGTATCAACAAGCAGAACTTGGAGCTGTGGTAAGCTATGAGGAGCGTCAAGCGCTCGACCTCGCGTTTTTCATCAATGCGAAAGGCAAGATTCATCATGTTGGCATTGTTACCGAAAATGGAGACATCATTCATGCTTCTGGGCAAGTCAGAACCGATGCGCTATTACCAAGTGGTATTTATAATGCCGCTGCTGAACAACAAACGCATCAACTTCATGAAATTCGTCGAATTATTCATGCTTAAAAACGCTATCTAAAGCATTCTTCCCATATTTGTAAAAAATTTAATTGAACATGAAAGACCAAGCTATTTTTGATTTGATCGCCGCTGAAAAACAGCGTCAATTACACGGTATTGAACTCATCGCATCAGAAAACTTCGTGAGCGATGACGTCATGCAGGCCATGGGTTCTGTACTCACCAATAAATATGCTGAAGGTCTTCCTGGAAAAAGATATTATGGCGGCTGTGAAGTCGTTGATAAAGTGGAGCAATTAGCTATTGATCGCTTGTGCCAACTCTTTGGCGCCACTTGGGCAAACGTTCAGCCGCACTCTGGTGCTCAGGCAAATGCGGCTGTATTCTTGGCTTGTTTACAACCCGGCGACAAAATCTTAGGTTTTGACCTCTCACACGGAGGCCACCTCACGCATGGTTCACCGGTCAATTTCTCGGGTAAATTATACCAACCATTTTTCTATGGTGTTTCAAAAGAAACCGGCTTAGTCGATTACGACCTCATGGAAGAAACTGCCCGACGCGAAAAACCAAAAATGATCATTTGCGGCGCCTCGGCCTACTCCCGTGACTGGGATTACGCGCGCATTCGCAAGGTTGCTGATGAAGTGGGTGCCTTGGTTTTAGCCGACATCTCACACCCTGCTGGTCTTATTGCCGCTGGCTTGCTCAATGATCCACTCGAGCACTGTCATATTGTAACGTCTACTACACACAAAACTTTAAGAGGTCCAAGAGGCGGCATCATCATGTTGCGCCACAACTTCGAAAACCCTTTTGGTTTGCGTTGGAACAATGGAAATCTTAAATCGATGGGCGCCTTGCTAGATGCGGCGGTTTTCCCAGGTATTCAAGGTGGGCCACTAGAACACGTCATTGCAGCTAAAGCAGTTGCTTTTGGTGAAGCACTTGATCCAGCCTACAAAGTGTACATGAAACAAGTAAAAACCAATGCGGCTACCTTTGCAGCAGAACTCGTTAAACTTGGTTACAACATTGTTTCTGGCGGCACCGACAACCACAGCATGCTCATCGATCTTCGTTCAAAAGGCATTACTGGTAAAGATGCAGAAAATGCATTAGTACTTGCCGATATCACCGTAAACAAGAACATGGTGCCATTTGACACTGAATCTCCATTTGTCACTTCCGGAATTCGTGTTGGAACAGCAGCACTTACCTCCAGAGGTGTTAAGGAAAATGAAATCGCACAAATGGTGCAACTCATGGATAAAGTCCTGATGAACGCTAGCAATGAACAAATCATTGCTGAAGTCAGAAAAGAAGTCAACGCACTCATGAGCGACAAACCACTTTTTGCTTGGTAAGCTAAAGCCATTAATAAATGGTTTTTCATTCTAAAAGAGATGGTTTCCGCTGGGCTATAACAGCTTTTGTTTTTTGTATATATTCAGTCGTAGCTGCGCTAATTTACTTTATAGAGAAAGATTTATCTGCCATCTACGGACTGGGATCAGTTTGGGCTTTGTTATTCATTTTTATTGTTTGGATTTTGCCCGCCACAACCAAGTACACTTTTTTTGACGATCATTTACTTTGCCAAAGTATCGGATTCAATAAAAGAATCCCATATAGCGCATTCAAAAAAATTGAGCCATCAAATGGTTTGTATGCGGGTTGGAAAATGAGTACAGCCTGGAAATGCCTCGTACTTCACTATAACAAATACGACGAACTATTGATTTCACCTGCCAAGGAGAAGGAGTTTATCAAAATGTTTGATGAAAAAAAAGCTCAATTCAGCGAACTAAATTGAGCTTTAAATTTGAGATAGATAGATTCCTAGTTGAACATAATGAGGTCTTTAATCAATACCAATCTTGGAAGTACTTTGGCCATGGCATGAATTACAAGCGCCACTACTCAAGGAAGAACCCATAGAAACGCTAGCGCCTGAAGGCCCGGTTACTTTTGGATACAAGCCCGTATAATCTATGTTGTCTGTAGTATAGAAATTACCTTTGCTATCAATGGCGATGGTATATTTTAAGGTCCCTTGACCATTTGGCTCGGTGTACAATTCTACCTTACCACTATTGACCGTATTTTGTAAATCAGTCTGATAAATGGTACCCGCAACATTGAAACAGCCCTCGCCATCACCAGAAGCTGTATGACACTGCATGCAATTCATGCCTTTATTATGTGAATCGTCGTCACCTGCGCCACTGATGTTATCTTCATGGCAAGCCCATGATTTCTTGCAAGAGCCCAGCATTAAAACGCCACCAAGCAGCGTGATGCCAAGTAAATGTTGGATTTGGATGTTTTTGATGTTTATTTTCATGATCTTGAATTATGTTTTAGTTTGATGAAACGGTTAAATCTGATTTGAATATTTTGATTGATTTGAAAAATTTTCCAAGATCAATTTGATTAAAATTACTCGACTTCTTTATTGAGCATCGCTAACAAGTCATAAGCTCCTTTGTGAACGATTTTTGCATTTTTGAGTCTTGCATAGTTTTTTTCACCAATGGCACTTAAGGTTTCATTAGACAAGATTAAGTCGATTTCAATTGGTAAAAAGTTGTCTCCTTCTTGAATAAAAACTACATCTTTTCCTTTATGCTGAACGATAGCTGCAATTGGCAAGACCCAGTGGTCAGAAACTTCAGCCTGAATTTCAGCTCTTAGATAAGAACCTGGCGTAATCGTTGTTGGAAGTTTTTTGAAGTGGCAATGTACTTTAACCGTTCTTTCAGCACTGATTTCGCTGCCAATGAGAAAAACCGACGCCTCCACTGGCATTGTGTCGTCGATGAAATTCAAGATTACCTTTTGATCTTTTTTGAGATAAGCGAGGTATTTTTCGTAAATGACTAATTCTGCATGGGCATGCTTTAAATCAATGATTTCTAATAAGCGGTCTTTAGGCTCAGCAAAGGCCCCGACATTTGCGGTGACTTTCGTGACGACACCATCAAAAGGCGAACGTATTTGTTGCACGCGCTGAATTTTCCCTTCTTTAAGTTGAGTAAGATTTACCTCGGCCATTTCTAATTTCACTTGCAAGCCGCTCATTTGTGCTTTGGCAACGGCATATGCACTTTTGGCTTGTTGATAGCTTTTAGCAGAACC
>JBEEKM010000031.1:0-22228 GCA_041168645.1 Bacteroidota bacterium | reverse complement strand
CCAGTTCCGGATTGGGCAACTGTGTTTATGGCTGCAACGAGCGTCCACACAAAAAAGAAGTTTTTCATAAGCATGTTTTCTTCAAAGATGCTAGAGAGAAACTTTTTCCATAAAAATTATTGAACGATGCTTGCGCTTGCTGTCGGAATCTCGCGGTCTACCTTCTTGAAAAGACCTTGCAATACCTTCCCTGGACCTACCTCAATGACTTCAGAACAGCCGTCGGCCAACATGTTTTGCATGATTTGAGTCCAGCGGACAGCACCTGTTAATTGTGTGACTAGGTTCGCTTTGATTTGTGCAGGGTCGGTAACTGCTTGCGCATTGACATTTTGGTAAACCGGGCAACTTGGCGTTGCAAAATGTGTAGCTTCTATAGCTGCTGCTAACTCTTCGCGAGCAGGTTCCATGAGTGGTGAGTGGAAAGCACCGCCTACTTGTAAAACAAGTGCACGTTTGGCTCCGGCCTCAGTAAGCGCGGCGCAAGCGGCTTCAACGGCTGCTACACTACCTGAAATCACGAGCTGACCTGGGCAATTGTAATTGGCGGCCACCACCAAGCCATTGATTTCAGAACAAACGCGTTCTACTACTTCGTCTTCTAGACCAAGAATTGCAGCCATTGTAGATGGTTCAAGCTCACAGGCCTTTTGCATCGCAGCTGCACGCTGAGCAACCAAACGCAAGCCATCTTCAAAAGAAAGTGTTTTGTTGGCTACCAGCGCAGAAAATTCACCCAAAGAATGACCGGCAACCATATCTGGCTGAAAGGAATCACCAAGACAAGCTGCTAAAATGGTACTGTGCAAAAAGATAGCTGGCTGCGTTACATTGGTTTGCTTGAGGGCTTCTTCTGAACCTTCAAACATGATTTGTTGGATATCGAATCCGAGTATGTCATTTGCCTTCGCAAACATAGAGCGGGCAAGTTCTGATTGTTCATAGAGGTCTTTGCCCATTCCTGTGAATTGAGCGCCTTGACCAGGGAATACATATGCTTTCATGCGTAAAATTTGAGGGTAAAATTAATAAAACCCCTTAATTAGAGCTGCCCTTCTGAATGATACTTCCCATTTTTGAAAATCCGCACCTTTTGTAGAATGCCGTCTTGATCATAATCGTAAACCTTTCCGTCAAAGAGTTGTCCATTTTTAAACTCGCCATCCATCCAAATCTCATCGTTCGTGTTATAGACTTTGTTGTAGCCGTTCGGAACAAAACGCAAGCCCTTCATTTTTGGATTACTCAAGTGTGGCGGATAAATATTCTGATCTCGGGTAGGCGTATGAACTTGCACTTGTTGTACTTGCTTCGGGCTCGCTTTTTGAGCGGCTCCTATTTTTCCGGTTTCGTCTATTTGGAATGACGTTAAAAGTTGTCCGTTTTGATCATAACGAGCAACCTTTCCCCTGACCTGTCCGGCTTTAACAGTATAAGTAAGCGCTAAACTTCCGTTCGGATGGTAGTGCTGAACCAAACCGAACTCTTGACCTTCATTATTATAATTTGCTTTGTAAGCTACTTGACCATTTTCATAGTAGCGCGTCAGTAAGCCTTTGTAGCCGTTTTTGCTGAAAGTACCTTGCTCTGCAACTTTTCCGTTGCTATGATACCGCGTGAAGGCGCCTTCGGGCCTGTTATCTGTATAGTTTCCTTTGAGCTTTGGGGTCTTGCCGTCTTGGAAATATTTGATCCAAACGCCTTGCTTTCTGCCATTTATGTAATAACCCTCTTCGACCTTTACATCTTTTGCAGTGCCAGATTTTGGAAAATCTTTACCCGTAAAGACCCACTTTCCTTCGCGTTTACCCGAAGAATTGCGCTTATTTTGAGCATGGAACTGGATGCTTAAAAAAAGACAGAAAAGGCAAGTTATTGTACGTAAAATCACAACGCCAATTTACGAATTTTGGCTAACTTTGATTTTCTATGCAGAGCATCGATCCAAAAGATTTACCAATACAGCGTTTGCACCAACTCTTGCTTGGTGCCATTGGCCCTCGCCCCATTGCGTTTGCGGCCACCATTAATGCCAAAGGCGAGCACAATCTCGCGCCGTTTAGTTTTTTCAATGTCTTTTCTGCAAACCCACCCATTTTGGTCTTTTCACCAGCCAGATCTGGGCGCACTGGTCAAAGCAAAGATACCTACAACAATGTCAAAGAGGTTCCTGAGGTTGTGATCAACGTGGTCAACTACAACATGGTTCACCAAATGAGTTTAGCCAGTTCACCCTATGCCCCTGAGGTCGATGAATTTGTAAAGTCTGGCTTCACAGCTTTGGCCTCTGAAAAAATCAAGCCCCACCGTGTAGCGCAAGCTCCAGTTCAGTTTGAGTGCAAAGTGAATCAAGTCATTGAGCTTGGCCAAGAAGGTGGTGCGGGTAACCTCATCATTTGCGAGGTCGTCCAAATGCACATCGACCCTAGTGTTCTCAATGAGCAAGGCCTCATAGACCAACACAAAATTGATCTTGTAGCACGCATGGGTGGCGATTGGTATTGCCGCGCCGATGTCAACTCCATGTTTGAAATCAAAAAACCCATCACAACTTGCGGCATTGGCTATGACGCACTGCCCCCAGACATCAAAGCAAGTGAAGTACTCAGCGCCAATGACCTCGGTCAGTTAGCCGGCATAGAAGCACTTCCTAACGAAACCGATGTCAACGAATACAAACTCATAGAATTAGCGCCACTTTTCCTCGAACTCGAAGACGACGCCCAAGCTCTTGAAAAAGCGCTCCATTTACAAGCAAAAGAATTGCTCGCTCAAAATGAATTAGAAGCCGCGTGGCTCACACTTTTATCGTTTAACAACTAACAATCCTATCCATGTTCAAATTTACCGGAACCATCAAGGTCATTCAAGACACCCAAAAAATCTCAGATAAATTCCAAAAACGCGAGTTTGTTGTCACAGATACTACTTCTATGTATCCACAAGATATCATGTTTCAGGCTACCCAAGACAAATGCAACATGCTTGATCAATTCCAAGTCAATGATAGCGTTGAAGTGTCTTTTAACCTCCGCGGCCGCGAATGGACTTCACCACAAGGCGAAGTAAAATATTTTAATACCATTGAAGCTTGGCGCATCGAGAAGCAAGGCCAAAGTCAAGGAATGGGCATGCCAAGCTCGGGGCCTTCTGCTATGTCTTTAGGTTCAGATCCTATGCCCGGAGCAGCAGCTAGCAGCTCAGAAGAAGACGACGATCTTCCGTTCTAAGCTGTAGCAGTCTAGAAAATACTGAGGGCCAAACCACTTCCTATCAAAATACTTAAGAGTTTTAGTAAATTGAACTTGTGGTTTTCTGTAGTTTCAAAAATGATAGTGGTTGAAATGTGCAAGAACATCCCGACTACAACTGCTAAAATGAGTTGAACATTCAAGCCAAGCTGTTCAGTGGTGATGCCAAGCCCCAGCAGCACGCCAAGCGGTGTCATGAGTCCGAAAGCTAACAAGATGAGCCATGCATTTCTTTTTTGAAGTCTGGTAGCCAATAAAAGTGTCATGAGCGCAATAGCCACCGGGATTTGATGAAAAATGATCCCCCACAAGAAACTACCATTAAATTCGGCTTGCTGGTTTGGGTCGGTGCCAATTTGCAACATGTTGCCTAACGGAATACCTTCAATGACAGAGTGTACAGAAAGTGACACAAACAAGGCCCAAGGCATAGCTTGACCTTTGTGCACATGCACGTGACCATGCTCAATACCACCAGAGAAATACTCGAGCACCAACTGCACTAAAAAACCCAGCAGAATAAAAACGCCCACCTGAAAAGTAGGTAGCGCTTCTGTATGTGCATGCGCATGCCCTTCGTGTGAACCATAAAGTTCTGGGAGCAAGTGCTGAAAAATGACGGCCAATAAAAAACCGCCACTAAAAGCCAAGGCCAATTTGATATATTGATTTTTATTGGTGGCTTTAAAATAACTAACGACAGCACCGCCTAAAACAACCGAGGCAATCAGAAGGAGTTCTACGACGTAAAAATTCATGGTTTCTTTTTTGCAATTAAAATAAGTCGATCGCTGTTCTCTGGATTGAAAGGCGCAAGATCATAAGAGCCATAAGTATTCAATAAGTCAAAACTTGGTTCTAAAAGTTCTTGAAAATCGGATAAACTAAGGGCCTGAACCCGCTCCGTATACGGGCCAATCGTTTGGTCGTGTTGCGGATCTTGGATGCTGATTTGTTTAAATATATGTGTGTCGCTGGCCCATCGTTTGATTTCAAAATTGATGTCGCCTCGTGAAACGCTTTCTTCAGCTACCAAATTTTGACTAACCTTTTGTGCATTGAAAAAGTCAATGACGACAATGCCATTTGGTGCTAACATGGTCGCGATTGAGGCGCAAACCTTGTGATTATCGGCTAGCGCTTCAAAATAACCAAAACTCGTGAAGAGGTTAAATACGGCTGTAAACTGCTGATTTTCGATGACTTCCCGCATGTCATGAACCATGAAATTGAGATCAAGGCTTGGTTGCAGTTTTGTAAATTCTAGGGCAGCTGCTATGCTTTGTGGCGCTAAATCAGCACCTAATACTTTGAAGCCTAACTCTGCAAGCGTTACTGCGTGCCGACCTTTGCCGCAAGCTAAATCAAGAACAGGGGCTCCAGGGGCTAATGCGAGCTTTTCAACAAGCTTTTGAATAAAAGCACGCGCTTCATTGGCATCTCTGTTGTTATACAGCAAGTGATAATAAGGGGAGTCAAACCACTCGGCAAACCATTCTTTCTTCGGCATAGTGCAAATTTACAACTTTCTTTTCCTAATTTCGAGCCATGTTAAGCATAGGACTCACCGGTGGAATTGGCTCAGGCAAAAGTTTGGTCGCGGCCGTACTAGAACACATGGGTTATCCTGTTTTTTATTCAGATCAGGAAGCAAAAGCACTTTATAACGAGGACGACCTGCTTCAAAAAGAGTTATGTGCACTGGTAGGTTCTCCGCTGTATGTCAATGGCATTTTTCAAAAAGAAGTACTGAGCCAAGCGCTGTTTAACAACCCTGAACTCAAAAAAGAAGTTGAGGCACGCGTGCATCCGTTGGTGCGCAAGCGCTTTGAAACTTGGGCTCATGCTCAAAAAAGTAGGCTTGTTTTTAATGAAGCTGCTATTTTGTTTGAAACAGGGGCGCATCAACAATTCGACGCAACGGTGCTCGTGTGTGCGCCACTCCAATTACGGATAGACCGCGTAAAGAAAAGAGATGGTCTCGAAGAAGCTGTTATTCAACAAAGAATCAAGGCGCAGTGGGATGATGACAAAAAAAGGGAACTCGCCTCCTATATTATTGAAAACGATGGTCGACCAATGCTTGCGCAAATTGAAAGCTTTCTACAAAGCTTTAATACACCATCTTGATGCTGATGCTTTTGTTTTGCTGCAGATTGATGGCGCAATCGTCAAAACTAGGCACCGTTAGCTTGGGCCTTACATTATTTGAAAACGCATAGGCTTCCGTAGGAATTGCAAAGAAATTTTTATCGCAAATCTTGTTTTGATTTTCATCGTGATACACGACAATTGAATATTTTCCAGCTTCAAGATCAGCAAAAACGAAACTCACCTCTCCTTTCTGAGCATTAACTCTAGCCAAACGATTTGTCTTGCCAGCTTGTGTAAAAACATCTGGGTTTTTATAAAGTGCAAATTCAATGAGCCCTTTTGCACTGTTGATGGCTGTGACCGTTACCCGCAAATCGAACTTTTGAGCTTGAAACTTAAGCGGTTTGGCTTCTGTTATTATTCTAGGCTGATTTTCTAAAGACAACCAGGATAACATAAAGGAGATGAGCAAGATCATTGATTTCATATCAACTGGAATGATTAAATGAAGCTAATGGTAAATTGAATGAACCTAAAATTATAAAGAAGATTAATCGGTGAGTTTGATGTTCAAGCCAATGTTGAATTGCAGGTTTTTCAATACCAAGCTTTCTTTATTGAAAAGCTGCTGCCACTCGTTGAGTGCACCTACCTCAAGGCCATTGCTTAAATCTCTGAAACCGCGGTAAGCAGAAGCCCTGATCCCGATGCGTTTGACAGGATTCCATTGCAAGTAAGCAAAATAACCCATGTCTAGTTTGGCTTGTGTATGCTCACCCACTTCGGTACTCAACAAAATGGGTTCGGCTGCGCCCGGATAATACGCATAAAAATCTTTCTGCATTTGCCCTTGCACCCGATAGCGATACTGCAAACCTCCGCCGGCATGAACGCTGAGCACCTTGAGTTCTAAACCGATTGGAAGTGTGAGTAATTCACCAGTTGCTACCTTATTACACAGCAGCAAATAAGAAAGCCCATCTGGGTCTGTTGCCCACTCAGTAGTCTGATACGCCAAGTTTTGATGCGCATAACCCAATCCACTGTAAAGTGTCATGACTTTCAAGAAAGTATAACCTAGCTGAACCTCACCACCTGCCGTTGCTTTCCAAAATGATTTTGGATCAAAGGGTTGTTGGCTCAGTGCGTAGACCTGCTGAAATTCTTGTTTATTGGCACCAATTTCTGCCTGAAGATTCCAGCGCCATTGAGCGCTGAAATCAAAAGAGCAAAATAAGATCGTTAGAAAAATCCCGAAACGAAGCATAGGCTTAACCTAAGAAGGGGTAGCGATAATCTGTTGGTGGAACAAAGGTTTCTTTGATGGTACGCGCAGAAACCCAACGCAATAAATTCATGGCTGCACCCGCTTTGTCATTGGTTCCTGAACCACGTGCGCCACCAAATGGTTGCTGGCCAACAACGGCACCTGTTGGTTTGTCATTGATGTAGAAATTACCTGCAGCATTCGCTAATTTAGTGGTAGCTAATTGAACTGCGTAGCGATCTGTGGCAATGATTGAACCCGTTAGGGCATATTCTGAAGTTTGATCGAGGAGTTCTAGCGTAGCCTCAAATTCGGCATCTGGATAGACGTAAATAGTGAGCACTGGCCCAAAAATCTCTTCGACCATGGTGCGGAATTTTGGATTCGTTGTGACAATCGTGGTAGGCTCAATAAAATAACCCTTCGATTTATCGTAGTTTCCGCCAGTAATAATTTGAGCGTCTGGTTGGGCTTTTGCGTAGTCAATGTAGGCTGCAATGCGATCAAAAGCACGCTCACTAATAACGGCATTGATAAAGTTTGAACTGTCTTCAGGGCTTCCCATTTTAAAAGATTCCACCTGGGAAACAAAGATTTTTTTCACATCTGGCCACAAACTTTCAGGCACATAAGCTCTAGAAGCTGCCGAGCATTTCTGTCCTTGAAATTCAAAGGCGCCTCTTGACAAAGCAGTAGCTACCTCTGCAGCGCCTGCACTTTGATGAACCATGACGAAATCTTTTCCGCCGGTTTCGCCTACAATTCTAGGGTATGATTTGTAGTGCTCTATATTTCCGGCAATATTTTTCCAAAGTTGTCTGAATACATCAGTTGAACCTGTAAAATGAATTCCCGCAAATTCAGGATGTTTAAAAATGACGTCACCGGCAACTTGTCCTGAAACAGTAACCATATTGATGACACCTGCAGGTAAACCTGCGGCTTCAAAAAGCTCCATGATGACCTGAGCGGAATAGATTTGAGTTTCAGCGGGTTTCCAAACAACTACATTGCCCATTAGGGCTGGTGCTGCTGATAAATTAGCTGCAATTGATGTAAAATTAAAAGGTGTCAGTGCAAAAACAAAACCTTCTAGTGGTCTGTATTCTAGACGGTTCCACATGCCCGGTAAAGACTCAGGTTGTTCTTTGTAAATCTGGGTCATGTACTGGACATTGAAGCGGAAGAAGTCGATGAGCTCACAGGCTGCATCGATTTCTGCTTGGAATACATTTTTAGATTGTGCCAGCATGGTTGCAGCATTCATGCGGTCGCGGAACGGGCCCGCTAATAAATCAGCAGCACGCAAGAAAACAGCAGCGCGTTCTTGCCAAGGAAGCGCAGCCCAAGCACTTTTTGCTTGAAGCGCAGCTGCGATAGCCGCCTCTACATGTGAAGCATCACCCTGACAATAGTGACCAAGTACCTTTTGATGATCGTGTGGCATTGAAAGAACTTTTTTATTTTCAGTGCTTACTTTTTTTCCGCCAATGTACATTGGCACCTCAATTGGCGCTTGATTTTTGAGATCGTGGTATTTCGCGATGAGCGAGTTGTGTTCTGAAGTTCCGGGAGCGTAAGGCCTTACTGGCTCATTTTTGGCAACTGGAACATTAAAAAAGGCATTTGACATATTCTTGATTGATTTGAAACAAAATTACAAAATCTTTGGCAGCCCTTTGCTCCTTGGGTTGCATATCTAATTGAACCAGATATCGCGGATGAGTTCTTCTCCGACATGTGCATTACAACGCGTAATAATGATTTGTTTGCCATGAAATAGTTCGTCGCGCATGACGCTAGAATCGATGGTGAGGTACAGCGTGTTGTTCTGAATCTTGATGTCTTTGGTGCGTTGTGCCACGGCAGGGCCCATGAGTTCGGGCCAAGCAGCAATGAGGTCATAGGACTTCATTTTTTCTTCAAGGCCATAGGCTTTCATGATGCCTTTTACGAGCTGACCGAGGGGTTTTTCTTCACCCTGTCTTTTAAAATCCTGATTCATAGGGCGTAGGCTTGGTTTTCTTTGATTTCAATAAGTTGTGTTGCACCAGGCAATTTACTAAATAAATCGCGCATGCGGGCAGGGTCGGTGTCGGTAATAAGCACCTGACCAAAATAATCGGCACTAACAAGTGCAATGAGGCGTTCGACGCGCTGCTGATCGAGTTTATCAAAGATGTCATCAAGGAGCAAAATGGGTTTGACACCTTTGTGGGCTTTGAGCCAGTCAAATTGAGCCAGTCGAAGGGCAATGATAAACGATTTTTGCTGGCCTTGTGAGCCAAATTTCTTGACCGGATGGCCTTTGATCGTAAAAATGAGGTCATCTTTGTGGATACCCACGTTGGTATATTGCGTGAAGGCATCTTTTTTGGAAGAGGCGGCTAATAACTCGGCAAAAGGACCGTCGTCTAGTTGTGAGCGGTAACTGAGGTTCACAGACTCGGCTTCTTGGCCAATTTCTTGATAGAAACGCTTGAAAACAGGAATAAACTCTTCTAAAAACTCACGGCGCTTGGCATAGATGTAATTAGCAGCCGGAATGAGTTGAGCGTCCCAAACTTCTATGGCATCAGGATCAAAGAGTCGGTGCTCGTGCATGTTGCGCAAAATAGCGTGTCTTTGTTCGAGCACTTTGGCATAGCGCTGAATTTCTTCAAGGTAGCGCTTGTCGAGTTGTGATAAAATGCCGTCCATCCATTTTCGGCGCAAATCAGAACCGTCTGCAATGAGGTCGCCGTCATAGGGCGAAATGAATACGACGGGCAACTTGCCAATGTGGTCAGTGAGTTTGTCGTAGGCTTTTTTGTTCCATTTGACAAGTTTCTTTACCCCTGCCTTGTAGGCTACCTGAACGTCGTGACTTTTGTCCGGGAACTGCCACTGACCTGCAATTGAAAAAAAAGCTTGATCAAAACGCATATTTTGGCGGTCATTGACATTGAGGTAACTCTTGCACATGCTGAGATAGTAGACCGCGTCGAGGATGTTGGTCTTGCCAGCGCCATTTTGCCCAACGATACCGTTGATTCCGGCGGTAAGCTGTAAATCGAGGTCGGTATAGTTCTTAAAATTGACTAAATGTAGTGCGGACAAGTACATAAAACAAAGATACGGAATAACTACCTTTGCCTCATGCCGCGCTCGCAAATTCTCAATGCTCATCTTGCCTTGCTTTTAGTCAATGTGCTCTATGGTGCCAACCACGTCTTGGCGAAGGGCGTGATGCCGCGCTACCTCGACCCCAATACTTTTATTTTACTGCGTGTCAGTGGGGCCGTTTTTTTGTTTTGGATTTTGCTATTTACCCAGAAAAGAAAACCCATTGCACGTTCTGATTACGGGCGTTTTCTGGCTGCCGGCCTTTTCGGTGTAGCTGTCAATCAACTCTTTTTCTTTCATGGGCTCAATTTGTCATCGGCTTTTAATGCCGGCATTATCATGGCACTGAACCCCATGATGGTCGTGATTTTATCAGCTTTGATCATGAAAGAGAAACTCAGTTTTCAGGGCTATACGGGTATTGTCATCGGGGCTATTGGTGCCATTTTACTGACCTTGAGTTCTGGAAAATTACCTGGCGCATCTCCAATCGGTGATCTTTACCTCTTGATCAATGCGCTGAGTTATGCGCTCTACTTGGTGTTTTCTAAACCGCTGCTACAAAAATATTCGCCGATTCAAGTCATTACATACGTGTTCAGTATTGGCCTCATTTTATTATTGCTCTTCCCTCCTACCTGGACGAAATTGAACAACACTCACTTTGAACTTATCCCTTCAGAAGCTTGGTATAAAATTACTTACGTCATTGTTGGTGTTACTTTTCTCACTTATTTGTTAACCATCTTTGGGCTCAAATATATCAGCGCCACCATTTCGAGTGCCTATATTTATACCCAACCTGTGATGGTCGCTTTATTCACCTTCTTCTTTGCCTACATTGGCTGGGCCGAAGATTTTTCGCATACAATTACAAGCGAACGCATTTTATATATGTTGCTTATTTTTACAGGAGTCTACCTTGTTTCATTACGTAAATCAAAGTCATGAAAATCAATCTTTTATTCTTTCTTAGCCTTTTTTCTTCTTCCTTTATTTTTGCACAATTACCTGCATTGGATTTCAAGGCATACGACACTTGGAAACGCGTCGAGAAAGAACAACTTTCGCCAAACGGAAAGCTCCTGACCTATGAGCAAACCGTGCTGCGCGGAAACACCGAACTCCATATTTATTTCTCAGAGAGCCAAAAACACGACTCCATCCTTCGGGCCAAAGATGCACTTATTGCACCCGACGAAAGTTTCATTAGCTGGACCCAAAGCCCTGACTACGATACCTTGCGCAAGCTCGAACTCAATAAAATTGACAAAAAGAAATGGCCCAAAGATTCTTTGTTTATCTATCATTTAGCTACAGACAGCCTCATCAAAATTAGCAAACTCAAACAGCGTCAACTTGCCGAAGAAGCACCCGTTTTAGCAGTCCTACACGAAGTAGCTGCACCCAAAATTGAAAAGGTCGAGCCTTCAAAATGGGATAAACTGCTATTCTGGAAAAAAGAACCAACTGCACCCATAGCAAACCCTTTTAAAACCGATGGTTTTCGTTTGGAAATCTATCAGCAAGGAAAAATACAAACAGCATTTTTAGACAGTATTACCCAGTTTGCACTCAGCCCTGACGGAACAAAAATTGCCGTCATTCAGCAAAGAAAAGCAAAGCTTGACTCCATGGAAGTCAAGATTTATCAAACTGCTAACCTAAGTTTGATGAAGGCTTTTGAAACGCAACCTATGGTGCAAGATTTAACCTGGAGTTCGAATTCACAGCAACTTGCCTTCTTATTTAGCACAGACACCACTAAAATCAAGAATTACAAGTTAGCGCTCTACAAACTCAGCAGCCAAGAAACAAATATTTTTGGCGATTCTTTAGACTTTGAAAAAACACCAAAAGGTGACTTTCAGCAGGTAGCGGCAGGAAGAGCTCCAAAATTTAGTCATGATGGCAACGATTTGTTTTTTGGTGTAGCCGCACGTCAGTTCGAACAAAAAGATACACTCACCGAAAGTGAAAAAGTGAACTTGGACATCTGGCATTACCAAGATACCAGACTACAGGCCCAACAACTTTTGCGCAAAGGACAGGATCTCAAAAAAAGCACACTCTACACCTACAATTTATCTACCCAACGCCTGCAAAAGCTCGGTGCAGATAGCCTTGATATTCAACTTGATCCGAAAAAATCAGGAGCTTATTTATTAGCGACTAACCCGAATCCGTATTTAATTGAGGCGCAATGGAAGGCACCCAATAAAGCCGATTTTTATCGCATTGAAATAGAAACGGGAAAAAGCACCCTAATCGGAAAGGGGCTTGCTTACACGGGTGAACTTTCGGCAGATGGCCGCTATTTTTCATATTATACTTCTGCTGGGCAAAAATGGATCTTGCTTGACATCGAAAAGCAAAGTAGCGTGTGTATGAATTGCAACCGAAAAGAAATCCGTTGGGAAGAAGACCTCAATGGACAACCTATGGAAGCCGGGCCTATTGGTTTTATTGGCTATGGTAAAAATGCTGAAACGGTATATTTTCAGTCTGAATTTGATTGCTGGGCCTATGAGGTTGCAAGCAAAAAGCTTGTGTCGCTTTCAAACGAAATGGCCACTAAGGAAAAAATCGAACTGCGTTTTGAACGCTTTAACTATGACTCATTGTGGGTGACACTTGAAGAAGGCTACTTTATTGGCCTGAGAAAATCTAACAAAAATGAATTGCTTTACACTTACAAAAAAGACGGTGGTCTGAGCTTACAATTTGAAGGTGCTCAAAGAATTGCGAGCCTCGGTAAAGCAGAAAAAAGCAACATTTATATACTGCGCAAGATGGATGTAGCCACCTACCCCGATTTAATTTTTGTCAAGGACGCCAATTGGAACCAAGGGCAGCGCATATCTGTAGCAAATCCACAACAACAAAAATACAATTGGGCCACAGTAGAGCTTGTGAGTTGGAAGGCGTTAGACGGGCAACAATTGCAAGGTTTGCTTTACAAACCCGCCAATTACGACCCTACAAAACAATACCCTTTGCTATTCTATTACTACGAACTGAATTCGGATAACTTGCACAATTACCAAGCTCCTAAACCATCTGCAAGCATCATCAACCCCACAGAATATGCGAGTGGCGGTTATTTAGTCTTTGTGCCGGACATCAGATATGAACCCGGAAAACCCGCCAAAGGAGCCTACAATGCCATCATGAGTGCAACTGATCATTTGCTTAAAAACTATCCAATTGATTCAAAAAGAATGGGTTTACAGGGCCAAAGTTGGGGTGGTTACCAAACTGCCATGCTCATTACCATGACAAACCGTTATGCTGCCGCTATGGCGGGTGCACCTGTGGGCAATATGTTCTCAGCGTACGGCGGTATCAGATGGGGCAGCGGGCTCAACAGACAATTTCAGTATGAATCTACACAAAGTAGAATTGGTGCAACAATCTGGGAAAAACCAGAATTGTATATTGAAAACTCACCGCTCTTTCATTTGCCAAAGGTGCAAACGCCGCTCCTGATCATGGCCAATGACCAAGATGGTGCCGTGCCGTGGTATCAAGGCCTCGAGTTGTATAACGGGATGCGTCGTTTGGGCAAACCATGCTGGATGCTCAATTATAATGGTGACGACCACAACCTCACCAAACTGGCCAACAAATATGACCTCTCCATCAGAATGCGTCAGTTCTTTGACCACTACCTCATGAACACGGCAGCGCCAAGCTGGATGACCAACGGTATACCGGCAGTTGACAAAGGAAAAGTTACGGGATATTGATGGCGTAATGTTTTGATGTTGAAAAATTTGATTGAATGTCCTTTGAAGGACTCAAACTTTCAAATGATCATTTCAACTCAAATAAATCGGAAACGGCAAAGCGTCTGTTGATGACAAAGCCTTCGGCGAAATCAAGGCCTGAAGGTCTTCCCATTTCTTGCATGCGACCTTTCAAGAAATCAAAGAATAATTCACCAGAGATGGGTGTTTTGGGTTCTTGAGATGCAGGGTCAAAAAACTGTGTTTTATAGGCTTTGATGCAATTTAATTTTTGCTCTAAATAAGGCGTGACATCAAACACGACAGAAGGCTCGAGCTGAAAATCTTGAATGTAATGAAGTACCAGACGTGGTCTGTGTGGCTCTTGCGCTACGCCATTATGGGCAGTATGTATTTTTCTGAGGCCTGCTAAAAAACAAGCTTCAGCCACCAATTTTCCGCCGCGGCCGTGATCCGGATGACGGTCTGAGAGCGCATTGGCTAATACTATTTCTGGTTGGTGCAAACGTATTTGCTCTATGATTTTGAGCAGGTTGACTTGATTGTGCTCAAAAAAGCCGTCAGGCAAGCGCAAGTTTGTACGCGTGCTAATGCCAATGATTTTTGCAGCTTCAGCCGCTTCGTCATAGCGAGACTCTACTGAACCTCGGGTGCCGAGTTCACCTTCTGTGAGGTCAACGATGCCGACACTTTTTCCTTGCGCAATATAGTGCAATAAGGTGCCCGCCGCAGAGAGTTCGACGTCATCGGGGTGGGCACCAAAAGCAAGGATATCAAGTTTCATTTAGTCCTGAATATGGGCATAACTTTCAACGCTTGGGCAGCTACAAACCAAATTGCGGTCTCCGAAGGCGTTGTCTACGCGACGCACTGGCGCCCAATATTTAGCGTCAAGTAAGTAAGGCAATGGATAAGCTGCTTCTTGCGGTGCATATGGGTAAGTCCAGTTGCGGTTGATGATGCAATCGGCAGTATGCGGTGCATTTTTAAGCAAGTTGTTTTGCTTGTCTGCATGGCCATTTTCGATTTCGCGAATTTCTTCACGAATTTTGATCATGGCATCACAAAAACGGTCTAATTCTTCTTTGTCTTCAGACTCTGTAGGCTCAATCATGAGGGTACCAGCCACTGGGAAAGAAACCGTTGGCGCATGGAAACAGAAGTCGATGAGGCGCTTGGCCATATCGGCTACTTCGACGTCTGCCGTTTTCTTGAAGTCGCGGCAATCGAGGATCATTTCGTGAGCAACTGTTCCGTTGGCACCAGTATAAAGGATATCATAATGACCCTTCAAGCGCGCTGCAATGTAGTTGGCATTTAAAATGGCCACCTCAGTAGAACGGCGTAAGCCTTCAGCACCTAGCATTTTGATGTAGGCATAAGAAATGGTCAAGATGAGCGCAGAACCGTAAGGCGCAGCTGAAATGGCATGAATTGGCTTTGCTCCTCCTGTTGTGATGAGTGGGTTACTTGGCAAGAAAGGTGCTAAGTGAGCTGCCACACCAATTGGACCCATACCCGGGCCACCACCGCCGTGTGGAATGGCGAAAGTTTTGTGTAAGTTGAGGTGACAAACATCGGCACCAATATTACCTGGGTTGGTGAGACCAACTTGTGCATTCATGTTGGCACCGTCCATGTATACCTGGCCACCATTTTCATGGATGATGCTAGTGATTTCGCGGATACCTTCTTCATAAACACCGTGCGTAGATGGATAAGTAACCATGATGCCAGCAAGGATGTCTTTGTTGGCAACCGCTACCTCGCGAAGTTCTTCGATATCGATGTTTCCGTTTTCATCACAGCCCGTTACGATGAC
The DNA here is from genome assembly GCA_041168645.1 of Bacteroidota bacterium. GTDB lineage: Bacteria > Bacteroidota > Bacteroidia > Flavobacteriales_D > Crocinitomicaceae > UBA952. Next base: position 6,940 of record JBEEKM010000031.1, on the reverse strand, counting down.
CTCAAAACCAGCCATTACTGCTGATGCAGGGTTGGTTCCGTGGGCCGAAGACGGGATGATCATTTTTTTGCGTTGGAAGTCTCCGTTTGCTTCGTGGAAGGCTTTGATAACCATAAGGCCAGCGTATTCGCCTTGTGCACCTGAATTAGGCTGCAAAGAAACCGCTGCAAAACCAGTAGATTCACAGAGGTCTTGTGCCAATTGAGCAAACATTTCGTGGTAACCTGCAGCTTGTTCAACTGGTGCAAATGGGTGCATGTTGGCAAATTGCGGGTTGGTAACCGCCATCATTTCTGAGGCAGCATTGAGTTTCATGGTGCATGACCCAAGTGGAATCATGGAGTGTACTAAAGAAAGGTCTTTGTTTTCAAGTTTCTTCATGTAGCGCATCATGCGTGATTCAGAATGGTGCGAATTGAAGATAGGATGAGACAAAACAGACTCTGAACGCTGAAGGGGTGCTGGAATAGCAGTTGAAGCCGCTACAGGGCTTGCACCGAAGACCGCTAAAACTGCTTTGAGGTCAGCTTCGGTGTGCGGCTCGCCAAAAGAAATGCTGAGCTCGGAGTCAGAGATGTATCTAAAATTGAGTTGAGCAGCTTCTGCTTTTTTGCGAATATCAGCTGCATTGATTCCCGAAACGTGAATGGTATCAAAAAAGGATGCTGAAACCACGTTTACCCCTGCTGCTTTTAAACCAGCAGCTGCTTGGCAAGCCAAGTTATGGATAAGGCTAGCAATAGCTGTAACGCCAGCTGGTCCATGATAAACAGCATACATAGAAGCCATAACAGCAAGTAAAGCTTGGGCTGTACAAATATTTGAAGTGGCTTTATCGCGCTTGATGTGTTGTTCGCGGGTTTGGAGTGCCATGCGCAAAGCTTGGTTGTCGTCAGCGTCTTTAGAAACCCCGATGATGCGCCCTGGCAAGTTGCGTTTGTAGTCTTCTTTGGTGGCAAAGAATGCGGCATGCGGGCCACCGTAGCCCATTGGCACACCAAAGCGCTGGGCACAACCCAACACGACATCGGCGCCCATGCTACCTGGTGATTTCAATAAAACCAAAGACATGATGTCGGCACCAACAGCAACTTGAATTCCGGCAGCTTTCCAAGCAGCAATAGCTGAAGACCAATCTTGGATAGCACCTTTTGCGTTAGGGTACTGAACAAATACACCAAAGAAGGCGGCATCAGGTTCAAAAGTACTAGCATCACCATAAACAAGCTCAATGCCTAAATTCAAGGCGCGGCCTGTCATGACATCGATGCTCTGTGGAAGGGCCGCAGCGTCAATAAAAAATTTGTTGCGCCCCGCTTGGATATCTGCACGACTGCGCGAGTTATAAAACATGATCATGGCTTCTGCCGCAGCAGTTGCTTCGTCAAGAAGTGAAGCATTAGCGATGTCCATGCCTGTGAGTTCAATTACCATTGTTTGGAAATTGAGCAGGGCCTCGAGTCTACCTTGTGCAATTTCAGCTTGGTAAGGCGTGTAGGCCGTATACCATCCTGGATTTTCAAGAACGTTTCTTAAAATTGGCGACGGAACAATGGTTTCATGGTAACCCAAACCAATGAAGGATTTAAAAACTTGATTTTTGGCACCCAATTCATTGATGTGATTGAGGTACTCTTGCTCTGAAAGCGCAGGGGCAATATTGAGCTCGCGATTCAGGCGAATTTGTGCCGGAATGGTGCGGTCAATGAGTGTTGAAATGTTGTCTACACCAACAGCTTTTAACATGTCTTGTTGTTCTTGAGCTCCTGGGCCGATATGGCGTCTTTCAAAAGGTATCATAAAGTGTGTCGATTTTGGTGTACAAAGTTACTGATTCTCTAAATAAGTTCGAACCCTAAATTGGGTGTTATCGTGAATATCTTGCCAAAATAAATTGATGTCGCCAATGTGGTAATTGCGCATCGTTAAACTCAACCAAAAGAACTTTCCTTTTGGTCGATCAATCCATATGGCACCATCAATTAAATGCGTGCTAAAAAGTTGTGAGTAGACCTGCCCGTCAAAATATAAAAAACCTTTGTGCTGCTCTTTTGCTGCACTAGACTCAAGCGTCCAGGTGACCGGATTCACGACTGCCCTGCCCTTGTACCATTTTTCGTAGGATTTTTTATCGAGGCGCTTTTTAAATGTATTCCAAGCTAAGTAACCACCTGTCTGAGATGGACTGGTCATGAGCTGAATATTTTTCAGCTCTGAAGGTAAAATACCAATACCTGGCAAGTAGGCGGCAATGAGTTGTTTTTGCAAGGGCTTACCGTCAAAAAATTCTTGTAAAAGCAAACCACAATGTGTACTGCCTTGGCTATGCCCAGCCAAAATAATGGGTCTTCCTTGATTGTAATGCTCGAGGTAATAGAGAAAAGCAGCACGCACGTCTGCATAAGCAAATTCCAAAGCTTCCTTCCCTTTTGGGTCACTTACATAATAAGACCGAAGATGTGCTGAACGGTAATAAGGCGCAAAAAAACGACCAGCTTCAGCGAAAGCACTTGCCTGAAAAGGAAGCGCAGTTTCTAGTACTTTTTTTTGTTGGTCGGTATCTTCTAGAGGTACATTCCAACGGCGATCTGTTTTTGCGGTGTTGAGTGTAGGATACACATAAAAGACATCGGCAAATTGATAGAAGCTGGTATCTTTTATTTTGGCTTGCAAACCACTAGGGATTTGCCCCGGTAAGGCTGCCCAAGACGAACTCAGCGCATAGTCTAGCGCACTTTGTGCAAAGTGGGTTGTTGAAAGAATTGGTAGATACACAAAAAGGATAGTTAGAAAACGCATTATTTTTGTTGTCGAAATGTTTGGTCATCAAAGAAACATCATTTTTTTCTTATTGTTTGCTCTGAGTGTCGCGTTTAGCGCAAAAGCCCAGGACAGCACCTCCTACTGGAAATTCAAATCCTTGTATTCGCTCAATGGAACGCAAACCTCATTTGTCAATTGGAATGCCGGAGGGCGCAACAACATTTCCTTAATTGGTTCTGCTGCAGCTTCCGCCTATTTTACCCAAGATAATATTAAATGGACCAACGACCTCAGTTTTGCACTCGGGGGCATCAAGTACTTTGATAACAACGGTGTTGGTGCCCAAAAAACCGATGACCGCCTAGATGTTTCAAGCACTTTTGGTATGCAACTTTCAAAAGGATTCTTCCTGACGTTTGCAAGCAGTTTTCGCACGCAATCAATCAACGGTTATAATTATCCGAACGATTCTGTACCAGTTTCAACCTTTATGGCACCCGGATTTTTAAATATGGGTCTGGGGGCAGACTTCCGAAAAGACGACAACTTTAACATCTTCTTTTCATCCATTGCCTTGAAATCAACTTTTGTTCTAGACGATTCTTTAAGCGCCAAAGGCTCCTTTGGTGTGCCTGCTGGCCTGCGTTACCGCCAAGAATATGGGGCGTACCTCAAAATAAAATACAATCGCCCCTTGGCCAAAAACATCGAAATGAAATCGAAGCTAGAGTTGTTTAGCAATTACCTCAACAATCCCGAAAACATCGATGTCAATGGCGAATTGTTGTTGCTTTTTAGGGTCAATTCGTTGGTGTCGGCTTCGGCCCAATGGAACCTCATCTACGACGACGACATCAAAATCACCGACACCTGGGGCAATACCGGGCCCCGCACTCAATTCAAATCTGTGATCGGAATCGGCCTCTCGTACAAGCTAGAAAGCTAAGGCAAAACTTAATGCCCGTTTGGCTGACAACAAAGCGGGAGTGCTTTTTGAGCCTCCAAATTTGCTTTACGGTCATCGGCATCATAGCCAATACTCACAATGACACCTTTGAGGGCTTCTTTGCTGGTTTTCGACTCTTTAAACTTGACCTCTACCACTTTGGTTTCTAAATTTAATTCGGCATAAATCACGCCTTTAGTTTGATTCAAGGCGCTTTCAATGCGTTCTTTGCAATCTCCGCATTGCGCAGAGGTTTGAATTTGAACTGTAAGTGGTTTTTGAGCAAATAAGAGTTGGGTGGTCAGTAAGAAAAGAGATAAAAGAATAATTTTCATGATGTTTTCTTTAGAAATTGATAATTAATGAGTTGATTTTTATGAATGAATCGATAATTTTAATTTGATTGATTTGATTGATTTGATTGATTTGATTGATTTTTTTGATTTTTTTGATGGGATAATTAACCATTTATTTCATTGTGAATCTTAAACCGAAGTAGGCATTCCAACCCATGATGGGGCCCCAAACTTGCGTGGCATCGAACTGTGTACCAAAAGGATTTTGTGGATCCATGATTGGGTGATCCTGACGGAAATTTAGCAAATTTTCACCACCTAAGTAAAGTTCAAGAGACTTCCAAGAGCGGGTCACTTGGGCATTGAGCAAGCCCCAAGCTTTTCCGTCACCATGGTGTGGTAAACGCACTGCGCTGTAACGCGAATAAGTGAGGTCGTACTCCCAGCGTTTATTGCGGGTTTGGTAAGCCAAATTGGTAAAAAAGCGCTGGCGCGGCAAGAGTACTTGTGTTTGCAGTTTGCCAGCATACAAAGCCCTGACATCTTGAAATTTATAGGCCAAGCGTAGATCAAGCCCGCGAATTACTTCATAGGCAAATTCTGCCTGAAGTACCGTGGCAACTGAAGCAGCTGCTAAGTTTTTAAAGACAACATAACCGAGGAGCGTGTCGCGGTCAGCGACCAATTGTTGCGCAAAACGCGTGTGGTAGGCATCTAAAGACAAGCTTCCTTTGCGTTTTTTGAAACTAAAACCCTGAACCAATGAAAGCCCAGTATTCCAGGAGATTTCTGGCAGCAGGGCCTGATTGGTAATCCAAGAGTTAGACGAAGCCAATAAATTGATGTTGTCGGCCACAAAGTTGGGTAAACGCCAAGCCCTGCCTGCCGTTGCCCGGAGGTCAAGTTGGGGGGTGAGGGCGTATTTGAGGTGCGCCCTTGGCGAGAACTGGGAACCTGCAAGGTTGTGCTGATCGTAACGCGCACCTACAACCGCTGTGAGGCGGTTGCCCGAGTAGGTATACTCGGCAAATACGCCCGGCACCCATTCAGCGCGAGCACCACCAAGTGTCAGAAAACCCTCTGGCTGCGCTGCATACTGTGAAATCTGAAGTGCCAACATGCTCGCGCCCGCTTTGATTTTGTGATCAGCGTTGCCAATGATGTCGTCATAGATGGCATTGAAATAAAAGCGTTTTTCGTTGCCTTGAAAAGCACGTAAGCCGTAAAAACCCGAAAGATCTTGGTATTTAATGTTGGCGATAAGCCCGAGGCTTTGCGCAGGTTTTTTTCCAAAAAACCCGGTCTTTGAAAACAAGGAGAGGTGCTGACTCTCGAGCAACATGCCATAGGCCCCCGGGACAGCCTGCGCGTAAGCCACTTGGCCGCCATTTTTGCGGTCGGAATAGGCTTGCAAACCCACCTGAGCTTCCATGCGTTTCCCTTGATAAGCAAAGCGTTGGAGTAAAGAAAAAGTTTGTCCGTTGGTTAGGTCTAGAAAACCATCGTGGTTGTGATCAGGGCGGCCATAAATGGTGGCGCCATGCAAGAAAGTACCCATGTGCCAACGTTCATTGAGCTTGGCGCCACTGTGCAAATTCAGCTCTGAGCGCCCGAACCGATTCTGATAAACATTGAGTGCCATCTTGGGCATTTCGGCGGGTTTTTTGAACTCTAAATTTACCAAGCCCGCCATCGATTCATAGCCATTGACTACCGAGCCTGTGCCTTTAGTGATTTGTATCGATTCTAGCCAGGTTCCAGGAATGCTATTGAGGCCAAAACTACTTTCCAAACCGCGCAAAAACGGAATGTTTTCCATTTGCAGCTGCGTGTAAACGGCATCGAGGCCCAATAATTGAATCTTTTTAGCGCCAGAAATGGCATCGGCCATACTGACATCTACCGTTGCATTGGTTTCAAAAGACTCGGATAAATTACAGCACGCCGCTTTTCTGAACTCGGCACTCGTGAGCTCCTCAACGTGCAAGGTTTTCATTTTAGAGATACCATGGGCGTCTTTTTGTTGCTGCACCACAATTTCCTGAACCATCTGACCCGACACCAACACCACATGCAGTGCGGCAAAACGATCCGCACGTGTGACCACCAATTTATCAGAACGGTATCCTTTTATTTCAAACAATAATGTATCTGGAGTTTGTTTACCAAGGTAAATTTCAAAACTCCCGTCTTCGTTTGAATAGACCGTTTGCTTTGCCCTGAGGAGCGTAATTTTTACATTTTTGAGTGGTTTGGTTTGCGTAGAATCAAGACCTTGGACCACTCCTTTAATTTGTGCTTGAAGGCAACCTGCGAATAGCAAGCAGCCAAGCAACAATAAATTCTTCATGAGATTTAATTTGATGATTGAACTTCTAATGACTTAGAAATGCACATCAAATCAGCCACACTTGTTGGCGTACCTGAATATCCCGACCCTGTTCATAGAGCGGCGGAGGTCTGTAAAAGCTAACTTGGTAAAAGCGCGTTAAATTCGAATTTTGGGTCTTTGAACTAAAAACTTCAAGCGGTTCATCTACTACAAATTCAAGGGCAGTAGTTTGCCAATCAAAAGAGGAAGAGGTTTGGTCGAAGTTGGCTTTCACAATAGAAAGCTCATCTGAACAGCAGTCGTCTTGGGAAAGTTCTGCACGGCAAGAATTTTCTTCTGCTGCTCGTGACTGCTCAGCTTTTTGGCAGCAAGGTGGTAAAGCTTCTTGCTCAGGTTCTTCTTCACATTCGTGATCAATTTTTAAGACCAACGACGTAAAAGTGCCGTCCATTTCACAAAAATGCTTGTGAATAGGAATACCAACCTGCAACGCAAGTTGTAAAACAACCAAAAGAACTGCAAAAATGGCTTTCACAAAACAAATATAGGGAGCATTTTAGGTCCAAAAAATTACTTTTTGAATTTTAACAAATAATTACGAAA
>JBEEKM010000030.1:0-22570 GCA_041168645.1 Bacteroidota bacterium | reverse complement strand
CATTGAATTGTTTTCGTTGGATACTCAATAAAAAACCATTGACCAATGCCATCATGAAGAATATTCCTGAATTATCTGAGCATCAACACCCGATTTTATATGGTCGGATTTTCAGTTTGAAGATGATTTTTTCCAAAAGCAGCAACCAAGCCCGGAAATATACGCTGTTAATGGAGCAACGCTTGCAACATGAACCTCAATATCAAATTGAATTGCTGTACGTTCCGGCTATTCAAAGTCTCTTAACCCAGAACCATTACCTGACTGAATTTACCTACAAAACGCTCATCAAGCAAGCTGTGGCAGAACAATGGTATCAAATCTCCTTGATCTCCATACAACAGTTGTTTTTAGCATCGCGCGCCATACGGGCCTACGATTACAACGCTGCAAGTACAATGATTTCCAATAACCCCATTGAACAAATTAGGTTTGGTTACAAAACAATCATGGACTTAATGATTACCTTTTTCCGAATTGAAATTGCCAAATATCATAACGAAGACACACAATTCCTCGAGCAACAATTTGAAACCAAGCGTAATAAAGTAAATTTACCACTGCTCTCAGAAAGCTACTTTCAAAATTATTTCAAGGTTTAGTTTCATTCTTAAATTTTCATTTATGCGCATAGAAGTTTGGTCCGATATTGCTTGCCCGTTTTGTTATTTGGGCCTCGCCAAATTAAATCAGGCCATCCAAAACCTTGGTTTAGAATCGGAGGTTCAAATTGAGTTGCATACTTTTTTATTGAACCCAGGTTTAAAGACGGATCTTTCTGAGTCCATCACCAACTATTTACAAAAGCACAGGCAAATACCTCTGGATCGCATTACCGAAATGAATCAGCAAATTGCTCTTCAAGGAAATCAATTTGGTCTCGAATTTCAGATGGATAAAATTGTTGTGGCGAACACCATTAAAGCGCATTTGCTTTTGCACGAAGCCCACGAACAAGGTTTGCAAATGCCAATGAAATTGCGCTTGCTCAAGGCCTACTTTACAGAAGGTCAAAATATCGATGACATCGAAGTTTTGAAAACTTTAGCGCAAGAAGTTGGGCTGAAATCAGACCATCTCGACCTTGCCATTTTGGGCGGAAAACACAGCCGATCCTTTACCCAAGAACTTCAAGAAGCCCAAGACCTCGGCCTCCGCGGCGTCCCTTATTTCATCTTTGACCGCAAGGTAGCGATTCATGGGGCCAGGGAAGTGGCGGTTTTTGAGCAGGCGTTGGGTGCTTAGAACTTAACTCTACAACCAAGCGTGGAACTGTAGAAATAGGAGTCAATTGGTAAAGGTCTCAAGAAGTCTAGATTTTGATTGTACTTGATTTGGAAATCTAAGTGCCTGTTCAAATGAAAATTCAATTGCGCATCTAAAAACCATCTAGGATTCAAGATATTTTCAACACCAGCATTAAGAGGTGCTTGTATATAAGTTATTGCTGAAAAATCAAGACCATTGTTCAAATTAATGGCAGTTTTCAAGGTCATATTCAGTCGAATTAAAGATCGATTGACTTCTTGAAGATCTGTTCCGCCGAACGCATAGTTTTCAAGAAATGGATTCCATCGTTCAAATTCATAAAAAACACCCAAGCCTGCATAAAGATCATCTGTTCGATCATCCCAGAACTTAAATCGGGCATTACAACCGGCTACTGCCCGATTTTGCAAACCCAATATGCCGTTCCATTGATATTGCACGTAGTAATCGGCTGCAATTTTCTTAATATCATTATCCCTAAACCTTAATTGAAAATAACCATTGTTTTCAAGAACATTTACACCATTAAAAACAAGATCAGTATGTGCCAATACTATAAGAATATTCGTATTTTCTTTGTTCAAAAAATCAATTTCAGTTTGTTGGGTGAGTTCAATGATATCCCTTCGTTGTTTATCTACAGAGAAAGAAAGATCTATGACACCAATAATTGAACGAGGCAATGAATCTACAACGATTTCACGGTCGATATTTAATATTTGACCGTAACCATTAATACACCAAAGAAAAATAAAAAGATTTTTTATTCTCATGAGCCCAAAATCTTATCGATACTTTGATTCAAATTTTTGAGGACTTGATAATAAATTCTGTCTGGGCCACACAAAAGATTGATGGAAATGAAAATAGTGATGACGTTTGCCGGGCTGTGTTGATGGATGTAATTATGTAAAAGCTGAGGATTGGTACTTTTAAAATCCTCATGAGTGCCAACCTTGAATCCTAAGGTATTCATTTGATCTTTCATTTCTTGGATGAAGTTGTCAAGAACTGAAACCTGATTGATGGTTGGATTTTTCACATCAGTCGTATTTGTATCCCCTTGTTCACCTCCGAAAGTAATATGAAAATCTAAATCTCGATGAGAAGCCGAAGATCTAATTATAATTATCCAATTGTTCTTGTCAAGATTTGAAGAAGAATCAAAACAAAATTGCTGGACTTCATTTGGCAACAGATTAAACAGCTCCTTATTTGCATAGGCTTCATTGAGGTCGATACGATGTTTGGTTTCGGGTTCAAAATCACCACCAGAATAAACTTCATTGCTCACCAATTGGTAGCCACCAAGCTGCGATAAAGTTTGACAAAAATGAGAAATTGCACGCTCTCCTTTTCCTAAAGGATTGATAATTCTTATTGGCGAGGAATTTTCTAAATCCGCGCACCCGTAGCTTGTGTTTTTACGCTTACTTTCTACAACAATTTGATCGAAATTTTGACTCGAAGGATCTGATTTATCCCATATGATTCTCAGGTGCTCTGAATTTCTTACGGCTTCAAATATTTCGGGCTCAGTTAAGGTAAGTCTTGCTTGAATTTGAGGAATACTTCGTTTTCGAGGAGGAATAGCAATACCTAAAATTGGCTTTAAACTGGGTTGGAAGCTTTGCTCAATCAAATTTTGCGAGTAGGAAACTTCCTTGAGTTTTTTTTCAGCTTCAATTTCTTCAACAAAACCCGATGCAATGATCCCTGCAGGTACTGCAAAAATAGCAATTGAAAGTATTCCTACTGCCGTTGCCAACATTTTACCAGAAAGCGTCAAGGGTGTAAAATCCCCATATCCGGCAATGTCACCAATATACTTTGAGAAAGACCATATTAATGCATCTATAATGGAGCTAAAATTTTCCGGCTGGACTTTATGTTCTACAAAAAAGAGCAGCACGGATAACACAAACGTGAAAAGTAGTACTATTTGCATCGAAATAAATAGTTCTGATTTTTTATTCTTTGTTGCATTCAAAATAAAATCAAATGATTTCAAATAGCGTGCAAGTCTTAACAAGCGAATGATTCGAATTATTTTTAAAAAACTTAAAGTTTGTTTTCCTGTAAAAAGTCCTGAATAAAAAGGAAGAATTGAAAAAAGGTCAATGAGCCCATAAAAACTGAAAATATAAGAAAAGCGTTTTTTTAGACCGCTAACGCCATGTTGGTCATCATTTGCCAGCCAGACTCTGAGTAGATATTCAATACTAAATACGATTGTTGTAAATACCTCGATAAAATTAAAAATTGAAGATGCGTGATTATTTTCTAGACTAACTTCTATCAATATTGCAGCACTTGAAAGCAGAATTAGGGAGATTATAAAGGCATCAATCATCTTGATTTTACCTTGATCATCAATGAGTTGATTTTTGATCAGTGATTTGGTGGTTGCGTAGTTCATATTTTTCATTATTCATCAATAATTTGCTTTAAACGGTAGTTTTCATAAGCCAAATCCTGTATTTTGAGCTCAGATTGTTTAAATCCGACAAATTGAAGCAAGGGCTTGATCTTAGTATTTTGAGGGTCTACCCAAACTGAAATATCATAAGCTGGAAATTGTTCCGCAATTGCAGTTACGAATTGTTTTGTTAGTTGAAAATAAGATCGATTTAAAAAAGGGCTGTTTGAGCAGAAACCCGCATGAAGCTCAATTTCATTTGAAAAGTCAAAAATTGAAACTTTATAATAACCGCAAAGTTGCTGCTTGTAATTGATTGCCAATAAATGATCGAAGTCCTCTAAGCTGATGATGCCATCGGGCTGAAAATGCAAAAGGAGTGCAGCTGGTGAAAAGATGTCTTCAAATTCCTTAAAAGACCCTGTGAATGTTGCGGCATCAAATAGGCCGAAACTTAATTGCAGCTCATTAAGAAATTTTCTGTGATTTTTTTTCATGATGGTCCTTGAAAAACAGTGCGATTGATTTTGAAATAGGCAGTTGCGTTTCATCTTCAATCCACATCCATTGCCCATTTGTATTGCATTCTAAAAAATGATAGGTTTCTTGCTGATCGACGATGAAGTCAAAACATCCAAATTCAAGATTGAAATATTGAAGAAACTCAAGACACTTAGCTTTAATATTTTCGGGAATTTTAAATGGTTTGAAGGTCATCCCATGATCATAACCCTGCCTCCAATCAATTTTACCTTTATCAGCATCAAATTTCTGGCTCTCAATAACTGCTGAAAAGTCATCCTGAGCAATAATGGTTGTGCGTACTTCAAATTTCTTCTCAGTATAAGATTCTAGGAAATTAATATTGTTTCTAAAGTTCATTTCTCCTAATTCGAAGAGCTTTTCTTTATTGGTTAAACTCGTATAAAAAATTAAGTTCTCTTCCTCAGAAATTTCATAACCAAAAGCCCGAATGGGTTTCACAGCAATTTTCTCGGATTCAAATTCATGGATATCCTTTAACTGATTTGAAAAAACAGTTTGAGGTATATTGAACCCCACTTTTGTCGCAACAATTTTTTGCAATAATTTACTACCAGCTTTATATTCATCCACAGTATGTCCAATCCAAGGAAGTTCGTGCAGGGCAATTCTTAAGTATTTCAGAAATCCATCTCCTTCTTCTTTCAAAAGAGTAGCTAATTGCTCATTATCAATTGGATCATAGGTGGTCATGGGTTTACATGGTCTTCTTTCCCAAATAGCGCTGATTTCATGATTTGTAATCGCATGAAGACCGTCCTTGGTTTGAATTCGAAATTCGTTTTTCTCATTGCTAATTTGGTAGTAAACATCGTAGTGAGAAAAAAGATGCTCCGTATTCAGTCGGAAAAAAGGAACATTCAATTCAATGAGGTGGTCAATGACAGGATTTGGATGAATATCCTCTTGGTTGGTAATAATCAGTAGCATAAAACAAAAAAAGAGGCGTGAAGCCTCTTTAAATTAATGGGGTTATCACTATTTTTCTTGTGCGTCATCGGTTACATTTTTCCATTTCGGGAATAAAATGTTACCAGCGTTCTTTGCACTTTTTGTAGCTCTTTTTTGTGATCCCATTCCATAAGGGAAGATTGTTTTTTGTGTTTCAGGATCATAAATACTATAGTTGAATCCTTCTTCTATATTTTGCTCTCTTGTACCATGTGCAATAAATGGCGGCGTGACTTGGTTTAGATTTGTTCTCATGATATTATAGTTCTGATTAAATGCTTAACATATTTCTGATTTCACTGATTTTTGCGGCTTCAGTACTACTTATTCCATCGCTAGAATCAGCCATTTCGGTCATCATTTCAACAATAAGTTCCCCATTACTAGCGTCTTTACTTAATTCAGTTTTAATACAATCAAGTACCTTGCTGCGTTGGTCTGCAGCGCCAGCACCAACAAGGTGGCAAAGCTCTGCGTAAACCTCAAAACCCACATGTTCATTCGCGTCAATTTCTTTACACGAATTGGCTAAGTTTTGCTTTTCTAATTCATCAAAATCTCCATCACTACAAGCAACCATTGTTGCAGGTAGCATCATAATCATTGATGAAAAATGATCGATTGATAAAAAGGTACCTCGTTCGGAGACATACCATTCATGACATTTTTGAATTTCCATAGTTTATTTGTTTTGATTGTTAAATTACGTTCTTGACTATTCTTATATGATACACTAATGATACATTATGTAATTTTTAATGCACATAGTTCTTTTAAGAAATTTTCTTCTTCCTCCTTGTGCTTCCAGGCAAAACCCGCGGTCCTGAAAAGTTTCCTTTCATCGGCCGGCACTGCAAATGCGATTTCATTAAGTGCAATCCCCTTCGCCATATTCTCTGATGATGTGGCTAAAATGGTGCAGTCATTTTGATAATATTGCTCCCAAAATGTCTCATGATTTCTGATGTTATCTTCTAATAGTTGCTTGTAAAATGTATGCCGCTGAACAATGTGCGATCGATTGATGCCCATTCCGGAAACTTTTTTAAAATCATGAAGTTTAAAAACGGCCAGCGCTGCAGGGGTAATGCCAATCACTCGCCATGAATTAGGATTGATAGAAAATAGCGTTGAAAGCAGCTTGATTTTATTGTGTAGCGGTGCTTGCATTTGTTTGATGAGGAGATAGTCATTAAATAAGACAACTTTCAATGTTTGCTCATTCGCTATATGATACTTTGATAGGCTTTCTTTCATTGTTTTTCAAAACTCTTCAAATTGTATCTTAAAAAAGATACATAAATGATACATTTACAATATGATTGACGAATTGAAATCCGAGTTGGAAAAAACCTTCAACCGAAAAATTGAAGATAGAGGTGATTGTGAGGCTCTTGTGCAGGATATTTATGAGAAAACGGGTGCGGTACTCTCCTATAACACTATCAGACGATTATATGGATTAGCAGAATTTCGAAAGCCAAGGGAAAGTACCTTGAATTATTTAGCCAAGTATTGTGGCTTTTTATCATTTAAAGATTTTAGCCAGCGATTTAGTGAGGTGGATACCTGGCCGCTATGGGAACATCTTTATGTCGTGCTTTCGGAACAGGATCCTCATAAAATTAGAGAGTTCTTGTACATGAGAAAGCGCCAAGAAGACCAGTTTAGTGTGACATTTACGATTGTGGTTCGGGAGCTTTTGAATCGTGGAGACCTTTCCACTTTATTGCTCATTTTTCGAGATCCTGTTTTTCAATTTCATGCCCTGCCGTACGATCAAGTGGCACAGATGGGTGTTTTAATTGGCTTACATTTTCGAGATTTTCATCATCAGGAGCTTGAGGAGGTGTTATTGCTCGAGCCAAATTTCCGAGATATTGTCGTGAAAATATTTGTTGACTACATGCACTTGAATGGTAACTATGGAAATTGGCTCAACTTTCTTCATAACCTTCCTCAGCTCGATGAAGAAACCCGTGTTTTTGTCAATTGTTTATTCATTTGGAGACAACTGCTCAATCAGGAGGAGATTGAGGTTCATGACCTAAAGAAACTACCTGAGCTATCTCAAGCACAGCATCCAATTCTGTTTGGACGCTTATTTGGGCTAAAAATGTTAGCCGCTAAAACAAAAGAGGCTAAATTAAAATTGAAAATGGTGATGGAAGCACGCTTAAAGGCAGAACCGCATTTCACAACTGAATTGCTTTATGAGCCTGCTGTTCAAGCCCTAGTACTCACTTCAGAAGCCCACGAGCAAATACTCATAGACCACATGAGTAATATCAATCAGATTAATTTTTGGTATCATTTTTCTCAAGTGGCAATTCATCGCGTTTCACAAGTCAAATTCTTGCTGAAAACAAAACGTTATCAAAAAGCAAATGCTGTTTTGAATGAGATTCCATATGGACACATCAGGCATGGCTATCGAGAATTTATTGAATTGTATGTTTCTTATTTCCGTTGGAAAATAGCACTTGGACTCAAGGAGCCTGAAAAAGAGTACTATAAGGACTTTTTAAGTCGAAAAGCACGTTTAAAGTACCCCATTTTTACCGATGCCTACTTTGAAAATTATTTTGAAGAAAAGAAAAGCGTTAATTAACCCCATTCAATTGCTGATAAGCTTTTTTGTAGCGTTTCTTCTTGATGTTGTAGGGGATATTGCGAGTAGCACGGCGGCAGACATCCATTTGCATTTTGCGTTTGAGTGAGCCGAGTTGCCCAGAGATGCTGGTGTTGGCACTCCAGATTTGCGCATCTGTTTGGTTGTCATATAAGCGCAAGTTAATTTCAACGAAGTTCGTGATGGGCATGAACCAACCGTTATTGGAAAGGGCCATGGCTGTAGCTTCACTAACAGGTTCACGTATATCGATGTTTCCCCACACGAGTGCATCGACATGTAAAAGGCTACATAGCTCGGTATTGCTAATTGATTTTTCAGGAAAACCAATGCCAAACAACATGGAATTGACTTCGTCGGGAGGCATTACCTCGGCAAACATGCGCCCAGAACGGCTGTATTGTTCTAGCTGGCGGTAAACGCGCATTTGGATTTCTTCTGATTTTTTTCGGCAAAGCTCTAGATACTTTTCGTTGTTCATCCAAATTTTGCGCTCAACTGTGGCGTTAATGGGCAGCACCGCAATGCGTTGATGATTTTGCGTAATGGGCACCACATCTGCGACTTCCTGAACGGCCACACATGAGGAGAGGATGAGAAGGAGACTGAAAAGATAGAAAAGCTGTTTCATTTTAATTTATTTTTTGGGTCTTGCATACGAAAATCGTTCCAAAAGTTTTGGAAGCGCGTAGCCGTCAAGGCCGTTTATGGCAACTACGTTTCCTTTATCTAATTGTAACCAGTTGTCTTCAGAAAGCAGTTCTTCCTCATAAAAAATAGCTTCTATTGAGGCAATAACATGGATACAGCCATTTTCTTCGATGAGGTATTCATTGACATATTTGCAGAGCAACTTGACAGGGCTGCCTTTGACAAAAGGTACTGGGCAACCACCATGGTAAACAGGCTCAAGGTTGGTCATGTCGAACTCACTGATCTCTTCGGGGTAATTGGCAGAGCTGTGGTGCGCATCTGCTATTTGCGCAGTCGTAATATGATTGACCGAAAAATAACCGTATTCTTTGATGTTTTTGTAGGTGTGACGCGGCACGGTAGTGGGCCTCAAGATAAAGCCTATGAGTGCAGGGTCACTGCCAAGATGTGTGATGCTTGAAAAAACGGCTACATTGGTTTTACCCTCATTCGAAATAGTAGCGATGAGGTTGGCAGATTTGTAGCCCGTGCAACTATTGACGAGGTTGAGACGCTCGATGCGTCCCATTTTTTCGATTTCAGGGCGGTCAATTCGGATTAAAGACATAAAAAGTGTTTATTGCTGAACAAGCAGACTTTAGAAAGGTTTGAATTCCGGAATCAAAAAAAGGATACCTAAACTCGTGCTATAAGCCGCATTTAATTGGTAGTCAACAAGGCCATAGCGGGTATATTGCGTTTTCCATTGAAGGGCAAAATCTCTGGAGAAAAAATATGTTGGGCAGAGGCTGATGCTAGCGTGGAGCATGTCGTCTCCGTTGAGCAGAAAATCGTCTTGAATTTGGATATTGCGGAGGTGGCTCAGGCCAACACCAGCAGTGGCATACAAATAAAATGGTGTGCGTCTGTTGCGGCGTATGCGCAATAGGTCTTGGCTGAGGGTAAGACTTCCGCTTAATACCCGACATTCATTGATGCTACTGCTACTTAATTCTATTCCGTAGCCGTGGTTGTTTTTCGATTTATACACCCCTAAAGTGTAAAGTGGCCCAAGGTCTTGCATACCATAATTAGCGCCACCTTGCAACTGACCAAACCAAGCATCCCAACTTCTTGCGAAGGGTTGGGCTAGGGCAGAAGGCAAGGAAAAAATACAGAGAATAAGCAGCAATTTTTTCATGTTTAAAGTTAAGCATTAAAGAGAAATTCACAACTCATGCAAGGAAATATGTAAGGAAACAAGCGCTAAAGAGCAGGAGTTTTGTGCTTTATTCACCTTAATTATTTCAGTCATGAAAAGAAAAATTACTTTACTCTCCGCAGGGTTTATGCTGTGCCTTGGCATAGTGCGGGCACAAGTACCTTGTGCAGATGACCCCAATGGCTTTGTCGCCAGTAAGAATGTAGGCAGTACCAGTTCATATCAGCTAAAAATTGGTTTTGAAGAGAAGGCTGCCCAAACCTATGATTTCAACGGAACTGGCAAGATCATGAGTGTCCGGGTTTACGGAACGCATCAGACCATGACCTTCTCTGGAGTCCCACTCAAAGTGAGTGTTTACAATGTTGATGCCAATGGAAAACCAACAACACTTATCTCTAGCTTGCAGCATGTTTGGTGGTCTTATCCAGACAACAACAATGGGTATATTCAATTGAATTTTCCGGGTGGCGTTAGTGTCAGCACTGATTTTGCACTCACTGTAGAAGTATTAAATGCACCACCTTTTGGGAGTACCTTCAATTTGAAATATACAGGTAACGGAGAAGGTCTTGGACAAGATCTCGCTTCTTTATCGGGTACTTCTACCGGGAATAATTGGGCCAGTGCCATGACCAGCTTCGCTAGTAATGGTGACTTTTACATCATTCCAACGATGTCTTTGCTCAATTTGCCGAGTTTTGATATCAATACGGCTTGTTTACAGACCAATGAACTGATGACGATCACAAACACGTCTCAGCTGGCAACAGATAGCATGTTCAATCAAATTAGTGAAAGCACTTATTCAGGAATCAATCATATTTATTCTTGGGATTTTGGGGACGGAAGCCCTGTTTCACATGCATTGGCTCCAGGCCATGCTTATGCAACGGCTGGTTCATATACCATTACCTTAACTACTAAAATTGAAGGCTGGAACCAAACGTGTACCAAAACCTTTACCAAGCAAGTTTCTGTTGGGCTTGGTGTAAGCGCAAGCGCGCTCACGAATGTTACCTGTAACGGTTTGGCCAATGGTTCTGTTGTTGCCTTACCACAAGGCGGCTTGGCGCCGTATCAGTTTAGCCTCAATAACGGCCCATGGCAAGCAACGGCTGCTTTTACCAATTTGGCTCCAGGTAGTTATCAGCTCCAAGTGAAAGATCAAAAAAATTGTACATCGACTGTTTCCTTTAACATTATTCAACCTGCCGGAATTAGCATCAATAGCATCCTTGCTACAAACAGTGCTTGCGGGCAACCAAATGGTGCTTTTACCGCGGCAGCAACCGGAGGAATGGGTACTTTGCAATACAAAATCAATAACGGAACTTACCAAAACTCGGGTACTTTTAGCGCGCTTTCAGCAGGGCTCTATGTACTAAGCGTTAAGGATGCCAACACTTGTGTTACAACAGCAAATGTTTCCATCAATTCTAGTACAGCGCCAAGTTTAAACCCGCCAAATGTGAACAATGTCAGTTGTTTCAATGGCAATGATGGCTCTATAAGTTTGAGTTCAACAGGCGGAACAGGCCTTGTTCAGTATAGCACTAACAATGGTCAAACTTTTCAAAACAACGGGCTTTTTACAGGCCTAAGTGCCGGTGCTTACACTTGTGTTGTGAAGGACAACGCGGGCTGTACAAGTTTTGCGGTTGCAAATGTGACGCAAGGTACTGCCATGAGTGTGGTAGCTAGCCCAACAGCCGTAAGCTGTTTTGGCGCTAATAATGGTAGCATTAGTGTTGCATCTTATGGTGGAACCGGAACGCACACGTATAGTTTAAACGGCGTCAATTATCAGTCTTTGAACCAGTTCACAGGTCTGTATGCGGGAACTTACAATGTTTATGTTAAAGACGTCACTAGTTGTGTGAAAACAGCCATTGTTACGGTGAGTCAGGCACCTGCTTTGGCTGCTTCAATGGGTGTTTTAGCCGCAACTTGTAACGGTCAAGCTAGCGGCAGCATTACGGCTACAATTAGCGGTGGAACACCTTCTTATAGTTATAGTTTAGACGGCATCATTTTTCAAAGTTCAAATATCTTTAGCAACCTCATCGCCGATACTTTTAGCTTAAGTGTGAAAGATGCCAATAATTGTCTACTGACCACGACTGTGTTGGTTGGTCAGCCAAGTGCCTTGAGTGCAACGGTCAATACGACCAATGCCACTTGTATGTCTAGTAATGGTTCAATAATGGTTGTAGCATCTGGCGGTGCTGGCAATGGTTATATGTATAGTTTAAATGGCATTAATTTTAGTGCCACAGGATTATTTAGCAATTTGGCAGCCGGAACGCATTTTGTGGTCTTACGCGATGCCAATATGTGTCAGAATACGGTTTCAGGCGTGATTACCTCTGCGGGTGGTCCGCAAATTGGTAGCTTGAGTGCACAGAACGTTTCTTGTAATGGTGGTACGGATGGTGCAATCACTGTTCTCAATGTAACAGGTGGCACAGGTAGCTTGCAATACAGCAAAAATGGTATCAACTTTCAGCCAACGAATGTATTTAACAATTTGGGTGCTGGTTCCTACATTATTCATGTGAAAGATGCCAATGGTTGTATTGATACGATGGCAAAAACTGTATTACAGCCCAACGCCTTTTTGGTCATGACAAATGTTACTGATGTCTTGTGTCATGGTGCTTCAACTGGATCAGCACAAGTTTTGGCTTCTGGTGGCGCTGGTTTTTTTGCCTATAGTTTGAATAATGGACTTAATTATCAGGCAGGTTCCAACTTCTTGAATTTAGGTGCAGGTTCCTACACCGTACTGATCAAAGATGCTGCAAATTGTATTGCGGTACACAACTTTATCATTACAGAACCGAGTCCAATTCAAGTGCACACAGCGACCTTAAATGTCACCTGCTACGGTGCCAATGACGGCGAAATTACGATCACGGCAAGTGGTGGCGTTGCGCCTTATTTGTACAGTGTAAATGCCTTGCCATTTACTGGCCTAACGAACTATGATAACCTCGCAGGTGACCAAGTTTATGAGGTTCATGTCAAAGATTCAAACCTATGTATGGTGACTGTTTATCGCTTTGTCAATGAACCTTCTTTGATTCAATTGGACTACCTCGTTACCAATGTGTCGTGTTTTGGCGGCAACAATGGCGCAGTTAATTTAAACCTAACTGGAGGCGTGAGCCCTTATACGATTTCTTGGAGCGATCAAAGCATTGGAAGTGCTATCAGTAACCTGAGTGCAGGGCCTGTTGGTGTCGAAGTCAGTGACTTGAATGGCTGTACCGGACAAATGGATTTCATCATTGCACAACCTGCTGCGCCTTTGGTCGTGAATGCCAATATTACGCATGCTTCTTCTGCCTCAGCGCTTGATGGTGCATTGGATTTGACCACAACCGGCGGTACGCCACCGTATAGTTATATATGGTCTAATGCAGCCACTGATGAAGATTTAACTGATCTTGGTGTTGGCTTGTATATCGTAACCATTACAGACGACAACGGTTGTTCTTTGGCCACTACTTTCCAAATCAATAATATGGTAGGAGTAGAAACTCAAGCAGCGCCAGAGTGGTCAATTTATCCAAACCCAGCTACTGATTTACTCTTTAGTGATTTCGGACTCGCAAAACCACATACATTACGCATTTACAATGCACTTGGTCAGGTATTTTTGTTAGAAACCAGTCAAGAAAAGTTAGGAAAAATCGATGTAAGCTTCCTGCCAGCAGGCACTTATATGATTGAACTTAGCTATGATCTACAGCAAGAAACACGTTTATTTACCGTCATCAAATAGCTCGGACTTTTTGATGTAGGTGAGGGCCGCTCTGGAAACAGGGCGGCTTTTTTTGTTCTCAAAAAGTTACAAAACAAGCCAAGAAAAATGTAAGCATCCGGCCATCTAAATGGCTGAATTTTGTAGAAGTAACAACGCAGTTACCCTTAAAAACTGACATTATGATCACAAATGAAGAATTGCAAAAAAATGTGCAAGATGCCATCAAATGGCAACCGCTGTTAAAAGCAGCAGAAATAGGTGTGATAGCCAAAGAAGGCGTAGTATCACTGACAGGTAACGTAAATAGCTTCACTAAAAAGATGGAAGCAGAAAAAGCTGCAAAAAGTGTAGCCGGAGTTCGTGCAGTCGTGGAAGACATCCATGTCAAATTCGCTAATGACCTCGAAAAAACAGATGAAGAATTGGCCAGTGAAATCTTGCGCGGCATGAAGTGGGATTGGTCGGTGCCAGAAGATAAAATTCAGGTGAAGGTCGAAGACGGATGGGTTTCTTTAGATGGTGCGGTTGAATGGAATTTTCAGCGCGAATCGGCAAAAAACTGCACGGCAAATTTAATAGGGGTTAAAGGGGTAACCAATAATATTTCAGTCAAATCAGGATCTACAGATCAGGTAGAAAAAGAAGCGATTGAAAAAGCCCTTTCGCGGAGCTGGATGGTTGATGACCAAAATATCCAAGTAAAAGTGAAAGGGAATAAAGTTGTCTTGCGCGGCGCTGTAGAATCTCTGTTTGAGAAGGACGAAGCAACTCGCTTGGCCTGGAACGCGCCAGGGGTCAATGAAGTAGACAACGAACTGGCTGTCATTTATGATTTTTGAAGGAGAATCATAACTTGAATGAAGAGCAGCACGGGCAACCGTGCTGCTTTTTTTTATCCGACGTAAAAAACTTACGTACTTGTGGCTTACCTTCGTAAAAATTCTAGCCATGACCTATCTTCTTCTTGCCCTTGCGCTACTTTCTGTCGTTTTGTTGTTTCTGATTTTTTCTAAAATTTCGGCCCAACAAAACCAAAACTACGAGCAGCTCATTAAAGAAATGCTCAGCGCACAGTTTAAAGAAAATCGCCAAGAACTTTCCGAGTCTTTGCGTCAGAACCGCGACGAACTCACTCAGGGCCTTGATCGCCTCACTCAAAAATTAGAAGAGAAACTACTCTTGATCAGCGAAGGGCTCAATAAAAACGCCAAAGAAAACCGCGATGAGCTCACCAACTCTTTAAAAAACTTCTCAGACACCATGGCTGTCAAGCAATCTGAGCTCGTGAAGTCCACCGAAGAAAAGCTCGAAAAGATGCGCGAAACTGTAGACGAAAAGTTGCACAAAACGCTCGAGGAGCGCTTGGGGCAGTCCTTCAAGTTGGTTTCAGAACGTCTTGAAGCCGTTCAGAAAGGCCTCGGTGAAATGCAAAACTTAGCCAGCGGCGTCGGAGACCTCAAAAAAGTACTCAGCAATGTCAAAACGCGTGGTGTGCTCGGAGAAATTCAACTTGGCAACATCCTCGAGCAGATCATGGCGCCAGAGCAATACGAGGCCAATGTCAAGACCAAAAAAGGATCCAATGATCACGTCGAGTTTGCCATCAAATTGCCTGGCAAAGATGACCTCGGTCAAGAAGTTTATTTGCCAATCGATGCCAAGTTCCCACAAGAAGATTACGTGCGTTTACAAACAGCCTATGACCAAGGCGACATCGTTGGCATTGAAGCTGCTAACAAAGCGCTTTCCAATAGCATCAAGAAATTCGCCAAAGACATTCGCGATAAATACATTGACCCACCACAAACCACTGATTTCGGTATCATGTTCTTGCCGATCGAAGGTTTGTTTGCAGAGGTGGTGCGTCAGCCCGAGCTCGTGGCTATATTGCAGCGCGAGTACAAAATCATTGTAACTGGCCCAACCACGCTTGCTGCCATGCTCAATAGTTTGCAAATGGGCTTCAAGACCTTAGCCATTCAGAAGCGCTCAAGCGAAGTTTGGCAAATTTTAGGTGCTGTTAAAACCGAATTCACGAAGTTCGGAACCGTCTTGGAAAAAGCCCGCAAAAAAATCTCAGAAGCCGACGGCGAACTCGAAAAACTCGTAACTACGCGCACCAATCAATTGATGTCGAAACTCAAAAAAGTAGAAGAGCTCCCAAGTTCAGAAAGCGCCAAGTTACTCGAAGGCCCAATTGAAACGTTTGAGGACGATTCAGAGGAGGTGTGATTAACGCTTTAGGAATTCAGCGGCAGTCAAAACCGGTAATTGCGATTTTTTAAAGTCCTTTTTGTTGCGCGTCAAGAGCACCTCTGCCCCGTGTGCCAGAGCAGTGAAGTACTGAAATCCATCTTCAATATCATGAAATTCTGATGCTAATGCCAATTCTATGGCTTTGTCATCTAGCGCTAAAATACTGACTAAAACTTTAAACTTTTGTAGGTATTTTTTCGCATCTGAAACCGGATAATGTTTGGCTAGTGCATAGCTCGCATTGGCAAAACTCAATGAAGAAATTTGAATTTCAATTTGGCCCTGATCTGCCAGGGTAAAGAGCGTTTGTGCTTCTTGATAAAAAGGATCGCGCTTCGCCAATAGATCTATGATGATGTTCGTATCGACAAAAACCTTTTGCATTAGGCGTGTTTTTGGTTTTGATACGCTTGGTAGGCTTCCTTTTCATTGTAGCTTTTTGCAATGATGCCTGTGAGCTCCTCAACAAGCGGGCTAATCTCATGCGTGCTTTGTCCTTGAAGTGTCAATGATTTCAGATAGGCCTCAATCAATTTTGACAAACTAAGGTTTTGCTGCTTTGCGTAGAGCTTAGCTTGTTCAATTACGGCTTTTTCAATGTTAAGGGTGAGTTTGGTATGCATGGCCAAATGATTTACGTACGAAAATAATAAATTCTTACGTAAGTAAGGCGTGCTTTTCTTAATGGTTTCAAATTTCATCAGCAAGTAATTTGTAAGTCAAACTACTTTTTCGACATTTTATTCTCTTTGAAATTTTTGAAAAGGAAATCCTTTAAGCTTCTACCGCAGCTTTTTTAGATTGGCGGTATAAAAAGCTTTCATAAATGAAACGCTTGGCAAAGCGCACTTGCTTGTCTGAATTGATGAGCTTTTTATAGACATTGGCATTGACGCCAAAGTATTCATAGCACGCGCCATTCGTAAACGTGATTTCTAGCAACAAACCTTTGTGTCTGAAATCGGCGATGCCACATTCATTGATCATTTGCTGATACTCTTCTAGTTGTGCAGCTTTTGTTTCAGGAGCAATACTCACTAAGAAATGATATCCATCTACTACCTGACGACCCATCTCTGCAGCTTCCTCCTTGAGGGGGTCACCATCCTGAAATTTATCAGGGTGCCATTGCTTCACTAGGGCTCTGTAGGTTTGCTTCAGTGCTGCAAGCTCAATTTGGTTTTCAATCTGGAATAATTTCTTGTAGGCGTTGATGCGTTTCATGTACTGAGTTAGGCCGGCAAAGGTAGGCCTCTTTTTTGGTTATTGGGCTGAATTTGCCAATTATTACTGCACGGCGCTGTTCAAGCCCTGAATAGAATCGTGCACAGCCATGGCCTTTTGCACTTTTTGTAAGTGCGCTTGATTGCGCTTTTCAAGTTCAGTGACAGGAATAAATGCTTGCTTGGTAATCGGAAAATCTTTGAGCATTTCTCCGCTGTAGTAAAATTCGTAGCAAAGCCCGCCAAAAGTGTATTCTTTGTTCCCGACTGTGAAATTAGAGCCGCCCACTTCTGGGTTCTTTTTAGGCTTGCTTTTGTGAAAACCCAAATTGAAGAGGGTCCCAATAATTTCTGGTCTATAAGATAAATCTTCACCAGCGCGTTGCCAATGTGCTTGGTACTGCCTGATTAAAAACGCAGTGTACAAATACGAGTAAAAATGATCGCCACCCATAATGAGTCGTTGGATGGTTTTGTGCTGATGCGCCTTGATGCTGTCGATTACCAAGCCTGGAGCGGCATCGGTGGTATTGAGTGTTTTGTAAAAGTAATCACCCGGATAAAACTCACTTTTTGGGTTGATCAAGTTTTTTTCAATTTGCAAGGCGGTGTGTTCCAAAATACTCGTCACGCCATAACCGCGGTTTTTTGGTAAAATCACACTGCTAAACGGATACACGTATTGCTTGAAACGCTCTCGGTTGGCATTAAACATGCGCACTTGCTCTCCTACTAAACACATCACAATCAGCCTAGACTCCACACCTGTAATTCTAGACGCTGAATCTATGGCTGCTTTGTCTTTGCGCACTGCATCACAGAAAGTTTTCCAAACGGTATAATTTGAGAATTCAAACAACGACTTTTTGTTGCTCTTGGCCTTGATTTTTCTGAGTTCTTTCTGAAAAAGTTTGTTGTCTTTGAGCAAGAGTGCAGCAGCATCAAACATGCGCTGGGCAATGCTGATTTCTTTTGTAGCAAAATAAGCGTTGTTAATTTTTGCGGCATCGAGTGGACTGTACTTGGCTAAAAGCCCGATCTTTTGCAACAAGATGCTTTCTTCACGCGCAAGATTTGCTTTTTTAGACTTGAGGTCAGAGCCATATTGCTTGGCCATAGAGCTAAAGTAGCGGTTGTTGATATCGACATTCCCCTTTTCGTTGGTCCATTTGAACTTGACGGCAAGGGCAGTTAGCATCAAGAAAACAGCGAAAATAGAGAGGAGGTGAAGAACCGTAAAATAAGTGAGGCGTAAGAATCTATATTTTTTCTTCTTTTTTTCTTCTTCTTGAATGACTTCCATGTTGCGGTAAAACTCAGTTGCAAGCGTATTCTACTCTAGTTATCAGAATAGGTTACACTCACTGCCAATCATCGGTCCGAAAGGGGAAGAGCGGGAGGCCAGTCATGTTGAAAATGGTCCCGGCCTCGTAGTTTTTAAAGCAATAACGAATGGCTTTGAGTTGACCAAAATTTTGTGTAGGAAGCGTAAGGATCAGACTATTTGGGCTTGGGCCTATAGTAGCTGTAATTGGCGTAAAACGCTGAGTAGAATCGGCAATTTCAAAGCCCGTAAAAACATTGGTATCAAGCGTTTTCCCTGTTAAACCCGTGGTGGCATTGTCAAAATACAAAACACAAGTATTTCCTTGAATTTCATAGTGCGTGAAACGAGGTGAGTTGACATTTTCCGAAGGCAACATGTACGTTTGAGATAGGGCCAAATTGGCCAAACGCGTACCGATGGGTTTTTTCTGAGGCGGATGAATATTGGAGGCATCTTGCAAAGGAACAAGGTCAGCTGTGCTCACAATACCACAATTCGGAACGCTCAGTGTAACTTCACTTTGGGCTTCACGGATTTTGGCTGCAGACGTGGGGTGCTCGTACAAATAAGGCGCAATTTCAACCAGATAAAAGGGTAGGTTGTAGTCAGAAAAAGTAAAACGCCACAAGAAAATTAGGTCTAAGAGTTTTTGGGCATAGCCATTGGGCCTACTCGTATTGCCCTCACCTTGGTACCACAAAACACCTTTGATTTTAAAATGGCGCAGTGGCCTAATCATGTTATAGAAAAAGACGGTTTGCCGTAAGAAAGACAAAGAATCAGGGATGTTTTTATCAATGGGCTTGTCTGTGTGTTTTTCGAGCGTAGCGGCATTGAGCCAACCTTCTATGGTAGATCCGCCGTAGCTGCTATTGATAATGCCTATTGGAACTTGGAGTACTTTCTGAAGCTCTTGAGCATACGTATAGCCGACTACACTAAAGTCTGGCAATGTGGAGCTCGATGCATTGAGCCAAACTCCTCCGGTGCTGTTTTTGGGTGTAAAACTCGCCTCCTTTTCTACATTAAAGGTACGTATACCTTTCGCGTTGTTGGCCTCTTTAATGCTTTGTTCGGCATCGGCAATGGGTTGATCTTTATAACCGCGGTAAGTCATGGCCATGTTGGACTGCCCTGAACACAACCAAACTTCACCGATGAGTATGTTTTGAAGATTTTTTTGATCGGTGGCGTCTGAAATTTTGATCCAGTGTTCTTGGAAAGAACCAGCAGGGGTAAAGAGCTGGATCTCCCATGAGCCATCTGCTTTGGTCAAGGTCTGAAACCAAGTGCTGCTCCAGGAAACCTTCACAGTAATACTTTTTTTAAGGCTACTCGTTCCCCATAATTTCACCACGCTATTTTGCTGTAGCACCATATTATCTGATAAAATAGCAGGCAACGTGAGTTTGGCCTGAGCTGATAAACTCAGAAATAAGAAACTAAAGGAAAGAAAAAAGTTGCGCATCAAACTGAGTGCTAAATTACGCAAAGTCAAGAATACTAGTAGCAAACCACGATATTGGAAAACTATTTTTAAATTTGATTTCTTAACCACTCAAATCTTTCAATCTATTTTGCTACGTCGTCTTTTCAACATGGAAATCGCGGAAAACCGCGTCTTTGGCCTCGACATCTTGCGTTTCATCGCTATTTTCATGGTTCTTTTGGGGCACAGCCTCATTTTGGCGCCGCAAAGTGTCAAAAAAGTCGTGAACCCATTCCTTTATGATGGTGTCGCTATTTTTTTCGTGCTCAGTGGTTTTTTGATCGGAGGCATTCTACTCAAATTACTGAACAAAGGTGCTGCCAGTTGGGCAGGCCTCATCGATTTTTGGAAAAGACGTTGGATGCGCACCCTGCCGGTTTATCTGTTCGTGTTGCTCTATCTATTGATTTATACGGGCTTAGTTTTGCCTGAAAAGTTTCCTTCAGAGTGGTATCGTTTTTTCTTTTTTATTCAGAATATTTTTGGGCATCACCGCCCGGGTTTCTTTGCCGAGGCCTGGAGTTTGAGTATTGAAGAGTGGTTCTACTTATCGGTGCCGCTGCTTATTTTTGGAGCGCTCATTATTTTCAAAACCGGTACCAAAAACACCATTCTGGCTGTCTGCTTACTCATTATTGGTTTAGTTACTTGGTATCGTTATCACCTTTACTACCAATATGGATTTCCTAGTCATCCCAATCCATTGCAAATCAAGCAGTTTCAGGATTTTCTAAATAAAGAAATCGAATACCAAGTTATCCCGAGGCTAGACTCTATTATGTACGGGGTATTGGCGGCCTACATTGCTTTTTATTACCCAAAGTGGTGGTCGAAAAAATATAATTTCGTTTTGCTTTTATTGGGCGTCTTTCTGCTATTTTACACCAAGTTTCATATGGGAAAAACCTACGGCCCTTTCAATAATATCTGGTGTCCGAGTCTGAAATCATTGGCAGTTTTCTTCATGCTACCATTTATGGCAAACTTGAAAAAAGGTTTTGGCAAATGGACCATTTGGGTCACCTTCTTTAGCCTTATTTCTTACTCCATGTATCTGATCAACCTAAATGTCGTGATCATCACTATCATCAAGCAAACCATTCATGGCAACTACAGCTCAAAGAAATTCATCCCTTCAGATACCTGGTACCTCGATTACGGGCTTTTCTGGCTACTCACCATTGGTATTTCTTTTGTGTTGTATCAGCTGATAGAGGTGCCTTTCATGAAACTCCGCGATAAAAAGAAAGCTTAATGCCGTCAATCAGAAGAGCCAATATCGCTACAGCTTATCTTGGTTTTTTGAGTTTGTTAGCCATTCTTGTTTTCATTTTTTTGAAGCAAAGCGAGGCTACTTCATTACAATATTTTGAGGGTAAAGATTTTCAAATTAGAAAAGTCGGACGTTTTGATACAGGCCCAAAGCTAGTGCCGCGCACCTATGCGCCAGGGGCTTACTTTGAATTTGCTTTTTCTGGAAGCACTTGCGAGGTGGTGCTTGAGGATGAAATTCGTTTTGGTAATTTGCACAACACCATTGTTTATCAGGTTGATGACCAAAAGCCTGTGCGGCTAACCCTCAGCAGTAAGCAAAACAAAATAATGCTGCACATTCATTCAAAGGCAGCGAAACATCTGGTGCGTGTTTGCAAGGCTACCGAAGCAACACTTGGCTATATTGGCCTGATCGGCCTGCGCTGTGAGCGTTTGCTGCCCACAAAAAGGCCAAAATTACTCTTTGAATTTATCGGAGATTCGATTACTTGCGGCAACGGTGCCGACAATTCAAAAGTGCCGTTTGGAGAGGGGGATTGGTATGCGTATCACAATGCCTACATGAGTTATGGCCCCTTGTTGTGCCGTACTTTGGGTGCCGATTGGCAACTGAGTTCAGTTTCAGGTATTGGCCTCAATAAGAGTTGTTGCGGTTTGCGCTACCAAATGCCCGAAGTTTACGGATTTATTGGTTTCAATACCTACAAAAAACCATGGGCCTTCCATCGGTACCGCAAGCCAAATGTTGTTTTTGTCACACTAGGCCAAAATGATGCTTTAAAAAACCAAACTCAGGCCTCAGCCTATGAAAAAGATTACCTTGCTTTTCTGAATAAACTCCGAAGGTATTACCCAAATGCCACGCTCATTTGTTGCAATAGCCCCATGGCCACCCCAGCTCAAAAAGAACGTCTCAATGAAAGTATTCAAAAAGTAGTCAAACAACTCAGACAACAAAAAGACACGAATATCCACTTCTTTGCCTACCAAGGCGTTTACCGAGCAGGAAATGACAAGCATCCAACGCTGCTGCAGCACCAACTCATCAAAACAGAGTTGTTGGGATTTGTAAAGAGAATGGGCTTGGGTTAGGTTTCTGAGTACTACATGAAATATTCAAAGTAGCCCATGACATCGGCAATAAAATAGGTGCCATCACTTAAGAATTTGACCCGATATACATTGATGTCCGTAGCGCCCAATTTTTCTTTGAGATTGGCAGGTACATTTCCTAAAAAACGAAATCCTCTTGCATAACAGACTACCAAGCCGTCATTGGTCATATGAGCGGCCCATAGCTCACCAAATTCTGCCTCTCCACCTCGTAAGTATTCTAAAATACTATTATCAGAAGCAGAGTATTTTGTATCTGTAATGGCAATCCATTCTCCGGCGTCGTTAAAAGTTACAGAATTGATTACTTCTCCTTGGCTGTTCCAGGTATTGAGTTTCTGAATCAGACTGCTCGGAGCACCATATGATTTGTAACCGTTTGAACCAAACAAGATAAACCAACTGCCATCTTCTGTCAAGACTAGGTCATCTATGAGTTCATTGGT